>JBBDRG010000079.1:0-20850 GCA_040905585.1 Verrucomicrobiales bacterium
AGCCCACCTACGACTCGGAGCCCACCTACGACTCGGAGCCCACCTACGACTCGGAGCCCACCTACGACTCGGAACCGACCTACGACTCGGAACCGACCTACGACTCGGAACCGACCTACGACTCGGGCCCCACCGGCAACGACCATCCCGGAGGCCCCTCAGATCCCCCCAACTGCGACGGCGACGGCGTGAACTTCTTCTCCGCCTACACCGGCAACGCCAAGCGCACGATCGAAGAGATCGAGGTCTTCGGCTCCGTGGGGCTGCTGCCCCTGCGCTTCGCGCGCTACTCCAACACCCGCGCCGTGCTCCAGAACGTCGGCAACGGAGTCTTCGGCCAGGAGAGCGCCTGGTCCCACAGCTACCAGTGGTTCCTGCGCGACGGCGGTCCCGACTTCTTCACCGGCGAACCCCAGCTCGTCCTCTCCTTCCCCGGAGGGGGCAACTACCTCTACACCCGCGACGGAGCCCCCTCCGGCGGACAGGCGACCTGGCTGCCCGCCGCCAACGTGCGCAGCCTCCTCCTCCAGGACGGCGACTACTACGAAGTGCATCTCGAGGACGGCACCATCCACCGGTTCGTCAAGCGTCCCGACGGCTCCGGGCACATCTACCGAATCGAGTCGACCTTCGACGCCGCCGACAACGAGACCGTCCACACCTACGACTCCCCCCAGGACCGTCTCCTCCGGCGCGTGACCGATCCCTCGGGGCGCTACCTCGAGTTCACCTACGGCGACCCTCCCGCCGGCGTGAACGGAGGCGACCCCGTGCTCGTCGCGGTCTCCGCCAGCGACGGCCGCAGCATCAGTTTCGGGTACGCGAGTTTCGCAGACGCATTGGGTACGTTCACCTGGAGCACCCTCGCCGACGCCACCTACTCCGGCGGCGGCACCGCCAGCTACGCCTACATCCAGCCGGCGGATTACAGCCGTCCGGTGCTCAACCACGCCACCGACGCCCGCGTCCGGGGCAGCGGCACCGCGATCGCCTACGAGTTCAAGTCCGAGGGCCCCGTCGGCTTCCTCGCGAAGGAGAGCAGCGGGCTCACCGGCCATACCATCGCCAGCACCGGGTATCTGGACGCGCAACGCCCCCTCGCCGTCTATCCCGGCGGGCGCACCATCGAGCGCGAGTTCGCCAGCGGCAGCGGCAACCTCGTCAGCCGCGGGGACGGCCTCGGCAACGTCCAGACCTTCACCTACGGCCAGGGCGGCGCGGGCTTCGTCTCCTCGGTCACCAACCGCCGCGGGCACACCACCGGCTTCGCCCGCAACACCTTCGGCCTGCCCGAGACCGTCAACCATTCCGACGGCAGCACCGAGACCTTCGTCTACGACAGCCGCAACCGCCTGCTTTCCCACAGCCTCGAGGCCCCCGGCTTCGCCACCCGCACCACCACCTGGACCCGCGACGGGAGCGGGCGCGTCACCGGCAAGACCTGGCCCGACGGGCTCCAGGAAAGCTGGACCCGCAACAGCTACGGGCAAGTCACCAGCCACACCGACCGCGGCGGCAACACCCGAACCTGGACCTACGACGGCAGCGGACGCCTTATCAGCCACACGGACGCTCTCGGCAACCCCACCGACTACACATACGACAGCCTCGATCTCGTCGCCAGCGCGACCGACCCGCTGGGCCGAAGCGAGAGCTACCGCTACGACGATCGCGGCCAACTCACCCGCCGCACCCACGCCGACGGCACTTTCGTCGAGTTCGCCTACGACTCCTTCGGGAACCGCACGGGTTTCACCAACGAGCTGGGCAAGACCTGGAGCGCCACCCACGACGAGTTCCGCAACGTCCTCACCGTGACCGACCCGCTCTCCCGCACCACCACCCTGGCCTACGGGGGCACCGGCGGCTGCGGCGCCTGCAACCCCTCGGGCAAGCCCACCTCAGTCACCTTCCCCAGCGGTCGCGAAATCCTCTACGGCTACGATCTCGAGTGGCGCCTCGTCTCCGTCACCGAGGCCCCCGGCCTGCCCGAAGAGGCCACCACCCTGCTCGACCGCGACGAAAACGGCAACCTCGTCGCCGTGACCCCGCCCGGCGGCGTCGCCACCACCCGCAGCTACGACAGCCGCGACCGGCTCGCCAGCATCACCGACCCGATCGGGCGCAGCACCGCCTACGCCCGCGACCCCGCCGGCAACCTCCTCTCCATCACCCGGCCCGACAACGGAGTCGCCAGCTTCGCCTACGACCTGCTCGACCGGCGGATCTCCGCCACCGATCCGGAGAACCAGACTACCCACTTCGCCCACACCTCCGTCGGCGGGCTCGCCAGCCTCACCGACGCCCGCGGCCAGACCCACGCCTGGACCCGCGACGCCCTCGGCCGGCCCCTGCGCAAGGACTACCCAGACGCCAGCTACGAGGCCTGGACCTACGACGACGCCGGGCAGCTCCTCACCGCCCGCGCCCGCAACGGCGCGACCGCCAGCTCCGCCTACGACCTCCGGGGACGCGAGACCGCGCTGTCCTGGAGCGACAGCACCCTCGGCGCCGCCCGCAGCTACGACGCCGCCGGACGCCTCCTCAGCTCCGGCAACGGCCTCAGCACCAGCAGCTACAGCTACGACGAGGCCGGCCAGCTGCTCTCCGAGACCCAGGACCTCGGCGGCCTCGACCCGAGCCTGCCGCCCTTCACCGTCGGCTACACCCGGGACGCCGACGGCCGCAGCGCCACCGTGGCCTACCCCGGCGGCAGCGTCGTCAGCTACGGCTACACCGCCCGCGGCCAGGTCGAAAGCATCAGCGAGGACGGCCCGCCGGCCCTGGCCAACTACGACTACTTCCTCGACGGTACCCGGGTGGGCCGCACGCTTGAGAACGGCGTGACCACCAGCTACGGCCACGACGCTGCCCGCCAGTTGCTCAGCGTGGACCACGCCCAAGGCGGGATAGCCTTCCAGACCCGCGACTACCTCTACAACAGCGTCGGCAACCGCAGCGCGATGCGGATTGACGGGGGCGACTGGGATGTCTACGCTTACGACGCCGTGGACCAGCTCGTCTCAGTCAAGTACCAGGCCGGCGACAGCGCCGGGAGCAACCCCGTGCGCAGCGTGAGCTACGACTGGGATCCCGTAGGCAACCGCGTCGCCGTCGCCGAAGCGGTCGCCGGAGCCGGCCAGAGCACCGACAGCTACGGCACGGCCAACGCGGTCAACCAGTACCCCAGCGTCAACAGCCACGGCCTCGCCTACGACGCCAACGGCAACCTGACCTCGGCGAGGCTCGACCCGCAGGGCGAAGCGGGCCTCTACGGCGACACCAGCGTGCCGACCGCGACACTGGCCTACGACTCGCGCAACCGCCTGCTCAGCGTGGCCAAGGGCACCGACACCGTCGTCCAGACCTACGACACGAGGAACCGGGTGACCAGCCGCACGATCAACGGCCAGACCACCTACTTTCTCTGGGACGGATGGGAGTTGATCGAGGAGCGGAACGAGAACGGCCAGCAGTTCCGCCGCTACGTGCACGGGGCGGGGGTGGACGAGCCGCTGATGATGATCGACGCCAACGGGCCACACTACTACGTCCAGGACGGCCTCGGCAGCGTCACCGCGCTGACCGACGAAAATGGAAACGTGCTGGAGAGTTACCGCTACGACGTCTTCGGGACGGTGAGCGCCTACGACGGCGCGGGCAGCCCGCTGGCAGGCGGCCCGTCCACCGGCAATCGCTTCCTCTACACGGGGCGCGAGTGGGTGGCCGAAGCCGGACTCTACGACTACCGCAACCGGGTCTATTCGCCGGTGCTGGGGCGGTTCTTGCAGAACGATCCGATCCGCTTCGAGGCGGGGGACGTGAATTTGTACCGGTACGTGGGGAATTCGGCGGTGAGTTTCGTGGATCCGGATGGGTTGGATGTTATGATAAAGTCAAGGCGCGTTAACGGGCTCGCTAAGGCGGGCGCTCACACGTGGGTTGAAGTGAAAGAGAGCAATGGAGAAAGAACTACCTATTCGGGGACAAAAGAAAAGGGCTCAAAGCTCGGGATTAAGAAGAATAGTGAACCCGACTTGAATCCAACGCCCAAACGCCCTGAAACATCTTCAGTGACAATTTCTCCTCCTGAAGGAATGACCCAAGATGAGTGGGACCAAGCCGTTAAGGATGCCGCAGAAAAAGTCATGGAAGAACTCGATGAGAAAAGGGATTATAAAACTAAGGGCGGCGATGGCGGAGACAAATCTGGAAATTGCCATACTGTGACAAATGAAATCATGGAAGAAGCAGGAAGCGAGGTGCCCTCTGACTACAACCCTCCTGGCTATAACCCAGGACTCTGAAAGTAATGAGATACGCTGTGCTACTTTTCATCTGCGCAATGATCCCGTCCTGCACTGGCAGCCGATTTGACGGTGATGCCATATTGGGAGTTTGGCTAAGCGAGATCGCGGACAGTGAGATGGGAGAATTGAAGTATAAGGTAACGATTGATGAATCGGACTTTAAATTAGAGTTTCTTTTCGGCGATGAGGGAGACGGAAGCGAAGGAACGATGGTTTTGGAAGGGGCGTATTCGTATGAAAGGGGTGATCTAGTGCTGCTTTCAAGTTTTATCTATGGACTCGACGAGCAAGGGCAACGCGTTGACGAGGATGATGAAGAGCATGGAACTTTACTAGGGGATAGATATTCAATAAAGAGGATATCGGACGATAAAATGATATTTACCGAAAGAGACTGCGGTGAATCAACTACTCTTACAAGAATCTCCTCCAATCCCGTAAACCAGTAGCGTCTCCTCGTTGGAGCGGGAAGGCTCATTTCCGATCTATTGAAGAAGTGCCCCGACGGCCCTAAAACAAGGTGTAACGAACTCTCAATTTAGCACACGAGCCTACTTCCCTCATTATGCGGAATGCATCACCAGACTCGGTTCATAAGCGTATCCGGATCTTCTATGGGCTAGTTGGTTAAAAGAACGGCAGACCTGTCCGCAACATTCCGCAGGATGGCGACGGATCCACCAAAGAGGGCTCACAATTGCGCCCGACCCTCATGCCCCCGAACCCCCGCCCCATCCTCCTCGCCCTCTGCGCCTTCGTCCTCGGCGGCGCCTTCCTCGCTTGGCTGCTCGACTCCGGCGACTCCGGCACCACCGCTCGGAACGGAGCCGCCGCGCCGTCCGCCTCCGCCAGGACTTCGGGATCCGGCGCAGCCCCCCTTCCGGACGCCATCACCTTGATCGACGCCCCGGACCGCTCCCGCCGCCGGGGCGCAGCCCCCCGCCGCCCGCTCGCCTCCGCCTCCCTCCCCCCTCCCGCCCCGGTCCTCCCGGGCGAGCTGGGCGCCTTCGAGACCGTCCCCTATCCCCTCGGCAAGCCCGCCTACGGCGGCGAGCCGGTCACCGCCTACCTGCGCGTCGCCAGCCTGGACCGGGAGCTGGCCCTGAGCGTAAACCAGGGCGGCGAATTCCCCCGCGTGCCCGTTCTCCCCGGCGAAACCGTGCAGGTCCGCCTCGCCTTCGCCCATTCGCCGCCGGACACCCCCGTCGCCCTCAGCGCCGAGGACGGCGGCGTCGTGGCCGTCGACGGCAGGCGCGGCCGCTCCCGCGCCGGGAAGCTCGACGGGCGGCGGCAGCTCGGCCTCTCCTACCGGGTCTCGGAAACCGCCGGCGTCCACCGCGTCGCTCTGCGCACGCCCGGCGGCGAAACCAAGGTGCTGGAGTTCTGGGCGGGCGACCCGCCGCCGCGGAAACCGCTCCCGTAGAATCCTTTCACCCCATGAAAACCGGCTCCCTCCTTTTCCTCTTCGTCCTTTTCCTTCTTCCGCCCGATCTCTTGCTAGCGAAGGAAGAAGCCCGAATCTGGACCGACCGGGACGGTCGCACGGTGGCGGCGCGTTTCGTGGAGGTGTCCGGCAGCACCGTGGTGCTGGAGCTGGAAAACGGCGCGCGCAGTCGGGTGCCCGTGACCACTCTTTCGCTGGAAGACCAGACCCTCGTCGCGTCCCTGCGGGACAAGCGACCGCTGGTCTGGCCGGAAACCGTGACGGTGGACACGGAGACGCTGACGGTCAGAGAGGGAGAGCAGGACGCCGAAAACCGCCAGCATCACTACGAGACCGACAATTTCGAGTTCATCAGCAACGCTCCGCTCACGGGCCGGGTGGTGGCCGAGGTGGCGGCCGATCTCGAGCTGATAGACGCTGCCTTCCAGGCGCTTCCCTGGGACTGGGAACCGCGATCGGAGGAAAGCGATCTCTTCAAGATGTACCTGGCCGAAACGGAAGAGGACTTCATCGCGCTCGGCGGGACGGACAACACCTCGGGCGGATCGAGGGACGACTACGCCTTCGTCAAGTTCTCCGCCGTTGGCCTGCGCACCCTGGGGAGCCGCTACAGCTTCGACCCGAGCCGGAAGGAACCCGGGCGAGTGGTGAGCCTGGGCGCCCGCCTCATGACGGGGGAGATGCGCTCGCTGCTCAAGCCATGGAGCGCTCGCGGTATGGAGAACTTCCTGCGGCGCGTGAGCTACCGAAGCGGAGGCTTCCACTTCGCGGGCTTGGAGACGGCGATCAAGCGCGAGATCAAGCTGGACTCCGACCGGGGCGTGTCCCTCGATCTCGACCGGCTCGTCGCGCGTCTCCGGGCGGATTGGGGCGACGAGAATTACCGGGGCGTGAGGCAGGCGCTGGCGGAGTCGCATTTCGACAGCATGGTGCTGTTCTACTACTTCGGCTACCTCGACGGGGACGGCAGCGGCGAGGCGCTGCACCGCTACTACCGGGACGTCGCCCGGGAAAGGCTCGTCTGGCGCGCCTACCGGGAGTCCAGCGGGAAGACGGAGCGCCCGCGCCCGCGCGACGATTCCGGTTCCTGGCCGGAATGGGGGACGGAGCATCTCGACGGGCTGCTGGACGGTCGGAGCGACGAGGAGCTTAAGGCGGAAATCGACGCGAAATTCCGCGCCATGGGCATTCGTTTCGAGTAGGAGGGGGCGATCGAGGGTTCCGATACACCGACACACCGATGACGAGACACCCCGCCTACCGGATCGGCTACCGGATCGGCTACCGGATCGGCTACTGGATCGGCTACTGGATCGTCTGCGTCGAACCCGATCCCGATCCCGATCCCGGTTTCGATTCTTTCGGGTCCGAGGACCCGACTCGCTCGGTTTCTCCAATCCCCCAATGACAAGGATTCGCTCTTTCGCCTGGCGCCGCTGGCTGTTCCTTTCGCTGGTCGCCGCGTGGATCGTCTCGGTGTTCCTGGCGGCCTTCGATTTGCGCCACATCCTCCCGCCCGGATTCCGGCACTACGGGAACGTCACCCATCTTTTCACCCGTCGGGTGGACTCTTGGTCGTGGTTCGAACTGCAGGGGCGCTTCACCGGCGGAGAGGGACGCTGGGTCGGCCTGCGCCTCTCGGACTACTCGCGCATGGAGAACTACGGCTACCTCACCCGCCTCGACCGCATCCTCGGCGACGCGGGCAGGCCGGTGCGGGGACGCCCGATCCGCCGCGACCTGGCGCGCCACCTCGCCGGCGCCCACGCCCGTCGCTTTCCGGAGAGTCCCGCGTTGCGCGAGGTGCGCTTCCTGCGCGTCTCCGCCCCGGTCGGCAGCGGGCTGCTCTCGAATCCCCCCGGTCGATGGGTGCGGCCGCCTCTCGAAACCGTCCCCCGGAGCTGGGTTCGGGAGATCGCAGTCGTGTCGGACCGCGAATGGTCCGCGCAACCCGAGCCGACGCGATGAAGGAAGAGGGCGCAATCTCCGGTTTCCGGGTCCGTCTCTTCGGGGATGAGCCCGCAGCGCGCTACCGCGTCTTCGAGCTGGCCTTCACGGGCGCGTTCCTGGTCTACATGGGGCGGAATCTGCTGACGCCGCTGGAGTGGCTCACCGCCGAGGGCTTTCATCTCGCTGCGGGCCTGCAGCGACCCGGCGCGATGCCTCCCTTTCCTTTGTTGCCCGTCTGGGCCGTGCCGATCTTCGTCGGGATCCTGCTCGCAGCCGCAGCCGTGATCGTTCTGCGCCCGCGGCACCGCCGTTTCGGCTTCGCGGCGCTCGCGCTGGCCGCGCTCTACGCCGAAGGGGTCGATTCCGCCTCGTCCTTCGCGCTCAACAGGATCTACGTCGTGGGCTTCGTCTTTCTGGCGCTCGCGCCGGAATCCGACGCCGGTCCGAGGCGAGGCACGGTCGCGTCGGTCCGCGCTTTCCAGGCCATGCTGATGGCCATGTACTTCGCGACCGGCCTAACCAAGATCAAAAGCGGCAACTGGCTCGAACATTCGGACGTGCTGTGGACCCACGCGCAAAGCTACTACGCCACTGAGATGGCTGCCTACCTTCTTCGGAACCTCCCCGCCCGGGCTTGGACGGCCCTGCAGTATTCCGTGTTGCTTTTCGAGCTGGGAGCCCCTCTCTGGTTCGCTTGGCGACGCACGCGTCCCTATGCGATTCTCTTCGGCCTGTCCTTCCATCTGGGCATCGCTCTGATGATGAAGGCGGTCTGGGTCTTCTCCCTCCAGATGGCCGCCTTCTACACGCTTTTCCTCCGCGAAGGCGCTGCCGCGGAGCTACTTCGCAGGCTCCGCTCGGCCCTCGCATCCATCGGCCGCGTCAAGTAACGTCCAAGCGGGGGAGGGTTGGTCAATGACCGAGTGTCCACTTGCTTTCCTTTGTTGAAACTTCCGAGAGGTTCCGCGGTTGTAGTTTGAAGACGCGTCGCATTATCTTGAGAGACCGGTCCTTCATGAAAACATTTTCACTCCTTCTCATCGCGCTTCCTGCCGGCCTCGCCGCGAAGGATTCGGAGGTCACCTACCATCGCGACATCGCGCCGGTGGTTTACGAGAACTGCACCGCTTGCCACCGAGAAGGCGCAAGCGCACCGTTTCCGCTCACGAACTACGAGGAAGTTTCCCGCAAGGCGCGCACCATCCGGCGGGTGGTGAACGACCGTTACATGCCTCCCTGGCACGCCAATCCGGAGGCGACGGCCTTTCTCGGCGTCCGGCGCCTCGAGGACCGGCAGATCGAGCTGATCGACCGCTGGGTCGAAGCCGGCAAGCCGGAAGGCGATCCCGCCGATGCTCCGGAAATGCCGGCTTTCACCGAAGGCTGGCAACTGGGCGAGCCCGATCTCGTTCTGACCATGGCGGAGCCGTTCGAGGTTCCCGCGGACGGCCCGGACATCTACCGCAATTTCGCCCTGCCGATCGACCTGCCGGAGGACCAGTGGATCAAGGCCATCGAACTGCGCCCATCGGCACGTTCCGTGGTTCATCACTCCCTCTATTTTCTGGACGACAGCGGCGCGGCCCGGAAGCTGGACGGCAAGGACGGAAAACCTGGATTCCGAGGCATGGCATTTCGCCGGAGCGGGTCGCTGGGCGGCTACGTTCCGGGTGTCAGTCCGCGCAAACTGCCCGGCGACCTCGCCCGCCCGCTCCCGAAAGGATCGGACCTCGTCCTTTCGACGCATTTCCATCCTTCGGGCAAGCCGGAGAAGGAGCGGACGACCGTGGGTCTCCATTTCGCGGACGGACCACCGAGCCGCCAGCTGCAGGCGGTCCAGGTGCCGCCTGCCTTCGGTCGCGGCGTCGGCATCGACATTCCGGCCGGAGAGAGCGACTACACCGTTGAGGACACCTTCAAGCTGCCGGTCGACGTCGAGGCGATCAGCGTCAGCGGCCACGCCCACTACCTCTGCACGAGCATGATCATGACCGCGACGCTGCCCGACGGGTCCTCCCGGGTTCTTCTCGACGTTCCGAACTGGGACCTGGACTGGCAGGACACCTACTACTTCGCCGAGGAAGTGATCCTGCCGGCGGACACCGTTCTGAAATCGGTGATCAAGTACGACAATTCGGAGGGCAATCCGAACAACCCACACGACCCGCCGCGGAGAGTCAAGTGGGGGCGGGAATCGACCGACGAAATGGGAAGCATCACGCTCGCCGGCGTGCCGCTGGACGAATCGGATTCACGGAGGCTGAGCGCCGCCACCAAGATCGACCGCGCGAAAATCATCGGCCAACTGGCGAAGGAACTCCGCAACGGCAACGTGCTTCGGCGCCTGCCGCAAATCGTTAAGGCGCTCGACCGGAACGGCGACGGAACCCTCCAGGAGAGCGAACTCCCCGATCGCATGAAGTCCGGCTTGATCATGCGGCTCGACGCGGACGGCGACAAGGCATTGAGTCCGTCGGAACTCGCAGCACTGCAAGACTGGCTGAAAAGGCGGGGAAAAGACGACGACGCATGAAACGACTGGCACTCCATTTCGGAACGACGCTCCTCGGAACGACGCTCCTGCTTGTCGTTTCCGCCGCGGCGAAGGATCGGACCGAGAAAATCGCCGAGGTTCATTTTTTCGTGACTCCCGATTGCCCGGTGGCCAACCGCTACGCTCCGGAAATCAACCGCCTCTTCGAAGCCTACTCGAGCCGGGGTGTGGCCTTTCGTCTGGTCTATGCCGACCCGTCCCTTTCCGACGAAGCGGTCGCCCGGCACGTCGAGGAATACGGCCTCGAGCCGAAGTTCGTCGTCGACCGCGGACACGTCCTCGTCGAGAGGGCCGGCGCGACCACCACGCCCCAAGCCGCCGTCTACGACCGAGATGCCGCGTTGATCTACCGGGGCCGTATAGACAACCTCTACGCCGACTTCGGCGCGCGGCGCCAACGGGCCACTGAGCACAACGTTCGCGACGTACTCGACTCGCTGCTGCGGGGCGAGGACGTCGACTTCACCGAGACCGAGGCCGTGGGTTGCCTCATCGAACAGCTGACGACCGGCGAGCCGTCACCGGAGACGTCCGCTCGACCGTGAACAATCGGCTCTCTTTTGCTTCTCGTCCGGGCGCGATTCTGTTACAACCGAGTCGATTTCTCGGGTCATGCAACAGCTCAGCATCGTCGAATCCGTTCTCGACAACCTTCCGGTCGCCGTCTTCGCCAAGGACGCCACCGACAATTTTCGCTTCATCCTCTGGAACAAGAAGCAGGAAAAAGTGACCACCATCAAGGCGGAGAAGGCTCTGGGAAAGAACGACTACGATCTCTTTACCGAAGAATCGGCGGACTATTTCCGCAGCGTCGACAAGGCGGTGATCAAGCGCGGCAGCCTGATGAAGGTGCCGGAAGAGATCATCGAAACCAAGAACGGCGGGGAAGTGCATTTGCGCACCGTCAAGATCCCGGTTTTCGACGAGGAGACGGGCCGTCAGCTCGTCGTCGGCATCAGCGAGGACATCACCGAAGGCGTGAGATCGCGTGAGCAACTCGAAAACTTGAACCGCAACTTGGTCGCGGCCAACCGCGAACTCCAGCAGACGCAACTCCAACTCATTCAGGCCGAGAAACTTGAATCGATCGGACGTCTCGCCGCCGGGGTCGCCCACGAAGTGAAGAACCCTCTCGCGCTCCTCTTGCTGGGAGTGGATTATCTGTCCGAAGGAATCAATCCGGACGACCCGAACGTCGAAAAGATCCTCAAACAAATGCGCGAGGCCGTTGCCCGGGCGGACCGCATCGTGCGCGGGCTCGTCGACTTCTCTTCCCAACGGGCTCTGAGCCGGGAACCCGTCAACCTGAGGCGTACCATCGACGAAGTTCTTTTGCTGATCAGGCACGAACTGACGCGCTCCAACACCCGGGTGTCCGTCCGCATGGAAAACGACATGCCGCACGTGTTTCTCGACATGTCGAAGTTCGAGCAGGTCCTGATCAATCTGATAATCAATGCCGTTCACGCCATGGGCGACAGGAAGGATCCCCATCTCGAGATCAGGGGGCGGGTGCAGTCCCTGGAATCCGTGGTGAAGAACGAGGGAGCACGGACGCTCGACGTTTTTCGCTCGGGCGACCGCGTCGTCGTACTCGACTTGATCGACAACGGCACCGGGATCGAGAACGAAGACACCGCCCGTCTTTTCGATCCGTTCTTCACGACGAAGGCGGCCGGTCTCGGCACCGGTCTCGGTCTCTCGGTGGCGAGAAGGATCGTCGAACTCCACGGAGGTCGCTTGAGTCTCAAGAATCGTCCCGACGGACCCGGCGCGGTCGCCCGGCTTATCCTGCCCACGAAGATGGAAACTTCCAGGGTCAAACCGGATTCGAATTTGGCGAAAGAGATTGACAACCTGTCCGAGAAATTGGCACCCTGAAGGTCATCCTTCACCCTCCCCCAGCCACCGCCATGACCCGGAAATTACTACTGATCGACGACGAAGCCGGATTCACCGAGCTTCTGAAAATGAACCTCGAGAAAACGGGCCAGTACGAAGTAATGATCGAGAACGACTCGACCAAGGCTCACCTCGCGGCGAAGAAATTCCGACCCGACGCCATCCTTCTCGACGTCGTGATGCCGGGCATGGACGGCGGAGACGTCCAGGCGGAGTTGGAGGGCGATCCGGAACTCTCGTCGGTACCGATTATCATGCTGACCGCCTTGGTCGATTCGGCGGAACTCTCGGCCGGCGCGGTCGCTCAAAGCGGTTCCGTGGTGGTCCTGCCCAAGCCGGTCGATCTCCCTCTTCTGCTCAGGGTTCTGGACGAAACCATCGCGGTGGCGTGACGGCCCGCCACCACTTGGGATAGCCGCCCGGGCGGGTCTCTTCTGTCGAACGCTTCACACTTCCGAAGTGGCTTTCGGGAGTGGCCGAAGGAAAGGTTTCCTCGTGAAAGCTTTCGGATCGATCGTTCTTTCCGCCGGGAAAGGGCGTGGCGGGAACGAATCACCGTTGGGAGAACTTTAATTCCGCATATCTTTTGACAATCTTAACTATCCTGTTCAGTATTCAAGTTCATGGGTCTCCGACCGCACCCCAACGAGCGGGCGAAAATCAACATGAGTGATCTACAATCCGACGCGGGAGCCGGTGGACCAGCCGACGAGGCAGTGCAGGTCGAGATGTTCAACGGCAACGGAAGGACGCCGCCGGGCCGAAATAGGACTTCCAGGAAAAACGGCAACGGCTACGGCAACGGCCTCAAGGCGCCCTCTTCGATCGGTAAGAATTTCGTCGTCGACACCAATGTGCTGCTGCACGACCCCGAAAGCCTCGGACAATTCGGCGACAACCACGTCTGCATACCTCTCGAAGTGCTCTGCGAACTCGACCGGTTCAAGAACGAACAGTCCGAGCGCGGGGCGAACGCCCGGGCGGTCCACCGAACCCTCGCCTCGATGTTCTCGACCCACCCGCGCGACGCGACCCGGGGCATTCCCACCGAAGGAGGCGGATCCGTCCGCCTCGTCCCGGCGCATCCCCTCCCCGGCCCGAAGAGCCAGGCCATCGAGGAATTGACGGAGGTCTTTCGCGGACACGAGTCGAACGACAACCGCATTCTCGTGTGCACCCGGTTGATCGCGGAGAAGAACGCCGCCCCCACCGTGCTGGTCACCAAGGACCTGAACCTCCAGCTCAAGGCCCGCGCCATCGGCATTCCTTGCGAAGACTACCAGAACGACAAGATCGACAGCGCGCAGTTGGGAAAGACCGGGCCCGTCGTGGTCGATCTCAAGCCGAACGACCTCCAGCGCTTCGCCAGCACCGGCACCCTGGACCTCCCCCCTCGCGCCGGGAAAATCAATCCGAACGAATACGTTCTCCTGAAGGCCGGGGAAAAGCGCACCATTCCCGCGCGGCTGGGAGCCGATGGAACGTTCCGCAAGCTCCAGGTGCCGGATCAGATCCGCATCCAGAAGGGCGCGCCCATCCGCCCGCTGAATCTCGGGCAGCAGTGCTTTCTAGACGCGCTGCTCAACCCGGAAATCGCCTTGCTGACGTGCTACGGCCAGGCCGGAACGGGCAAGACCCTGCTGGCGGTCGCCGCCGCTCTTCACGCCACTTTCGGCGGCGAGTACAACGGCGTGACCGTAAGTCGGCCGGTGATTCCCCTCGGCGACACCCTCGGCTTTCTGCCCGGTTCGCTCGAGGAAAAGCTCGATCCGTGGCTCAAGCCGGTTTTCGACGCACTCGAGTTCCTCCTCGTCCCCGACCGGAAGGACGGCAAACGCCGCCAGCCGCGAGGGCGGAACGGGCCCGCCGAGAACCCCCTCCCGTCGGGTGGCAAGAAGTGCTACGCCTCCCTTCTGGAGTCCGGACTCCTCGAAATCGAGGCGCTCTGCTACATCCGCGGCCGTTCCATCCCGAACCGCTTCTTCATTCTGGACGAAGCCCAGCAACTCACTCCGCTGGAAGCAAAAACGATCGTCACCCGCATGGCGCGGGGCTCGAAACTGGTAATGGTCGGCGACCCGGCCCAAATCGACAATCCTTATGTGGATCGACTCAGTAATGGTCTTGTCTATACTCGCGACCGTCTGCGCCACGAATCCTGCAGTTCGCACGTTACCCTGGAACGAGGCGAACGCAGCGAGTTGGCGGAGGCGGCCGCGCGTAAAATGTAAAACGGACAACCGCGCGGCATTTTATTTGCGCAAAAGCCGCAATCGGGGTCTAAGAGACTGTTGAGAAACTCTGGAATGGAAAACGGCGAGTCATTTTGTTTGCTGGGGAGGCGCGACGAGGGAGTGGGGCGAGCCCCACGACCGAGGAGCAACGAAGCCAGCAGACAAAAGGACCGCAGCCCGAAAGGGTCGATCAAAAACGATTCCGGCAACGCCGCTATTTTCCATCCCAAAAACAACAGAGATTTTTTGTTTCAGAGTTTTTCAACAGTCTCCTTAAACTCCCCCGACGATGGCCCGTGACTACACCATCCAGCGCGTCCCGGCGAATGCCAAATCGCAGATCGACTACGCCGGAGAACTCAACGACAAGCAATTTGCCGCCGTCACCGCTCCTCCCGGCCCGTCGCTCGTCATCGCCGGAGCCGGCAGCGGCAAAACCCGGACTCTGACCTACCGGGTCGCCTATCTTCTCGACAACGGCATCAGCGCCGCGAACATCCTGTTGCTGACCTTCACCAACAAGGCGGCGCGGGAAATGCTCGAGCGGGTGGGCGAACTCGTCCCCTACGAAACCCGCGACCTCTGGGGCGGGACCTTCCATTCCATCGGCAACCGCATCCTGCGCCGCCACGCCGAGGAACTGGGATGGGAGCGCAGCTTTTCCATCATGGACCGCGAGGACCAGAAGGAAATCCTCAACGCCGTCGTCGGCGAGAGCGACATCGACACCAAGGCGATGCGGTTTCCGAAGCCCGAAGTTCTCGCCAATATTTTCAGTCTCTCGACCAACACCGGGGAGGACATGCCCGACCTCCTCGAGACCCGCTATCCCTACTTTCACCATCTCGCCGATTCGATCGCCCGCCTCCGAAGCGCCTACGAGAAAAAGAAGAAGGCTACCAATTCGATGGACTTCGACGACCTTCTCGAAAAGGTCCTTTTCCTCTTCGAAAAGAAGCCCGACATCCGGGAACACTACCAGCGTCAATTCGAATGGCTCCTGGTCGACGAGTATCAGGACACCAACGCGCTGCAGGCGGAACTGATCGACATCCTCGGGGCGCCCCAGCGAAACGTCATGGTCGTGGGCGACGACGCGCAGTCCATCTACTCGTGGCGGGGCGCCGACTTCCGCAACATCCTCGAGTTTCCCGAACGCTACGAGGGAGCGAGAAAGTACGTCATCGAAACCAATTACCGGTCCGTGCCGGAAATCCTCAGCCTGGCCAACGCGGCCATCGCACCGAACACGCAGCAGTTCCGCAAGAACCTCGCCCCGTGGCGTCCCGACCGGAAGGAACTCCCTGCCTTGGCGCCGCTTCAGGATCCAAACACCCAGGCGGCGTTCATCGCCCAGAGGATCCTCGAACTCCGCGACGAAGGCGTCGAATACGACGAGATCGCCGTGCTGTACCGGGCGCATTTCCACGCGATGGAAATCCAACTCGAACTGACCAAGCGCGGCATTCCTTTCGTCATCACCAGCGGGCTGCGCTTTTTCGAGCAAGCCCACATCAAGGACGCCGCCGCCTACATGAAATTCGTCTGCAACCGGCGGGACGAGGTGGCTTTCAGGCGCATCGTCAGGATGCTGCCGGGGATCGGCGCGAAGAGCGCGGACAATCTCTGGGACCAATGGATTCGCTGCGACGGCGCCAAGCAGGAGCCCGTCTCCTCGTTCTCGGACCACCTGCTCGCGTTCAAAGTCCCGACGAAGGCGAAAGCGGAGTGGGAGCAGCTCGCCTACACCCTCGACGAACTCGTCGACGAGGACGGGAACCCCAAGCCGCCCGCTCCGATGATGCCCTCGATTCTCGGCGGCGTTTACGAGGACTACATGCGGGGGAAGTTCACCAATTTCGACAGCCGTCGCCAGGATCTCCAGCAGTTGCAGAAGTACGCGGAAGGCTTCGACGACCTGCAGGAATTCCTGAGCCAGCTCAGCCTCCTGGCCGGACAGGACGCCGTGGGCGCGACCCAGTCGGAACCGGACAAGGAATCGGTCTGTCTGAGTTCCGTCCACCAGGCGAAAGGGCTGGAATGGCGAACCGTCTTCGTCGTGTGGCTGGCGGACGGCATGTTTCCCAACAACCGCGTCATCGAAGAAGACGACGAGAACCAAAGCGGCCTCGAAGAGGAGCGGCGTCTCTTCTACGTGGCGGTCACCCGGGCCAAGGACGAACTTTACCTCACCTACCCGTTGCTCTGGCACGGGGCCTTCAACGGCGAGGTCCTCCAGCAACCCTCCCGCTTTCTCGACGCGATTCCGACCGAACTCGTCGAGGAGTGGAACGTCGGCGCCGCCTGGTAGGGAGTGGAGGTAGACTGCCCGCAAAGGCGGCCAAGCAGGATGTGAGCAAGCATCCGGAATCCGAGAGTCCCACGCCCGGGGAAACGATCGCTCGAACCCTTCTTCTTCTCGCCTTATTTTTGGACCGTCAAAAGCCGGCCGATCCCAGCTCGCAGCGAGTCACGAAAAGGATCTTTCGGAAACGCTGCATGCGAGCAATGAATCTTGAACTCAATCTGCTTGTCCCTCATAATTAGACTGTCCCGAGGGTTCCTTTCCACCTTTCCAAAGGTCATCCTTCGCGACGCACGGTGATTCGATCCTCTATTCCTTGATGCCGAGAGCCTCCAAACCGCTCTCCATCCGAGGCAGTCGAATACGTTCCCCGAGAGGCAGGGCGTCTCCGCGGGTTCCGAGCTGGCGGTTATACCATTCGAGCGAATCGTCCAAGACTAGCTCGTAAGCCCGTGAGATGGGCAAAAGGCGAGCATGGTCAATCTGGCATTTCATGAAGAAGGTGGCAGCGTCCGAGTTTTCGATCGCAATACGGTGGTTACTGATCTCGCGGAGGCATTTCCCGTAGGAGGCCACATATAGCTTTAGCATGTCGTGGTTGCTGACGCCGATGTTGCTCTTCCCCTTTTCCGTGAGCAGTTTATCGAGTTCTCTGAGTTCTCGCACGACGATGTGATCCGGGGACTCTTTCAGGAGGTCGTTCACGGTGTAGCCACCCATCACAACCTTGTCCAAATCGACGAAGAGCCCTCCCTTCGTCGGGATGAGTGTGTCGAGGAGACCGAGGAGACGGGTGTTACGCCTCAACATCGCCATCACGAGGCGCTGTCGGTAGAGAGTATCGAAGGACGTGGGCACGAAGCGCACCCCCGCAAGGCCGGCGCCCCTGTTGATCCCTTCGCGGACCTCCTCAGCCTCGCGGCTCCAGAGGCGCATGAGTGGATTTTCGTCATTGTAGCCTCCCCAAGTCAGAATACCGATCACCGTCCACGTTTCTAGATCCACGATGGGACTGCCGCTGTTGCCGCTCTGCGTCGTTGCATTGTGAACTAGGATATGATGGGGCTCGACTCCGGTGATCGAGCCTTCGAGCTTGGTGATTTCGCCCCTCCCCTTTGTATTACCGGTGATGAGGATTCGACGATCAACAAAGGTGTCATCGACCTGTCGTGAGTCGAGGGAGAGCGCCCGCTCTTCGTAGACTGGAAGGCGGAGGCGCACCATGTCGCCACCCCGTTTCGCATCGAGCCAGTGCGCCTGCCCGTCGCCGGCGATCTCGACGCTGACGAATTCCGAATACTCTTTTCCTGCCTGATCGAAGATCCGGAACTCTCGTGCTCCATCGAAGTTGTGTGCGTTGCTGTATACGTAGGTGACACCATCCACGTTGCAGAGGAATCCAGTCCCGTTCCAACCATTTCCCTCTTCACCAGCCTCGCTGATACCCTTGGAAACTTCGATGAAAAGCGAACAGGCAGCAACCTCCTCTGCTGTAGCCGGGATCCAGGAGGTGCCGGTTCCGGTTGCTGCCGCCACTGAGCCCGGCGTCATTGATCCCGCCTCGGGAAGGGGCGAGGTTGGCGCTGTGCGTCTCGCCTCCCGAAAGGCCGTGGCTGCGGCGGGATCGTAGCCATGCTGTTCCTGAATCTCCTTCGCCAGGTCGGTGAAAAGCACCTTCGCGACGCCGCCCTCGTGGGAGAGGAGCAGCCCATCGGGTTCGACGGCCTTGATCCTTGCCTCGCGATATTCCTTGCCCGAGGTGGTCAGTATCGTCTCAGTGGGGCTATGATCAGTTGTGGCCACCATTGCAGCCTTTTCCTGCCATTGCCCGCCCTCGCGCACGAACCCGCGCGCACCGGAGTCGACGATGGTTTTCAGCTCGGAGCCGAGCGGGAGGAGCCCAGCCCGAAAATGCGGATAGGTCTCAAGCAAACGCGAGAACCCGTCGAGCGCGTCCTTGATCTGGGCGAACTGTTGGGGATAAACGAAGTCCCCCGCCAGGTTCGGAACGGGAATCAGCTTCACAATGGATGTCCTGGCAATGCGCTCGGTCTTGCCCTGGCCCACTCCCACGTTCACGATTACCCCGTAGTCCTCGAAGGACCGCGCGAGAAGGACACTCGCGAGGGCGGGATCTTCATGTTCGTTCACGATCACGAGATATTTCACCGGTTCTTCCGCAGCCCTCGCAGAGGATAGGGCTAAAGAGCCGAAACCTCCGAACAAAAACATGAGAAGGGTGGAGTGGAGGGCGAGAGAGGAAGGTTGAAAAATCGGGCACTTTGGCATGGTATCTATTGCTAGGGATTTGCGCTTCAACCCCGCCGCTCCATCACCGCGCATCGCCCAAGGTTGGAGGGGGTGCAGGGGTTTAAAAAGCCTCGTCCTAGAAAATTTGAACGCAAATTTCCCCTGCCGTCAAGCATTTGTCGGGTTCTCCAACGGATCGGCAGCAGGTGCAGCTATTATCTGGCGATACGCGAGCACAGCAGTGCCGCTCCGAGCCGATTTCGCTTCTGAAATCAGCGGGGGATCTACGTGGGCCGATTCGCGCTTCGGGTCAATCTACGCGAAAGACCGGCCACTCCTCGGGCGGAGCCGTATACGATATCGGACGGGACTGAAAAATTCGTGATTCTACTCGCTCGGGAATCAAGAATTTTTAACCGACCCCCCAACTTTGCAAAATTGAGAGAAAATTGTAGTTCACTCGAGAGAGTATTCTGTAACAATACGAAAAATGATGGATTGGAACGGGATTGTGGAAGGAACCTCGGCTGGTGTCGCAGCTGCACTTTTACTGGGACTGTTTGCGATCTTTAGAGGTCACATTCGAAATCTGATTCTCAGGTGGGGAATTCGGAGGAGGTTTCGGTTTTTGGGGTTTGGGGGAGATTTGGAGGGAGCAACGATTGGGGTCGTAAACCACCTTAGTCGAGGATTTCGGATTCGAGAAGCAACAATTGTAACAAGATCGACAGAATATCGGCTCAATCCAACCAGTGAGATTACAACAAGCTTCAAACAACAGCACCCCAAATTTACTCGAAAACAGAAGAAACTCGCTAAGCTCGGACAACCAATCCACCTCCGATCAACAGTGATGTTTATTAAACAGTTGAAGCCCGATAACGCATTCGATGAGTTTCTTGAAGTCAGCCCCTTCACTGAGCGAACGTTTTCACTTCCGACTTTGGTCGCTAGTCAAATACAGGATCCGATTGAGGGCATTAGGTTTGTTGTGGAATACGACAACTACACAGGCGGTGTGGATATTATGAATGTATACTCAACCGAATCAGTGAAAAATGTACAGGATACAATCGACCGATTGGTTGAAATGTCCAAGAGGGCGCCCGGCATCAAGACAACTCAGAAATCTCGAACAGATTCAAGCCAAAAATCAGCAAACGTGCCGCTTCCAGCGAGCTTCGCTCCAAGTTCCCGCCCTGCAAAGCGTGCCACGTTCCATTTGCCAACCGGAGTCAAAATCGAAATTAGCGACTTCAGCAAAACGCTTGGTGATTTGATTCGGATTGCTCGTGAGGAAATCGGCGATTTGAGAATTATTCCTCAAAACTTTGGCATAGGTGGCGACTTCTTTTTTGTCAACTCGTCAACCGGATCCTTGATTGACAATAGTGTCGCTTTGCATCGGCCTCTCTCGACGCTTTTCGTTCATGACGGCAATCAGCTTGAATTGCGATATTGCCAGCCAGATCCCGAGCCAGACGGAACGATTTTGAATCCCATGTATGGTGTGACGAAGTTCGTAAAGTGACCGGTTTGGTTTTGAATACCGTTCTTTATAGAAACAAACTTGAGCATAGATGTCCATATTGTGGGGGCAGAGAGCCATTGGGTCGATGCCACCCATTGATGGTTCTGCGAATTATGACGCGGGTGATGATGATGGATTTCAACGCAATTGGCCGGGCTTAGATTCGCAGGATGCTGAGGAAACCATCTCTCTGTCTTGGGTTTTTAGGGAGAAGTTTTCTACACCGTTCCAAGCTCTCCTGAGGGACAGGTTAATTATTGAACAATGTTCTTTAGAACAGTTGTTTCCGTGTACATGGTCATTCCCATAAGACACGCTCGCATCCGGGGAGAAGGCAAAAGCTACTACCACTGCATCTCGCGGGTGGTGG
>JBBDRG010000080.1:0-3393 GCA_040905585.1 Verrucomicrobiales bacterium
AAGACTATAATTTCCATAGTACAAGCGGAAATTTCACCTTTTTGTCGCGCTGGGGTGGTGAATAGTTACGAAAGATTTCGTGAACAAGCCGGAAGATACGGAAGTGGATCCACTCCTTTGAGGGTGGAATACCATCGCCTCGGCCTGCTCATTTCCGCCTGTGTGATGTCAGGCTTTCTGGAACTGGGCGGTGGCGCTTCCGGACCGTCCAGTTGTTTCCCTCGCGGGATAGGCGGTGAGAGCTTCAACCGTCCCGTCCAACTCTTGCGGAGAGGGCACCGGGAACACTTTGAAATATTCATTTCGATGAAAGTCACGCCGGAATCCCAGGCCCCAGCAGCCCTTCGACGCCTAAAGATTCATTCTGATGAATATTTCCGTGTAACATAAGTTGACGAGTGAGGTTTTTCGTTTGAATTTTCATTATGATGAAATTTTCAACGTCTGCACAATGAGTCCCCAAGAACTCGGCCAAGTCCTCCGCAATCGTCGGAAGCTCGCGAAAATCACGCAAACCGATCTCGCCGATCTCAGCGGTTTGTCGGTCCATACGCTCAGCGACCTGGAATCCGGAAAGGGAAATCCTACCCTCGAGGTCCTCTCGAGAGTCAGCGATGTAATGGGTCTCGAGATTCAGCTGGTTCCCCGCAAGCCTGCCGCTCCGGCCTCGTCCTCAGCCCCGGAAGGCGAAGTCACGTCATGAGGAGCGGAATCGTCAGAGTCGCCGGCATCCGAGCCGGACGGATCGAGGAGACTCCCAAGGGGTTTCGATTCAGCTACGATCCGGATTATCTGACTCGGAATGATGCCGTGGCCGTGAGTCTCACGCTCCCCCTCCAGGCGGAGCCTTTCGACTCGCTCCACCTCTTCGCTTTCTTCGAGGGGCTCCTGTCAGAGGGCTCGCTCCGTAGCATGCAGTCCCGGAAATACAAAATCGATGAGGACGACAGCTTCGGATTCCTCCTGCGCACCGCTTCCGCGGATGTCATTGGCAATGTCACCGTGGAATCCGAGGAGGAGAAAACATGAGCACCAAGCCCTATTCCGAAAACCGTTGTCTCAGCACCTTGCGTGAAACCCAAGGCCAACCGTGGAGCCGGGGCGCCGTCACCAACTTGTGGGACGGTCGCAAGGTTGCTCCCATCCTCGATTTCGACCTTCCCGAATTTCACAGATTCCGGGTCGATCATTCGGATCGAATCTCGATTTCCGGCGTCCAGGAAAAGATCTCCGTCCGGATCGAGAACGGTAAGCTGGTGCCCACTGAATCGGACGGCCAATACATCCTCAAGCCCGTTCCGTCGATGCCTTCTCTCGAATCCCGGGAGCAAGTACCTGCCAACGAGCATGTCTCCATGCAGATAGCGAGCCAAGTTTTTGGGATCGACGTCCCCCCGAACGGGATCGTCTTCTTCAAGGACGGTCCACCCGCCTACATCGTAAAGCGCTTCGATCGGGATGCCGCCACCGGCAAGAAACAGAGGCAGGAGGACTTCTGCCAGTTGTCGAACCGTACCCGCGAAACCCACGGCAAAAACTACAAATACGACGGCAGTTACGAGGAGCTGGGACGGATCCTGAAACAATATTGCGCCGCCTACACCATCGAGATCGAGAAGCTGTTTCGACTGGTCGTCTTCAACTACGTCATTGGAAACGGAGATGCCCACTTCAAGAATTTCTCGCTCGTTCCCACCCCCCTCGGCGATTTCGTGCTGAGCCCCGCCTACGATCTTTTCAACACGAATCTGCATCTGCCGACCGAAAGCTCGACCGCATTGGATTTCTTCGCGGATGACTTCGAGACCGAGGCATTCCGCCAGAACGCCTTCTACTCCGGCACCGACTTTCTCGAGCTGGCGAACCGGTTTGGCATGAAATCCGATCGCGCAGCGAACATCCTGCGCTCCGTCGAATCGTTTCCCGAAAGAGCCGAGGCTCTCGTGAGGGCGTCGCTGCTGTCCGAGGTAGCTCGGGAAAGCTACATGGCCGTTGTCCGGGACCGCGCCCGGGCTGTCGTGAGGGACGCTTGATCCGGAATGTTTGTAGACCGAGCACCGGGACGCTCACTCGCCCTCTTCGCCCTTGGCGATCTCCTCCGCATTGTCCGGATCGATGCTCCAGTAGACGACCGCGAGTTTCTTGGTTACGGGCAGGCGGTAGTGAGCAAAGATCAGGGCGGTGTTGGTGTGGCCCATGTGAAGCGCCAACTCGTGAGCGTTCGCGTGATGGGCCAAGTGGTAGGTCGCGTAGGAATGGCGAAGTCCATTGTCGGGCCACTTCCGCAGTGCGTTCTTTTCGCCCTTGGTGTCCCTGGCCTGCTTCGCCGTCCCGAATCCCGCCGCGTTGTGGGCCGCCTCCATCTTCTTTCGACCTCGCTGATGGCTTTCGGGCCAGACGGACCCTGAGGATTTTTTGTGAAGTTTCAGCCATTTCCCCAGGTTCTCGGAAATTGGAACGATCCGGTTGCGGGCACTCTTCGCCTTCCCGGCGGCAATGCGGACATGACCCACATCCAGATGCACTTCGTCCCAGTCGATCCGTTCCAGCTCGACCATCCGGAGTCCGGCGAAGAGACCCAGGGCGATCGCCGGCTTGATGGATTCCTCGGCACCCGACAGGAGAAGAGCGGCTTCCTGCGGAGTGAGGATCCCGACTTCCGTCTCCACCACCTTCGCCTGCCGAACCAGCTCGGCGGGATTCTTGTCGAGGTGGCCGTTTCGTTTCGCGTCGTTGAAGGCGACCACGAGGATCCTCCGGTAAGAATTGATCGAAGCGGGAGCCAGCTTCAAACCGTAGAGCCAGTCCCCGATCTCCTGGCTGGTGAGCGTGACGACCGACCGCGAACCGAACGCCTCCTCGAAGCGTCCCAGTTTCCCTTTCATGTCCCGAAGGTGTCGACTTGAGGTGCCCGATCGCTTCCGGCTCTCGATGGACTCCCGGATCATCTCCGAGACGGTGCAGGATTCGAGTGCTCGCCGCGCCTGGTCCACCGCGGAATTCACGGCGTCACGCAGGGTCAGCCCGACCTCCTCGAGATCTTTCCGGGTGTCCACCACGGTGGCCCTCTCTGCCGAGGTGAGCATCGCTTCCGTGCCATGGGCCAGCGCCTCCTCCTCGTGCTTTTCCGCCCAGTCCTCGGCCTCCTTCTTCGTCTTGAAATACTTCTGCTTCCGCTCTCCCGTCTCCACGAAGGTGGCCCTCCAGCGATAATGAGGGTGCGTGCGCTTCCTTGTGCCGTCCTCGAGTTCCTTCTCGAGCTTCCGGATCGTGACCCGGTGACCCATGCGGGCTCCCATTTTTTCATTCTGGTAGCGGCTGCCCATCAAAGAATGACTTGCCTGGCTGATTGACTCAAGTACCCCCAACATCTTGTGTTTTGGTTCCATAAAG
>JBBDRG010000081.1:0-86240 GCA_040905585.1 Verrucomicrobiales bacterium
GAACTGGGGCCAGTCACCCCGAACTGCTCGAGTACCTGGCGCAGTCGTTCCGCGACAGCGGAGGGTCGATCAAGTCGCTGATCCGGGAAATCGCCACCAGCCGCGCCTATCGTTTGAGCGTTGCGGCCCCTCCCGAACTGAAGGAAGCGGACCCCGCCAACGAGCTGTTCGGCCGGCAAAACCGCCGGCGTCTCTCCGCCGAGGAGATTCGGGACAGCGTCCTTCTGCTTTCCGGTCAACTCGACCGCACGCCGGGAGAGGCGACGGCTACTCCCCGGGGCATCGATCTCGACAAGCCGATGAATTTCGCGGAAGAGCGCAAGCGCACCGTCTACTTGCCCGTGGCGCGAAACAATCCCGTCCCCGAGCTGGCGCTCTTCGACGCGGCCAATCCCGACCTCGTATCCGGAAAGCGGGTCAACACCACGGTGCCGACCCAGGCGCTCTATCTTCTGAACAGCGATTTCTACAACGAGCAGGCCGCGGAAATCGGGAGGCAGGCAATGGAGGCGGCCGATCTTCCGGGCTCCGAAGTGACCTGGCTTTATCGAACCCTCTTGGGTCGGGCGCCGGACCCTGTCGAATCGCGGCGGGCCCTCGGACTGATCGCGGACCTCAGCGGAGGTTCCGAAAATCGGGCGGAACTCGAAACGGCCTGCGGCCATCTCGCCCATTTATTGCTGGCCTCCACCGAATTTCTCTATCTCGATTGACATGAATCCGCTCTCCACCGCCTGCAACCAGTTCGACCCGCCCGCCATGTCCCGTCGCGGCATCCTGCGCTCGGCGGCATGCGGGTTCGGATCCCTCGCGTTCTCCGGCTTGGCCCAGGCGGCTTCCGGCACCGGGTTTCACCACGCGCCGCGCGCCAAGCGGGTCATTTTCCTCTTCATGCACGGCGGTCCGTCGCACGTCGACACCTTCGACTACAAGCCGGAGCTGCAGCGGCGCGACGGGGAGAAGCTCCCGTTCGAGCCGGCTAAGAATCTGGATCCAACCGCCACCAGCAACGCGAAGCTGATGGGCTCGCCGTGGGAGTTCAGGCAACACGGCCAATCCGGGCTGTGGGTCAGCGAACTGTTTCCCGAAGTGGCGAAGCACGCCGACGACCTCTGCGTGATCCGCTCGATGCAGAGCAAGGGCCAGTCGCACGGCCAGGCCGTCTGCATGCTGCACACGGGAACGGACAATTTCGTGCGTCCCTCGCTCGGTTCGTGGGTGAGCTACGGACTGGGATCGGACAACCGGGACCTGCCCGGCTTTGTCAGCATCAGTCCCTCGGCGAGTCACGGCGGACCGCGGAACTACGGCTCCGCCTTTCTGCCCGCGATCCACCAGGCCACCACGATCGGGCGGGCCGGAAAGCTCGACGACGCGGCGAGCTTCAGTTTTCTCGAGCCCCGGTCGGCGCCGCCGGTTCAGTCGAGGAAGTTGGAGTTCCTTCAGGAGATGAACCGCGAACACCTTCAGCGCACCGGGCATGCTCCGGTCGAGGGGATGATCGAGTCGATGGAGCTGGCCTTTCGGATGCAGAGCGCGGCTCCCCCGGTGATCGGAATGAACGAGGAGCCGGACCACGTCAAGGATCTCTACGGAATCGGGTCCGAGAAAACGGACACCTTCGGTCGGCAATGCCTGCTGGCGAGGCGATTCGCCGAGGCGGGCGTGCGCTACCTGCAGGTTTCGACGCCCAACGTCTGGGATCAGCACGGGAACCTGGAAAAGGGGCACGAGAAGAACTCCCTGGCCGTCGACAAGCCGATTGCCGGACTGCTGACCGATTTGAAGCAGCGGGGAATGCTGGAGGACACGCTGGTGGTGTGGGGAGGCGAGTTCGGCCGCACGCCCATCGTCCAGGGCAGCAACGGCCGCGACCACAACCCGCAGGGTTTCACCATGTGGCTGGCCGGCGGCGGCGTGAAGGGAGGGCTCGCCTACGGGGAAACCGACGAGTTCGGGTATTACGCCGTCAGGGACAAGATTCACGTGCACGATCTCCACGCCACGATTCTGCACCTGCTGGGGATCGATCACACGCGCCTGACCTACCGCTACGCCGGTCGGGATTTTCGCCTGACCGACGTTTACGGAGAAGTGGCCCGCGAGATTTTCGCGTAGCGCTCTGGGTGCCCGGCGTTTTTTCAGGCATGGCCTCGAGCGGTCTTGGGCATCGTTTGGAGGAAGGCGCTGAACACCGCATCGGCTATGGCCCGGCCTTTCTGGTCGAGATGGTCCGGAGGCGGCATCAGAATGACTCCCACGGACGAAGGCAACTCTTTTCGAAGCTTGCGGAAGAGCTTGCCGTTGCCGATCACGACGACGGTCGATAATTCGCCGAACGACTGAATGAGGTCGTCGTGCCAGGGGACGAAGCGCGTTCCTCCGGGGCCGTCGTCGACTTGATGGCGGCGGGGGTCGGCGATGTAGACCCAGCACGAGGAACGCAAACGGGAGAACAGTTCGTCCAACTCCGAAAGCGCTTGCTCGCGATTCGAAGAAGGGGGATCGAAGATGCACAGGCAGTTGGATTTTTTCATAAGGCAGGTGGGATTTGTTGTTGTGTTATTTCGACCAGCGGGCGCTGTACCCGCGGGTATCGATGTGAATGAAAGGGTTCCGATATCTCGCGGAACTATAGAATCCGAGTCCTCCTTTCAAATAGCGGTGCGAATCCGTCACGGACTGAATCGATCGCTGAATCACTTTCGCATCGCCGTCGCCGACGGAGCCGTCGAAATCGAGGTCGTCGATGCGGCCGTCTCCGAGGCTGTCAACGAACAGGTCGGCGGCGTCGCCGTAGAGATGCCGGCTGTAGCTCGTTGCGTTTCCGATCGCCTCGTTGTAGGCGGGCGTCCGGAAGCCGCTCGTGATGTAGAGATTGTCGGCGTCGCGTCCCGATTTCTTCAAGTCTTCGATCACCGCCTCCAACTTGAGAAGCAAGAGGGAATCCACCAGCATGTATTTCGGAAAGTCGCTTTTCTGTTTGCAGACGAACTGGCTGAGCTGGAGATGGGGAGAAATCCACGTATCTTCGTTTTCTTCCGTCACTTCGATAAAGCCTCGCGGCTTTTTGTAGCGCGGATTGTCCCGGAAGGGCTTGTCCTGATACTTGCCGATGCGATAGCCGTTGAGGTACTCGGACTCGCCGTCCCAAGTGCGCAGCACCGCCACGTGAAAACACATGATGTTGTCGGTGTTCTTCTCCAGCACCCGCACGCAATAGATTCCCGCCTCCTCGGGTGCCTCCCAGGAGAGCGAGAATCCTTCTCCTTTTGCGACTTCCCCTTCGTCCGCCTCCATGACGAACTGCCGATCGGCGTCCTCCTCGCTGTCTTTGACGACCACAATGTGGAAAACTTCCCCGGGCAGTTGCGACACGGTCATGAGCGACCACGGGCTCACGACACCTTCGAATTCGACCTCGAATCCGGCACGGACAGGGCCCTCCCTTTCCTTGAGCCGAAAATCCTCTCCGAATTGGCCCGTGAAAAACGCCGAGCAATTCTCGATCGCCGCCTCGGGAGCGTGTTCTGCGTCGGAAGTGCGGTCGTCCGGATCGCCCAGGCCCCCGTTCATTTCGGTCGGGGGATCCAGTATCACTGCGTCGTCGCCGGGCGAGATGTCCGCGAGGATGGGCTGGGCCTTCTCGGATTTTTCGAGCTCTGCCTCCGTCATATCCTTCCCGCGAGACGATTCGAGCCGCGCGGCCGTTCCCTCTAAGAAGGACTCCTCCGGATCGACCCCGGCAATCTCTCCGTCTTTGACCGCTTCTTCGACCTCTCGAGCCTGCCGAGTCGTTTCGGCGTCGGACTGCTCCGCCCATTTGGTAAGCAAATGCCCGGCACCAAGACCGCAGGCGAGCGCCACAACGATAACGAGCGAATCCCGGAGCCACGTCGGAAATCCGCCTGGGACGGCTGAACGGCGGCTGGGAGTCTTCGAGCTCATTGGTTGGCCGGTGAAGGGTTCGCGGACCACGGATTCTTCCCGACGACGATGTCGACCTTGGGCTTGACGGGAGTGAAAGAGGTAAAGAGGTCGGGCTCCAGTTCGGGCTCTGGAAGCGCTTCGCTATCCGAATCTTCAGCGCCACTTTGGTGGACGTCGCAGACTTCGGTCGAATCGATCCCGGTCTCCTCGACGGGCAGAGAAACGGTCAGGTCGCCCTTGCCCGTGAGCCGACAGAACTCGTTTGCTCGCAGGCCTGTCAGGAGGCAAGTCGGCGTAGTTCCGTCAAACGAAGTCGGCAACGGAGAATCCGCTCCCAGGGCGGAAGCGAGGGATAACCACACCGGCAAAGCGGTCTCGGAAGAGAAGGCGTTTTCGTAAATTGTTTGCGGTGCGTCGAGTCCGATCCAGACGCCCCAGGTGTGGTCGGCGTTGTAGCCGATAAACCAGTTGTCGGTAAAGTCGTAGGAAGTGCCTGCCTTGCCCGCATAACCTTCGCCGATGCCATGGGCCCTCCGACGCACCGGATCGATCTCGAAAGTCTTCCCTAGAATCGAATTGAGGAGCGAGGCCGTTTCTTCGCCGATCACCTCGATTGTCGCGTCGGTTTCTCCCGCCTCGTAGATGGACCTTCCGTCCTTGTCCTCGATTCGAGTGATTAGCCGGGTTTTCTCCGTCCGCTTCCCGAGGTTCGGGAAAACGGAGTAGGCATGAACGAGTTCCAGAAAGTTGAGGGGAGTCTGTCCGAGGAACGAACTGGGATAGCCGTTCAACTCCGACGAGATTCCGGCCCTGGACAGAAGCGTCCCGAAGCGGTCGGTTCCGATCTCCTCACCCACGCGGACCGCGACGCCGTTTTTTCCCGTCGCGAGCGCGTAGGCGGCCGGAATCTCTCCCTCGTAATCGTTGTCGAGGGATTCGGTCCCCCATTCTCCGAGAACTCCCTTCGTTCCCCCGAGCATGACCTTGCGGTTGTCGAGCGGGGCGTCCAGAA
The DNA here is from genome assembly GCA_040905585.1 of Verrucomicrobiales bacterium. GTDB lineage: Bacteria > Verrucomicrobiota > Verrucomicrobiia > Verrucomicrobiales > DEV007 > Arctic95D-9. Next base: position 4,943 of record JBBDRG010000081.1, read on the forward strand.
CCGGAGAAAAGGGAGCGAGTTCACCGGATTCGAACGCCTCCGCGTATAGGAACGGCACGAGCGCGGTTCCCGGGTTTCGCCTGGATTGCCAGACGCGGTCGAACTGGCTGTCGACGTAGTCCCGTCCTCCGACCGCAGCGAGGACGTGGCCGGTCCTGTTTTCGATGACGACGAGAGCGCCCTGCAAGTAGCTGGATTGCTCCCAGGCGCTTCCTCCCGGCACCGCTTTCCTGTCGTGGGGGAAGTCCTCGCGGTTTTCCAAACGCCGAAGCTGCTGGTCGATGGTGGAAGCCGCCCGCGTCTGAAGGTCGAGGTCGACCGATGTCGAAATTTCCAGTTCCTGCAGGTTGTGGTACTGTCCCAGGATGTCCAGGGCCTCTCTCCTGACAGCCGCCAGGAGATAGTGAGGCCGTTTCTCCCGCTCGGCTTTCGACAGAGGTTCGACTTGCGTGCTCTTGATGGCTTCCGCCTGGTCTTCCGGGATCATTTCCAGGAGAACCATCCGGTCCAGGGTGCGGTCGCGGGCGAGGGTGGCCTCGTGGGGATCGTTGTAAGGGGAGAACCGGTTGGGGCTCTTGATGAGGGCGCAAAGCGTGGCCGCTTCGGCGACGGTCAACTCGGAGACGTGTTTTCCGAAGTACCCGAAGGAGGCCGAACCCACGCCCCAGAAACCCGCACCGAGGTAGATGCGGTTCAGGTAGGCTTCCAGAATCCCGTCTTTCGTGTAGCGCTCCTCGATTCGCTGGGCGAGGAACAGCTCGGCCATCTTGCGGTTGAGGGTTCGGCCGCTGAGATCGAAAGCGTGTCGGGCGAGCTGTTGCGTGATGGTGCTGCCTCCCTGGACGATGCCGGCGGCTTTGAGGTTCGCGAGCGCGGCGCGGGCGATTCCCCTCGGGTCGAAGCCATTGTGCTCGAAAAAGCGGTTGTCCTCGGTCGCGATAAGAGCGTCGATCAAGTGAGGTGGCACTTCTTCCAGAATGTCTCCGGGGACGGGCTCCTCGACCAGTTCGACGTCCTGAAGCCTGCCGGATTCCGTGTAGACGTAGCTGGCGAGGCCGTCTTTGCCGGAAAGGGGCTCGTCGAAAGCGTCTTCGAGCCCGTAGGCACCGCGGGACGGCGGCCACAGATTCTCGGGGTCCGAGAGCGGGCCGTGCTGGAATGGCATGGAGGGGCTGGCGTAGCCCGCGATGTGACCGCACGACGTTCCCGAGGGATACTCGCGCAGGTAGATCGTTTCAAGGTCGAAGAGGTCGGACGCTTCCGCGAGCAGCCGCAAGTTGTCCGCTGCCTCCGGCGCGAGCGGTTGGGACAGGGGAAAGGGTACCTGCGGCCTGTGTTTCCAATGTTTCGTCAAATCCGCGACGGAAAACGCCAAGCCCTGCAATTCGGGTGTGCCGCTCAACGCCTCCCGGATAGCGGCCAGCCCTTCATCCAGGGATCCGGAGGATTTCAGCGCCTGCAAATTGAGAGCGAGATACTCGGCCGCCCGCGTCTGGGCCAAGGGGTTGCCGTAGCGATCGAGAATCAGGCCGCGCGGCGCCGGAATCTTGAAAAGCTGGGTGTGAAGCGTTTCGTCGGATCGAATGGGCGCCGTGCGACTTTCGCCCGTTTCGATGAGCCGGGACACGGACGGCTTGTTCGGCCGGAGGGCGGGATCCGCGTTCTCTTCCCTCTCGACTCGGGCACCGTCTCTCTCTTTCGGGGGATCCGTTCCCGTCTCCTCGGCCTGCTCCTGTTCGCTCGCGGAAGCCACCCCCTCGAAAGGCAGCACCGCGGCACCGGGTGGAAAAAGGATTACCAGGCAGGCGGGAAGAATACGAAGGTTCATTGGGCAAGCGCCACCTTCCTTTGCATGTAGCGTGCCATCGTCCCGAACGCGGCGGTGTGGCGACCCTGCGCGGTTCGACGCGCCGCGTCGCTGCAATCTGCAATGTTCGCCCGTGACCTTGCAACGCCGGGGCGAAGCGAGGGGCGACTCCGGCTCGACAGGGTCGGGCGTCCGAGTCGACCCTGTTCGACCCGGTTTCGGGCGCGTCAGACCGCTCCGTAGGCGAGCATGGCCTCCGCGACTTTCTTGAAACCGGCGATGTTCGAGCCGTCGATGTAGTCGATGGGCCCGTCGACCTGGTTGCCGTCCTCGACGCACCGACGGTGAATGTCCTTCATGATTTGCCGCAGTCGACTGTCGACTTCTTCCTTGTCCCAGCTGATCCGCATCGCGTTCTGGCTCTGCTCGAGCCCGCTGACGGCGACGCCGCCCGCGTTCGATGCCTTGCCGGGCGCGTGAAGCACGTTGGCCTGCCGGAATACTTCGACCGCCTCGGCCGTGGTGGGCATGTTGGCGCCCTCGCAGACCGCGACGACTCCGTTTTCGACGAGTTTCTCGGCATCGCTGCGGTCCAGTTCGTTCTGGGTCGCGCAGGGCATGGCGATATCGCAGGGCACTCTCCAGGGACGGGCACCCTTGTGATATTCGATTCCGGCGCTCTGGTAGTCGGAGAGGCGACCTCGATGCGTCTCCTTCATCTCGCGGATGTCGTTCCATTGCTCCTCGTCGAGACCCTGCTCGGCGTGGATGAAGCCCCCCGAGTCGCTCATGGCCACGACCTTGGCGCCCTTCGCGATAAGCTTTTGAGCGGCGTAGAGGGCCACGTTGCCGCTGCCGCTGATGGCGACGCGTTTTCCTTCGATGGGATGATTGTGCTGGTTCAGCATAGCCTCGCAGAAATAGATGCAGCCCCAGCCGGTCGCTTCGGTTCTGACAGCGCTGCCCCCGAACGAAAGCCCTTTTCCGGTCAGGACGCCGCCCCATCGATTCTCGAGTCGCATGTACTGGCCGAACATGAAGCTGACTTCCCGCGAGCCCACGCCGATGTCGCCGGCGGGGACGTCGATGTCTTCGCCGATGTGGCGGTGCAGCTCGGTCATGAGGGAGTGGCAGAACCGCATCACTTCGCGTTCGCTCTTTCCCTTGGGGTTGAAATTGGAGCCTCCCTTGGCGCCTCCCATGGGCAAACCGGTGAGACTGTTCTTGAAAATCTGCTCGAAGCCGAGGAATTTCAGGATGCTCTGCGTCGTTGCGGGATGGAAGCGCATGCCTCCCTTGTAGGGGCCGAGCGCGTGGCTGAACTGGACCCGCCACGCCCGGTTGGCCCGGATTTCCCCGGTGTCGGTTTCCCAGGTAACCCGGAAGGTGATGATGCGGTCCGGTTCGGTGAGCCGTTCGAGTATTTCGGCTTTTTGATAGGTCTCGTTCCGGAGGTACCAGGGCATGATCGAGGTCGCGACTTCGCAAACGGCTTGGTGGAACTCATCTTCGTGGGGGTTGCGCTTTCGCAGCCCTTTCATGAACGTGGACAGTTCTTTTTCTTCTGCGGGAGTCATAGGGTCCGGGGGAGTTCTGGGGTGGGTGCGTTTTTTATCCTCTACGGCTTTGCCCCGGCCTCCGGACGTTGACGAAGCCACGGCAGCATGAGCAAGGCGAAAATCGCGGTTCCGATCAACGCCATCCAGAGGAGACGGAGCGGGTAGGGGCCAAGCGCGTCGAGAGGACTGGGTTGCAGGGGTTTCCCCTCGCCGACGAAACCGTAGTTCCATCCGGTCGCGCGGTCCAGCAAAGCCAGAAGAAACATGTAGAGAAGCGTGAATCCGAGGCTCTGTCGAAAGTCGCCCCAGGTCGGCCGAAAGCCGTCGACGAGCACCACGGTGGCCGAAACGAAAATGAAGAGGTGATAGAGCCAGAAAAGCCAGAACCACACCGTGGAGGGGCCTTCGCCGAGAGAAGGGGTGAGAAGCGCCCAGACGGAGAGCCCGAACGCCCAGAAATAGAGCAGGGACTGGGCGGGGCGGTACCGTTTCCATATCGCGACCGCCCCGATGAGGTTGGCCAGGTTGCAGAAGTGAAGCGGCAGGGAGTTTTCCCAGCTGAAATAGGCCGGGAGGAACCCGAAACCGTTGCTAAACAGCCACGACAAAAGGCAGCCCGCGACGATGAATGCCCGAATGGACCGGGTGATCCGGGGATCGTCGCGGTGCCGGTTGGCCAGGACGGCGACCACGGCGGTGATCGCCGCGCACCCGAGAATGGCGACGACGTGGACGGCGGAGCCGATCTCGAATGCCGTCAAATCGTTCATGGGGCGGGAGCCACGGGTTGGATTCTCCTCAATAGAGCTGTCCCTTGCGATAGGCGGCGGGAGATATGCCGCGGCGCTGCTTCAACATGCGGCTGAAGTAGTAGCGGTTCGGGAAGCCGCAATTCTCGGCCACCTGCTCGATGGACTGGTCGGTGTGTCTGAGCAAATGGCAGGCCCGGTCGAGGCGGCAGTCGAGGAGCACCCCCATGGGCGCCATCCGGACTTGCGACCGGAAAAGATGGTTGAGGTTCCGCACGCTGACGCCGGCGGCACGGGCGGCGTCGTTGGCGCTGATCTTCCTCGACAGATTCGCCTGGAGAAACGTCATCGCCTTTTCCACACGGCGATCCAGCATCCGGTCGCTCCAGGCCGACGGAGGAAGCTTGCCGAGGGCGTGGATCACCAGGCTGCCGCTCTCCCAGTGGTAGGGTTCTCCCTCGGCCGCGGCCAAGGTATCGAGAAAGCCCTTGGAGATCTCGTCGACCGGTTGAGAGTAAATCCCCGGAACCGAGAGCAGGTCGGAGCGCCCGAGGACGAAGTGAACGTACCACTTCGCGAAGGGTTCCGGGTTGCGGGCGCTGAAGCTGGTGCGGGGCGGAATGAGATACAAACGGCCCGGTATCAATCTCGTCTCCTCGCCCTGGAAGCTCACCACCGCGCTTCCCTCGACCGGACAATAGAGCCGCCAGTAGGGATCGATGAGATTCTCGAGGTTCCAGCGCCGGAGACGTATTTTCCTCGTGGCGAGGATTTCCAGCGACATCCCCGGAAGCATCACTTCGCGCTCGCCTTCCACCTCATGCGGCGAACCGTCGGGGACGAGACTGAAAAAGGACTTTTCTTTCGTACTCATGTCGGCGGTCGGCCGAAAATGACACAAAACCGGCGTGCCGTCGATGGCTATTGCTGCGGGGGGCTCGACTTCAACGCCCCCCGCCGAATATGAATCGGCCGATTCCGCGAAGCGCCTTCCCGACTCCTTCGGCGGGCCGCGCTCCGGGCCGCTCCTCTCTGGGAACCGGTCTTCCCTCGGACAATTCGTCGCGGTTCGTGAAAAAGCCGGGCCGGTGGCCCCGGCAGGTGTGGCGCGGGCGGAGGTCGGCCGGAAGATCCATTTGATAAGGATTCGGAGTTTGGTTGCTGGCGACTCCGTCGCAAACCCTGCAGAGCAGGGTGGGCGCCGTTCCGGGCGGGGGGGGAATCTTTTCGGCGGCGTAGCCGTTGGACTCGGCCGTTTTCATCACCTCGGTCCAGACGGGGAGGGCGAGGGTGCTGCCGTAGCCGCGGTCCATGATTGGCTTGGGTCGATCCAAGCCGACCCACACGCCGGTGGTGACTTTGTCGGTGTAGCCCACGAACCAGGCGTCGTGGTAGTCGTTGGTGGTGCCGGTCTTCCCGTAGGCAGGTGCCCCGTAGCCCGCTCGCCTCGCCCCGGCGCCGGTGCCTTCGTCCATGACTTTCCCGAGGATGTCACTGGTCATCCAGGAAACGGATTCGGGAAAAATTCGCGGGCCGCCGATCTTCGTTTCGTAAATGACCTCGCCGTAGGTGTTCACGATCTTCCGGATCAGGTGGGGAGTCTGATTGATCCCCTTGCTGGCGAAGGTCGAGTAGGCGCTGGTGATGGTCATGGGGGTCGTTTCGAATCCTCCCAGGAAAACGACCGGGGAGTTCGGGGTTTCGCCGAACTTGAGCGCTTCCGCCAAGCTTCGCACGGTTTGCAGTCCGGCCCGCTGCCCGACGCGGACGGACATCGTGTTCCGCGAACGAATCAGACCGATGGCGGCGGGTTGAACGCCGGTGAAGGTGCCGTCGCTGTTTTTCGGCGTCCAGGGACGGCTCCCTTCGATCTCGATGCGGACCGGATCGTCGCTGATGTTGGAGCCGGGAAGCAGCCCGCTCCTGTCGAACGCGACCGAATAGACGAAGGGCTTGAAGGTCGAGCCCACTTGGCGCTGAGCTTCGTAGGCACGATTGAAGGAACTTTCCGCGAAGTCGCGTCCGCCGACCATGGCCAGGATCTCGCCGGTGGCGTTGTCCAGCGAAACCACGGCGCCCTGGAGATACTTCGTGGCCTCGCCCGGCTGGTGGGCGCTGCGAGGCGGATGCGCGAAACCGCTTCCCTTCTCGATGCCGGTGAGGTGATCGTCGAGGGCCTTTTCCGCTGCCTCCTGGAGAGTGGAGTCGATTGTCGTGTAGATCTCGAGACCGCCGATCTTGATCTGGTCTTCGTCGGTGATGTAGTCGTTGAGCAACTCGTAGACGGCTTGGAGCGTGTAGCTGCCGGTCGCCATGCGCTCTCCCGGCGGCCGCAGGACGATAGGCTCGGCCTTGGCGGCGGTCGCTTCCTCCGGGGTGATCCTGTCGTCGGCAACGAGGCGCGCGAGAGCTTCGTCCCGGGTTGCCTCGGCATTCTCGATACTGCGGAAGGGATTCAGCAGGCTCGGACCTCGGATGATCCCGGCAAGCATGGCACTTTCGCCAAGGCCGAGTTCCGAGGCGGGTTTCATGAAGAACCCCTGCGAGGCCCGCTCGATCCCGTAGAGTCCGAAACCGAAATAGACGCGGTTCATGTAGAATCCGAGAATTTCCTCCTTGGAAAAATTCCGTTCGATCCGCTTGGCGATGGCGACCTCCAAGAGCTTGCGCTTGATGCTTATCTCCCGCATTCCGTAGGTGTTGCGAGCCAATTGCATCGTCAGGGTCGAAGCGCCCTGCTCCATGTCGGCCGCCTTCAGGTTTCTCACGATCGCCCGGGCCACGCCGCGGTAGTCCACGCCGTCGTGCTCGTAGAACCGGCTGTCCTCGCGCGCAAGAAGGGCGTTGATGAAATGTTCGGAGACTTCGGAAGCCGGAACGACCCTGCGATTTTCCCCGTGGCCGGACACGTGACCGAGTTCGTTACCCGAGCGGTCGTACACAAGCGTGCGCTGAGGCACTTCCCGGACGTCGTCCATGTCGAAACTCAGCGCCTTGACGTTGAAGTAGATCGCGCCTCCCAGAACGGCGAGCAGCCCCGCGACGATGCAGAGGCAGAATAGGACGATTAGAAGCTTGAGCCCGCGCGGCCCCTTTTTCGCGCGGCCGCGCCTCCCGGTCCCTTCGTGGGAGAGGGAGGCGAAGGGGCCCGGCTTGTTCGATTTGCCGGAAGGCGACTTCTTTTTACTCATGCGTGAATGGTTAACTTTAGTTCAGTATTCGCGCTGGTCCAGACGACTCTGGTGGTTCGACAGCGCGAAGGGTCGATTCGTGCGATTTTACCCGGAATTGCATCGTCCCCGAATGGGAGACGGCCCGAGCCAGCGGGGGCTGGACTCGGGCCGTCGAGCGGCGACCTTGGCGGTCGCCGGGCTGTTGTTGCGGGAAAGACGTCACTCCATGCGAAACACCATCACCCGCCTGTCGAGCGCGCGTTGGTCTTCGGGAGCATTGGGCGGATGCTTGGCCTCGGTTTCTCCGTAGCCGATCGGGATCAGCCGGTCGGGGCTGACGCCGTAGCCCACCAGATCGCGGGCGACTCGTTCGGCGCGTTCCTGGGAAAGGTGGAGATTGATTGCGTAGTCGCCTTCGGCGGAGGCGTGGCCTTCCACGACGAAGCTTTCGTTCTGTAGCGCGGAGTGTGTCATCGCTTCCGCCAGGTCGGCGACGATGTCGACCGAATAGGCGTCGAAGAAAGCGGTCGAGCCCTGCTGGAAGAGGATGTCGTCTCGACTCACCGCCGAGTCAGGGTCGACCCGGTAGGAGACGGCGTAGGCGTCGACGCTCCGGTAGGCTTCTGGTATGACCGGCTCGTAGGCGCTCGGGAAATCGAGCGGTTCCGCCTGGTAATTGGTCTGGGCGTAGGGCGTCACCTGGACTCGGTTGAGATCTCCCAACGCGAGATGAATCGGCGGCACGTCCCGTCGGGACGGATAGAGAACCACGCGGCGATTGCCGTCGTAGTAACGGGGTTGAAGGAAACTACGCGGGTCGCGGTCTTCGGGAGTCTCGGGGAAAAATCCGGGAGGCGCTTCCTCCAGCGTGGCGTCGCCGCTCAAGCGCCGCACCAGGTAATCCACGGAACGTTCGCGGGCAGCCGGACTGCGGCCCACCTGGCGCGCCGGGAGGCGACGATAGCGCGGCGGGTGATCCACGCCGCGGGCGGGCATCCTGTCGGCGACGGCGTCGGCGGGCGCCCCGAGGATCGAGTGGACCAGGTTGGCAGCGTCGTCTTCGTCCTCGATGCGCTCGGCGCTCGCTCGGTCGACGTTGCGGTCTCTGCGGTCGCGGTCCTCGAGGGCTACTCCCGCCTCTCTCGAGACGGGTCGTCGGCGGGGATCCTCCTCCGGTTCCTCTGCTCGCGCGGTGCGCGCAACCCGCGGTTCGTTCGCGTCGCTTTCGGCAGGCGGCATGACCGTCACTCGCGAGGGTGGGACGACCGGGTTGGGTTCGTTCGCTTCCACCGGCTCCGCATCCGGATTGGCCCTCTCGGGAGTGGAATCCACCACAGGTGTCGTGTCACTGGCGGGGGCGGTCGGGTTCGTCGATTGCTTCACCGGTTCCGCATCCGGATTGGCCTTCTCGGGATCGGAGTCCACCACCGGTGCCGTGTCGGGGTCGTCAGGTCCTCCCGCCGGCTCCGCGTTCGGGTTCACCGGCACGACTTGCGCGAAAATCAAGCTGGGCAGCGTAAGGACCGCGACGGCGGAAAGAAGTCTGGATGTTTTCATGGAAGCCACGCCAACGGTAACCGCACGAACCCGGCCAATCTGTGCGTTCGGCACTCAGTCAATTGACCATCAATGAGTTGCGTTTCCATGCTATTGTTTCATCGCCGCCGCGATCCACTCGGCGCGTTGCGCGATGCACCACTGCGGCTTGCAGAGTGCTTCAACGCTTCCACCCGACCGAGGCGTCACCCGATCGCGGCGTTCGCGAAGCTCGACTTGCCTCGCGCCGAGCGGCAGGATCGGAGTCTCATGAAGTTGCTTTTTCGCCTGCTCTCCGGTTTACTCGCTTTCGCCCTGCTTGCGACCGCCTCCGCCGCGGAACGGCCCAACATCGTGTTGATCATGGTCGACGATCTCGGCTTCTCCGATTTCGGTTGTTACGGGAGCGAGATCGAAACGCCCCGCATCGACGCCCTTGCCGAGGGCGGGCTGCGGTTCAGCCGGTTCTACAACACCGCCAAATGCCATTCCTCCCGCGTCTCCCTGCTCACGGGGTTGTACTGCGACCAGGCCGGCGGCGAAAAGCTCGATCGCGGCGCGACCATTCCCGAGGTGCTGGGAAAAGCCGGATACGCCACCGCCATGGTCGGCAAGTGGCACCTCGAGAAGGAGCCGACCGACCGCGGCTTCGAGAAATATTTCGGCCATCTCTCCGGCGCGACCAACTTCTTCACCGGCGACGACACCTTCCGGCTCAACGGCGAGCCTTGGAGCGACTTCGGCGACGACTTCTACACCACCGACGCCTTCACCGCCTACGCGAAACAGTTTCTCGGCGAAATGCTGGAGGAAACCCCCGACAAACCGTTCTTCCTCTACGTCGCCCACAACGCCCCCCACTACCCGCTGCATGTCCGCGAAGAGGATTTCCGCAAATACGAGCACCGCTACGAGGCGGGCTGGGACGAACTCCGCCGGGAACGCTACCGTCGCCAAGTCGAAAGCGGCGTCGTTCCCGAGTCCTGGGCGCTAAGCCCGCGCCCGACTCACGTGCCGGCCTGGGACGAACTGTCCGAAGACGACCAGGACTGGGAGCGCCGGCGCATGGCCGCCTACGCCGGCATGGTCGACCGGGTCGATCGGAAGACCGGGGAACTCGTCGACTTCCTGAAAGAAAAAGGCGTTTTCGAAAACACCCTCGTCATGATCTGCTCGGACAACGGCGCCTGTCCCTTCGACCGCACCCGGGGAGCGGAATACGAGCCCTGGGACCCGCGTTCCTACTGGTGCTACGACACCGGCTGGTCCCACCTCGGCAACACGCCCTTCCGGCTCCACAAGCAGAACCAGCACGAAGGCGGCATCGCTGCGCCCCTGATCGCCCACTGGCCCGCGGGGATGGAAGCCGCCGACGGCAGCATCACCGACCAGCCCGCCCACTTGATAGACTTCATGGCCACGTGCCTCGACGTGGCCGGGACGGAATACCCGGAAAGCTGGCCCGGCGTCGACCTCGAGCCGCTCCAGGGCAAGTCGCTCGCGCCGATCTTCGTCGGCGAAACCCGCGAGCCCCACGACTTTCTCTACTTCCACTTCGGCGCCAACCGCGCCGTCCGGAAGGACAACTGGAAACTCGTCACCCACCGCGCCAGCCGGTGGGAGCTCTACGACATCGAAAAGGACGGAACCGAATTGAACGACCTGGCGCAGGCGCATCCCGACACCGTCGCGGCGCTCTCCGCCCTCTGGCACGAAACCGCCGCGAACGTCGACCGGTTGAAGGGGAAAGCGATTCGGGAAGTCGCAGACAAGGCCCCGCCGGAGCTGGCCAAGGACGGGCGGCCGATCCCGTCGAAGGAACCGTGATTTCCAGCCTTTGAAAAGCCCCCGCGGCGCCGCCGGGGGAGATCGCTTTGGGTTCCCATGCGGCACTCGGCGTTCTTCGACGAGGCGGAGCGCCATCTGTCGTCGGGGATCAGTCCTCGTGGAAAAGCGCCCTGCTTCAACAATCCCTGTCGCGGCCGCGACAGGGATTGTTCCGAGGCTTCATGGCTTCCGAAAGGTCACGAAGCGAAGCACCGAATCGCGGTCGATCTCCCCTTCGACATCGACGGAGACCTGGCTGTCGCCCTCCTTCACCGCCACTTCGGAAAACACGACCTCGGTGGCACCGTCGGCGAGCATTCCTTCGTGAACCCGGTCGCCGACGTGCAGGGCGATTTCGCGCTTCCCGACCGGTTCGGCCCAGCGCACCGCGATCTCGTAGGGACCGCCGTCGGCGAAGCTCACCTTCCACGTTCCGCCCTCGCCCCAGCCCCGGACGTTGTCGGGCACGCGCCAGTCCTGGATGGAGAGATCGGTGACCGGCTCGGCCTCGTGTCCGATGACGATGCGCGGCGGGGCGAAGTTGTTCTCGCGGGTCGAGGACACGTCCGCCAGCCAGGTCTCGTAGGCTTCTTTCATCGCCGCGACCCGGTCCGGATGCTCGTCGGCAAGGTCGCGCGACTCGCCGGGATCTTCTTCGATTCGATAGAGTTCGAAGGGCTTGGGATCGGGATCGACCTCCGCTCCGAATCCGGTGGGGCGAACCAATTTCCACTCTTGCTCCAGCACGGCGACGTGGTGGAAGGGCACGGGCCGATTGCCGCGATGTCCCTGGATCACGAGGGTGCGGTTGGACGAGGCGGCGGCGTCGGCCTTGCCTTCGAGCTGGGACAGCAGGCTGACGCCGTCGAGTGCCTGTCCCTCCGGCAGGGTCCCCTCGGGCGCCTCGCCATCCGGCCAAGCGCCCGCCGCGTCGAGCAGGGTCGGCAGGATGTCGGTGTAGCCGGCGAGGCGGTCGCTCTCGGTCCCCGCTTTCAGCCGACCCGGCCAGCGGGCCCAGAACATCGAGCGAATCCCGCCCTCGTGGACGTGCGATTTCATTCCCCGAAAAGGCCCCACGTAGCGCATCGTGTTCGGCCCGTTGTCGACGAGGAAGATCACCAGGGTGTCGTTGGTCAATCCGTTCTCGGCGAGAAAGGCGTCGAGCCGACCCATGTTTTGATCGATGTTCTCCACCATCGCGAAGACGCGGGCGACGGTATCGCGGTGCTTCTCGCTCTCGTTGCCGAGCAGCACGGGGCCGAGGTCGATGGAGTTGTAGTGATCGAGCAGGTCCTCGGGCACGTCGTGATAGGGACCGTGGGGCGCGTTGGGCGGCAGGTAGACGAAGAAAGGTTTGTCCTCCTCCTGCGAACGTTTCATGAAATCGAAGGCGGCGTCGAAGTAGATGTCGGTGCAGTATCCCTCCCGCTTCACCTGCTCGCCGTTGTGGAAAAGGATGGGATCGGTGTAGCGACGATCGTTGGCGATGGGTTCGGAGGGCTGGGCCAGTCCGCCGCCGCGGTGGACGAGGACTTCGTCGAATCCCTGGTCCTGGGGTCGCATCGGGTAGTTGTCGCCGAGGTGCCACTTCCCGAAAATCCCGGTGGCGTAGCCGGCCGCGGAGAGCGCCTCGGCCACGGTGACCTCCTCCGGCTCCATCATCGAGCGCCCCTTGAAGGTGTCGATGCAGCGGGTGCGGTGGTGGTAACGTCCCGTCATGAGTCCCGCGCGGGTCGTCGAACAGACCGGGGTGACGTAGAAGCGTGTCAGGGCGGCGCTCTCCTTCGCGAGGCGGTCGAGGTTCGGGGTGCGGATGACGGGATTCCCCGTCGCCCCGGTGTCGCCGTAACCCATGTCGTCGGGCATGACGACGACGATGTTCGGCGGCGCGGCCGTGAGCGAAACGGACGGCGCGAGGAGGGCGAAGGAGACGAAAACGAAAATGAGGGGACGCAGGGATGGCATGGTTTGAATTGAATTGAAAAGGAATGAGTGTCGCGAGCAACCGTGTCACGTGGGCTGTGTCGATCCAAGTAAATTTCCATCCGTGCTTTCCCGCTTTCACGTGCCATGGCAGCGGCACGCCTCCGAACGTCGCGATAAAAAAGGTAGGGCGAGGCGTCCCTGCCGAGCCGCGATTGGCCGACGATGCCCTCTGTTCTTTCCCGCGACCGGCTCGCCGACAAAATGCCGAACGAACACCCTGACCGAGTCCCATCGTCCCGGATTCCTCCCTGCCTTTCCTCGCGAATTCGACTCCGCAATCTCCTCTTGGTGCGGAAAAAACATCCCCGACCCGACGGCCGATCCTTTACTCACCCGGCTCGAGGTCGGCGGCCAGCGAGCGAAAGTTCTTCAAGCGATGGAAAGTGATCATGTTGTTGTCGTGAAAGTGCTGGTCCGACGACCGGCTCACGAAGAGCAGATCCTCGCCGTCGATCAGCGGCGTGGTGTAGTTGAAGGCATAGTCGCGGGTCGGCCCATTGACGAGAATCCCCGCCTGGAACCAGCACAACGGATGCAGAGCGTAGGACAAACCGAGGATGCGCCGCTCGTCCCGCGGATGGGTGGGCAGGTTGGAAATCATCCAATAATATCCCGACTCTTCATCCCGAAACATGTGAAACTGGTTCTGCGCGCCGGGGACCGGATGAAACTGGTTGAAGCGCAGTTCCAGCTCCCGGCCGTCGTCTTTCACCGCGCAGACGGCGGCCATGTGGATGGTCCGGTGCTGGGCGATGCGACAACGCGCGATCACCCGGATCCCGTCCCCGATCTTGACGACATTCCCCTCCAGCCAGTGGTGTGCCCGGTAGCTCCCATCGGAAGGGTCGAGACCGGCGATGGAGTCCGGGTCGGGAAAGGTCAGGTGATTGGAGATTCGCCAGTTCCCGGGATCCATGAGACCCGCGGACAGGTCGCCGGCCACGACCACGAGCCGGGAGCCGGTGGTGTTGCGATCGCCTTCGGTGTTCGGCGCGCCGAAAGTCCAGTAGAGTTTCCCGTCGCTCTTCAGCATGCTCGTGGACGGATTGTAAAAGGCCTCGTGGTCCGCAAAAAGGGTCACGGGTTCGGCCCACGTCCGCCCGCCGTCCTCCGACCGGCTGATGCGGATGTCGCCGCGCAGATCGGGTCCGACGCCGAGAAAATACGGCTTCTCCTCGTGCAGAAAGAGCCGTCCCGCTCCGAACTCCACGCGTTCCGGCATCTGTTGCCAGGTTTCGCCGTCGTCTTCACTGCGGAAAACCCTCATGTTGCCCGGCTGCGGATCCCTGATCTTCTGATAAGCGAGGAGCAGCGCCCCGTCGGGCAGTCTCAGCAGAGACGGTGCGTCGCTGATGATGCGCTCCTCGCCGACCTCCCACCGGTCGACCACGACGTAGGGATCCGCGAGTCCCCCGACCGCTTCCGGATCGCTCGCCTCCTGGGCTACGACCGGCGTCGGCGTAATCGATGCCAGAACAAGGAGAACCAGCAGGGGCAGCCATCCTCCGAGACCCGGTTTCGCAATGGCGGTGACCGATCCGGTATTCATCGGGGAAGCGTTCGGGAGGTGGAGGTGGTTTTTCATCGGGAACTGATTGTGTAGGCGGTATTTCCCCGCCATCGGATCACGAACTCCTCAGGTCGTCGAGCCGTTTATTCGGCGCAATCCACCCCCGCCAGGGTCGGCCAGCAGCCGCGGAGGCTGGGATGATGGACCTGCAGCGACGGATCGTTCCCGATCCAGCCCGGGTTCCCGTCGTCATCGACGAAAGCCACTCCGATGGGGATCTCGGGCCGGGTGTCGGCGAGTCGCGTGATCTCGGTCTCGGCCCGGTCCGACATCGCGATCCACGCCTTCTTCAGCTCGATGGGGTCGAGATGGCGGGCCTGGATCATCTCAAGCTGACGAGGATGAATGCGCGCAAATCGCCTCATCATTTCCAGCAGCAGGATCGGGCTGAATCCGGGGTCCTTTCCGCAGGCCGCCCAAATGGTGGCCTCCAACGGATAGGTGCGGTCGAGCTCGACGATGTCGACGTAGTCACGCGTCACCTACCGGGCCGCGAGGGCCAACGCTTTGTTCGTCGCCATGTCGAAAAGATGCAGGCGCCAGCCGAGAATCTGGTCCGGCTCCACAGGGAAGAAACGAAAGGCGGCGTCGGCGGCCCAGTCGATTTCGATTTCCGCGTCCCCGGAAACCAGCTTCGCTTTGCGAAACGTCGAAGGTTCACTCCAGTCACCCGCCGATTCCCGGACATCGTAGCCCGCTTCGCGCAACGCGACGACATCCTGTTCGCTGGCGCGGGCGACCTCTGCCGCCGCTTCATGGAAAATATCGAAATCGCGGCTGAATCGCGCGGAATCCTCGGCAGCGTTCAAAATCGTTCCACCCGCGAAATGGCTCTGCTCGCTGCGGTTTGCCGCGATAATCTTCAGAACCTGCTTCTGGAGTCCGGTTAGAGGCATGCGTTGAGTTCCTGGGCTCGCTGCCACGCGCGATGCCCCCCTTTACGGAGGTTCTGCACAATTTCACGCACGTCCCCGGTGGTTTCGGGGATAAAGTCGGAATTCCACCACCAGAAACATTCATGGAAATCCCGCACGGCCTGCCGAGCCATTTCCACCACTTCGGGCGGGACGGGCCGGCTGGCGGAGTCTGTGACTTCGATTTCCATGACGGCAAAGTTACACGAATGCGAAGCGGGACTCAAGCCTCGCGCCTTCAAGATCCATTTCACCACCCAGACTTCCTACATCCGCCAAAAGCCGACCAACCACGATCCGCCGTTGCTCTACCACCTCGAGCACGATCCGGAGGAGCGTATCGACATCGCGGCGGATCACCCCGAGGTGGTGAAAGAACTCACCGCACTGGCCGAGGCGCACAAGGAGTCGATCGAGCCGGTCGAGGATCAGCTCGCGAAGCGGATCGACGGGGAGTAGGCAGCGCCCCCGACCTCACTCCCCCGCCCCGGCCTGCAACGGTGCCTGCGGATGCGCGCCGCGAAACTGCTTCGCGGGCCGCCGGTAGACGGTGCCGGCGGTGGCGACGTAGAGGGTCTTCCGGTCCGGGCCGCCGAAGGCGACGTAGTTGGTCCGCGCGTCCTCGTGATTCGGGCGGGGCAGGACGATGAGGATGCGTCCGCGCGGATCGAAGACCTGGATCCCGGCGCTGGTGGCGACGAGGAGGTTGCCCTGATCGTTGACGCACATGCCGTCGAGATGCGAGTGCCCGCCGTCGGCGGGGAGCTGGGCGTGGAAGAAAGGCAGCTTGTATTTCAGCGAGCCGTCGGGCTGGATCTGGTAGGAATGGATGTAGCGACCGGAGAAATCGGCCACGTAGAGCAGGCTGTGATCCGCCGAAATCGCGATGCCGTTGCAGGTGGGGAACTTCGGGTCGGCGGCACGTCGCTCGCGGGTGCCGGGGGCGAGATGCCAGACTTTGCCCTCCTGCGGATCGGTGTAGTAGATGTGGCCCTCGTGATGGACGACGAGGTCGTTCGAGTGCGTGCCCGAAGCGATGGTTTCGCGTTCGCCGGTGGCGGGATCCCAGGCGCGGATCTCCTTCGCTCCGGCGGCGGCGCCGTAGATGCGTCCGTCGGGTCCGAGCGCGAGGCCGTTGGTCCGCCCGGTGTCGTCGTCGACGAGCGTCTTCGTTCCGTCGGGCGCGATCTTGTAGAGTTCCCCGGCGCGCACGTCGGTGAAAAAGAGCGTGCCGTCGTCGGTGGCGACGAGTCCCTCGGCCCACTGGTGACCCTCGGAGACGACCTCCCAGTCGGCCTCGAGATCGATGTAGTCGCGGGACCGCGAGCCGTAGTTCTCCGGGTGCGAGGACACCGTCTCCGTCTCCCAAAGCCAGCGCATCACCTCGGGAAAAATGGCGGCGCCGTTCTTCTGGCCGTGGCCGCCTTCGCCCCATTGGTGATCGGTTTCGTATCCGGAAAACTCGAGGGCGCGCTGGAGGCTGAGGTTGGCGATCCACCAGTCGCCCGAACCGAGGTCGAGGTCGTCGGTGTTGCCCTGAATGAAAACGCGCAGGGGCTTCGGCTCGGTCCGGCGCACCAGGGTCGGGTAGTCGTCGCCCCCGCGATGACCGGTGAAGGTGCCCACCATGGAGAAAACCCGACGAAAGGAATCGGGGCGCTCCCACGCGGCGGTGAAGGCGGCGATCCCGCCCGAAGACGCGCCGCAGAGGCCGCGCCGGTTCGGGTCCTGGGAAATCTTCACGTCGTAGGTTTTCTCGACGTAAGGGATGAACTCCTCGATGAGAAAGCGGGCGTAGTTGCCGTTGAGGATGTCGTATTCGATGGAGCGATTGAGCCGCACCTCGCCGCCCTCCTGCAGCGGCGGGAGCACGCCGGGCTGGATGAAGAGACCGATCGTGACCGGCATGGAGCCTTCGTGGATGAGATGGTCGAAGACGATGTGGGCGCGGCTGCCGCCGTCTTCCCGGCAGAAGCCGTAGCCATCGTGAAAGACCATCAGCGCGGCCTCCTCGTCGCTCTCGCGATCATACTGGGCCGGAACGTAGACGGCGTAGTCGCGGGTGGTGCCGGGATAGATCTTCGTGTCGGCGAAGGCGCCCCGGGTCAGGGTGCCTTGCGGGATGTCGTCGGAGCGGATCGCCTCGGGCGGGACGGGATTGTCGGCGGCGGAGAGGGCGCTCGCGGAGAGAAGGAGGGAGAGAGCGGCGGCGAAGGGGGAAGTTCGGGGAATTTTCATTTCGAAGAAGTCTGACCGTCCGCGAGCATCGTGCCGGGATCAAGGGCAAGTGGGACGCCGGTCACAGGCAAGGCGTCCGAGCGTCGGGGGGGCTGTCCTAGCGTTTAGAATCTGTTTCCCTGCCATTCTCTCGCTAAGGAACGCCTCAAAAATAATCTGGGCCATTTCACTTGATCTCAAGTCCGTCACCTGCGTTCGACATCCCCTTGAGTAGCCCACTACACAAAGGGATGTCTGCCTTGGTGACGAACTTGATCTCGGCGCTCTCTGACCCAACTTATTTCTTCGCCATTCCTAAGCGCTTCCCATGCTCCGAAATCCGCGCATCGAGTATGAGGACGCCTTCAACCTCAGCGAAGCCCGGTGCGAGTGGAGCCTTGAAGCGCTTCGCTTTCGACGGAAGCGTCGCTGCGCAACATGGCCATTGCCTCGATGGCTCCCAGACGACGGAGAAAATTCTAAATTCTAGTCAAAGAAACGGGGTCAGCCCTTTCTCAAAGTGCTCTGCAAAGTCTGTCCCCGTTTTCCCGTTTCGAATTCCCCGATATCGGAGGCGTGGAGGAGAGCGGGAAAGGCGAGGCAGAGTAGGAGCGGGAACAGAAGCGCGGTGGAGAATGGAATGCGGGGGGATCGGGTCATGCTTTTATTCGGCTGGTTGGAGTTTTTTTCGGCTGCTCGGAGATAGGGAACGGAAGCCAATCAGGTTGCGCCGGGTTCCTCAACACGCCTGACCCCGCCGATACCCGGAGGGCGGCAAGGCTCGAAATCGGTCTGATCGGTCTGCTCCAACTCACTACAGCTCGCGGGTGCCTTTGCACTCCGGATACGCCGAGCATCCGAGGAACGACTGCCCGGCCCGCTCTCCGGAGCGCACCGTGCGGACGACCATGGCCGCCGCGCATTGCGGGCAGGTCGGCAGATCACCGGGAGGGTCGGGCGACTCCGTGGAGCCGGGCATTTCGGTACGCTCCCCGCGCCGGTGCTGGAGCCGTTTCGCCGCGAGCTGCTCCGTGTAGCCGCCGCCCTCGACGAAGGCGTCTTCCAGTGCCGCGATTTGTTGATCGAGCAAATAGTTCGCCTGATGAATCCGCCGCCCCCGGCGCACTCACCCGAAACGCGAGAGGACCGCGTAGATCGCCGCGATCGCGACGAGAATCGCGACCGCCGAAACTTTCGCGCCGCGCCACGGGGTGAGATCGACGCGGGTGGTTCCCTCTGGCGGTGCCCACGCGTGGGGCAGGGGACGCCACGCCGTGATCACGAACATGAGGACGACGATCACCAGGAAATTGATCCCCGCGAGATGGAGCCAGTGGAAAGTGTGGCCGAAGATCACGTTGTCCTGCCAGAGCCCGAACCAGGCGTAGAAGACGAAGCCCGACACCAGGGCGAGCTTGGCGGCGAGGGGCGGCACCCGCGGCGAGATCATGCCGAAGAGGGTGATGGCGAGCAGGGGGATGTTGAACAGGGCCGCGAGGCGCTTCATCAGATCGAAAAGGCCGCCCTCCGCAAGCGCGATGAACGGGGCGATGGCGACCGCTCCTACGGCGATTGCGAGGCCGAAGATCTTGCCGCCGCGAACGAGGGCGGCGTCCTCGATCTCCGGGCGGGCGAGGCCGCGGTAGAGATCGACGCTGAAGAGGGTGACCGCGCTGTTGAGCCCCGAATTGAACGAACTGAGGATGGCCCCGAAAATGACGGCGGCGAAGAGTCCGAGGAGCGGGGCCGGGAGCACCTCCTGCACGAGGAGTCCGTAGGCGCCGTCGGGCTGGTCTTGGAGTTGCCCGGCGAAAAGATGCCAGGCGATGATGCCGGGCAGGACGAGGTAGAACGGCCCGAGCAGCTTGAGCGCCGCCGCGAAGAGCAGCCCTTTCTGGCCCTGCTCCAGGCTGCGCGCCCCGAAGGTGCGCTGCACGATGGCCTGGTTCGTGCACCAGTAGTAGAGGTGGAGGAGGATGAGGCCGGTGAACAGAGTCGCGAAGGGAACGTTGTCCCCCGCACCGCCGACTGGGTCGAGCATTTCGGGCCGCACCGTTCCTAGTTCGTGGAAGCCTCCGAGGATGGAGCCTTCGCCGAGGCGACGCAGGGCGAGCAGGGGGATGAGCAGCCCGCCGAGAAAGAGACCGGCGCCGTTGAGCGTGTCCGAAATCGCGACCGCCTTGAGTCCTCCGAAGATCGCGTAGATCGAACCCACCGTGCCGAGGGCGATCACGGTGAGCCAGACCGCCGCGTCGTGGCCGACCCCGAAGGCCTCCGGGATGCGGAAAACCTGTACCATGAAGAGGGCGCCCGAGTAGAGGACGAAGGGGAGCAGGTTGGTCAGGAGCGAGAGCAGCAGCAGCACCGAGATGAGGGTGCCCACGGTGCGGTCGTAGCGCTGGGCGAGGAACTGCGACACCGTGGTGACGCCGCCGCGCAGGTAGCGCGGGAGGAAGATGAGCGCCATCGCGATCATGGCGACGGCGGCGAAGATTTCCCAGGCCGCGACCTGCATCCCGTGCCGGAAGCCACCGCCGTTGAGTCCGACGAGTTGTTCGGTGGACAGGTTGGTGAGCAGGAGCGAGCCGCCGATGACGATCCAGGGCAGGCTGCGGCCCGCGAGAAAGTAGCCGTCTCCCGTGGTCAAGCCGTCGCCCCGGGTGTAGCGCCACGAGAGAAACGCGACCAGGGCGGTGAAGAGGAGAAAGGAAATCAGGGCAAGCATGGAAAAAGAGGGGCCGAAAGACGGGGCACCGTCAGCGAGAAGTAGGAATCACTCCCGCACCCGATCGTATTCCTGATTCACGGCCTTGTCGCCCCAGCGCTTCAGCACCGCTTTCAGCGCGGCGTCGGATTCGGGGAAGCGGCCTTGGTCGTCGGTCTCCACGATCCAGCGATGGAGGTGGGTGCGCAGCTCGCCGAGAGCGACCTGGTGTTCGCGCTGGACCGAGTGGACGAGGTTGTTCGTCTCGTGGGGGTCGTTTTCCAGGTCGTAGAGTTCTTCGGCGGGACGCTCGGGGCCGGCGAAGTGGGCCTGGACCTCGTCGAGTTCGCCGTCGTCGTGGAGTTGGCGCAGCACGGTCATGAAATCGCTCCCGTCCCGATACTGCGGCTGCAAATAGGGGCGATCGGTCATGAAGTTGCGGATGTACTTGTAACGGTCCGTGACCACGGCGCGGATGCGGTCGATGGTGTAGTCGCAGCGGTCGCGGGCGCTGACGACGAAGTCGCGGCGGTAGTCTTCGGCGAAGATGTCGCGTCCCTGCATGTGGGACGGGAGGTTGATGCCGGCCAGGCGGAGCGCGGTGGCGCCGAGGTCGATGCCGTGGACGAGGTCGTCGCGCACGGCGCCCTCGGAAAGCCCGGGACCGGCAATGATGAGGGGAACGCGGATACCGCCCTCGTAAAGAAACTGCTTGTGGCGCGGCAGGTTCATGCCGTGGTCGGAGAAGAAGAAGACGATGGTGTTCTCGTAGAGCCCGTCGCGCTTCAGCGCCTCGATGATCTCGCCGAGGCGGCGATCCAGCTCCAGGATGGTGTCGTAGTGGTGGGCGATCTCCCGGCGATAGACGGGGTGGTCGGGATAGTAGGGAGGCACCTCGACGTCGGCGGGATCGACTTTGGCGGGCGCGTTGCGGAGCTTGCCGCCGGTCATCTGGATCTGGCCGAAGAAAGGCTGTCCCTCGGCGCGCCCGGTCCATTCGGTGCCGTCCTCGGCGCCTTTGAAGTCGTTTTTTTCGATCCAGTGATCGTAGAGGTCGTCTTTTTCGAAGACGAAATTGTAGTGATACTTTCCCTCGTTGAAAGTGTAGTAACCGGCGAGTCCGAAGATCTCGGGGATGGTGCGGACGCCGAGGTAATTCGGATCCCACTCGTCCATCTCGTTGCCGCGCCAGACCTCGAAGGAGCTGTAGTGCTCGTGGGCGCCGATGGTGGTCTGGTACATGGAGGTGATGACGGCGGAGCGGGTCGGCGAGCAAACTCCGGAGGGCATGTAGGCGCGATCGAAGCGGACGCCGCGGTCGGCGAGGGCGTCGATGTTCGGCGTGTCGATGACCTCGTCGCCGTAGCAACTCATCCAGGCGTTGGTGTCCTCGATGTAGATCCAGAGGATGTTGGGCCGGGAGTCGTCGGAAAGCAGCCGGTCGGCCGCGGGCTCGGCGAGGACGGGCATCGCCGCGATCGCACCAAAAAGCGCGGCGCTGGCAAGCAAGGCCAGGCCGGTAGGAATGCGGGTCGGAGATGAAAGCGTCATGACGAGGGTGGGTGGGGGTGATTTACAAGGGTATTTCGTTGTACGACCGACCGACCGTTTTTGCAAACCCCGCTTCAGTCACGCACCTGCGATCGAGCGTTCCCCGGGTGGACGGGGAGACTGCGGGCGAAAAGGCTCCAGGAAAATGGGATCATCAGTCAAATCCTGAATGTTCGTGACGGTTTGTCCGATCTCTTTTTCGCGCCATGCCCGGAAGGCCTGGGTCGCTCCTGCCGCGGGAAATCCAGACACGCGAGTCCGTCCGCGCCCGATCCCTCACGGAAACACCGGCGTCTCGCCCACCGCATCGGGCCGCACGGCGCCGTCGTCAGCGATGAAAGGCATGGGATCCTCGACCCGGCCGAGTTCGCGGCAGCCGGGGCCGACGCCATCGACGCCGAGGTCGGCGTCGGTCTCAGCGGCGATGGCCTGGAGTTTCTCGACGATCTCGGGATGTTCGGCGGACACATCGCGGGTCTCGCCGATGTCGTCGCCGAGATGAAAGAGCTGGGGTCGTGGCTTGCCGCGTTTTTCGCCGGGCGCGCCGTCGGCGAGGGCGAGGTGAAGTTTCCATGGGCCGTCGCGGACGGCTTCGAGTCTCATATCCTTGTGGTAGAGAAACCGGTCGCGCGGCGGAGTCTCCGGATCGCCGGTCAGGACCGGCCGGATGTCGACGCCGTCGAGGACGCGGTCTGCGGGCGCTTCCGCTCCGGCGAAGGCGGCGAAGGTGGGAAGGATGTCCATCATCGCGGTCATGGCGTCGGTGCGGGTGCCGGCGGGAATTTTCCCGGGCCACCAGGCGACGGAGCAACCGCGGATGCCGCCCTCCCAGGTGCTGTTCTTGCTGCCGCGCAGAGGATCGTTGTTCGAGCCGTGGTTGAGCGCGCCGCCGTTGTCGCTGGTGAAAAGGACGAGGGTCTTCTCCGAGAGACCGAGTTCGCGCACGGTGTCGAGGATGCGGCCGACGCTCCAGTCGACTTCGACGGCCCAATCGCCGATCAGGCCGTTGGGCGACTTCCCGGCGAAATCTTCGGACGGGTAGAGCGGAAAATGCACCGCGCTGTGGGGCACGTAGAGAAAGAAGGGATCGTCGCGTTTCTCCCGGATGTAATCGACGGCGCGTTCGGTGTAGAGGCGGGTCACGCCGGCCTGTTCTTCGGCGCGGACTCGTCCCACGACCTTGTCGTCCTCGAGCAGGGGCATGGGCGGCTGGGCGTAGCCGCGGATGCCGAGTTCGTCGTACTGCTGGCGGTTCGTCGCGGTGCGCTTGGCGATCTGTTCGGGAGAGGGCGGATCCTGGCCGGGATTGGTCTTGGCGCCGTCCTCGACCGGCCCCATGTCGTTGGAATAGGGGATCCCGAAGTAGGTGTCGAATCCTTGGTCGGTGGGGAGAAAGCCGGGCTGGTCGCCGAGATGCCACTTGCCGAAACAGGCGGTGGCGTAGCCGGCCTCGCGGAGGACTTCGGCGATGGTGATT
This sequence comes from Verrucomicrobiales bacterium, assembly GCA_040905585.1. Taxonomy (GTDB): domain Bacteria; phylum Verrucomicrobiota; class Verrucomicrobiia; order Verrucomicrobiales; family DEV007; genus Arctic95D-9. The sequence goes on from JBBDRG010000081.1 coordinate 28,013, forward strand.
TCGTCGGGATGGAGGCCCACGGCGGCGGCGGGAAAGCAGACCCGCGGGATGGGGAGGGCGCGCTTGGGGTAGGAACCGGTCAGGAGCGCGGCCCGCGAGGGGGTGCAGACGGGGGCGGCGTAGTGGGCGGTGAGCAGCCTCCCTTCCTCGGCCATGCGGTCGAGGTGCGGAGTGGGATTGTCGGAACCGTAGGGACCGATGTCGCCGTAGCCGAGATCGTCGATGTTGATGACGATGAAATTCGGCCGCGGGGCGTCTTCGGCGTGCAGGGGAAGCGCGGTCGTGCCGACGAGGATCAGAGCGACGAGGAGCGGCGTGATATGCCGGAAGGAAAAGGGCCTGGGGGAGTTTGGTTTCATGGGTTTGTGAAGTCGAGCGGCGAACAGGTCGGGATGCCAAGACGGAAGAGCCGTTTCCCGGTCCGGTCAACAAAGCCGTCTTCGGGCCGACCGCATCCTCCGGAGATTCTCGAATGTCCTTGTTGCGATCGGCGGCTCACCGGGTCGCGATCAGTGGTCCTGCTCTTGAATCTCCTCCAGCAGCGCCGAGAGCCGGGCCACGACCTCGGGTTTTTCGTCGTAAAGATTGCGGGTCTCGGCCGGGTCGTCGCCGAGGTGGTAGAGCTGCCCTTTCGGACCGCCCACTTCGGCAGGGTCGAGGTCGCGCGGCAGGGAAAATCCTCCTGATCCACGATGGTCGGGAACCAGTTTCCAGGGGCCCTGACGAATGGCGAAGACGCCGCGGAAGGAGAGATGCACGGTGTGGTCGCGGACCTCGGACTCGGGATCGCGCAGGACCGGTAGCAGGCTGACGCTGTCGGAACCGGCGCCGTCGGGCAGGTCCGCATCGACAAGGTCGGCGGCGGTGGCGAGCAGGTCGGTCAGGTCGACAAGGGAGTCGCTCACCGTGCCGGCGGGCGTTTTACCGGGCCAGCGGGCGACGAAGGGCACGCGGTGACCGCCCTCCCAGATGTCGGCCTTGGTCCCGCGCATCCAGGCGTTGCCCTGATGACCGAACTCCTGGATGTGCGCGGCGCGGCCCCGGACCTTGTAGTGCTCCAGGTCGTCGGCTTCCTTCGCTTCCCAGTAGTGGTAGAGTCCGCCGTTGTCTGAGGTGAAGATCACGAGAGTGTCGTCGGCGAGGTCGAGCCGGTCGAGGGTGTCGAGGACCGCACCGGTGAAGGCGTCGGTTTCGACCACGAAGTCGCCGTAGAGGCCCGCCTCGCTGGTGCCGACGTATTCCTGGTTCGTTGCGATGGGCAGGTGGGGCGAGGGCAGGGGCGCGTAGAGGAAGAAGGGGCGGTCCGGGGACTCGGCGACATGGTTTTCGAGAAAGGCGACGGCCTCTCCGGCGAGGCGCGGGAGGACGCCGTAGTTGGTGAAATCGGGCGAGCGCACGCCCTCGTCGGTGGCGAGGATGAGCGCGTCGCGCATCCGCTCCTGCTTCAGGATGGGCAGGTGGACGACTTCCTCGTCGTCGAGGTAGCAGAAGGGCGGCATGTTGAGCGAGGCGGAGATGCCGAAGAAACGTTCGAAGCCGAGGGCGACGGGTCCGCCGGTGAAACCTTTCGTGTAGTCGATGTCGTAGCCGGGTCGGACGCCGCCTTCGGGGGCGCGGTCGAGATCCTCGGGCGATCCGTCCTTGCGCGTCCATTGCAGGCCGAGGTGCCATTTGCCGACGCAGGCGGTGGCGTAGCCGTTTTCCTTCAGGAGCGAGGCCACGGTGACGCGGTCCGACTCGATGAGCGGCGGGCTGATTCCATCGAGGACACCCTCCTTGAGGCGCGAGCGCCAATGATAGCGGCCGGTGAGCAGGCTGTAGCGGGTGGGGGTGCAGACCGCCGAGGGCGAGTGGGCGTCGGTGAAGCGCATGCCCTCCGCGGCGATCCGGTCGGCGTGGGGCGTGGGGATTTTCGATTCCGGGTTGTTGCAGGAGACGTCGCCGTAGCCGAGGTCGTCGGCGAGGATGACGACAATGTTGGGCCGTTCGTCGGCGTGGGCGGTGGCGGAGAAAAGCGTGGCGAGGAGTAGGGCCGCGAAAAAGAGGCCGAGCGTGGCTGCGGAAAAGCAGAAGAGGCGTGGCCGGACGGGGGAGTTGGAGTGATCGATCATGAGGTCAGCGTAGGGAGACCGGACGCGAGGTCAAGCTGCCTCGTTGCGGTGCGTTGACGTTCGCGTGGGAGACGTTCGGATGAGAGAAGGACATCGTTGGTGAAAAGCGGCTCGGCAGGGACGCCTCGCCCCACCTGTTGAGGTTCGAACGATCCAAACGGCTCGAAAACAGAATCGGTGCGCCGGGAAAACGTCGGACCAGTTGGGAAAGGCGCCGCGCCGAATGACGCATCACTCCTCGACCAGGATTTCACCTTTCTCCTTGAGGCGTCCGTAGCGATTCTCGCCGAAGACCCATACCTGCATCCGGCCCGGATCCTCGATCAGGCCGGCCGGAATCGTCACCCGACCGCGCTCGCGATCCCTTTCGGTCACGAACACGTTGTGCTCGTCCCAGCCGTTCTTGACGCTTTTGAGATAGACAATGGCGACATCGAGGTTGTCCGTGCGAAACTCGATCTCCCACGGTTCGGCGCGGGAGACGGGCTCCTCCGGAAGCCGGACATCCATCTCGCAGACGGCGAACTCGCAGGCCTGGCTCCGCGACCCGTCCGACAGCTCCGCGTGGACCGTGTAGTCGCCGCAGATGGAAAAGGTCCGCTCCAGCACGCCCTTGCCGGGCCCTTCGATTCTCTCGAACATCTCGTCCCCGCGCCGGATGACGAGGGCCTCGACGCCCTGATCGTCCCGGTCCATGACGTGGATCTTCACCGGTTCGCTCTTGTGATAGGGAACCCAGTCGCCCCGGTCGAGGAGCAGGACGCGGTTGATGACGGGGGTGGCCGAGTCCTCCTCGTAGTTCGGGAAACGGAGGGCGTCGGCCCGGTTGCCGCCGCGCCAGGCGTCGAGGTCGGTGATCCGGTAGAGCTTCCGGTTTCGCGCCGCGAGATGGGCGTCGAAAGCCTTGGCGCTGCGAAGGGTGTCGCTGGTGGTTTCCGGCCGGCTTTCCTCGATGCGGACATGGGTGACGCCGCCCTCGGCGTCGCGGACGACCTCCGTCACCATCTCCACGTGGGAACCGCCGCCCTTCTTCGCGGGCGGCGTGTAGATGACGTCGCCGATCTCGGCGGACGGGGCCGTCGCCGGGGTCACCTCCTCGACGCCGTCGCGATAGGGAGGGCCGTGCAGCCGGCTGACATACCAGATGCCGCACTGCAGGGCGTAGCTGGTGTAGGAGGAGCAGACCTTTCCGTAGTAGGTCTCCGCATTCTTCACCTTCCCGTGGAGGTTCTCCGTGTAGAGGACGCTGAGGGGATTCTCCGCCGCGGCGAGAAAGGTCTTGAGGTAGATGTCGAAACCGATATAGCGACCGACGTGTTTGACGCTGGAGTAGGGAACGCCCGTGTATTCCTTGCCCGCCTCGAAATGCCCGCCCCGTTTCGGCATGGTGTCGGCGACCGGCGTCCATTTCACGTGCGACATGATCCGCGCATAATCGACCGCTTCTTCGCGCCAGGAAACCGGGTCCGGTTGATCCTTTCCCGCGACCGAATCGTCGACGGCCGGGGCCGGTCGGGTGGCCGTGAGAACGAGGACGGCGACGCTGAGAAGGATCGTGGATTGGCGCGAGCTCTGGACAACTCTGAAGGTGGGCGAGGAAGGCGTCGGCATGGATGCGGCGTTGGGTGGAAGATCGCCGATCTTGAGTCCGGCGATCTCTTCCGGCAAGAAGAATCGGTGGGGCGACACGAACAGAAACGATGAGGGTAGTGCAGCCGAAGCGGAGCGAAGACAGCCAGCTCGAAGAGCTGACTAAAGGTGGGGCGAACCGTCCCCGGTGAGCCGCCGGTCGCGGCATGGACATTCGATTCCAGAAAGAACTTCCTCGGCCAAAGACGGCTCGGCAGGGACGCCTCGCCCTACCAGAGCCGCCTTTTCCCACACCGGTCTCGAACAGAAACAGCGAAGGTAGGGACAGCGGAAGCGGAGTCAAAGGCATCTGGATCGTTGTTGTTCCCGCTTCGCGAGCCCCTCCGGGCTGGCTGTCTCGCTGCGCTCGGCTCACTACCGGCCAAAGGCCCGCGTCTGATTGGAACCGCCCCGTACGGAGCCGTACGCAGGGTGGTGTGGGACCCGCGGCTGACTGAGGCGAATCCCAGTCAGTCGCGGGGACCCGATTCTCTAGTTTCGGTCTAGAGGTCCAAAGCGAACCGGACCGCTTCCCGAACTCTCTCGAAAGGTTCTCCGTAAATCGTCCCGATCGGTCCCTGCATCTCATGATGTTGAATCGCCTGCAAGCCTTGGACATTCGCATAGCTCTTCACACGGAAGAAAGGTCGCGAGGGCAGTTCAACCTCGTAATCAGATTCCCGGTATGCCGAGGTTACCGGAACACAGAGAGACAGTGCTCGCGGCGGATCGTTATCCTCTCGGGAGACAACAAGCATCATCCGCACCTTGCCGCCGGCGCCCAAATCGACGCGGTAGACCTCACCGGGTTTAGTCGTCATAGGCGGAATCAAGAGCGGCCTGCCTGGACTCCGGAGTCAGCAGTAGATCTTCGTTGTCGGAAGGGAGCCCGACCGAGAAAGGAAGCCCTCGACGCAGTTTGACCTGCGCCAAAAACATTCGAATCGCATCCGTCGTTGAAATTCCGAGTTCGGAAAAAATCTTGTCGGTCTCGTCCTTGAGGTCCGGATCCACTCGTGCTCTCACCATTGTGTCACTCATGGCACAAAATTGCCACAAATGAGTCGCGATCGCAATTCTTTTTACAGCGAACGCGAAGGTGTCCTACCCGGTGGAGCGCAGCGGAACCGGGTTAGGATCACCGGCTGGTTCGCTACGCCTTCTCAGCGGTGATGTTGATTCTGCGGAAGGTCTCGAAGTATGTTCCATCCGGCTGCTTCGTTTTCGATATCATTCGCCCGACCAATTCGTCCCGAAACCGCTTCTTTGCAGACTCGTTGGGAATCACCTGCAAGAAAGGAACAATACTAGGGGCAGCCGTAGCGAGGCGAAGACAGCCAGCTCGAAGAGCTGCCCATGGGGTGCCGAAGGCAGCGAACCGTCCCGGTGAGCCGTCGGCTGCGGGGGAGACGGCCGGTGGCGGGTAGAGTATTCCGGTTTGGTATCAGCCCTCTTCCGCCAGGGCACGCGCGTAGAGTTCGTAGGCCTGCCGGTCGTAGAGAACGAACCGCACCTTCTTCGGATACTCGGACCGATCGAGCGCCTCGAGCACCGCGTCGACGGCGACATGGACGGCCTCCTCCGGCGGATAGCCGAAGGCTCCGGTGGAAAGGGCCGGAAAGCCCACTGACTCGATTTCATGCTCGGCCGCGATCCGCAGGGCGTTGCGATAACAATCGGCCAGCAGCTCGGCCTCCGGCCGATCGATCCCGTAGCGCGGACCGAGACAGTGAATGACGTGCTCGTTGGGCAGATTCGGCGCGGAGGTGAGCACGGCCTGGCCGGGACGGATCGGGGCGAGGGGACGGGTCTCGTTCTCCAGTTCCGGATCGCCTTTCGAATGGATCGCGCCGGCGACGCCTCCGCCGATCCTGAGCTGTGCGTTGGCCGCGTTCACGATGGCAGCCAGGTCCGCCTGCTCGACGATGTCGCCCACCGCGAACTCGACTCGTTCCAGGGTTTTCGGATTCATGACCTAATCACCGTAAGGGAAAAACCCCTTCCTTGGTAGCCTGATCGGGAAAAGAAACCGATCGCGCCATCGCGCGGTCGCGAAGCGCCACGGTGAGCCGTCGTGGCGGGAAGAATTGCTGCCGGCTCTTGTGAGAACGACCTGAAACCCTGGCAACGTACGTCGAAAGAAGGGACAAGACCCTTCGTCCCGTTCACTGGCAGGATGTCGGCGCAAAAATGTGGCACGGGCTTCCAGCCCGTGGACCTCAGAGCAGACGCCGAAAATATTGAGAAGTTTCACTGCTAAAAATTCGCACGTTTCAGAGCGACCACGATTTGTCAGGCACTCTGGAGTCAAGGGCCGGTCCATGGGCTGGAAGCCCATGCCACTTCGCTTCGCGCCCTCCCGCCTCTTCTACTTTTTGCGCCCACATCTGGCAGATGATCCGCGACTCAAAGGCGCGGATGGAGGGTCCGCGCAGCCCGAACCACGGGGACGAGCGAGAATTCATGGAGCGCCCGGGACCTCGTTCGCGTCGAGTTCCCGGATCCGGAGATTGCGGAAGCGCACGACGTGGTTTTCGCCCCAGAGGGTCATGCCCTCGACGTCGGGATGCACTTGCAGGCCGATGCCTCCGCTCTCGGGACAGCCTTCGCTCGTCTCTTCGGTGTGCTGGAAATCGGTAACGAGCCGGCCGTTGATCCACACCCGGATGTGGGCGGGCTCGCCCTCGACTTGGATCTCCAAGTCGTTCCACCGGTCCTCGCGCAAGGCCTTTGCGCCTTCGGGCGACTGGTGGACCGTCCCTCCGCCGAAGGGCACGTAGATCCCGCCGACGCTCGAGCCGGGACGGTGATCGAGGGTGATCTGGTGGCTGCGCCCGTCGGGGCCGACCCGGACGAAGACACCGCTGTCCATGGGATAGTCGAGCTTCACCTGGAGGCGCAGGATGAAGTCCCGGAAATCGCGGTCCAGCCAGAGAAGGCCACCGTCGCCCGGCGGATCCTGCATCCCTCTCAGTTCGCCGTCCTCCACCCACCAGCGGCCGCCGCGATGGGCCTCGGGCATGCCGTCGTGCTCCTTCCATCCCGAGAGCGTCTTCCCGTCGAAGAGCGATTCGAAAACCTCGTCGGGGACGGGCCGGTATTCCGCCCATTCCGTGCCCTCCTGGATCAGGGGGAGCGGATCCGTGACCCAGCCGGCCGCGCGCTGGCCCTCGCCGTGACGGCCCGCGTCGCCGAGATCGGCCCGGGCGCGTTCGGCGTGTCGGGCGAGGCGTTCCACCACCTCCGGCTCTTCGGCGATGCGATCCGTCGTCTCGCCCGGATCGGAGTGGACGTCGTAGAGCCGCGCCGGGATCTCCTCGGTGCGGCCCCGCCGATCGCGGGTTCTCGGCAGGAAGAGTTTCCAGACCCCGGAGCGCACCGCCTGCAGCTCGTTGCCGTGGTAGTAGAAGAACGCTTCGTGGGGCGAGCGCGCCCCTTCCTCGGCGCGGAGCAGCGGGCCGATATCCTTGCCGTCGAGGACGCGGTCCGCCGGCGTCTCCGCCCCCGCCAGCGCGGCGAAGGTCGGCATCAGGTCCATCGTGGTGGCGAGTTGGTCGCAGACCGACCCCGCCGGGATCCACCCCGGCCAGCGCGCGATCGTCGGGATGCGCATCCCCCCCTCGGCCGTCGTGTAGCCCCACCCCCCCAGCGGCAGGTTCGACCCCTGCGGGGGCTCCCGGCGGGGGGCGCCGTTGTCCGAGGTCCAGATCACGAGAGTGTTCTCGTCCAGGTCGAGTTCTTTCAGGGTTTCAAGGATGCGGCCCGCGGACCAGTCCAGCTCCTCCACCGCGTCGCCCCAGGGGCCGTTCTCCGACTTGCCGCGGAAGGCCTCGCTCGCGAAAGGCGCCCGCGTGCTGCCGGGCATGGTGTGCGACATCATCAGAAAGAAGGGCTCGTCCCGGTTCTCTTCGAGGAAGGCGATCGCTTCCTCCGTCTCGCGGCGCGTCATCTCGCGGCGGTCCACCGGAGCCTCGATGACCCGTTCGTCCCGCAGCAGGGGCAGGGGAGGCCAGACCTGGCCCTCGCGCGGCGTCATGTCGTCGCTGTAGGGGATGCCCCAGTAGTGGTCGAAACCCTGGCGCGTCGGCAGGAAAGCGAGCTGGTCGCCGAGGTGCCACTTGCCGATCAGCATCGTCGTGTAGCCCGCTCCCTGCAGCACCTCCGCGATCGTCGTTTCCTCCGGATGCAGTCCGATGGACTCGACCGGCTGGATCACCGATCCGCCCCGGGGATTCTTCTGCATGTTGACCCGGCGCGGGTAGGACGAGGTCATGAGACTGGCGCGCGAGGGGGTGCAGACCCCGCTGGTGGAGTAGAAATGCGTCAGCTTCATCCCCTCGTTCGCCATCCGGTCGAGATTCGGCGTGCGGTGCAGGGTCGAGCCGAAGGGGCCGATGTCGCCGTAGCCCAGATTGTCGCACCAGAAGAGGATGAGATTGGGCTTCGGTGCGGTGTTCTCCTCCGGTGCCGCACCCCGCGCTCCGAAGATGACAAGGAGAGAGAGTGTGCCGAGCGTGAGGAGGATTTTTTTCATGGTATGCTTGGGAGACTGTTGAAAAACTCTGAAACGCAGAATGCCTCTTCGGCGAAGTCCGGGACAGTATCCCCGCTGACCCATTCCAGTCAGGATGACGTGAGAACATTACCGGTCAAGCACCGCGATGTCGGTATGTAGTTTCGGTGGGCAAGTTCCGGCGCGGGGCAATGATTAAGAGAGCGGAATCTCAACTGATCTTTTTTCTCATGAAGGTGTGTCCTTTCCCTGTTCTTGCCCTTGCCCTCCTGCTCCCCCTCGCGGCGGCGAGAGCGGAGTTGTCCCTCGCGGTCTTCGAGGCCGAGGCCACTCCTCCTCTCGGCTCGCCGCTCTGCAACGGAAACGTCGACCCGGCCGCGATCATCGTCACCCCGCTGATGGCCAGGGGCGTGGTCCTCCTCGGGGCCGGGGATCCCATCGTGCTCTGCGCCCTCGACTGGGTCGGGATCGGCAACGAGAGCCACGACGCTTTCCGGTCCGCGCTCGCGGAGGCCGTCGCCACTTCGCCCGACCGTGTCGCGGTGCACGCCGTCCACCAGCACGACGCGCCGGGGAGCGATTTCGCCACGGAACGCCTCCTCGCCGAGCGCGGGCTCGCGGGGCGCTACTCCAACGCCGACTTCGACCGCGAGGTGATCGCCCGCCTCGCCGCCGCCGCGGAGGAATCCCTTTCTCGCGCCGAGCCGGTCACTCATTTCGGACTGGGACGGGGAAAGGTCGAGCGGGTCGCCTCGAACCGCCGCATTCTGGGACCGGACGGTAAGGTCGTCCTGCAGCGCCAGAGTTCGGGCGGTCGCAACCCCGCGGCGCGCGAGGCGCCCGAGGGCACCATCGATCCCTACGTCCACCTCGTCTCCTTCTGGAACGGCGAAACCCCGCTTGCCGCGTTGAACTACTACGCGACCCACCCGATGAGCTTCTACGGGCGCGGCCTGGTCAACTGGGATCTCGTCGGCATGGCCCGCGAGGACCGGGCCGAGGCACTCGGCGGCGTGCCCCATCTCTACTTCACCGGTGCCGGCGGCAACATCGCCGCCGGCAAATACAACGACGGCTCCGAGGAGAATCGTCCCGTCCTCGCCGAGCGGCTCGAGGAGGGCATGCTTCTCGCCTGGGATAACCAGAAGAAACAGCCTCTCGCCGCAGAGGAGGTCGATTGGCGCGTCGTCCCCGTGGCGATGCCCGTTCGCGACACCCTGGTCGAGGAGGATCTGCTGGCCCGGCTCGATGACGACACCCTGGGCGATCGGGACCGCGTCCGCGCGGCGCGGGATCTCGCCTTTCTCCGCCGCACCCGCGAGGGGCACCGCATCCCCCTCGCTTGCCTCCGGCTCGGCGAGGCCTCCGTCCTGCACTTCCCCGGCGAGCTTTTCGTCGAGTACCAGCTCGCGGCCCAGAGGATGCGCTCCGACGCGTTTGTCGCCCTCGCCGCCTACGGCGACTATGGTCCCGGCTACATCGGAACCGAGATTTCCTACAGCCAGGGCGGCTACGAGACCGGCAGCGTCTCCCGCGTCGCGCCGGAGGTGGAAGGGGTGCTGAAGGAGGCGTTGCGGGAGTTGCTGGCGGAGGAGTGAATCCAAAGCCGCGTCGCCAATGCCCGTGACCCTTGCTCGACCGCGCGGATGGAAATGACAATCGTCCCCTCGGCGAAGGGCTCCGCCAGACGGATGCCCGTTTCGGGAGAGGTCCGGTTCAACGAAGCCCGCGATAGTAGTCCCGGGCACCGTCCAGCTGGGCGCGCACGTGATTCCAGAGGCGTTCGTTGGGAATGCGGTCGCGCTCTTCCAGGTCCGCTTCGAGGCGGTCGATCCACTTGAGGAAAAAGGCGGCGTCGCGGGCCGTTTCCGGATTGGGTGCACCGGGGACCTCGACCCGGACGGGGTTGGTGTGGGCGGTCGGTTCGCGGACGATGTCCGGGTGGGGCGGTCCATGGGCGCGCAACGCCAGCCAGCCGGAGTGGGAAACCTCCAACTCGCCCGCGAATCGGGCGCTCCTCCCGTCGCCGGCCAGTTCGATCGTGCGAACGACGGAGCCGTTTTGCACGATCTCGACCCGGTCGAGAGGCACGGGCGATTCCGCCTTCGCCTCGATCGTCACGGTTCCGGGACCCGACAGCGAGACGGATTCGCCCATCCCGTGTCCGTCCACCAGGAAACGCAGCATGGGTCCGTTGGTGAAAAAGGACCGTCCCGCCCGTTGCCCGGCGGTCCAGCGGGCGTAGGTCAGCCCCTCCGGCAGGTGCACGTAGGTTCGCGCCCATCCCATGGGGAAGCTGCGCACCCGGTTGAGAAACACGTCGGTGCCGGAGGAACCGGCGATTTCCAGTCCGCAGTTCATGAGCCGGTACCAGAGATGGATGCTCCCCTCGTAGGTGTGGCCGTGCACATCCATGAGCGCGACGCGTCCGAGGGCGGCGTCGACGGGGAGCCCCTTGGCGGAGTACGGCTGATCGTAGAGGTCGAGCCGGTTGCCCGCCGGGTGGGTGTAGCCGACCAGCCCGTCCTGGTCGATCGCCCGCTCCGCGATGTCGGCATTGGTCGGCACGTCCCACGGGTTGGTCGTTCCTTCGAAGCCGGTCATGATCGGCTCGATCAGCGTCGTCAGGTTCGACAGCGTCATGTGACCCCAGATGGTGGAGCGGAATTCCTCGCCCCAGTAGAGGAGGTGTTCGTCGGTCGATCGCGGATCGAGTTGGCCGAGAAAGAACTCGCGATCGAAGACGGCGTCGCCGTCGGAATTCCCGATCACCGCGTTGCAGACGTTGAGGTCCTCCCCGGCGCACTGGCGAAAAACGGTGGCGGGCGTGTTGTACCATTCGCCGTAGCCGTAGTTGGCGTGCACGTGATTCTCGCCCGAGAACCAGCCGCGCTCCGCCAGGTCGATCCACCGCGTCATCGCAATCTCCTCTTTCGCTTCTGCGTCCGCCTTCACCGTTACCGCCCGCTCGGCGATGCGATACTCCGGCCCGCGAAACGCGCGAATCGCGTAGTCGCCCGCCGGCAGATCGAAGGCCGCCGCCCCCTTCGTGTAGAAGTGCCCCGTCTCTCCGGTCAGGCGGTAGAGGGCATCGTTCGGGGGAAAGAAAAACTTTCCGTCTTCCCGCCGGATAGACACTCGCGCCGGAACGGGATCCCCCTCCGCTCCGTCGATCAGGGTCAGGGCGAGCCGCCCGGTCGGCTCGCCGAAATCGACATTCGTGACCGGGATCTCCTTCACGCGGGCGGTGCCTTCGTCGCGCGTCCGCAGCGCAGTGGCCCCGTCCGCGTTGTCGGTCCAAACCAGCGTCGCGCCCGCCTCGTCGAAGGCGGGGCGGTCGTCGTCGGCGTGGCTCGCCGTGATCCGTTCCGCTTTCCGGAGCGGCTCGGCAAAGGGCAAGCGCCAGAGATCGTTGTGCGTCGTCCCGAGATCGGTCACCACCACGACGCCCGTTCCGTCCGGTTTCGGCGCGAGGTCGTAGATTCGAGCCGGCCACGTGAAGAGCGCCTCCGCCCCGCTGCCGTCGACCCGACAACGCGCCACGTCCGATTCCGGCCCGCGATTGCCGCCCTGTTCGCCCGGCTCGTCGCGGTGGGCGGCGTAGATCACGTGGGTTCCGTCGGCACTCGGCGCGAACTGGATCCGCTTTCGACGGAAGCGGTCCGGATCCTCCGGGCCGATGGGCAGCGGCGACAGAGCCCCCGTGGCCAGATCGAGCCATGCGATCCTCGATTGACCCGGCTTGTCGGAGAAACGCCCCAGCAGCCGTTTCCCGTCGGCGGAAAACCACAGCTTTCCCTCTCCTCGCACGACCTTCGCCAAATCCCGAACCTCTCCACTCTCGACGTCGAGGAGGAGAAGCCGGCCACCATGAAAATTCGGCGTCCTCAGAAAGGCGATCGTCTTCCCGTCAGGCGACCAGGCCGGTTCCACGTCCCAACCCACCCCGCGCGTCAGCCGCGTCAGGGTGTCGCCCTCGACCGGGAGCACGCTGATGGCGCCCTGCCACGAGACCGCGATTCGTTCGCCGTCCGGCGACAGCCGCGGGTGCAGCATGCCGGTCACCGGCTCGAGGGCGACCGGTTCCGCCCGCACCGACGGGGAGAGGATCGCCCCGACAAGGCAGGCGGATATCGGGATAAGGCGCCAGCGAACGGGTTTCATGAATCCGGAAGCATGACGAATTTTCGCGGCGATAGGAAGTGCGTAAAACGCGGGACGGCAGGCTCATTCCTCCCGTTTCGGCGCTTCCGGGGCACGAAAGGCGCGGAACAGATCGAGAGGCAAGGGAAACACGATCGTCGAATTCTTCTCCCCGGCGATGTCGGTGAGAGTTTCCATGTAGCGCAGGTTGATGGCTTGGTCCTCCTTGGCGAGGATGGCGGCGGCGCCGGAGAGTTTTTCCGCCGCCTGCAACTCGCCCTCGGCATGGATGACCTTGGCGCGCCGGGAGCGTTCCGCCTCGGCTTGGCGAGCGATCGCGCGAATCATGTTCTCCGGAATGTCGACGTGCTTGATCTCGACGTTGCTGACCTTGATTCCCCAGACATCGGTCTGGGCATCGAGGATTTCCTGGATGTCGGCGTTGAGCTTGTCGCGTTCGGCGAGCATCTCGTCCAGCTCGTGTTTCCCGAGCACCGAGCGCAAGGTGGTCTGCGCCAGCTGGCTGGTGGCGTCGAGATAGTGCTCCACGTTGATGATGGCCTTCTCGGCGTCGACGACGCGGAAGTAGAGGACCGCGTTGACTTTGACGGAGACGTTGTCCCGGGAAATGACGTCCTGGCTGGGCACGTCCATGACGATGGTGCGCAGGTCCACCCGCACGATCTGCTGAATGATCGGGATGACGAAGACGAGCCCCGGACCCTTGACTTTCCAGAAGCGGCCCAGTTGGAAAACGACCCCGCGTTCGTATTCGCGCAGGATGTAGATGGCCCAGGCAACGAGCAGGACGAGAAGCAGCACCAGAGTGCCGATGGTATAGATCTGATTCATGATGGTTTTTCTTCCGGTTTGGTTTCGTGAACGGGAGCGACCGAGAGGAGCAATCCTTCGATCGCCGTGACTTCGACTTCCTCGTCTTTTTCGACGGGTACGGTGCTGCGGGCCTTCCAGGATTCGCTCTGCACGCGCACCCGTCCCTCGGTCTCGAAATCTTCCAGAGCGACGCCACGGGCGCCCACCAGGCTTTCTCTGCCACTGACGACCGGCTGCCGCCACGCCTTTACGGCGAGGGCGAGAACAAAGACGAAGAACACGGCACTGGCGATGGCGAAGGCGATGATCAGGGGAAGGTGGATCTCGAAGCCGGGAATCCCGGGCTCGATCAGGATTACGGAACCGAGGACGAACGCGACGCCCCCGCCTATCCCGAGCACGCCGAAGCTGGGGGCGAAGGCTTCGGCGACCATGAGCACGATTCCCAGTAGGATCAGGGCCAGGCCCGCGTAATTGATCGGCAGCAGTTGAAAGGCGAACAAGGCCAGAAGCAGGCAGATCGCCCCGGTCACTCCCGGGACCAGGGCCCCCGGCTCGGCGAACTCGAGGATCAGGCCGTAGATGCCCAGCAGCATCAGGATATAGGCGATGTTGGGATTGGATAGAAGCGAGAGCAGGCGGGTGCGCCAATCCGGCTCCCGGCGCTCGATCGGCAATCCGCTGGTGGCCAGCACGCGATCCTGGCCCTGCACCTCCACGGTGCGGCCGTCCATCCCTTCGAGCAGTTCCGCCAAGTCCGCCACCCGGAGATCGATGACGTTTTCTTCCAGCGCCTCCGAAGAGGTCAGGCTGACGCCTCGCCGGACCGCTTCCTCCGCCCACTCCGCATTGCGGCCGCGCAGCTCGGCGAGTCCTCGAATGAAGGCGACGGCGTCGTTGACGATCTTCCGTTCCATCGCTCCTGCCGGTTCCTCGGCGGCGTCCTCGTCTCCGTCCTCGCCTTCCCCTGCTGGCGGGCTCGCCGCGGGCGCCCCTCCGAACTGCACCGGCGTGGCCGCGCCCAGGTTGGTCGCGGGCGCCATCGCGGCCACGTGGGCGGCGTAGAGCAGGTAGGTTCCCGCGCTGGCCGCGCGGGCTCCCTCCGGTGCCACGTAGACCGCGACGGGAACGGGCGACTCGAGAATCAGGCGGACAATGCTTCGCATCGACGTGTCGAGTCCGCCAGGGGTGTCGAGCCGGATGATGACCACCGGAGCGCCTGCCTCCGTCGCCGCTTCCAGCGATCGCCCGATGTAGTCGTCGGTAGCGGGACCGACGGGACCTTCCACTTCGAGCAGAACGGCCGGTCCGGAACCGCTGTCGACTTCCGGCGTCTCCGTTCGGGCCTCCGGAGCGGAGGCCGCGGCGAGCCATGGTACCGCTGCGACGCAAACCGCCCAGCGGCGAAGGTTTCTCTTCGCACCCTTCATACAAGAGGTTACGGCGGAAGCGCCAAATCGGAGAGGGAACGGCGGGGTGAACTCAAGCTAGGAGGCACAGAGGGATGAGGCACAGAGGCACAAAGGCAAATCGGAAGGAGAACCGCGGGGAGGACTCAAGGGCGGTCTCCTGGTTTCTCCACAGTCTCCCGGAGAGGGCAACCGGCTTCTGAACTCAACCGCCCTCGTACTCCTTCAGGAATCCGACGAACTCGCAGAGGTGTTCTTCCTCGCCCGCGAGCAGGGTGATCGCCATGTCCTGGGTGACGTAGTCGACCCCGTCGCAAACCTGGATGATTTTGTTGTACTGCGAAATGGCGCCTTTTTCGGCGTCGATGACCCCTTTGATCACGCTGACGATGTCGGTGGAGTCTTCGAGCGGTTGCAGGGCTTTCTGAGAGCGGTCCAACTCGAAACTTCCCGGAACGGTTCCCCCGATGGTCTTGATGCGGCCCGCCAGCGCCTGGGCGTGGCCCAGTTCCTCCGGGATGTCGGCGGAGAGCGCCTTCTTGACGACATCGGATCGCACGCCGTCGAGATTGACCGACGCCGCGATGTAGTTCTGGACCGTTTCCAATTCCATCGCGTAGGCAACGCGCAAGTGTTCGATGATTTCCTGAGTGGGTTCGTCTTTCATGGACAATTGATACGACGGAAACCGGCTTTGCGGACCGCGGATCGCGGAATAGATTCGAAACCGTTTGCCGGCTCGCATCGGCGCTTGCGGCACGGCGCAGCGTGGGGTAGCGGATTGCCCGTTCAAGAATGAAATCGAGCGAGTTGAAATGGGGGCTGATCATAGGGACCGCCAACCTGGTCTGGCTCTACGGGTCCTACTACCTGGGCCTTCACACCCGCGGCCTCCTCCTGGTCCAGGCGATGGTGGCGGTGAATCTCCTCGTCACCCTGACCGGATTCATCCTGGCGCTGAGGGACATCGCCTCGGACGAGCCGGGGATCACTTTTTTGGAAGGATTGAAATCGGGCGTCGTCATCGCCGTCGTCACCGCAGTCATCGCGGCCGTCGCGCAGGTCGGCTATTTGAAGCTGGTCAACCCCGGGTGGACCGAGTTCATGGTGGAGGAGACGCGGCGACACTACGAGGCGAGCGATGTTCCCCCCGAACAGGTCGAGGCTTTCGCCCGTCAGGCGGAAACGACGTTCGGGCTTCAAACCTACGTCGTCCAGGCGGCCGTCGGCGCCTTCCTCGTCGGCGTCGTTTTCACCGCCGTCGTCATGGCGGCGAGGCGCTTGCGATCCCGTCTCTAGCATGAAATTCACTCGCAAACACGTCGTCGCCGCAGCCGTCGTTCTCATGCTCGTGCCGGCTCTCGTGTGGTGGGCGCTGCTGTCGCTCGGCTACGTGGGAGCGCCAGGCGATCCGATCGAGCCGCCGTTCAATCTGTCCGACCGCATCGTCACCATCGAGGTGATCGAATCGGACGGCGAGTATCGGGCGCGGTTCGACGGATGGGAAGAGGGGGATCCGGAGATGGGATCGGAAGAGTTCTTCGCGGAAATCCACGGTCGCAAACGGGACTTGCCGCGTCTCTACGGCTGGCTCGACGTCACTTCGCTGACCGGCGTTCTCTGGGTGGCGTTCGGCTTTGCCGGACAGGCCGTTTTCATGGGCAGAATGATCGCCCAGTGGCAGGCCAGCGAGAAGGTGAGGTCGTCGGTCGTGCCGCCGATTTTCTGGTGGCTCAGCCTTCTCGGGTCGTCAATGCTGATGGTCTACTTCATCTGGCGGAAGGAGATCGTCGGCTTTCTCGGCCAGAGCACCGGCTGGTTCATCTACCTCCGGAATCTCTGGTTCATCTACGGAAACAGGCGGAAGCGGTAGGCGCGGGCTGCCCGGGCCCCCGAGGGCGCCGTTCAGTAGGGCAGTTCGCGGATGTAGAGGTTCTTGAAGAACAGCTCGCTGCCGTGATGCTGCAGTTCGATCTGGTCGGCACGCGGCAGCGGGGCGGTGCGGTTTCCCTCGCGGTCCCAGAAGTTTTCGAGTTCGGTGCGGTCGACGACTAGCTTGCCATTCAGCCAGATGGAGACCTTGTCGCCGACCATCCGCACGAGAAAGGTGTTCCATTCGCCGGGAGGCTTGTCGGCGAGGACGAGCGGTCGATTGCTGGTGCGCCGATTGTTCCAGAGACCGCCGGAGCCGAGATTGCGTCCGTTCTTGTAGGCCTCGACCCATTCTTCCGGGGTCTCGGGCAGCTCCTTGTCCTTCGTTCTCGGGTCCCACGGGTCCCAAATCTGGATCTGCGGCGTGCCCCGCAGATAGATGCCGCTGTCGGCACCGGGCGGGATCTTCCAGTCCACGTACATCTCGAAGTCGCCGTAATCCTTGTCCGTGGCCAGGCTCTGGCCTTCTCCATCGTAGGTGAGAACGCCGTCCGCGACCGACCAGTGCTCTTTCATCGTCTCGTCCGCCTCGGCCTGAGCTTTCTTCAGGTCCTCGCCTTCGAGAGCGCGGCGCTTGTTGGCGTCCTTGTCGGCCAGCCCTTTCCATCCGTCGAGATTCTTTCCGTTGAACAGCGCGGTAAAGTGCGGCGGAGGGGTATTGTCCTCGGTCTTCGGAGCTTCGGCCGAACTCGGGGCGAAGTCGGCGATGTCGATGTTGCGGAATTCGATCTCGTCGTTGTGCCCCGCGAATACGATATGCCCGCTGCGGCGCTTGAGGCCGGGATGATCCCTGCCGCTGGCGGGGGTGAGTTTGTCGAGGTAGGCGTCGAGGATGACGGCGCCGTTGAGCACGACCTTCACGTGGTCTTCGATGCAGACGACGACCTGCTCGTTCCATTCGTCGAGGGGTTTCAGGTAGCCGGTTTTGGCCGGGTGCACTCCGTAGATCGAGCCGTGGACCTGCCAGGGATCGAGAGTCATGACGCGCTTGCCGTCTTCGGTTTCGACGTGGTAGCGGTCACCGCGGTGATCGAGGATCTGGAGTTCCATTCCATCGCGGGCGGCGTGGCCACCGGAAGCCACCCGGATTCCCAACCCGTTGTTGCCGCTTTCGGTCAGCTTGAATTCGAAGCGGAAAACGAAGTCCGAATATTCCTCCTCGGTTTCGAGTCCTTTCCCGCCTTTCTCGCAGACGAGGATTCCGTCCTTCACGACGTACCCTTCCGTGTCGCCCTGCCAGCCGGCGAGGTCTTCTCCGTTGAAGAGCTTTTTCCAATGATCGATTCGGGCGACCCTTTCGAGCGTCGCCTTGCCTTGCTCGATGTTGGGGTCGGGTTTGTCCTGCTTCTCGGCGGCTTGAAGCGCGGGGGTGACTGTGAGGAGGGTGATCAGCAGGGATCGGAAAAGGCAGTTCATGATGGGGGCTATGAGATCACGGAGCGGGGCTCCGGACAAGGACGCAGTTGCGGTGATTTTCCCGGAGCGGGCGATTCGCTAGGAGACTAGTAGTCCGTCAAGATTCAAATGAGAACCAGGATCACACCGAATGCGGAAACGCCCAGAAGAAAACGCCCCGCCGCGATCGAGCCGCCGATCGGACGGGGTTTCGGAAGATTCACCTCTTCCGCTACGCGACGCGAAGCCTCTCATGGCCCCTCACTTCTAGTTTGACGGACCCATACGGCAAGAACCGGGTCCGGCGACTCGCCCTTGAAAACCGTCTCGATCGTTTCGGAATTCGGGCTTCACTGTTTCTCGACGGGCTCCGGGGTTTCGCCGCGGTCGACCTTCTTGACGTGCTCGAGATAGCTGTTGGCTTCGCGCCGGATCACCGGGAGCAGGAGGTAGAGGCCGATCAGGTTCGGTGCGGCCATGGCGAAAACCATGGAGTCGGAGAGATTGAGGACGTTGCCGAGCGTGGCGGAGGCTCCCACCACGATAAGCAGGCAGAAGACGACCTTGTAGATGACGATGGGAATCTTGATCTTGTCTTCGTCGAGAAAGTCGAAGAGATAGATCACGCCCTGTTCCCCGTAGTAGGACCAGGAAATCATGGTGGAAAAGGCGAAGAGGAGGACGGCGATCGCCAGGATGGCCGGAAACCACGCGATCCTCGATCCGAAGGCGAGCGAGGTGATGAACACGCCCTTGCGATCCTCGATCGCTCCGTCCGCCACCCACCCGCTCACGGTAGATTCCGTCCGGTCCAGGGGGGAGACGAGGCCGATCACTTCCGTGAAGCCGTCGTCCGCGTTCCGGGTGTGAACGAACTGACCTCTTTCGAGAGGCTGGACCACCTCGGTCGAACCGGGTGCCGTCACGAGGTTGACGCCGTCGGCGCCGATTTCGCCGCTGACCTGCCAGGAACCCGTGATCACGATGACCAGCGCGGTCATGGTGCAGACGACCACGGTGTCGACGAAGGGCTCGAGGAGGGCCACGAATCCCTCGCTGGCCGGTCGGTCGGTTTTCACCGCCGAGTGGGCGATCGGGGCGGAGCCGAGGCCCGCCTCGTTCGAGAAGGCGGCCCGCCGGATTCCCTGGATGAGTACGCCGATGAAGCCGCCCGCCGTGGCTTCGGCACTGAACGCCGACTCGAAGATCGTCAGGAAGGCCGGACCGACCGCACCCAGGTTGGAAAATATGATGGTCAGGGCCGCCAGCATGTAGATGCCGCACATGAAGGGTACGAGAAACGCGGTGACCCGGGCGATCCAGACGATGCCGCCGATGATGACGAGGCCGACGAGAACGGCTAGGATGACGCCGAAAACGACCGGTGCGCTGTCGCCGGCATTGGGGATGAACGTGCTGCTGAACTGGCTGAAGGCTTGGTTCGACTGAAACATGTTTCCCGCGCCGAAAGCCCCGCCCACCACGAAGATCGCGAAGAGAAAGGCGAGGATGCGGCCGACGTGCCCGATTCCCAGTTCGCCGAGGCCGTCGCTCAGATAATACATGGCCCCGCCCCGGACTTTGCCGGTGCGGTCGATGCGGCGGTACTTCACGCCCAGGGTGCATTCGGCGAACTTGGTGCTCATTCCGCAGAGTCCCATCATGATCATCCAGAACGTGGCGCCCGGACCTCCCACGCCGATGGCGACGGCGACGCCGGCGATGTTCCCGAGGCCCACGGTGGCCGAGAGAGCGGCGCTCAGCGCTTGGAAATGCGTGATCTGGCCCGGTGCGTCGGGAGCGGTGTATTTGCCCTTGGCCGTCCGCAGCGCCACTCCAAGGCATCGGAGGTTGATGAACTTGAAAAAGACCGTGAGAAACACCGCCGTGCCGCCGAGCAGTACGAGCACCAGCGGAAGCGTGACGCCCTCCCTGACTTCGAACCCGAAAAAGACGATCTTGAGAGCCCAGTCCGCGACCGGCTGGAGACCGATGTCCAGCCGTTCCGCCAGAGAGGGGGGCTCCGTCTGGCCGAACGCACTCGGACTGAAAAGAACGGCGGAAAAAGCGAGAACCAGGCGGCGAAGGACGGTCATGGACTTGATGGCACGGATGCTAAGAGTGCTTCGGTATCGATGGCAAACAGATTTTCCAAGCCTATTCGGTTAATTGATTGGAGAATCCCGAAATTTCTGTTAATAACCCGCAGTTTTTGCACCGCGCCGCCCATCCTCCGGCGGAAAGACAGCGTAGTGCGTCAAAAAGACCCATGAACACCCTTGGAAAATCGCTTTGCCGCTTCTGGCATTCTTCGATCGGAAAGAAGTGGATCGTCGCTCTCACCGGGGCGGTGATGGTTCTTTTTCTCATCGGCCATCTCAGCGGCAATCTTCTGATGTACTTCGGTCGGGAAGCGATGAACGACTACGCGAACTTTCTTCACGATCTCGCTCACGGCACCTTCATCTGGATCGCGCGCGGGTTCTTGCTCTTTTCTTTCGTGCTCCACATCGTCGCGACGATTTCGCTGGTCCGGGCGAACCGGGCGGCCCGGGGACCCCGGCACTACGAGTGCGAGGACACCGTGCAGGCCTCCAAGAGTTCGAGGATCATGATCTGGAGCGGCCTGACGGTGCTGGCCTTCGTCGTCTTTCACATCCTCCATTTCACGATCAGAGTCGACCCGGAACTTGCCCAAATGAAGGACCCCGCGATGCCCGGTCGGCAGGACGTTTTCGGAATGGTGGTGGCGGGATTCCAGAACCCTTTCGTGGTCGTCTTCTACATCGTCGGATTGACTCTTCTATGTTCCCATCTGCGGCACGGAATCGCCTCGGTGTTCCAAACGCTGGGCGCGCGGACGGAGAAAGTTCGTGGTGTCGAGGGCAAATTCGGCTGGGCGCTCGCGCTCATTCTCTGGTTTGGTTTTCTCACCATCCCGGTCGCCGCGATCACCGGCGTATTCGGCGATCCGCCCGACGTTGAAATCATCGGCTCCGAGGATCCGACGGAGGAGGCGGAGGAGACGGAATAGCGCACTAAACTCATCCCGGATAATTCAGTAATGTCATCGAACGGTTCTCTCGACCCCGCCATTCCTCCGGGCTCTCTCGCGGAAAAATGGACGAAGTTCAAAAGCAACGCCCCCCTCATCAATCCGGCCAACAAGCGGAAATACAGTGTCATCGTTGTCGGTAGCGGTCTCGCGGGCGGTTCGGCGGCGGCGACGCTCTCCGAACTGGGTTACCGGGTGAAGTGCTTCTGCTTCCAGGACAGCCCCCGCCGCGCCCACTCCATCGCCGCCCAAGGCGGTATCAACTCGGCCAAGAACTACTACAACGACGGCGACTCGGTTCATCGCCTCTTCTACGACACGGTCAAGGGAGGGGACTTCCGGTCCCGCGAAGCAAACGTTCATCGACTGGCGGAGGTCAGCACGAACATCATCGACCAGTGCGTGGCGCAGGGCGTTCCCTTCGCCCGGGAATACGGGGGGCTTTTGGCGAACCGGTCCTTTGGCGGGGCGCAGGTTAGCCGGACTTTTTACGCCGCTGGGCAAACGGGGCAGCAGCTTCTCATCGGGTGTTACCAGGCCTTGGAGAAGGAGATCAACAAGGGGGGAGTGACCATGTATCCGCGCACCGAGATGCTCGACCTCGTGGTCGTCGACGGCCACGCCAAGGGAATCGTGGTGAGGGATCTCAAGACGGGCGAGATCACGAGCCACGCCGCGGACTGCGTCATCCTGGCGACGGGCGGATACGGCAACGTGTTCTATCTGTCGACCAACGCCATGGGATGCAACGTTATGGCCGCTTTCCGCGCCCACAAGCGGGGGGCCTATTTCGCCAATCCGTGTTTCACCCAGATCCACCCGACCTGCATTCCGGTGAGCGGCGACTACCAGAGCAAGCTCACCCTGATGTCCGAGTCCCTGCGGAACGACGGACGCATCTGGGTGCCGAAGTCGAAGGAAACCGCGGAGAAGATTCGAAAAGGCGAGTTGTCCGGCAACGACCTGCCCGACGAGGAGCGCGACTACTATCTGGAGCGGAAGTATCCCTCGTTCGGGAATCTGGCGCCCCGCGACATCGCGTCCCGCTCCGCCAAGGAAGTGTGCGACGAGGGACGGGGCGTTTCGGCGACGGGGCTGGGGGTCTTCCTCGACTTCCGCGACGCCATCGAACGTCTCGGCGAAGACGCGATCCGCTCGCGCTACGGAAACCTGTTCCACATCTACGAAAAGATCATGGGCGTGGATCCCTACAAGAACCCGATGATGATCTATCCCGCCGTCCACTACACCATGGGCGGTCTCTGGGTCGACTACAACCTCATGTCCAACCTGAAGGGGCTGCACGTCCTCGGCGAAGCCAATTTTTCCGACCACGGCGCCAACCGCCTCGGCGCCAGCGCGCTGATGCAGGGCCTCGCCGACGGCTACTTCGTGATTCCGGCGACGCTTCCGGCCTACCTAGCCGGAGAAAAAGCCGGGTCCGTGACCACCGAGGCTCCCGAATTCGCCGCGGCGGAGAAGGGGGTTCGCGATCGCATCGACAAGCTGATGGGCGTCGGCGGCACCCGTTCGGTCGATTCCTTTCACCGGGAACTGGGGCTGCTCGTGTGGGACAAGTGCGGCATGGCCCGCAGCGAGGAGGGGCTGAAGGAAGCTCTCGCGAAGATCCCCGCGATTCGGGAGGCCTTCTGGAGCGACGTTCGGATTCCCGGTTCAGCCGAAGGTCTCAACATGGAACTCGAAAAGGCCGGACGAGTGGCCGATTTCATCGATTTCGCGGAACTCATGTGCCGCGACGCGCTCCATCGCCGGGAAAGCTGCGGCGGCCATTTTCGCGTCGAGCACCAGTTCACGCAGGAGGACGAGGAGGTGCGCTCGGGCTACACCAACGAAGGCGAGGCGAAACGACACGACGAGGAATTCTGCTACGTGGCCGCCTGGGAATACACCGAACCCGGACTGGAACCGGTCCTCCACAAGGAGAATCTCGAGTACGAGGAGGTCGAGTTGTCGGTCCGGAGCTACAAGTAAAGCCGGCGCAAAGCGATACGCCGAACCAAGGCGAACGATTACACTTACCATGAATTTGACACTCAAAGTCTGGCGTCAGGCGTCTCCGGATTCGACGGGACGGATCGAGACCTACGAAGCGCGCGAGATACCGGCGGAAGCGTCTTTTCTCGAGATGCTCGACATCGTGAACGAACGCATCGTCGACGACGGCGGCGACCCCATTCATTTCGATCACGATTGCCGCGAAGGCATCTGCGGCAGCTGCGGGCTCACCATCAACGGCGTTCCCCACAGCAAAGAGGGCGGCATCACCACCTGCCAGATCCACATGCGCAAGTTTAGCGATGGAGACACGATCTGGATCGAACCCTTCCGCGCCAAGGCCTTCCCCATCATCAAGGACCTCGTCGTCGACCGCACCGCCTTCGATCGCGTCATTGCCGCGGGCGGCTACATCTCCGTGCGGACCGGCTCGGCGCCGGACGCCAATTCCATTCTCGTCAATCATCAGGACGCGCTGGACGCCTTCGAGGCGGCGGCCTGCATCGGCTGCGGCGCCTGCGTCGCCGCCTGCAAGAACGCGAGCGCCATGCTGTTCGCCGGGGCGAAGGTAGCGCATCTCAACAAGTTGCCCCAGGGCAAGCCGGAGAAGGACAAGCGGGTCATCGACATGGTCCGCCAGATGGACGCCGAAGGTTTCGGCAACTGCACCAACTACTACGAGTGCGAAGCCGTCTGTCCCAAGGAAATCAGCGCGGACGTCATCGCCAAGATGAACCGCGACTACACCGCCGCCGCCGCCCGCGACGCGGTGATTGGGGAGAGAGATAAGGGATAGGGGGAGAGAGATAAGGGAGAAGGGAGAAGGGAGAAGGGAGAAGGGAGAAGGGCAGGGCTTCTGCTGCGGAGCCCATCCGTTTCCGTGTCTTCCGTGCGGGGCACCCCGTTCCTTCCGTGGTTGATTTTCCGGAGGGTTCCTCCCTCATCGCGCCGGTGCTTTCGCTTGCGAAGATTGCGCTTTTCGAGACGCTGTCTCATGTTAGGTTCCGACGCGATTTCAGGGCTCGACCCGGTTGAATCGCCGACCTAACCCTCTCGGGTAATTCTGTTGAGCCAACGAAACGGACATGTCTGATACGATCCAAACCATCACGATTCCCCAACCGGTCCCGGTGACGACCACGCGCTTCAGGCCTCCGAAAAAAAACATTCCACAGACCAAGGGCGAACGGGACACCTTCCTCCAGACGATCCGGAACTACGTGGAGCGCGAGAATCCGGTGCCGCCGATGCCGGTGGACGAACTCGATGTCCACGCCCGCAAGCTCCTGGCGGAACTCGGCTACGAGGACGACGAGACGTATCTCCATTACACGGCCGTCTGCCTGAACAACGAAATGTGGCGGGAAACGCTGGCCGAGATTCCCTACGAGCGGCGCCTTCTCCTCATGCCGAAGTGCCTGCGGGTCGAGGACAAGTGTCCGGCGCCGTTCGACGAGTTCGGCTTGCTCTGCAAGCAGTGCGGGCTCTGCTCGATCCAGGATTTCCAGAACGAGGCGGAACGGCTCGGCTACGCGGTGCTGGTCGCGGAAGGATCGGCCATCGTCATGTCGCTGATCCAGACGGGGCAGATCGAGGCCATCGTCGGCATTTCCTGTCTCCCCGTGCTGGAGCGGACCTTTCCCTACGTGGAGGCGGCGGCGATTCCCTCGCTGGCGGTGCCGCTGCTGCAGGACGACTGCATCAACACCACCGTCGACATCGACTGGGTCTGGGAATACATCCACCTCACGAGCGACGACAAGACGCGGCGGCTCGACCTCAACGCCTTGCACGAGGAAGTGAAGGGCTGGTTCACGCCCGAGTCGATCGAATCCGTCATGGGACCGGCCGAGGGACGCCAGGAGGAGATCGCCCGCGAATGGCTTGCCCGCGACGGCAAGCGGTGGCGTCCTTTCCTGACCGTGGCGGCCTTCGAGGCTCTTCGGGACGACCGCGGCGAGCCGATGCCGGAAGACATCAAGAAGATCGCGCTGGCGACCGAGCTTTTCCACAAGGCCTCGCTCGTGCACGACGACATCGAAGACGAGGATCACGGACGCTACGACCAGCCGACGCTGCACGCGGAGCACGGGGTTCCGGTCGCCCTGAACGCGGGCGACTTGTTGATCGGCGAGGGCTACCGTCTCATCGGCGAGAGCGACATCGCAGACGCCCGGAAGACGGAGATGCTGCTGGTCGCGGCCCGGGGGCAGCGGGAGTTGTGTCGCGGTCAGGGTGCCGAGCTTGTCTGGGCGAACGACCCGGCCCCGCTCAAGTCGAAGCAGGTGCTGGAGATTTTCCGACAAAAGACGGCGCCGGCCTTCGAGGTGGCGCTGAAACTCGGGGCCAGCTACGCCGGCAAGCTCGACGAGGTGGGCGAGGTGCTGGAGACGTATTCCGAGAACCTCGGGATCGCCTACCAGATCCGCGACGACATGGACGATCTCGGCGAGGACGCGGGCGACAACGAACTGGAGCGGATGCGACCGAGCGTGCTGCTCGCGGTCGCGCGCGAGCGCGCCAAGGGCGACGAGAAGGCCTTGCTGGAATCGCTCTGGAGCCACCAGGACCTCGGGGATGTCGCCATGCACAAGATCCGCAAACTGGC
This sequence comes from Verrucomicrobiales bacterium, assembly GCA_040905585.1. Lineage (GTDB taxonomy): Bacteria > Verrucomicrobiota > Verrucomicrobiia > Verrucomicrobiales > DEV007 > Arctic95D-9. Next base: position 53,658 of record JBBDRG010000081.1, read on the forward strand.
TCACGCCGTCGAAGCGGACGACAAGTGCATGCTGCTGCTCGAGACCTACAAGGAGGCGGCCGTCCGCAGTCTCGCGGAACTGGAGAACGCCAATTTGAAGGGACTTCTTCGCCGAGTCATGGGCAAGATTTTCAACGACCTCGAGATCAAGGGCTGGTGCCGCGAGTTCGAGGTGAAGAACGGGGTGCGGGAGGAAGCCGAGGCGGCCGAGTAGGGGAGCGGGCTGCGGCCGGCCTTCGCCAGAGGCGAACGGTAGTTTTCAAGCGGTCCGTCAAGCGGTCGCGCTTGCAGAAAGCCGCTGAAACCCGTTGCAGTTTACCGTTCCGGACGACTTTCGTCGCTTCGTGTGAGCGAGGTTGAGTCGGCGCTATTCGTTTATTTCCATGGGGTTGAGCGATTACGTTCGGAATTGGCACTCCGCGTGCGATTCAAGCGCTCATGAAAATGCCTGACACGGATTCGCTCGGAAGCACCCAACTCGCCTCGTCTGAAGCCGCCACCTACGAATTGTCGGCGCTGATCAAGCGCCTCGATCATCTCGAAGCGGATCGGCCCGCCCTGGCCGACGATATCCGCGGATTCCGGGAGCGGTTCGTAGCGCACAAGGCGTTTCAGGAAGAAGTCCTCAGAAACTGGATTGTCGGGGAGCAGTCGAAAGGACGCGCCATCGATCGCGTGATCGAGGCTGCGGAGGCCCGGTGGGAGGTGCAGTGGGGGAAGGTCCTGGCCGACATCGGAGTGACGGAGCACGAGACGAGTCTCTTTTCCGTTCCGTTCCGCTCCTGGCGTTCGCTCCACAATGTCGTGGAGAAAATTCTATCGCCCTTTACCGCTCGCCGGCTTCACTGCGACGGCCGCGTCGCCTGAGACGGTCGTTCCGGTCTACAGGCCGGAAAATATGAGCCACCAGCCGATCCCGCAGGCGAGCGAGAAGAGGAACAGGAACTTCAGTCCGGTCCGGTTTCGATCAGCCATGTAGCGCCGGCGCTCCGCCATGGTCATGGTTTTCGGTCCGCGGGGTCTGCGGCTGCGATCCGGCGGGGGGAGGATATTCTCCTGCTTCATGCGGAGTTGAAGCTCGCTTGCCATCTGGTGTTTCTCGAGAAAGGACTCGATCGCGCCGATCTTGGCGTGCAGTTGATGGACATCGTCCTGCGGCGACGCTCTTTTCGGCGATTTCTTCCGTGGCGCGGACGGCTCGTCCCAGGAGCGTCGTTCGCTCTTTCCGCTACGGCGTTTGCGTTTTCGGTTCCGAGGGGCGCTGGAGAACATGGCGAGGGAGATGGGTCGTTGTGGGGAGAGCCGAATCGGCGGGTGATCGGGCTTGGGACTAGAAGAAGAGGACGACAAGCGCGCCGATCAGGGCAAACCCTACCAGCGGCAGCGAAAAAGCGAACCCGCTCTTCAACCAGTACAGGAAATCGCTCTGCCGGGAGTCCTCGGGAGAGCGGTTCGAGCCGGGGCTTCCCTTGAAGAGTTTCTTTTTCCCGAAGCTGTTGATGAGAGGGGCGAGGTTCTCGATCTCCTCCTCGGCGGACTCGATGTATCCGAGAGCCCGGGCGAGTTCCGCCTTGCGATCGGCGCGGCTCCAGCTTTCGGGATGAAGGGCGTTGATGTTGGCGAGATGGCTTTCCAGCCGCTCGTGGGCGGCCCCGCAGTCTTCGGCGATTCGCTGCGCCTCGGTCGCTTCGCGGTCGAGGGAGGAAAGGTGCTTGTTGAGCTGCTCGCAGACGGCGAGCCGCCCCTCCTTGAACTCCTCCTCTTTTCGGGTGATCTCCTCGAGTTCGGCCGCTTGACGGCGTATCTGCTCCTCCTGCTGGCGGAGGTGCCGAAGTTGATCCTGCGCCTGTTGGTACTCGTCGTTGAGATCGTCGGTGTAGGGAGTGACGGCCTCGAACTGCTTGGGATCGAACTGGATTTCGAGGTCGTGGCCGCCCTCGTCGTCGAAGAACATCGGTTGGATTTCGGCTGCTGCTGACATGGAAGGGGAAGCTGAATTTTAGTTAACCTCCACTAATATTATAGATCAGCTAGAATTTCCAGTCTTTTTAGCTTTTTTCGTGAGAAAAACAAGGGAAGGGTAGTCACTAGAATCGTCAGCGCGACTATGGCCGAAAGACCGACGCGGCTTTGGGGCTGGAGATACCACCGGGGATCGAGTCGGTTGCTTTCGAAAATCTCCCATCTCGCGTAGACCAGCAGCAGGGTGAAAACGAGGATGTAGATGAAGCTTCCGACGAGGCAGAGAGTCCCCCCGAACCCGCTCACTATCTTGGCGGCGTTCGCTTCCTCGAGGTTCGGGAAGATCACGCCGAGCCCCACGGCCAGCGCGTTCAGCCCGACGGCGAGCATGCCGATGGCGGCGGCGAAGAACAGGGAATCCGCCAAGCCGAGTTGCAGGTTGAAGCCGCCGATCAGGAGAATGACCATGACGATCACCCCGCTGCAGAACGTGCTTCCGACGAATTTCTGGGTGACGATCGAGGGCAGCTTCAGCGGGGACATCGCCAGAATCCAGAGCCTCCTGCCTTCCAGGCTGAACTGGGGGAAGACGAATCGGGTGGTGAGCGTGGAGAGGGCCAAGGCGCACACGGCGAGATTGAGAAAGGCCACCAGGAAGAGATCGCGGGGCTGATCGAGATTGCCGTTCATCCTGCGAAGACCGCTCGAATAGATGGCGAGCAGTCCGAAGACGAGCATGAACTGAACCCACTGCGCCGGTTCCCGGAAGAAGGTAAGGAAGTCTTTGCGCGAGATCGCGGCGATGGGCCGCCCGACAAGCCAGGCGAACGCGGAGGGCGCCGGAAAATCCCTTTCCATCTGTTCGGCCGTGGTGGCTTTGCGTCCGGATTGTCGAATGGCCGCGTCGGCGGAATGCTGGATGGAGCGGTTCCACGAGGCGTAGAACCAGCGTTGACCGGCCCACCCCGCGAGCAACAGCCCCATGAGCGAATTGGCCACCAGCAGCGTCGGGTAGAGGAGATTGCCGAAATGCCGGTAGGGACGGGTCCAGTCGACGATCGATCCGGAGAGCCAGGTGCTGGGCACGGCTCGGTTGACGGCGATGTTCGTATGGCTGAGCACCTGCTGAAAGGTGAGCGCGGCGCTCAGTCCGCTGTCGTTGACGATCTCACGGCCCTCCAGCGCCGTTCGCACGGCCGAGGCCACGAGAACAAGAGCCACGAGAGCCGCCCCGACGACCAGTTGCCGCCGCGAAAGCCAGCGCACGGCCGCTACCAGCAGCAGCGCGCCGATCGTGCTCGCGACCACGAGAAACGGGACGAGAACGAAAGCGGTTTTGAAGAAGAATTCCGGACCGACGTCCCGTATCCGGGCAAAGGCGGCCAAAAGCGGCGCCAGAATGAACACGAGACCCCAGCTCGAGAACACGGCCGACTCGAAGCATTTCCACAGGAAAATGGCGCGGTGGGAGACGGGGAGGGTGAGCAGCCAGGCCGTGTCGCGGCTACGGTAGAGCGAGATGTAGCCGGTCACCGCCACCGAGAAAATCAACATCAGCATGAAGCAGAAAAACATCAGGTGGATGAGGCGGTCGCTCAGCAACGCTCCGGCGGCGGGGAGGTTGGCGACGAACTCGAGCCCCTCGCTGAAGAGCCAGTAGCCTGCGAAGGCGTAGGCGAGAAGAAACGCCGTGATCGTCAGCGTCATCAGGCTCGACCTCGTCACGGCGGCGACCGCCTTCACCCGAAGCATTTTGGCGTGAACCCGAAAGAGGATGAGCCATTGCGAAAAGGTCGACATTCGGATGCGCGGGAGGAACGGATTTTCCCCTTTGGAAAACTCAATTTACCCCTAAGGTTCCGCCCATGGCAAGCATAGGTACCCCGTTCACCGCCGAGGCCGCCCGCGTCATGCTTTGCGGTTCCGGCGAGTTGGGAAAAGAGGTCGTCATCGAACTGCAGCGATACGGCGTCGAGGTCGTCGCCGTCGACGCCTACGAGAACGCGCCCGCCATGCAGGTCGCCGACCGGGCCCACGTGGTTTCCATGCTCGACGGCGAAGCGCTCCGGAGCGTCATCGAACGGGAAAAGCCCGACCTCGTCGTTCCCGAGGTCGAGGCCATCGCCACCCACGTCCTCGCCGAACTCGAAAAGGCCGGAACCACCACGGTCGTCCCCACCGCGCGCGCCACGCAGCTGACCATGAACCGGGAGGGCATCCGCCGCCTCGCCGCCGAGGAACTCGGTCTGGCCACGTCGCCCTATCGCTTCGCCGGAACCGAGGAGGAATTCCGCGCCGCCGTCGACGAGATCGGCTTCCCCTTCGTGGTCAAGCCGGTCATGAGTTCCTCCGGCAAGGGCCAGAGCACCGTCCGAAACGCCGACGGAATCGACGCCGCGTGGCGCTACGCCCAGGACGGAGGCCGGACCGGAAAGGGGAAGGTGATCGTGGAAGGGTTCGTCGATTTCGACTACGAGATCACCCAACTGACCGTCCGGCATGTCGGGGGCACCTCCTTCTGCGAACCGATCGGTCACGTTCAGGTCGACGGAGACTACCGGGAGAGCTGGCAGCCCCAGCCGATGAGCGATCTCGCGAGACGGCGGGCCCGCGAGTGCGCCAAGGCCGTGACCGACAACCTCGGAGGGCGCGGCGTCTTCGGCGTCGAGCTGTTCGTCAAAGGCGACGACGTGATCTTTTCCGAAGTGTCGCCCCGGCCCCACGACACCGGCATGGTCACCATGATTTCGCAGGATCTCTCGCAGTTCGCCCTTCATGCCCGCGCCATCCTCGGGTTGCCCATCCCCAACATCGCCCAGCACGGGCCCTCCGCTTCCGCGGTGCTTCTGGTGGAAGGCGAATCGCGGAACGTCGGTTACGGGAACCTCGAAGCCGCGCTCCGGCAGCCCGACACCCAGATACGCCTTTTCGGAAAACCGGAGGTCGCGGGCAAGCGCCGCATGGGCGTGGCCGTGGCTCGGGGCGCCTCCATCGACGAAGCCCGCGAGAAGGCGCGAGCCGCGAGCGAGGCGATCGACGTTTCCCTGTAGTCATTTCCCAAGCCATGTCCTCCATCGTCCAACAAGCCCACCCCTGGCTCGAAAACCTGGTCGCCTACGATCCGGGGAAACCGATCGAGGAGACGGCCCGCGAACTCGGCCTCGATCCCGCCGACATCATCAAGGTCGCGTCCAACGAGAATCCGCTCGGCCCTTCGCCGAAGGCGGTCGAAGCGATGAAGGCCGCCGCCGAGAGCGTGAACATCTATCCCGACGGCGGCGGCTACAAGCTTCGCACGGCGATCGCCGGGAAGTTCGGCCTGGGCCGCGAGAACGTCGTCCTCGGCAACGGTTCCAACGAGATCATCGAACTGATCGGACACGGCTTCCTGAATCCCGGCGACAACGTCGTCGCCGCCGAGCACGCCTTCGTCGTCTACAAATTGATGGCGACCCTGTTCGGCGCGGAAACCATCGAGGTGCCGGATCCGGATTTCGTCCACGACCTGGACGCGATGGCCGCGGCCATCACGCCGAAAACGAAAAAAATCTTCGTCGCCAATCCCAACAACCCCACCGGGACGATGGTGGGGCAGGAGGCGATCGACCGGTTCATGGACCGGGTGCCGGATCACGTCATGGTCGTTTTCGACGAGGCCTACCACGAGTTTCTCCGCGAGCCGCCGGACACGCTGAAGTTCGTTCGCGAGGGTCGCAACGTCGTGATCATGCGGACTTTCTCCAAGATCCAGGGATTGGCCGGACTTCGCATCGGCTACGGGCTGACCACGCCGGAGATCGCCGAAGTGCTCCAGAAATGCCGACAGCCGTTCAACACCAACGCCATCGCCCAGGCGGGCGCGCTCGCCGGACTCGAGGACGAGGAACACCAGCGGCGGACTCGGGAACTGAACGACGAGGGCGTCGCGTTTCTCCAGGACGCCTTCGGGGAAATGGGGCTGGCCTACGTGCCGAGTTCGGCCAATTTCGTCCTCGTCGAGGTCGGCGACGGCGACGCGGTGTTCGGCGCCATGCTGAAACGCGGCGTCATCATCCGGGCCATGCGCGGCTACAAGCTGCCGGACTGGGTGAGGATCTCGGTCGGGACGATGGAGCAGAACCAGCGCTGCATCGCCACGCTCAAGGAAGTCCTGGCCCCCGGCAATCCTTTCGGAAAGCCATGACCAAGCACGAGTGGCGGGACCGGACGGAGGACGGCGAAATCGTCTACTACCGCGCCAATCACCACGCAGGCCGGTGGGAATTCTATTCCACCCTCAAGTCCGATCCCGACTGGACCAAGCGCGAAATCCTCCCGCTCGAGGTGATGGAGTCCCTCCGCGAAGTTCTCTGGAACAAGCACCAGCGCCGGCGGCTCCCGCTGAAGCACGTCGAGCAGATCGACAAGATGATCGAGGAAATGCGCGAGGCCGCCGCCGACGAGGAGAGTCGAGAGAACGGGTGAGGCTCCGCCGAGGGCACGGACAGCGCTGCCTCGGGAACTGCCGGTACAACGTTCGCCGAGCCCGGATGTCAGGGGGCGATCCCAATCTTCGGAACCGAGATAGCCGGGCAGCGAGCGGTTCCCGGTTCATTGTTCGGCGGAGAGAGAGGCGTCATCGTGTATCGTTAATTGCTGCAACCTTTCACCTTCTCCGGGTTATCCTCTTCAGTAAGTCGCTTCGATTATGAAACCCTCTCCGTTCCTCGCCGCCCTCGTTCTTGCCATTGGCGTCTCCTACACGGCGGCCTCCGGAGCCCCGAAGGACAAGTCGTCCGAGGAGTTCGATACGAATCGTGCCGCCGCGGACGTCGACCGCTTGGTCGAAGCCGGTCTGAAACAGGCCGAGGTCGAGCCGAACGAACCGATCGACGACACCGTGTTCATCCGGCGAACCTATCTCGACATCGTCGGGAGGATACCGACAATCGAAGAGGCCGAGAATTTTCACGGCTCCACCTACGCAAGAAAGCGCGAGCAACTCGTCGCCGATCTGCTCGAGAGCGACGGCCACGTGAGCCACGCCTACAATTTCTGGGCCGACGTTCTGAGGATCAATACCGCCCTGGGCAACGGCGCCCGCCAGGCGGAAGCGGCCTATCAATTGTGGCTCAAGAAGGCGATCGAAGAGAACGTTCCCTACGACGAGTTCGTCCGGGAGCTGGTCTCGGCGACCGGCAAGGTTTGGGACAACGGCGCGGTGGGATACTATCTCCGCGATCGGGGGATGCCTCTGGACAACATGTCGAACACGGTGCGCGTCTTCCTCGGCACGCGCCTCGAGTGCGCCCAGTGCCACAACCACCCTTTCGACAAATGGACCCAGATGGACTACTACCAGATGGCCGCGTTTTCCTACGGGATGAACGCGCAGCGTTATGCTTCCCGCAATCGGGAGGCTTTCTCAAGCTATCAAAGGGAAGAGCTCGCCGCGCTCCAAACCAAGATGGTCGGCATCGAGAAGTTTCCGGCCATCAGGAACGAGATAGGCTTGGAGAGATTCACGGAGAATCGCAGATACGAGACCCACTTGACGCGTCTCGGTATGACCGACAAGGAATTTCGCGCAGCGGCGAAGAAATCGATCGAAGCCTACGAGTCCTACAACCACGACTCCCGCCGGTTGCGCGACGCGCTCAACGACCTCTACCGGCCGCTCCGCTACGTTCAAAGTTCCGAGCTGGAAAAAACGCTCAAGCTGCCGCACGACTACCAGTATTCCGATTCGGAGCCGCTGGCGCCGGTGAGCGCGCGGACGATGTTCGGCGAGGATATCGACTTGGAAAACATCGACGAGAGTGCCATCGAGGTCTACGCCGATTGGATGACCTCGAAGGAGAATCCGACCTTCACCAAGGTGATCGCCAACCGGCTCTGGAAGCGCGTCTTCGGACACGGGATCTTCGAACCGCTGGACGAGCTGAGCGACCAGACGCAGGTGGCTAATCCCGAGTTGCTCTCCTACCTGGAGACCATGATGCGCGAACTCGACTACGACATGCGTCGCTATCTGGAGGTTCTCTACAACACGAAAACCTATCAGCGCGCCGCCAGCGCCGATGAAATCGTGCTGGGCGAGCCGTATCATTTCCAGGGACCGGTTCTCCGACGGATGAGCGCCGAGCAAATCTGGGACTCGATCGTCGCGCTGGCGCTTCCGGAAGCCGACGGGTATCGCCCCCGGCTCAAGTCGCAGCTCGCCGAGGTGGAGAAAGTCCGGAAAATATACGCGGCTCTCGAGGAGCGCAGCGAGGAGGATTACCTGGCGATGGTTCAGGAGGTGGCCGCCGCCTACGAAAATTTGAAGCCCCGAGAGGAAAAAGTCCGCGAGCGGCTCTACGCGGCGCGCGAAGCCGAGGACGAAGACCGATACAGAACGCTGCGGCAAGAGCTGAGCCAACTGCAGAGAGAAGCCCGGCAGATCGTTTCCGACATCGGCTACAACCACGTCGGCGAGACGGTCGAAGGCGACGACTTGCTGGTCGCGATGGGCATGTCCGAGATGAGCATGAACGAGGACGGCACCATGAGCGGAGCTTCCGCCGAGAGAGCCGTCCTGACCAAGCTGCCCAAGCCCGAGTTTCCCGACCCGCCCGCGGAGATCACCGACAGAAAGCAGAAGAGAGCCTGGATGCAAAAGGCGAAGAACGAATATCGCACCTACACGAAACTCGTCGGTGAAATGGCGCGGGCTTCCGAACTCGAGTCTCCGGCCCGGCGCGGCCACTTTCTGCGGGAATTCGGCCAGTCGGACCGCGAAGTGATCGAAAACGCCGCCTACCACGCCTCGGTGCCCCAGGCGCTCAATTTCCTCAACGGGCCGATCGTCGAGTCGCTGACGAACCCGTTCGCCGTCTTCGGCAGTCGGGTTCACGAGGCGGGAGACGCCGACGAGAAAATCCGGATGATCTTCCAGGCCATGCTGACCCGCGAGCCCACCGAACGGGAGACGGCGCTGGCGAAAGCCAAAGTCGAAGAGCATGGAGACGGCGCCTACGAGAAAATCGTCTGGGCCCTGCTCAACACCCAGCAATTCATCTTCGTTCAGTGATCCACGCCTTTCCCCCAACACCCCAATCCATCCAAGCCCCGCCAAACAAGTCATGAACTCAGCATTCAAAGCCAACGAATGGGATCGTCGCCGATTTTTGGAAGGAACCGCCAAGGCGTTCCTCGGTGTCGGTGCCCTCGGAATGACGAGCCGGTCCCGCGCCGCGCTCGGGCCCGATCTCGGTCTTCCGCCCCGTCTCGACGCCGCCAAGCACGTCATCTACCTCTACATGGGAGGCGGCATGACCCACATCGATACGTTCGATACGAAGCCGGGTCACGAAAACCAGGGGGAGACCAAAACGATCGACACCAACGTCGACGGCATTCGCATTTCGGAATACCTGCCCTCGTTGGCGAGGCAGGCCGACAAGTTGGCGATCGTCCGGTCGCTGACGTCCACCGCCGGCGCCCACGACCAGGGCAACTACCTCATGCACACGAGCTACGAGTCGCGGGCCACCATCAGGCACCCCGGCATCGGCGCGTGGGCACTCAAGTTCAAGGGACGGATGAATCCCAACCTGCCGGGTTCGGTGTTCGTCGGCGGGAACAGCCGGATCAACGGAGGCGGAGGATTTTTCGAACCCGAGTTCGAGCCCCTCGCCATCAACGAACCGACCGCCGGTCTCAGGAATTCCCGGCTGCGGGGCATGAAACAGGAGGACTTCAACGAAGGACTCGAACTCGCCGCGGAGTTCGACGCCGAGTTTCACCAGCGCTACAACGTGAAGCAGGTGCGCGCCTACACCCAGATGTACGACGACGCCGTTCGCATCATGCAAAGCAAGGACCTGCAGGCGTTCGACCTCAAAGAGGAGGACGAAATGACCCGCGAACGCTACGGCGACAATCCCTTCGGCCAGGGATGCCTGCTCGCCCGCCGCCTCGTCGAGCACGACGTCCGGGCGGTCGAGGTCGACTACGGCGGGTGGGACATGCACAACAACGTGTTTCTCGGCGCTCCCGAACGCTGCGCTGTCCTCGACCAGGCCATGGCCGCGCTCCTGACCGATCTGGAACGACGCGGCAAGCTGGAAGACACCGTCGTCGTGCTCACGACCGAGTTCGGCCGCACCCCGCGAATCAACCAGAACGCCGGCCGCGACCACTACCCGAAAGCGTTCAGCTCGGTGCTCGCCGGCGGCGGGATCAAGGGCGGAATCGCCTACGGAGAAACGGACGAAGGCGCCGAGAACGTGATCGAGAATCCGGTGAAGATTCCCGATTTCAACGCGACCATCGCCTACGCCCTCGGCCTTCCCCTCGACCAGATTCTCTACAGCCCCAGCAAGCGTCCCTTCACCGTCGCCCACAAGGGCAGGCCGGTGCTCGATCTGTTCGCCTGAGGCGGCACCTTCTCGATTTACCCTTGGCTTGAAAAACGCCGGCGGAGGAATCCGTCGGCGTTTTCGTTTTCTTTCGAGGGAACGGGATCGTTCTCCGTTTCGGGACCGGCGGAAGTCGTCGGGTACATCCTTGCTGCGACCGGTCCGGGCGTGGTGAGAGTTGTCGCCCGTCAGAACGGGGACGCCAGTTGGCTAGCCATCGATCCGACTGCCGCGGGCCTCCACGAAGCTATTCTTCGTATTGCCAACGACGATGTCGATGAGTCGGCTTCACCTGTCGAATCACGGGCGTGGCGGCTTCCCGCGCAGAGCCGCGATGAACGCCGCGACCCGCTCCCGCATGCCCTGCCACTCGGCTCCGGAGAAGCGAGTGGCGAGCGCGTCGACGAGGGGCGCCTCGGCGGCGCTTCCGACCCGGTCTTTTCCCATGACGAGCCCCGTGTCGAGATCGATCTCGGTCGCGGGGGCGGCATCCGCTGCTTCCGGAGCGGAGACGGCCGAATTTTCCTGGTCACGCGCTGAGACCTGCGCGTCGCGGATCAGCGAGCGGAGACCGGAAAGATACTCCCGCGCTTCCGCGGCCAGGGCGGGTCTGGAATCTCCGGCCGAGGCGATGGCGTCCTCCAGCGTAGCGAAGTAGCGCAGGTCGTCGCCGCCCTCGCGCAGGGCCTCCCAAAGGCGGGTGGGCACGAGCTCCGCCCGATCGTCCGGCCCGGGAAAGGACATGCCGAAGTCGTGCCCCCTCTGGACGGGGCCGTCCGTGTCGTCGAAGGGATTGTCCTGCCAGGACTGGTAAATCCAGGGCACGTGGACGCGGAACGGGCCGGTCCAGAGGTAGAGCCCGTTGACGATGCGAGACCACTCCGCCGTGAAGTGCACACCGCGGGCGTTGTGATAGACCCAGGCCTCGTCCCCGCTCTCCCGGAGTTCGGCCTCGTATTCGGCGACGGTGTGGCCGCGTCCGAGCCACCATTCGAAGCTGTAGCCATGATTGCCGCGGATGTCGACCACGGCTCGATCTTCTCGCGGAGGCGGTCGGCCTCCTCGTCCACGGTGTGGAAGGTCACGTAGACCGGCACTTCCGGCACCTGTCGTACCGCCCGGGTGAGCCGGATGTAAAGGGGAAGGCGACCGCGGTTGAACACTTCGTCGAGATGGGTCACCGCCAGGCGCAGTCCGGGAAACTCGGCGTCCACGCGGATCAACTCCTCCATGGACTCGCGGGCGGCTTCTTGGAAAAGGGGATTGTCGTCCAGCGACGCGCCTGTTTCCCCGTGCCCGACGTCCTCGTGACCCAGCAGGGCGGCGAGACGTCGGAAGCCGGTTCCGACCACGGCCGTGCCGTCGAATCCCGCTTCCGTGAGAAAGGCGCAGGCGCGTCTCACGTTCCCGAAGTCGTGGCGGACGCCGTCGTCGTCCTCGGCGTAGGCGATGGCGACGTCGGTCACCATGCTGTGGCAGCCGTGCGCGCGCATGTCCGCCAGCTCTCGTCGCAGGCGATCGGGCGCGACGAAGCGGCGATTCATCCGGTAGTAGATTCCGGGATGGCGGTCCGGGTGATCGAGGAGGCGGAACGGTCGGACCTCGAGCCGTATCGGCAGTTTGCCTGAACCGGCGCTCCCGGCGACCTCCACGGTTCCGGTATATGTTCCGGGGGCTGCTTCTTCCGCGACGTGCAGGTCGACCCAGACTTCCCGGAATTCGCCGGTCGCGAGGTCCTGCGGCTTCCAGCGGGGGAGGAAACGGTTGACGATCCCGGTGTCGTCGGCGGCCGCGGTGTAGAGCCGGCGCATGGGCGTGCGAACCACTCGCCGGACGGTGGCCGCGACGCCGGCCGGAAGGCCATCCACCTCGATACGGAGGTTCCGCAGTTTTCGCGTCGCGACGATCACGAAGGTAGCCGGTTCGTGTTCGCCGGGCGCCGCGGCGACCGACAGCGCGGGGTCCTCCCGGAACTCGAGCGGCGTGTCGCCGTCCATTTCTTCGGCCCAGTTCTTGACCGCTAGGCGAAATCCCGGATCGCGGTCGGCAGGCGCCTGCCTTAGCGCGTAGACGCCGTCCGGCTCGAGGAAGCTCCAGGGTTTCGAGCCGCGTGATTTCTCAAGTGGCGGGACGGGGTCTCCCTCCCTCCATCGGTAGGGTCCATAGCGGACAACGCTGCTGATCCGGAGCTCGTCCACGTCGCAGGGTCCCGTGCCGAGAATAAAGCGATCGGGCGCCACCACCGGCGCCGCTCCCGGTTTCTCGGATTCCGAGGCAAGCCGGCCGTCGATCCAGAGCGCGGTGGTCGTGCCGTCCCAGCAGACCGCCACGTGGCGCCATTCTCCGGCCGTCCAGGAGGACGCGTCGACCTCGGGACGGCTGTAGACCAGGTCCTCGCCTTTCTCCTGACCACAGATCCCCACGCCGAACCGCCCGTTGGCGAGCTTATTGACGTTGACGTAATTGCAGTCCGGGCCCGGGGCGGAAAAGAGGGCCCGGACGCGGCCGTCGTCTCCCGTCCATTTCGGTCGAACCCACAGCTCGACGGTGCCCTGGCCCACGGGGAAGTTGCCGTCGGCACCGGGATATTCGACGCGTTGGCCGGCTTCGATCCGGAGCGCTCCGCCGAGCAATCCGTCCTCGATGAAGCCGGCGTCGCCGCCCGGCTCGAATCCGCCGGCCGCGAAGTCGGGCGTCGCCGTCCCGTCGAAGTGGGAGAGGAAGAGCGTGGCCGCGTCCGATTCGAAGGGTTCGCGAGGCGGCTCGTAACCGAATCCGCCGATTGGCGACAGGGACAAGGTGAGAATCAGGACTGCCGAACGCATGGGGCAGGGTATCACGAATGCGCGGACGGGGTCAAACGGGTCGGAGGAAGCGCCTCTTCTCCGGATACTCCATTTTGCTTTCCTGACTATCGCGGATTGCGGTCCCCCACAGAATCCATGAACCCGAAGAAACCAAGAGGCTTGAAGATACTGATCCTTGCCCTGGCCTTGGTCCCTGGAACGCACTGGGCCGCGGCCGACCTCTCGAACGAGAGCCGCGACCTTCTCACGAAGCTCGCGGAGTTCGAGAAGACCGAATGGCAGAAGGCGGAGGCGGTCCTCGAGCAAAAGCGGGCTGCCTCCGCCGACCTGGTAACGACGGCGCTTGCGGTCGTTGGATCGACCATGCCGAATTCGAACACCTGGACAGGTTCCCGGAAATGCCGCATGATCCTTCGGTTCCCGAGCCCTCGTAAAAGACATGCCAACCGAGCTACCTTCCGACGGATTGCTCGTCTATCCCGACGGGCGGACGCGTTGCTTCTGGCCGGGCATGCACGAAGACTACGTGGCCTATCACGACGAGGAATGGGGGATTCCCGTCTCCGACGACCGGCTTCTCTTCGAAAAAGTTTGCCTGGAGGGATTCCAGTCCGGGCTCAGCTGGCTGACGATTCTGCGGAAACGGGAGAATTTCCGTCGCGCTTTCGCCGAATTCGACTTCGATCGAGTGGCGCGGTTCGGCCGGTCCGACGTGGAGAGATTGCTGGAGGATGCCGGGATCGTGCGCCACCGCCGAAAAATCGAGTCGACGATCAACAACGCCGCGAGAGCCGTGGAACTGAAACGCGAGTTCGGTTCCTTGTCCGGCTATTTCCAGACGTTCCGCCCCGAATCAGCCGAACGGGATCCCGCGCGCCCGCTGTCGTTCTCCGAGCTCTCGCAGCTGTCGAAGACGCCGGCGTCGGTCGGGCTCGCCAAGGACCTGAAGCGGCGCGGGTGGTCGTTCGTGGGTCCGACAACCGCCTACGCCTTCATGCAGGCGACGGGCCTGGTGAACGACCACGTGGCGGGCTGCGATTTCTGGAAAGTCGTCCGGGACAAGCAACGGGCGGCCACTCCCCGCCACTGAATCGCACGCCCAATAATTTGTTCAAATTAAGTTCGGTTTATTAAATATTTAATGTATTTTAACTTATTTTAGTGGAGGTTTCCCCATGCGCTTGTTGTTTGTTTTTTGGTCCTTGTTTTTCATCGCTGCGCTCGGCAGTCCCGGGCTGCACGCTCAATCCCCGGAGAACGGTTCGCTGTCGGTCTATCTGGATCAGGATCACGGGCGGACCACCGCCAGTGGCGAGATCCACGACGCGAACGCCCTCACCGCCGCTCATGAATCGCTTCCCTTCGGATCGATCGTCCGGGTCGCCAACTTCGACACCGGGCGGATGGTGGACGTGAGGATCAACGATCGGAAGCGGAGGGACGCCAGCATCGTCAACCTCTCGAAGGCAGCCGCCGACCGGGTGGGATTGAGTCATCGCGGCACCGCGTCGGGCTCGCTCATGGTGGTCGGAAAAGCGGACGCGCCGACCCACCGACCATCGCCCGGTCCGCCGAACACCCATGCGATTCCCGCTCCCGGCGTTTCCGTTGCACCCGCGCCGCCGAGCCGATTCCAGCCGTTCGCCGGATTCGGCAAGAACGACCCCGTCCACGATGCCGTGGCCGGATCGCGGTCCGCGCCGGCGAACGAGAAAACGGGGCTTTTCGGCAGGAACAAGACGGCTCGGCAAGACGTTCCCTCCCATCGGTACGAGTCCGGCACCGAGCAGGACGGCCTTTTCGCGCGCTTGAAAGCGGGTGCCGCGGGCCTTTTCGGCAAGAGCGACGCGGCGCCTCGGGCGGGTTACGCTCAGAACGGCACCCCCCCGCCGGCGGCCTCCTACGCCCCCCCGTCCTCGGCGATGCAGGGCGAACTGATTCCCATGAACGCCACCGTTCCGGCGTCGACCGCCCCGCCGATTCCGGGGCCAGGTCCGGTCGCGGCCCGGGAGAGCGCGTCTCGGCAGACCGAAGTGCCGTTTCCCTATCGAGCCCAGTTCGGGGCCTTCAGCGCCGAGTCGAATGCCCACGAACTCGCGGCGACGCTGGGACGTTCGGGGGTTGGAACGACGGTGGCGCAGTCGAGCGCCTCGGGCTTGCACTTGGTCCTCACCGCCGGGGGCTTCCGGACGGCCGAGGACGCGCAGCAGTGGATCGACCGGGAAACCATGCGACGAGGCTGGCGACAGAAGCCTCTCGTCACACGATAGATTTTTCTCGGCCCCCTTCGGGTATCCCTGCGGCCGGAAACCCGGCAGCCGTCCCACGGCCCGATCCTTCGGCCGAGGTCGGTTGAATCGAAGCGGGTTTTTCATTCGCCCGACGGTAAGGAATTCGATTGCGTCCGGCACCGGCCGGGATTCATATTCAGCGCCGATGGAGAAAGGCATGCCGAAAATCGCGACGTTCGCCCTCCGCGTGCTCCGCGATTTCTTTCTGCGCAATCACGGCATGCTGCTGACCGGGGCCATCGCTTACAACACGTTGCTCTCGCTGATTCCGCTGTCGGCGGTGCTGATGGTGGTGTTTTCCCACTTCTTCGACCGGGAGTTGCTTCTCGACGCCTTGATCGCCGAGGTATCGCTGATCGCTCCGGGGATCGCGGTCACCCTGTCGGAAGTGTTGGTGTCGTTTTTAGACGATCGCCACCTCGTCGGCTGGGTGGGCGGGCTGGTCGTGGTGTTCTTCAGTTCGGTGGCTTTCCGCGTGCTGGAGGATGCCTTCTCCATCATCTTCCACCAGCCGGTCCCGGCGGTGAAACGCAAGTTCTGGGTCTCGGCGCTGCTGCCCTACCTGTTCATCCTACTGATCGCCGGCGGGCTGATCGTCGTCACCACGGTCAACGCCATCGTGGACGCCTTGCCGGCCGAGTCCTACCGGCTGATCGGCACGGACATCGGGTTGGAGCACGCCTTGCGGCTGCTGATTTACATCACCGGTGTCCTGGGAATCGTGCTGCTGTTCACTTTGCTTTACAAAATCATGCCGGTGGTTAAAATCTCGTTCCGCCGCGCCTTCGTCGGCGGGGTCACGGCGGGCATTCTGTGGGAGATCACTCGCCAAGCCCTCGTCTCGTACTACACCCACATCTCCGTCGTGAACGTACTCTACGGTTCGATGGCCACCGTCATCATCGTCCTGCTAACCATGGAAGTGGTGGCTTTGATCGTGCTTCTGGGCGCCCAGGTCATCGCCGATCTTCAGCGCAATGCGAACGAGGGAATCCCTTGGCACGAGGACCCGGAGAAACATCCCGGCTAGTGGCGATAATCGGGCCAGGGCTTGCACGCGCGGCGGGCGGGGAAGTGACGCTCAATCCTGCATTAGCCTCTTGCCCGGCGGCCAATCACGCGGCATTGATGGAGGATGGAGCCTCTGCCGACCCTGCGCGAAATCGAAGCCGCCGAGGCGCTGATTCGCCCCCACATTCGCGAAACGCCCGCCTACAGCTGGCCGCTGCTCCAAGAGGGGCTCGGCTGCGAACTGTGGCTGAAGCACGAGAACCACACGCCTGTGGGAGCGTTCAAGATTCGCGGCGGTCTTGTCTACATGGACGAGTTGAAGCGCCGGGAAGCCGACGTGGAGGGCGTCATCGCCGCCACGACCGGCAATCACGGACAGTCCATCGCCTTCGCCGCTCGGCGCAACGGCCTGCGCGCCGTCGTCGTGGTGCCGCAAGGAAACAATCCGGAGAAGAACGCGGCGATGCGGTCTCTCGGCGCCGAACTCGTCGAACACGGAAAGGAATTTCAGGAAGCCCTCGAGCACTCCCGCGAACTGGCGGCAAGGGAAGGGCTGCATGCGGTTCCCTCGTTCCATCCCTGGCTCGTGCGCGGTGTGGCCACCTACGGACTGGAGCTTTTCCGCTCCCTTCCCGACCTCGACGCCGTCTTCGTGCCCGTCGGGCTCGGTTCGGGGTTCTGCGGCCTCGTGGCCGCCCGCGAAGCGCTCGGCCTGAAGACGAAGATCATCGGCGTCGTCTCGGAGGAGGCGCCCGCCTACGCGTTGTCGTTTCGCCAAGGAAAATTCGTGGAGCAAGCCAGCACGACCCGGGTCGCCGAGGGCGTCGCCTGCAAGACGCCGAACCGCGACGCTTTGGAACAGGTGATCCAACACGCCCACGACCTCGCGACGGTGAGCGACGGGGAAGCCCTGGCCGCGATGGGCGAGATCGTCCGCTTCACCCACAATCTCGCCGAAGGCGCCGGCGCGCTCGCCTACGCGGCCCTGAAACAGCATCGCGAGGCGTGGCGGGGCAAACGCGTCGCCTGTGTCCTCACGGGTGGGAACGCGAGCACCAGCCTGCTGCGGGAGGCGCTGACGGCTTCCTGAGCCTGGAGTGGCGCGGGGACACTACCTGATTCGAATCAGCGTCTCGGAGCGGGCGAGGCACTCGACGCCGTCCTCCCGGGCGATGTCGGCGGTGATCACGTGGACGCCCGAGTCCGCATCCGACGGAATGGCGATCGGGAATTCCACCGATCCCGTTTCACCGGCGGCGAGAGTCAGGGAAGCGGGTTCGCTGCCTTCCGACAAGTCTCCGCCGAGGCGTACCGTAAAGGTTCGCTCCACCCCGGGATGATTCCAGACGTGGACCTCGGTCGACAAGGCGTCACCGGAGTCGGCTTCCTGACCGTAGGGATAGAACGAGGTCCACTGCTCGTCGATGGCGTAGTTGATGTCGTCCCAGGCCACGAAGTCGGCGATGAGGCGTCCGCGCTCCCGGTAGGTCGAGAGAAGAAAGGTTTTCTCCTTTTCCGAAAATCGAAAGAGATGGGGGATGTGCTGATTGACGAGCCAGGCGTTTTCGGGCAACCGATCCAGCTTGCGGAAGCACAGTTCGTAGCCGGTGTCCTCCCGCATCAGGTTGCGGTTCATGAGGCAGTAATCGTCGATCCCGGACGGCGAAAACGAGTCGCCCATGAAGAACACCGGATCGTGGTCCGGCTTTTCGACCAAGAGCGCCCCGTGGTTGTACATCTGGCCGGGGTAGAAATGGAAGGTCAGGGCGAACTCCTCCCAGTTCATGCGATCGCCGTTCCGCTTCACCGTCACCGTTTCGACGGCGTTGGGAGAGACCCCCGGAAGGAACCAGTTCCCCGGATGCTCGAGCACGTCGGCCACTTCGGGCAAGGCGTAGACCGGGCAGTCGAAGGCGGCGGCGGCATCGGCGATCCCGGCGGTGTGGTCGTTGTGCGTGTGAGTCGCGAAGATCCCGTCGATACCCTCCACCAAGCCGTCGGCAACGACGCTCTTCAGCGTCTCCAAAGCCTTGGCGCTGCCCACGTCGAGGACGAATCCGCGTCCGGAATCCGAAACGAGCAGCTTGGTCGTGCCGATGTGGCGACACCAGTCCGGAAGATCGACGTGTTCGGCGAAGGGCATGCCGTCCGCCGTTTCTCCCGCGCCGAGAACGCGCTCGGCGCAGATATTCATCCTCTCTTCGCCGAAATACCAGTGGAGCGCGTTCGTGCTGAGGTAGTTGCGGTAAATTTCCCTGGCCTTGCCCATCGCCGTGCCGAGGTCGGCGGCGGGATCCCGGATCACGCCGCCCCGGGAGGGCACGATCAGGTCAGGCCTTTCCGCCGCCACCGCCTCGAGGCTGCGCAGCCAAGTGGCAAGCCGGCCGAGGTGCCCGTGATACCCGCCGATCTTCGCGGCCGGAATCTCGTTCTGAAACGAATACAGATCCGCCACCTTGCCGCCTTCGAGAACGAGGTCGCCGGTGAACGCGACCTTGGTTCCGTCGAGGGTGACGAAATAGGTCCCGCCGTCGCGCGTGTAGCCGGGGGTGTCGAGATACCGAAACTCGAGTCCCCGCCATTGAAAGGAGGCGCCGTCCTCGAGGTAGTCCGAGGCCGGGAAGTCCCGGACCGGCAGTTGGGTAACCTGCTGGCCGTAGTAGTCGAAGCGTTGGTCCCACCAGGCGTTCCATCGCTCCGCAGTGTTTTCCAGAAATTCGCGGGAGGCGGCCGGCGCGGACACCTCGCCGGGGGACGAGTCGCGGGCGAATCGAACCACGTCGCGTCGCCCGTGAGTCAAGAGGAGCCGCTCGGGGGAAGGCCGGACCCCCCGGTTGACGGCGAGTTGCCCGCCGTCGCGGACAATCGAGACGGCGTTGACGGGGCCGGTTTGGAACAGCAGCGAAGAGGGCAAGTCGTCCGCGGCGGAAACGGAAAAGCCAAGGCTGAGGGAGAGGGCGGCGTGGATCGTTTTCATGGTCGGTTTCATGGTCGGGAATCGGCGGGGGACAGGGCGAGATCGATCGTGTCGCCGGGGGCGAGGTCGCGGACCTGGGGGAAAACGCCCGGACGGGTAACGACAATCATGAGGCGCTTACCGGCGGAATCGGCGTAGGCGAGGTCGAGCGAGACGGGGGCTTCCTTTGAATGCAGAATTCCCACGAAGCAACCGGGGCGGGGCGACGGTGCGTCGACCGTGGCGGCGCGAATCTCCGGAATCGTCGGAAACTCGACTTCCTTTCCGGACCAAGCTTCGACCCGGTAGCTGGTCCCGACAAACTCCCCGGCCTTGCGGATCAAGCGCCGCACTTCCTCGTCGGTGAGCGAATCGAGCCAGTCCAGGTTGTCCGAGGTCGGGTCGACGCCGTATTCGGCGGCGAGTTCGGCGGCGTGAACGGTGAACTCGACCTTCGCCGAACCGTCGGGTTCCATTCGGATTTCGATGTAGTTGTAGAGCGAATCGTGCGCCATCGAGGAAGACGCCGCGGCAGCCAGGAACCATCCCCAGGCGCGAGTCAACCCTGTCGAAGTCATGATCCAACCCTGTTCGAATCACTGATTTCCGTGGGAGGTGCCGAGACCGATGATCCCGATGCGGATGTCCTCGGCGGTGGCGGCGGACAGGGCGAGGGAATGGACGAGAACGGAAAGCAGGTGTTTCATTGAGGGGAGACTAGCGGGCGGGGCTCGCGGCGGCAACGCAAGAATGACGGGCCGCGGGACGAGTGTGCGCCACTCGGCGAAGCGAGCGGCGATGTTTTTAAGAGACTGTTGAAAAACTCTGAAACGCAAAATCTGATTGGAGGAACGGCAAGAAAGTCAGCGGCTTCGCCGGTGCGAAATGCGACCGACCCTTTGGGCTGCGGCCCTTTTGTCCGCTGGTTTCGTTCCTCCTCAGGCGTGGGGCTCGCCCCACTTCCTCGTCCCGCCTCGCCAGCAAACAAAATGACTCGCAGTTTTCCATTCCAGAGTTTTTCAACAGTCTCTTAATTCCCCGGCCTGCCGGGAAACGTAGGCTAGAGTAAACGCTGATGAACGAATCTTTGATGGGCGGAAGCAACCTTCTCTCAGTTTCTCGAGCCGTTTCGTGTAGTGGATTCTGCTCGCGGGGTTGATCCTGGCGGCGTCGGGAAGCCCGACGGTACTGCTGATCGGCGTGATCCTTTTCTCGCTCACGACGCTGTTTTCGCTGATCAGGCTCCCGGTGGAGTTCGACGCCAGCAACCGGGCGCTCGCCTGGCTCGACTCGTCTCGCGTCATGGCGGAAGTCGATCACGAGAAGGCGAAGAACGCGCTCTTCTGGGCCGCGATAACCTACACGGTCGCGGCGCTCGCCTCGATCGGACAACTTCTCTTCTACGTGATGCGGCTGATGGCGGCGCGGCGGTGAGGCCGGATTCTCTATTTGTCGTTCTCGACCCTGCCGGGCGAACGGCCGCGGACCGGAATGCCGGTCTGCGGCACGGAGATGGTGAAGGTCGTCTTCGTTCCCGGCCGGCTGTCCACGGAAATGGTTCCCTGGTGCGCTTCGACCGCTCGTTTGACGATCGAGAGTCCGAGTCCGGTTCCCTTAGTGGTCTGGGCGTGGTGCTTCTGAACGCGGTAGAAGCGTTTGAATACGAGCGGAATATCCGCCGCGGGGATGCCGATGCCGTTGTCGGATATCGAAATGCGGTACCGCCCTTTCTCCAGTTTGAACGAAACCCGGACCCGGAGACCGGGCTGTTGGTTCTGCTTGAGCGCGTTTTCGACGAGGTTGAAGAAGATCTGATCCCAGTAGAATCTGTCGCCGTGCAGGATCCACGATTGCTCGGGGTCGGCCTTGACCTTGATCTTCGCGCGGTGTTCTTCGACGATGGGCATGAGTTGGTCGATCATGTCCTCGAGAGAGTCGCGAAGGTCGAAGGGCTCCCGGGTGAGAAGGTCGCGGGCGTCTTCCAGCTTGGAGATCGTCAGCATGTCGTCGACGATGCGGGCGATGCGCTCGCCGTGTTTCCGCATGGTGCCGATGGCCCGCCGGAAAGGAGGCTGGTTCACGTCGGTCTCGGGGTCGTCCATCGACTCGAGATACCCGTTGATGATGGACAGGGGGGTGCGGAGTTCGTGGGAGGCGTTGGCGACGAAGTCCCGCCGGATTTGCTCGGTTTCCAGCTCCGCCGTCACGTCGCGCATCAACACCCAGGAACCCAGGCTTTCGGTGTCGTCCGGCAAGGCGAGCGGCTCGGCCTCGACGAGGAGAGTGATTTCGCCCATGCGGTCCAGGGTGCTCTGCCGTATCCGCAGGACGATACGATCGGAAACCTTGGACCCGATCTCCTCCGCGAGTTCGATCGTGTCGTAGATTCTGTGGTCGCGGCACACTTCCAGGAAGGGCCGCGAGACGTGGGGCTGGTCGCTGGGGAAAAGCTCCCGGCCCGCCTCGTTGACGAAGCGGATCTCCCGATTGGCGTCTAGAATAAAAATGACGTCCTTGATCTCGTCGAGGAGCGCTTCGAGAAATTTTCGGCGCTGCTTCTCCAAGTCGCGGGAGAGAGTGGATTCCGCCACCGTGTCGAGCGCCGCGGCGCTCAAGTTCCTCAACCCGGCCCCGGAAGCGGACGGGTGAAGATCGCGCAGCGCCGGAAGGGGGGCTTTCCGCAAGGCCCGCTCGAGCGTTCCGATCCCTTTCCGAAGACAACGGAGGCGCCAGCCCAGCCAGAGGCAGAGCCCGGCAAGCGTTATGACAACGGCGGTTTCCACAACGGTTTTCTCGCTTTCGGCTCACGGAGCTTTCGTCCGCTCCGAGAAGCGATACCCCACGCCGCGCACGGTCTCAATCAGATTCCCCTCGGGGCCGAGCTTCTCGCGGAGACGCTTGATGTGGGTGTCCAACGTCCGGGTCTGGATCATGTCGCTGTAGCCCCACACCTTCTTGAGCAGTTCGGAGCGCTCCTGCGTGATCCCCGGGGACTCGATCAGGCTGAGAAGAAGTTTGAACTCGGTCGCGGTGAGGTCCACGGCTTCGCCGTCGAGATGCAGTTTGAGGGCGTTCTTGTCGAGGCTGAAGGGGCCCGAGTCGACGACGTTGCCGCCCTGATTCGGATTGGTCCGGCGAAGCAGGTTGCGGACTCGGAACATCAATTCCTTCGGGCTGAACGGCTTCGTCATGTAGTCGTCGGCTCCGAGCCCCAGCCCGCCGAGCTTCTCCTCGAGTCGACCGCGTGCGGTGAGCATGATCACGGGTATCGCTCTGGTGCGGGGATCCTCCCTGAGATGGCTGTACACCGTGGGGCCGTCCATTTCCGGAAGCATCAGGTCGAGAATGACGAGGTCGGGTCGTTTCGTCCTGGAAAGGTGGAGCGCCTCCAGCCCGGTGGCCGCTTGGAGAAGGGTGTAGTTCTCTTCGCGCATCAGGTTCACCGCGATCAATTCGCGGATGTCCTTTTCGTCGTCGACAATCAGAATGGTGGGCATTGATACCGGGCAAGTTGGGAACAATGGTGGACCTTCGGCAAATATGGCTGAAGGGAAAGGCGGAGCCGGTTACAATAACGTCACTCGCGGTTTCGCCGGAAAGAAAATTGCACCGTCGCTTCCGTTGCCGTAGAAGTTTGCAGCACTAGTTAGAACGAAAATGTCGCTCGAACTTTTTGATCCGATCGTTGGGCCCCGTCCGAAGATGGTTCAGGTTATCGTGAATCCCGCCCCTTCGCGCAGGACCCCGCTGCTGGGCATCCTGAATCAGGCTTTCCGCGCCGCCGGCATCAAGTGGGATATTTCCATCACCCACGGCCCCGGGGACGGCAAGCGTCTGGCCCGACTGGCGGTGGAGGCGGGCGCCGAAGTGGTGGCCGTCTACGGAGGCGACGGTACGGTCATCGAAGTCGCTTCCGGCCTCCTGGGCACGGACACGCCTCTGTTGATTCTGGCCGGCGGCACCGGCAACCTCGTGGCTTCCGAACTGCGGTTGCCGGGACAGATCGAGAGGGCCTGCGAATTGATCTGCGGCGAGGAAAACCGCAGCCGCAAGATCGACGTGGGGATGATGGGCGACCGCCCCTTTCTCCTGCGGGTCGGTTGCGGAATCGAGGTCGGCGTGGTCCAGGAAGCCACGAGGGAACTCAAGGACCGACACGGCAAGTGGGCCT
Organism: Verrucomicrobiales bacterium; assembly: GCA_040905585.1. Classification (GTDB taxonomy): domain Bacteria; phylum Verrucomicrobiota; class Verrucomicrobiia; order Verrucomicrobiales; family DEV007; genus Arctic95D-9. Next base: position 77,237 of record JBBDRG010000081.1, read on the forward strand.
ACGTGTTCGCCGGCATCAGGACGCTGCAGGAGACGCCGGAGGCGGACTACGAGATCGTCCTGGACGGTGCCGAGACGATCCGGACGACGGGCGTGGCCTGCGTCGTGGCGAACGCCGGCACCGTCGGGCTCGGCAGGCTCACCCTGGCGCCGTCGATCGACGTGAACGACGGCAAGCTCGACGTCTTTTTTCTCAGGAAGGCGAACGTCGAAGGCATCGTCCAGATCGCCGTCAAGATGATGGGGCTGAACCGGATCCGGGACGAAGAGCCGGCCTTGGACGCGTCGCACGCGGTGACCCACTGGCGGGTGAAGACGGTGGACATCGCGACCGATCCCGTCCTCGACATCCAGGTCGACGGCGACGTGGTCGCGCAGACGCCCCAGTCCATCCGGGTGCTTCCTTCGGCGCTGCGCGTGGTGGTGTGACGCTCAGTCCGCCTTCGAGAGGGAGAAGTCGTGCTTGACGGTGGCGCCGAAATCCTTGCGGAGACCGAGGCTCGGTTCCCCCTTGAAGACGACCCGGTTGTTTCCCGGAGGGGGCTCCACGGGCGAGTTCCGGAAGTAGAGGGTGATCCGGGCGGACTTCTCGGGCTCTACGGACTCGATGTCCGGCACGAAGGTGCAGTTCTCGAACACGCAATCTTCCGTCATAAGCAGCACGCTCTCAGGAATGGAGCAGTTGACGAAGAGGCAGCGCTCCACCTGTCTCCATTCGTGTTGCGACTCCTTCACGGGGGTGTCGTAGTATTCGGCCGGCGGGATGTCCACCCCGATCACGGTGCACTCCGTCATCTTGATGCCGTTGGGGCGCTGGGTGAGGGGAAAGAGAAAGACACCGTTGAACACGCAATTTTCGAAAGTCCACTTGGCGGAGTAGTTCCGGACCGTCCAAGCCCCGCCCTTGCGAATCCGGCCCCTATCGAAGAGGCAAGCGGTCGCCGCGAACGATCCCCCGAGGTCGACTGCCAAGTCGAATTCGCTGAAAAGAGATTCGGTGGCCGTCACGGTTCCTTGGTCGACGAGCATCTCGCCGTCGCGGAACGTGGTTCCCGGAGGGATCTCGACGGTGCCCGGCTGCGGGTCCCCTGAAACGGGGTCGCCGATGACGACCGGAGCGGAGAATTCGTAGACGCCCGGTTTCAGCTCGACCTCGTCGGAAAATCTCTCGCCGGAGTGCAGGGGGCTGTCGGTGACGACCTCGTCGACGAATCGGGAGGTTCCCCGCTTGGCGCCCGCCGCGACGGGATTGGCCGCCTGATCCGCGAGGGAAGCCGTGAGATCGCCGAGATGCCGGCTCACCTCGACCGCCGTTTCGAGATCGCCGGCCTTGGTCAGGTCGATCTTCAGGTCTTCGAGTTCCCCGATGTGCTTTTCCAGATTGGGACGCCGGGCGATCCAGTTCTCGCGTTCGATATCGGAAGCGGCCGCCGCGTACTTGCCGCGCAGAGTGGAATGGTCGGGGTACGCTTCCTCGCCGGGTCTTCCGAACTCCTCGACGTGTTCCATCTCGGCACGCAGCGCGAGGACGTCCTCCAAGCGGCCGGCCTGCTGCCTTGCGACGGCCTCGCGTTCCAGCGCGCGGACGTAGTCGGCATTGAGTTTCTCGATCCGCTCTCGGAACGCCTTGTCGACGTCCTCCATCTCCACGGAATGGGCGAAGAGGAGGGTGTCGAGGCGCCGGGCGCCGGAATCTTCGGCACCGGAATGACCGGGCCAGGCGAATAGCCCGAGCCCGAAAACAGCGAACAGGCGGAGGGGAATCATGGCAAAAGTTCACCACGAAGAGGCGGGAGAGTCAAGCTCCCGTCGCGCGGCGAGGGAGCGTTGCGAAGAGTCGGAAAAGGTATTCTACCGGTTGCGATTCTTGGAATCGTGAGCATTTTCTCACCCCTGCTTCAGAATGTCGGACAATCCCAAAAAGCGGCTCGTCATCGCGTGTGGCGGAACTGGCGGCCACCTCTTTCCGGGGATTGCGGTGGCCGAAGCGTGGACGAAGCGCGGCGGAGAGGTGCTTCTTTTGATTTCCGAGAAGCAGATCGACGCCCTCGCGACCGAGGGCTACGACCATTTGCGGTTCGAGCGTATGGAGTCGATCGCCATGCCGGGGCTTCTCTCGGCGCGGATGCCGGGCTTTCTTCTCAAGTTTGCCCGTTCCCTCCGTTCCTGTCGACGCCTCATCAAGAGCTTCCGCGCCGAGGCGGTTCTCGGCATGGGCGGCTTCACCTCCACCGCGCCTTTGGTGGCGGGGAAGATGAAGAGGCTCCCGACCTTCGTCCATGAATCGAATTCCATTCCGGGACGGGCCAACCGGCTCAATGCCAAGTTCGCCCGAACGGTCCTCGTCGGATTCGAGCGGTGCGCGCCTCGCTTCGGAACAGAGAAGAACATCGAGGTGGTCGGCACGCCCCTGCGCCCTTCGGTGGCGAAGAAACCGGATCGAGCCGAAGCGCTCTCGTACTTCGGTCTCCGACCGGACAGAAAAACGCTCATGGTCATGGGCGGCAGCCAGGGCGCCCGACGCCTCAACGAACTGGTTGCCGGGGCCCTGCCCGAATTCGCCGAGGCGCGGGTGCAGGTTCTGCACATCAGCGGTCCGATCGACTACGAGACCGTCAAGCCCGCCTACGACGCGACCCCCGAGGCGGGGGTGCTGCGGGACTTCTGCAGCGAAATCCAGTACGCCTACGCGGCGGCCGATCTGGCCGTGTGCCGATCCGGGGCCTCCACTCTGACGGAGCTGGCCTACTATGGGGTGCCGTCGATTCTGGTTCCGTATCCCTACGCGGCGGACGACCATCAAACCACGAACGCCGAGATTTTCTCGGTCCCCGGGGCCGCCGAACTCTGGATTCAGAAAGATCTGACGGAAGAGAACGTCGCGGAGAAAATCCTCGGCCTGATGGCAGACGACAATCGCCTGGAGCAGATGAGAACGAAAATGCGCGAGCTAGCCATTCCCGACGCCTCGGAACGCGTGTGCGACGCAGTTGCGGCGGGTATTGATCGATCTAATTAACTGCCCCTTAGATTGTTGCATGATATTTTTATTCGAATGCCAAGCATGAGCGATCCGATCGAACAATGGGCGGGACGCTTCGCCGACCCCGCCGTCCCTCTCAGGGTACACCTCATCGGCGTGGCGGGATCGGGCATGACCGGCCTCGCCTCGTTGCTTCTCGGGCTGGGGCATCGCGTGTCCGGCTCGGACCGGGTGACCTCGGAGGAGACCGAGCGGCTGGAACGGGTCGGCCTGGATTTTTCGAGTCCCCATTCGGCCGCGGCCGTCGACGACGCCGAGGTCGTTATTTTCTCGAGTGCCATCAAGGAGGGCAATGCCGCCTACGACGCGACTCTGGCGCGGAAGATTCCCACGCTCCGGCGCGCCGAAGCTCTGGCGGCTATCATGCACGGCAAGAAGGGGATCGTCGTGGCCGGCACCCATGGAAAGACCACCACCTCGGCGCTGACGGCCCACATGCTCAAGGCGGGAGGAAAGGCGCCATCCCATTACGTCGGGGCGGAAATCCCGATTCTCGGCACCAACGCCAACTGGGACGATCTGGGCGAGCACTTCGTGGCGGAGGGGGACGAAAGCGACGGGACGCTCGTCAATTTTCATCCCGAACACGCCATACTTCTCAACGTGGAAGCCGAGCACCTCGATTTCTACAAGGATCTCGGTGCCATTTGCGAGGTGTTCGGGCGCTTTTGCGACCAGACGGGCGGAAAAATCTTCTACTGCGGGGACGATCCGAACGCTCGGCGCGTCTGCGGCGAGCGCGGCAACGCGGTCGGCTACGGATGGTCGTGCGAACTCGATTTCTCGGCGGCGGATCTCGTGTCGAAGCGCGCGGGAACCGAGTTCACGGTCTACCGGCGGGGGGAGGAGCTGGGCCGGGTGCGCCTCGGCATCCCCGGAAGGCACAACGTCCTCAACGCGCTCGCCGCGATCGCCGTGGCTCTGGAGGTCGGCGTGGCGTTCGACCGCATCGACGAGGCGCTAGGTTCCTTCCGCGGAGCGAGGCGTCGATTCGAGGTCAAGAGATTGAGCGAGCACGTCACCATCGTGGACGACTACGGGCATCACCCCACCGAAATTGCCGCGACGATTCAGACGGCGAGAAGCCAGCACGACGGCCGCCTCGTTTGCCTTTTCCAGCCTCACCGCTACACGCGGACGCAGCTGCTGCAGGAGGAATTCGGCGCTTGCTTCGAAGGCGTGGACGAGTTGTGGGTCACCGACATCTATCCTGCGAGCGAATTGCCGATTCCAGGAATCACGGGGCAGACGATCGTCGATTCCGTGAAAAAGAATTCGGGGGTCGGAAAGGTTCGCTTCCATCCCGATCTCGCGACCCTCCATCTGGCGGCGGGGCCGGGACTCGGCGACGGCGACTGGTTGATCACACTGGGAGCGGGGAACATCCACGAGGTCGGAACGCGGCTTGCCGAGGATCTCGCCACGGCCGATCGTCTCCGGGAAGTGCTGGACGAGGACGACGGGACGGTGCGCCTTTACGAACGGATGGACCGCCACACGACCATGCGGGTCGGCGGCCCGGCTCAGTTCTGGATCGAGCCCACCACCGAGGAAGGGCTCGCCAGGATCGTGAAGCATTGCGCCGATTCGGGTATCCCCCTGCGCATCGTGGGAAGAGGATCCAATCTACTGGTGCGCGACGGAGGCATCCCCGGCGTCGTGATGAGTCCTTTGCGAGGCGAGTTTGCCGCCGTCCACGCCGACGGCGACACCATCAGGGCCGGGGCCGGGGTGAAGTACAAGGCGCTGGCGTCGGCCGCGAAGTCGGCCGGCCTCGGCGGCTTCGAGTGGATGGAAGGCATCCCGGGAAATGTCGGGGGGAGCTTGCGGATGAACGCCGGCGCGATGGGCTCGGAGACCTTCGATCAAGTGGTGAGCGTCCGCATGGTCGATGCCGACGGGCGAATCGTCGAACGGGCGGCGGAGGAGATTCGCCACGACTACCGCAACGTCCCGGAACTCGCGCACAACGTCGCCGTCTCGGCCGTTTTTCGCGGGACGCCGGCACCGGACGAGGAGATCTCGGCGAAAATGGAGCAGTCCAAGGAGAAGCGGCGCACCACGCAACCGATCGCGGCGTGCGCGGGCTGCATCTTCAAGAACCCCGAGTCGATCGGGGCGGGGCAGCTCGTCGACGAGATGGGCCTGAAGGACACGGGCATCGGAAAGGCCAGGGTCAGCGAAGTTCACGGAAATTTCATCGTCAACGACGGCCGGGCCACGGCCCGCGACGTGCTGGACTTGATCGGACGCATCAAGGCCACCGCCAAGGCCGAGCGCGGGATCGACCTCGAGACGGAGGTCCAGATCATCGGCCAGGACGAGCCGATCTGATTCGAGGGTAGACCCGGAGGTCCGAGAAGCGTTCCTTCCCGCCTGCGTCCCTCTTGGAGTCGGCAAACGTCCGCATCGGCGTGGCCAAGGCGGAATCCTCTAGAAATCACATTTTTCGGAATTCGATTATAGAATTAAAATTACTAGACCTGATTATCAACCTGTCCCTTTTGAATTTAGACCTGATTATCAACCTGTCCCTTTTGAATTTCGAAATCTCAAGAAGACCGTTATTCCAATCATGATCGAAGATGTTAGGCTTCCGTTGCGTTTCCACAGGGCGCAAGCAATTAATCTTATTGAAAGCTTCGAAAACGGGATTGAGAAACTCCGTCAGAACCTCGGGAAAGCCCAATCGGGTTCCCGCGACTGACTGAGATTACTCTTATGAAAACGCGCATCTGACATTTATGGAAATTAATGAGAGGGCGTTTTCATCGATGTCTTTCCCCGGCCCCGGCCGGGAGGGGCGCTGCTAGGAATTTCCTTTCTCATCCCATCGGCTCCCTTCCCGCCGAAGGCCCGGGGTCGGAGGGGGTTCAAGCCGCCACCCCCCACCGCTGTCCCAGGCCCCGAAAATTCTGATTTCGGTTGTGGGGCTCGCCCAACCCTGTCGACATGCCGAGGGCTGCGTAGCCGGGCGAAGACGACGGCTGAGCGGGAGGATCAGATGAACTTGTTCGGCGCCCTGTCCGGATTGTCCTTCTCGGGCTCGAGCTCGGGCTCTGGCAGCGGCAAGGGCTCCGGATGCTCTTTTTCCTGTCGTCGCTCCGGCGGAGGTCCATCTTCGATAGCTCTTCGGATGATTTCGATGTTTCTCTTCCTTTCGATCTCTCCGCTGGTTCTTTCGACGGGCTTCGTCGGTGCGTCGAGGCTGCGAACCGTGGTGCCCACTTCGGGATCTTCGACTTCCGGCCAGAAAAAGACGGACGCCCATGCCAAGACGGCGACGAAGAGCATGACGATGTTTCGGCTTCCCTTCTTCGGCTTCTTCGGCTCGCCGGGGTCGGCCTGCTCGTCGGGTGTCTCCACAACGACCGGATCCAGGATCATGGAGCGCGCGATCCAGCACGGGACCAAGACGAAGGTAGCGAAAACGAAGGTCTCGAAGACCATCCCACCCGAATTCGCGTCGATGGCGCCGGTCGCGGACAAAGCGGCCCGTCCGGCTGCGTAGGCCACGAATATCCCGAGACAAACCAGCGCCAGGCAGCCTCTCCTTTTCCAGCCGGGTTTTTCCATCCAACTAGAAAATCAGAATACGAACCGAATGGCAAGCGTGATTCCCAACGGTACGCCGACCACTTGCCGCGTTTGGACGGCCTCGACGTGCTATCGAAAAGTATGCTAGGGGGCCGGAAGGTGCCGCCGGAGCGGGCCATGCTCCTACGAGAAACCGAGGAGGCCATCGAGGAGCTGCGCGACCGGCGCGGCGCGATCAGCCTCGAGCTGCGGCGGCTGGAGAAGCGCCGGCGCCGCCTGGGAGGGGGGGGATTGCAGACCTCGCCTTCCCGGACGGAAATACCCCCCGGCGGTGAAATACACCCTGGAGGGCCTCAAGGAGGTAATGGATTCCGTCGACTGGACGAAGGTATCGGAACTTCAGCGAAAGTTCTGCGAGGCGACCGGGGCCAGTCGCCCGACTTTCTACCGGCTATGGAAGAAGCGCGGGAATATACGGGCGGCCGCCGCCTCGGAACATGCCGGCAACGACCTCGAATAGCAAAATCGCGACCACGACATTGAGTGTGGTCGCGGCGATTGCGAAGACCGTCTCCTTGAGCGCCTCCCGCCAGCCTCCGCGCCAGCCTTTTCTCGCAATGAATACGATCGTGGAGACGACGAGAATGATCACTCCGAGGATCGCCATCTCTCGGGGCGCGCCTTCGATGAATACAGCGAGAAACCAAACCGCGACAGTCGCGCAAATCGCCATGATTGGAGCAAGGCTGATGGGATCCCTCCATCGTTCGGGAAACGCCGAAAGGAATCTCCTCCCCAGCGGCAGAAGGACGTATCCCGCGACAGCCCAATAGGCGATCAACAACAATATCGGAGTCGCCAGGAGCAAGAGCACGATGAGAGCGGTCTTCACGGTTCCGCATACTGCCCGTCTCCGGTTGCCCGGTCAATCCTTTTCCCCGACAAGGGCGGAAGGTGCCGCCGGAGTGGGCGGCTACTTCCCGAGCTTGTTTAGCGTCTCGATGCCGTCGTCGTCGAGTCGCTCTTCGCGTTCGGCTTTTTCCTCGGCGGCTTCGCGCAGCCACGGCACGAGCTTCATTACTCATATGAAAACGCGGCTTCTTCTGAGGGGGATTTCACCGATGTCTTTCCCCGGCCCCGGCCGGGAGGGGGCTGCTAGGAATTTCCATCTTCATCCCCTCGGCTTCTTTCCCGCCGAAGGCCCCGGGGCCGGTGATTTAATTGTACCAGGGAACAAGACTGAACAAGACTCTATGGTGGCCACGAAGTGGTAATCGGGGCTTCTGCTACTTCCCCACCAGCTCTACTTTTACCCGCGCACCCAGTGCTTCCGCCACTCGCCGCAGCATCTTCAGCGAATGCCCCTCGTACGAGGCGGACTCCAGTCGACTGATCTGCTGCTGGGTCGTGCCGATACGGGCGGCGAGTTCCTTTTGGCTAATTCCCGCCGCTTCGCGCAGCCGGACGATCTGCAGGGCCACATCCCAAGCCGCTCCCGCCTCCGCAAAGCGCGAGGCGAAAGCCGGATCATCGAGCTGCTTTTTCAGGTAGGTGTCAAAATTCGTCATTTTCATTCCGGGTGTCGCTGCTGCCATTCCGCCATGCGGGATCGTGCCGTTTTAAGTTCGCGGGCGGGAATCCCCTGCCCCTTGTTGCGCAAGCCATGCACCGCCACGATGCGGCGGCCTTTCATGAAGAACCAGAAGACGCGCGTGTTCAGTTTCCCGACATGGCGGAGTTCCAGCAACCCTCCACCAAGCGCCTTCGAGAGCGGTTCGCGATGAAACCGGCGGTCCTTCAGCTTCGAGAGACCGGCCAGCACCGCAGTGAAATCGCCAGGATCAGATAGTTTCAACTCGTCGAGAAATTCGCGCACCGGGCATCTCCCTTCCTTCGTTTCGTAGAACTCTACAGTGAAGTCCATGATCAAACAACCTCAAATTTGACGTGAAGCGGTCCCGCCGAGGTCTGAGCGGAGGAGCCAGTTCACTCTGGGAACGAACCGTGTGTGGCGGGTTTGTCACGGGGAAAGTGGGGGCTCGCACTCGCGCAGCGAACTTAGAAGGCGAGATCTCCCATCCGATTCCGATACCGGTTCAGGATCCGTTCTTCCCATTCCCGGTTCTCTGCGGCTCTCGCGCGTTCGAGCTCCTCCTCGACGGTCCTCACCGTGCGGGAATCGTAGAGGAAACCGATACGGCGCAGGATGGCTTCCGCCTCGAGAGACTGGATCGTTTCCCGGTCCGGCTCCTCGACAAGCAGATGGAAGTGGTTGCTCATCACGCCCACCGAGCCGCCGAGGGGGAGGCGGCGAGATGACTGACGCCAGTCAGCCCGGAGGGTAGTCGGGCGAGGCTTCGGCCCGGCTATCAGTAGGTGACCACGCGCATCCCGTGAAAGGCTTCGAGTTTGCGCATCAAGGCCA
>JBBDRG010000082.1:0-20039 GCA_040905585.1 Verrucomicrobiales bacterium
CATCGTTCCGCGATGACCGGCGCGAAGCCGAGGGCGAAATTAAGGACGCTTACGGACATCCGGCTTTTCGTCGCCGTTCAGGTCGCTCACGGTGAACTGGGTGCCGACCCCGGAATCGTTGTCGATGAGCTGCGGCCCGTGGCCGGCGGCATCACCCTCCCGCTTCAGCTCGAACCACCACGACACTGCCGGTGCATTGGCTCGGGAGCGTCGCCCTTTCCGTCGGCCCGGAAGGGTTTGGGAAATCCCCTCGCGATGTAAGATATGCCCCCCTGAATCCACCTGAGAACAAGGAAGGGGGCTCACCAGAGAGGACGATGGAGGGGAGCAAACATTCTGCCGGGACGGATCAAGGCGATTGACACGGGAGGGTCTTACCGGAAACGTGCGGCAGATCATTGACACCGAAGAAGGTATGGCATCGCAACCGATCGTGGACCCGGCAACCATCATCACCGAAAACGTGGCGGTTGCGAAGGATGAGATTCTCGAGCTGAACGCGCAGCGCGACGAATTCGAGCAGTTGGACAGGCTGGTTTCCCTTGATTTGGAGGAGGGTCTCGCGGTGGGGATCAAGACCCAGCGGCCCGAGGAATTCTGGACCAAAGGGCACATTCCCGGGCGCCCCATCATGCCGGGCGTCCTCATGATTGAAATGGCGGCTCAGATCAGTTCCGTGATCTATCATCTGAAATTCAAGACGGGTGGAAAAAAGTTTTTCGGATTCGGCGGGGTCAACAAGGTGAAGTTCCGAGGGAGCGTGGAACCGGGGTCCGATCTTCTCATGGTTGTCAAAGCGAAAGCCTTGAGATCGAGAATGGCTGTTTTCGAAGCCCAGGGGTTTGTCGACGGGAAAATGGTCTTCGAAGGAGAGGTGACCGGAATTGTTATTTAGGAGGCCGTTGAAGAACCCGGCGCGCCGAGCAACTGAGGTGAGCTAGATTCCTAGCCCGCATTTCTCGACACGAATTCCGAGAGGAACGAGGTTGCGCGCTATTCCGAATTCCATCCCACACCCCGCTCCACCCGAAACACGGTGATTGCATCCGCGCTCGCTTTCCTTCACCATCGGGAAAGCCGCCAGTCCGAGTGCAGCGGGTAAACGGCAATCACATGAGTAGTTTCTTCGAAGATTTGGGACGCAAGCTGGGACGCGCGGCGGTGCCGACCTATCGCAAGAGCAAATGGCTCTGGGAGGGGCTCGCCGGAACCGAGGACGAGGCGCTGGAAGCGGAACGCGACCTTGGAGAGACGCTTGCCGCGGAGCTTCGTCTCGCCACGGGAATTCTCGACGAACCGGAACTGTTGAACTGGCTCCGGGGAATCTGCCACCGGTTGGAACCGTCCGTCGACCAACCGGGATTTGCGTACCACTGCGAATTGATGCAGGGCGAGCCCCCCAGCACGATCGGTCTGCCGGGAGGGTACCTGTTCGTGAGCCGATCCCTGATCGACTTCTGCGAGGGAAGCGAGGATGAAGTGGCCTTCGTCATCGCCCACGAAACCGCGCATGTGATCCGCCGCCATACCTGGGATCGCATGATCCAGCAATCGACGCTTCGGGCCGCCTCTTTCGCGGCGGGACGCGCGGGAGTTCTATCCGGCTGGGTGCGGCAGCAGGGCTTGCCCATGCTTCGGAGCGCTCACGGAAAGGATATCGAATTCGAAGCCGATCAGGATGGAGTGGGTCTCGTTCGCGCGGCGGGATACGATCCCGACGGAGCCATTTCCTTTCTGAAAAGAATCGAGCGATTGGGGACCGATCCGGAAGTGCTCGGCGAATACCTCGCTTCCCATCCAGCCCCCGAAGAGCGGATCTCGAGATTGAATTGCGGAAAAACGGGTTAACCCGCATTTCTCATACCCCGCTCGGCGATTCCTTCCAGTCCGCGTATTCTTTCAGGACGTCGTCCCGCGAACATTTCGGCCGAAAAACGGTCCGCACCCGGAACGAGTACGACTCCAGCACGTCGTAATCCGGGATGATGAACTGAAAATCCCACGCCGGGTTGGTCGTCTTCCGTTCCGGGGTGGCACCCCCGCCGCTCGGGGAATGAGTCAGGCGAATCCCTTCGAGGCGATCGAACATGACGATCCAGACGTGTTCCTCGAAGTTTCCGTAGAACAGCGGCAGGTCGAATCGCATGGGCGAGAAATTCTTGTAGAGGGCTTCCCTCGAGTCGTCGTCGAACGTCAGCGCCACGTCGTCGTCCCGGTGCCGGACGGTGCTTTCGTCGTTGTGTGCCTGGGTGCAGAGCTGCGACCAGAACCGGTTCCGTTTCTGGTTCTGGAGGCCGCCGACGAAATACATGCTCTTATCCAGCGGCCCGTGGATGTAACTGGCCCAGAAAAGGCCGATGTAGCCGTGCTCGAAAACGTGCTGCGTCGGCTGGCAGCGAAACGTCATGTCGAGGTAGTGGGGGGCGACGAGATTGAACCGCGTCCAGCTCTCCAGGTGAAAGGTGGGCGTGGGCGGCTGATGAAGTTCACAGGCGTCCTCGCCGAGTTTCCGGAACGACATGGGCGCCCGACGGGGTTCGAAGAAAACATCGCGGTCGTCTTCGAACTGGCCGCTGAAGATGTGCTCGAAATTGAGCCCGGCGATGCTCGGAACGAAAAGGCTCCGGGTGCCGGTCTTGTGACGAAGTTCCCATACGCCGTTGTAGCCGGGCCGGTGATCCTCGTGCGCGGCGTTGTCTCCGATGACGGCGGTCAGGTCGCCGATGCGAAACGTGTCGTGGGCCATGCGTCCATGGTGAGGGGTCGACGGTCGATTGGCCAGCGAGAAAAGAAGTCGTCGGCGGCGGGCCGGCTTGGCGTAGCCAGCCAGGCGTTTCAATTCCTCCCGGAGCTTCCGAACCCGGAAGCCCGGACCGTGCCGCGGCGGGAAGGACGGGCGGTCCGTGGGTCGAGGGCGATCCGTCGGAACTTTGACAAGTTCCGCTACGTCGGAGATGGCGTGGCGGAAGATGTGAATCTTCCGAACCCGGAAGCCCGGACCGTGCCGCGGCGGGAAGGGCGGGTGGTTCGTGCGTCGAGGGCGATCCGTCGGAATTTTGACAAGTTCCGACGGAGATGGCGTAGCGGAAGATGTGAATCTTCCGAACCCGGAAGCCCGGACCGTTCTGCGGCGCGCCTCCCCGTCACTCGCCGAACGACAGGGCGAGTGAGTCGAGAATCGGCTTCGATTCGTTTTCCGTCGTGTCCGTCACCTTCAGCTCGATCCGGAAACCGAAACCGGCGGGCAAATCGGAGAGATCCAATTGCGCGGGTGTTTTCTCGACCAGCTTGGCGAAGCCGGGGGTGTGATCGTAGGACTCCGCGACTTCCTGCCAGCCGCTCCATTGGTCGGCCTTGCCGTCGTTGTCGGTATCGACTCCGACCCGCGCCGAGACCGATTCCACCCAGGGACCCGGGCTGACGTAGTCGGTCGGCTGCTGGGTCACCAGGTAGAATTGGCCTTCGGCGAAGCAGATGTCCGGGTCGGGGTGTCCTTCGCCGATCTGATCGCACCAGGTGAACTCCCGGTCCAGGGACGGCGAGGTGAACCAGCCGACGCTCATCTCGTGCCCGCCCGGCGGATCGTAGTCCCCGAAGAGGTAGTATTGCCCGCCGACGGCGATGGCGGCCCAGTCGCCGAAGGCTTCCTGCTCCGGTTCGTGAATCTCGTACTCGCCCAGGTTGGTGTCCCAGTCGGGGTGCTGCAGCCAGTGGGGATGCTTGTAGTGCGCCATCTTTCCGGTGGGGCGGGTGCGCTTGTCGAGGGCGGGTTCCAGAATCCAGAAGTCGTCGATCCCGTTCGCGCTCACCGCGTGTCCGGCGAGCGGCGAATCCCAGGAGCGCTGGCTCGCATTGATCGGGCTCCAGTCTTCGTAGATGAGGTGGAATTTTCCTTCGGCATCGCGAATCACGCCGCAGTCCGAGCCGTGGGAAGGATCGTCGAAGGCCATTCCCATGTTCTTGCCGGGCCGACCGTCCTCGAGGTCGTCGTCGATGTAGAGATGCGGGTTCTGATCGTTGGGGTAGTCGTAGTAGATGTACGCTTTCCCGTCGACGTATTCGGCCGTGGTGACCCAGCGCGAGAAGTCTTCCGTGACGGGTCCGTGATGCACCCAGTCGACCATGTCGCGACTTTGCCAGGCGTGGTAGCCTCCCTTGCCGGGTTCGAGGCCGCCGGGAGCGTCGTACTGGTGGGGAAACGGGGTCGTTTTCAGGGGGAGGTCGAATCCCTCGAGCGTGGCCGCTTCCGGCTGGAAGTCCGGTTTGTCCTTGCCCTTGCCCTTCGCTTTGCCGTGGCGGCCGAATATCCAGTAGTTGTCCGGACCGAGGCTCAGCAGGACGGGCGCGTCCTGCAGATTGGAGGGGCCCACGTTGTCGACGGGCCGCCAATTCTGCCAGACGGGAGACTGGTTCAGGACGAGCGTCTTCGCGGATCGCTTGTCGGGGAAGGACTTGACCACGGTCGTCAGCGTTCCGCTCTTCGCCGTCGGAGCCGCGGTCCCGTCCTGCAGGGCGATGCCCTCGGAGGCCGCCGTGTTTTCCTCCCACTCTTCCTGGCTGTCGACGAGCCACGTCGACTCGGCCGGGGAAAGGGCGGGAAGGGATAGCATCGCGGCGAGGACGGTCAGCCCGGGGACGGGGAAGGGGGTTTTCATGTTCGGTTCGATGGTAAAGGGGGCGGGGCAGGTAGATGCGTTCGGTGCCGGAGCGACGTCACGAGACGCGATTTTCGCCGCGGTTCTCTTCCTGGTGAATGGTGAGGGGCCAGCCCGGGAACTGGTTGTCCGGGTTTTCCTCGGTGGCGTCGACGAGGAAACGGAAGGCCTCGAGGTGGTAGGTCTTCGCCTCGGTGTCCACCGTGACGAAACCGAAGCCGCTCCCTTTCTGGTGGGCTCTGTCGTAGCGGTGGGGCTCGCTGGCCGCTTCGGGATTGCCGACGGCGTAGACGTAGACTTTGTTGCCGAATCCATCGAGGTATTCGCCGGTGTCGGGGTGGCCGTGGGCGGGCCGATTCTCGTGCGGCATGCCCACTTCGTCGGGACGCCACCAGCGGGGGTAGCCCACGGCGATCGCCGGGGTGCAGAAGGACCAGTTGCTGTCGCGCTGCTCGTCCACGCCGTACTGGGTGAGGGTGGCGAGGTGCTGGTCCCCGTTGATGTGCAGGGCCATGGACTTTCGCAGGATGGCGACGGCGCGGTCGCGGGGCGTCTGCGGCCAGCCGCCGGAGTCGAGGTCGGCCTTGAGATACTCGTCGTTCCTGCCGTGGTGGGTGGCGGCGTTGGCGAAAAGGGTCTGGCTGAGCAGGATCTTCATGGAATGACCGCGCCAGTCGTCGCCCCACTCTTCGAGGAATTTTTCCTGGCGCTCGCCGAGCAGGACCAGGCCGGGCTTGTCGAGGGCGGCGGTGTCGAAGTCGGGGTCCGCGACGTGGTCGGCCCGCCCCCCGCCGGTGTCGACGCGTTCGGGACCGCTCTTCCACTGCCGGTCGCCGAGAATGGCGAAGCCGACGCCGCCGTAGACCATGTCGCCGTAGTAGACGCTCATGCCCTGCTTCGCGGGAGTGGGATCGTAGAAATCGGGGTGGTGCGCGGTGTTGGTCTTGTGGACCGCGTTCACCATGCGCACCGGCTGGATGTAGCCGCCCTTCGACGAGGTGCCGCCTTCGAGGTCCTCCATCGGGGCGCCGCCTTCGCCCCAGATGTTGCCGTGGAAGACGTCGTGATCGTCGGCGATGCAGATGGTGGGGCGGTCGCGCATCGCTTCGCGGAACGACCAGCCGTGCTGGTAGTATTTCCTGAGGTAGTTGAGGATGGCCGGGGCTGCGGGCTCGCGGATCACGCCGAAGCCACCGTGGTTTTCGTAGAGCTGGTCTCCGGAAAAGTAGAGCATGTCCGGGTCGAGCTTGACCAGGTTCTCGGCCACGGGAGCGTAGGGGAATGCGTAGTCGTTCTGACAGGTGAGGGCGCCGATTCGCAGGGGACGTCCCTCGGGATTGGCCTTGATCTTGCCGGACCATTCGTCGGCGGTCTCGGTTCCGTCGGAGTGTTGCTCCCGGTAGACCACCTTGTAGGGCGTCTCGCTGGACTCGTCCCAGTTCGGAATCCGGAAGGTGGCGACCCACGCGTCGGTGTCGAGGTCGGCCTCGTCGAGGGACTCCCAGGTGCCGCCCTTTTCCACCAGCAACTCGACTTGCTTGCCGTCTTGCTCACCCATGGGGCCGGTCAGGGCGCTCAGCTTCATCACGAAACCTTCGTCGCCGCGGGAATCGCTTAGCGAATACATCGTCCAGAGAATCGGTCCGAAGCGCTGTTCCGGTTTCGCCGAGAGAGCGTCCCCCTCCGCTCGCCAGTCGGTGAAGCGCCAGGCGGCCTCCTCCCGGCGCCCGCGCGGCGCCCCTTTGAATTGACTGACCAAGGCGATGTTGCCGGTCACGAATTTCTTCTGGGCAGCCAAAGTCACCGAGCCGAGCGTTTCGCCGTCGGGCCCTGTCGCGCTGAGTTCGAGGTCGTAGCGCTCGCCTTCGCCAGGCGAGCCGGTGAGAACGAGGACGCCTTCGCCCGTGAAAGGCTCGTCCAGCTTCTTCGATTCCCGCCCCAGCACCAGCTGGTCGCCGGCGATGCCCGCGTCGAGGCCGTTGCCGGCGAAGCAGTTGCTTCTCACCTCGTCGATGTCGCTCTTCACCCCGACTCGGAAACCGGCGCCGCCGTCTTTCGAGAGATCTTCGGGCTTGGCGAGCCGGACGGAGAGAGTGAAAGAACCGTCCGCGTCGGCGATCTGATGGGTGAGCGAGTGGATGCTGCGATTGCCCGAGCTGACGAGGCACTGGGCCCAGCCGTCGGCGACCCGCCAGTCCTCCATCGGATTGGCCCAGAAATCGCCGCCGAGGAAAACGCGGTCGTGGGTCGTGTCCCAGCGGTCGAGACGCGCTTCGGGGGGCAGGGGATCGGCGGCTTCGCTGCTCCTGCGGGCACCGAAGCCCAGCACGGCGAGGGAAGAAAGAAACTTGAGGCTCAGTCGGCGGGAGATTTTACGGATCATGACGATCGTAGGTAAAACGTGGCGAGCCCCTTTGTAAACTCTCTCTGCGGAGCCTTTCCGGACGTGATGAGGGAGGCTCGCGGCCAAACGCCCCACGGACACCCGCCGCGGGGGCGCATCCGCGATGCGAAAAACGGGAATCGATCCGATCGGAACGATTCCCGTTTTTCGTGTGCCGCCGGGCGACCGGTTGCCCAGTTCCGGCGAGCCGATTTCCAGCGAGTGTCCGTCAGTGGCTGCGGGAGAACTCGTCCAGCTCTTTCTCGGCGCGCTCTTTGGCGTAGCCGTACCGGCTTTGGAGCTTGCCCACGAGTTCTTCGCGCTTGCCGTCGATCTGGTCGAGGTCGTCGTCGGTGAGCTTGCCCCACTTCTGTTGGGCTTTGCCCTTGAACTCTTTCCAGTTTCCTTCGATTTGGTCCCAATTCATTGGAGAATTTGCAGGTTGGTTGTTTGCGTTGGTGACTTCCCCTCGACGAATTCAAGGCGGTTCGTCCGATGTTACGCTTCCGACAGCGTCCCGAGATTCACCGCCTTTTCCGCGGACGCGAGAACCGGCCCGGTCCGCCCGGGCTCGACGAACACGGGATTGACCCCGCCGGCAAGGCTATCTACCCTCGGGCCCATCATGAATCGAGTGTTGGCCCCATTGCTCTTTCCCGCCCCTTCCTGCGCACGCGCCGTCACCAGGCTCGCCGCTCTCGCGCTACTCTTGTCCGTCGCCTGCGCCGCCGAGGACGGGAGCTCGTCCGAGGAAGAGGCCGAGCCCGACCGCTTCGGCGTCTGGGCAGTCAGTTGCGCCCACGTGCCCGCCGACATCCAGCGCCTGCGCGAGAGCATGGCCAAAGCCATCCGTCAATCCGAAGGGAACGTGAAGGACGCGCCGGGATTCGCCTGGGATATCATGATCGATGCCGGCGATCTCTCCGCGCACCAGTACCCGCCCGGTGATCGCGATGGTCGGGAGCTGATCCGCCAGTACCACGCGTCTTTGACCGACCATCGGCGGGAGCAGATCTACAACATCCCGGGAAACCACGACGCGCCCTACTACGACCACGACCCCGGCTCCTGGATTCGGAAATGGGGCGATCCCCTGGGCGAGAACACGGCCTTCTCCGGAGTCGACCCCGACCGTCGCCCCTTCCCCGTGGAAGGCACTTGGGAACGCTATCGGTTCCGGGCCGGCAACATCCTCTTTCTCATGCTCGCGGACCGCAACGATGCCCCTGAACCCGTGGGCCGCGGCCACAGCCGGGAACGTAGCAAAGGGGGATTTCCCGCCGGTGCCGTGACCCGCGAAACCTTCGAGTGGTGGAAACGGCAGGTGCTCGACAACCAGGACAAGATCATCGTCACCATGCACCACCACGTGCTTCGCGACACCACCACCGCCTCCGGGCGCGGCGAGGGACATCCCGTCTACCACGGTGCCAGCGGCGGTCCCGAAGGGTCCTCCTACCTTTATTACCTGATCGAGAACGACGACCCGGAGAATTTCGAGTATCAAGAGGACACCCGCGTTTTCGAAGAATTTCTCGACGGCTTCCAACGGGAGCACGGACGCGGTGCCATCGATCTGTGGATCGGCGGCCACACCCACGTGAAAAGCCCCATGGACGACGCCGGCGGCAAGACCATCACCGAGACGAAATGGGGCGTCCACTTCCTGCAAGTCGCCGCCCTCACCGTGTACCACGCTGGGGCCCAGCCCCAGAGTCGCCTGCTCACCTTCACCGAGGGAAGCGACCAGATTCTCGCCCGGTGCTACCTCCACGAACCCGCCTCCCGAAAGGAGCCCGTCGGCTTCCACCGGCCCGCCGAACGGACCCTGACATTGCGCCACGCCTTCGCTGCGCCGACCCCCGTCGACGACACTCTCCCGCCCTTCCCCGCAGGAGTCGAGATCACCGACAAGGCATACCGGCGGGGGAAGTGAGAGCGCGCGACGATGAAGTGGGACGAGCCCCGCGCCTGAGGCGCAACACGGCCAGCCGACACTCGGTCGCGCGAGCCGGGCGAATCGGATAAGGGACTCGGCCAGAAATAAACACCCCATTCTACTTGGTCTTTGAGCATCTGGCTTCGTTCCTCCTCAGTTACAGATCGCTGCGGATATGCGCCTTCGGAGCGCCTCGCCAGATGCTCAAATACCGGCGCATCTTTGGTCGTCTATTTCTGGCCGAGTCCCTAACGTGGCGGGGGAGCACTCCGGACTAGTGAAACGTCCCTTCGACGTCGTGGCGGAGGGGGGCTTGACCTTCCCGCCTCAATCGCTACTTTCGGGGCGAAATTCCCTGGCGCGTGACCTTCGCGACCTCGCGTTCTCCGTCTCAGAATGGCCGGAATTATCGTGTCGTGAAATTATCCCACCGCCTTCATTTCTCCCTGACAGACGTCCCATGCGCATCCTCGGAATGGTCACCCACACTCACGACACCGGCGTGGCATTGCTCAACGACGGGGAGATCGAGGTGGTCGTCGAGGAGGAGCGTCTCAACCGGGAAAAGAAGACCCAGCTCTTTCCCGCCGGTGCGCTCGACGCGGCTCTCCACGAGCGGGGGCTGACCATCGACGACGTCGACGTGATCACGATGCCGTGGAACATCCCGCGGTTCTGGTGGACCTTCACCAAGGCCCTTCTGAGAAAGTTTCCCCGCAGTACCAATCTCGTCCACGCCCGCTCCCATCCCGTCCAGCAGAACCAGCTCTTCCGGGGCAGCGGCTACCTCGCCAGCCGGCTGCGCGAGCACCTCGGGCGTTCCGAGCTTCCCCCCATCGTCGGCGTGGGCCATCACGATTCCCACGCGGCCGGTTACTTCGTTTCTCCCTTCGAGGACGCCACCGTTCTCGTCATGGACGGCTACGGGGACGACGCCTCGACGAGCCTCTACCTGGGCGAGGGGGCGCGCCTCGAGCGGCGGTGGCACACCTCCATGTTCAATTCTCTGGGCATCGTCTACACCGTCGTCACGGGCCATCTCGGTTTCACTCCCAACCGCGACGAGGGCAAGGTGATGGGACTGGCGGCCTACGGATCCGATCGCCTCGTCGAGGCGTTCCGCGACCTCGTCCACCTCGAGCCGGAGGGACGCTATCGCGTCGACATGCGCTATTTCCAGTTCGACTGCTACGGGCTCGACAGGCCCACGACCCCGCTCTTCCGCGAGAAATTCGGCCCCCCGCGGAGGCCGGACGAGGAGCTGACCGATCACCATCGCGATCTCGCCTTTGCCCTCCAGGCGGTGATCGAGGAGACCATCCTTCACGTCGCGCGCCACCTAGCGAGCGCCCATCCCTCGCGCAATCTCTGCCTCTCCGGCGGGGTCGCCCTCAACTGCGTCGCCAACGCGAAGATTCTCGAGGAGACCGATTTCGAGCGCATCTGGATTCCGCCGAACCCCTCGGACGCCGGCGTTCCGCTCGGGAGCGCGCTCTGGCATCACCACGTCACCAACCGGAAGCCGAGACACTTCGTCCTGACCCACCCCTACTACGGCAAGGAATACTCGCAGGACGAGTGCCGCGCCGCGCTGGCCGATTTCGGGATGGATTTCGAGGACCTTCCGGAGGACGACCTGTTGCGTCGCGTCGCCGCGGACCTCGCCGACGGAAAGATCGTGGGCTGGTTCCAGGGGCGCTTCGAGATGGGACCGCGGGCGCTCGGAAATCGGTCCATCCTGGCCGATCCGCGCCGGGCCGAGATGAAGGATATCATTAATCGTCGGGTCAAGCATCGGGAGCCGTTCCGCCCGTTCGCGCCCGCCGTTCTCCTGGAGAGGGCGAGCGAGTGGTTCGAACTCGAGCAGGAGGATCCTTTCATGACCATTGCGCCGAAGGTGCGGAAAGAGAAAGTTCCGCTGATTCCCGCCGGCGTCCACGAGGACCAGACCGGCCGGATCCAGACCGTCGACCGTCGGACGAATCCTCGCTATCACGGGGTGATCCGGGCGTTCGAGGAGCTGACCGGCGTGCCGGTGCTGCTCAACACGAGTTTCAACCGGCAGGAGCCCATCGTGTCCACTCCGGCCGAGGCGATCTCGTGTTTCCTGCGCACCGACATGGACGTGCTCGTGCTGGGCGACAGCTATTCGACGGATCGCAACGAGGCGTCGATCGCGCTGGCGGAGAAACGGTTCGCGGACGGGAGGGAACAGCCCGGTTGCCCTGCGGCGATGTGACGACTGGTCAGCACCCGGGCGGTCGAGGGGGGAAAGCAGGGCGATCAGAACTTCAGCCTGCGCGGGGTCGCCTGCTTGTTCAGCTTGTCGCAGGCGATGCGACAGAGCTCCATGACGATGGGCTCGGAGATCGAGTAATAAACGTTGGTGCCCAATATCCCGCAGCGGAAAACGAACCGACCCTATGACGACGAAGATCGGAGCCAAGCAGTGGAAGGAGGAAGCGGCCTTCGCCGTTGCGGGGCTGACGTTCGCGGGGATCACCGACTGGTGGGGCGTGGGGACTTTGCTGGCCAATGCACCGCGGAACCAGCGGGCCGACGTATCCTGTTAGGGACGTTCCTGTTCACTTTAAGAATCCAACCCATCCAAACCATGTTCCTACGACAAATTCATGACCCTGCGCTCGCCCAGTACGCTTATCTCATCGGCTGCCAGCGGACCGGGGAAGCGGTGGTGATCGACCCCGAAAGGGACGTCGACCGCTACCTGCAACTCGCCAGGGAAAACGACCTTGAGCTGACGTCGGTGGCAGACACCCACATCCATGCCGACTACCTCAGCGGCGCGCGCGAGTTGGTGGAGCGCCACGGAATGAAAGGTTATTTCTCGGCCGAGGGTGGGGACGAGTGGCAGTTCGAGTGGGCGAAAGGCCGGAAGGGCGTGACCTTGCTCCGCGACGGAGATTCGTTTCACGTCGGAAAGATCGAGATCAAGGCGCTGCTCACCCCCGGCCACACGCCGGAGCATCTGAGCTTCCTGGTGATCGATCACGGCGGCGGCGCGGACGACGACCCCATGGCACTGCTGAGCGGCGACTTTCTTTTCGTCGGCGATGTCGGCCGGCCGGACCTGCTCGAGAGCGCGGCGGGCCAGGCCGGTGCGATGAAGCCCGCGGCGAGGACTTTGTACGAGAGCCTTCGACGCACGGCGGCGCTGCCTGGATTCCTCCAGGTGCTGCCGGCGCACGGGGCGGGCAGCGCTTGCGGCAAGTCGCTGGGCGCGGTGCCGAGCAGCGTGCTCGACTACGAACGACGTCACAATTCGGCCTTGCGGCTGGCGCTGGAGGGCGAACGCGAGGACTTCGTCGGTACGATCCTCGACGGTCAGCCCGAGCCGCCGCCGTACTTCGCGCGGATGAAACGCGACAACCGGCGGGGGCCGGCCCTGTTGGCGGACGGTCGCCTGCCCGAGCCACGCCGGATTTCCGCCGACGAACTCGGCGGTTGGGTGGAGGCCGAGGGCCGACGCATCCTCGATTTGCGGAGCGACCGCGAGGCGTTCATGGAACGTCACGCGAGGGGCGCGCTGTTCGCTCCGCGCAGCGGCGGCCGACATTCGGTGGCCGCGGGATCCTATGTCGACGAGGACGAGGCGGTGTTGCTGTTGGTGAACTCGGAGGACGAGGTCGCGCCGGTGGTGCGCGATCTGATCCGCATCGGTCTCGACCGGGTGGAAGCCTGGATGCCGGTCGGGGAAGCGCTGGAGGCCGGGGAATGGACGACATCGATTCGGCGGATCACGACCTCCGAGTTGGGGCAAGAACTCGAAGGGGGTGGCCAGGTCCTCGACGTGCGCGGTGCCGGCGAGTTCGCCGCCGGGCATGTGAAGGACGCGGTGAACGTGGCCCACACCCGGCTGCTGCCGCGGCTGGGCGAGGTGCCGGAAGGGCGGCTGCTGGTGCATTGCGAAACCGGTCGGCGGGCGGCGATGGCGGCGGCTTTCCTGGCGTCGGAGGGCCGCGAGGTGGTCCATGTGGATGGCGAGTTCGAAGACATGCCGGAGGACTTGAAGGCATGAGGTGGTTGGCATGTTTCACCCTGCTCGCGCTGTGCGGCTGCGAGCCGGAGGGCGGAAGCGCCGGGATGAACGATGCCGGGGCCACGGAGCGCGCGAGGGCGGCGGCGAAAGCCGCTTTCGAGCGTTTGTCAGGGGAACTCGGCAAGGCCATGGGCGACGGCGGGCCGGTCGGGGCGATCGAGGTTTGCTCCGAGATGGCGGGTCCCCTGACGGCCGAAGTGGCGGCGGAGCATGGAGTATCCCTCACGCGGTTGAGTGATCGGGCGCGCAATCCGGGGCAGCAGGCCGAGGGAGCGGACCTCGAAGCGCTGAATTCGTTCCGGGAAGCGATGGCCGCCGGCGAAGAAGCCTCGCCGCGGGTCTCCCGGGACGACGAGGGCACGGCGGTGGTCCACCTGCCGATCGTACTGAACAACGCGCTGTGTCTCCAATGCCACGGCGGCGAGGAGGTGGCGGCGGCAACGCGCTCGAAGTTGAACGAGTTGTACCCGGGAGACAAGGCGACCGGTTATGCCTTGGGCGATCTGCGCGGCGTGTGGCGGGTGGAGGTGCCGCCGGCCCGATGAGTCCGCTGACCATCGCCGGAGCGGTCGCGATCGGGTTGTCGCTCGGACTGACCGGGGCGGGCGGTAGCATTCTCACCCTGCCGGTGCTGGTCTATCTCGCTGGACTGGCGCCGCACGAAGCGGTAGGCGTGAGCTTGGCGGTGGTCGGCGCGGCGGCGCTGGCGGGGGCGGTGCAGCGGTGGAAAGCGGGCGAGTTCCATTCCCAGGCCGCGGCGATGTTCGCCGTTTCGGGCATGATAGGCGCGGCGGCGGGGGCGCGGTTCACCTCGCTGGTACCGCCTTCTGTGCTGATGATTTTTTTCGCCGGGCTGATGCTGGCGGTGGCGTGGCGGATGTTGACCACCCGTGAGGACGAGGCCGAGCCGGCACCGGAGTGCCGGCCTCTTCGTTGCGGGTTGGCGGGGCTCGGCACCGGTGTGCTGACCGGATTCATCGGGGTGGGCGGCGGCTTCCTCTTGATGCCGGCGCTGATGAAGTTCGCGCGGCTGCCGGTGCGGCAGGCGCTCGGCACCTCGCTGGCGGTGATCGCCGCCAACGCGCTGGTCGGCTGGCTGTCGCACCTTCCCGCCAGCGCCGGGCACGCGACCCTGACCCTGCTATTCGCCGGCCTGGCGGTGGCCGGGACCCTCGCGGGCAAATGGATCGCGTCGAAGTTGCCGGCGAGGCGGTTGCGCCAGGGATTCGCCGTGATGGTGCTGGCGACCGGCGGGCTGGTGTTGTGGCGCTCGCTGGCGGGTTGAGGGGCCGGCCGCCTCGGGAAGCAGAATCTCTTCGGCGCAACGGATGGGAGGCGAGTCCCATGTCTTTCCCGGTTCCCTCTGCCAGCGTCTCTATATCCACGACTGCTTTGCTGCTGCCATAAATTGCATGAAAGTGAGGCGGCGGATGATCTCCGAAATACATCTGGATAATCGAATCGTGTCTCTTCGGTCAATGCCCCCGCCTCCACTGCTCACTCTTCCCCGTAAACCGGCGGCTGCCAGTCTTCCGGCAGGTTGCCCTGGGGGCGCACGCCGCGGGCGTCGGGGGGGATGGTCGCGTCCTCGGCGGTCCGGAGGGGGAGATCGTCGGGCAGGTGCCGGATCTTGAAATCCTTGAACTGGATCTTCATGGCGGGGCCGACGTGGACCTGCACGGCGAGCACGCCGCCGAGGGAGCGACCTGCTTCGTCGAGGTCGACGAGGTCGGCGGTGGGGTGGTCGTCGATCCAGTGCTGGTGGTGGTTCCCCCGCACCCGGACGCGATACTGGTGCCACTGGTCGGGCGCGAACTCTTTCACGGGCATTGCCCCGACGATCCAGGGCTGGCCGTCGGGGGCGACGACGACTTTCTCGCCGGTGTGGGAGAGGATGCGGCGGCCTTTCTCCTCGTAGAGCATGCCGTTGTATTCGGGCCGGTCGGCGACGATGTCGCACTGGTAGCCGGTGACGATGTCGAGTCCGGTCTCGGGCGCGGGATGGCCGCGATACTGGATGCCGCTGTTGCCGCCGGGGCTGACTTTCACCTGCACGCGGAGGTCGAAGTTGTGCACGGTGGAACCTTTCCAGCTGAGAAAGCGGTTCGACTCGAGGGTGCCGTCGGTGACGCCGGTGATGGCGCCGTCCTCGACCGACCATAATTCGGGATCGCCGTCCCAGCCGTTGAGGTTCTTGCCGTTGAAGAGGTTGACGAAGCCGTCCTTGCCGGGTTTCACGGTGACGGCGGCGGCGGCCTCGGGGTGGGGAACGGTGGAGTGGCTGAACTCGCCTTTCAGCGGGGCGAGCGGTCCGCCGAGGGCGGCGACTCGGTCGGTGGTGCGCTGCCGCATGGCCTCCAGGGTGGCGGCGTGGGCGGGATCGTCGGCGAGATTGACGAGCTCGTCGGGGTCGTCTCCGAGGTGGTGGAGAAACTCGTGGTCGTGATCGAAGTAGCGGGCGTATTTGAAGGGGCCTTCGCGCAGCCCTTCCCAGGCGGGGATGCGGCTGCGGACGGCGAAGTGCTCGTGGAAGGTCTCGGTGCGCCAGTCGGCGGGGGTCGATCCCTCCACCACCGGCGCGAGGCTGCGGCCCTGGTAGCGCTCGGGAATGTCGACGCCGGCCCAGTCGAGGAAGGTGGAGGGCAGGTCGAGGTTGAGCGCGGGCGCGTCGCTGACCTGGCCGCGTTTCTGCTCGGGGAGCCGGGGATCGTGAACGACCAGGGGGACGCGGATGGACTCTTCGTAGTGCGACCATTTTCCGGCGAAGCCGCGGTTGCCCATGTGGTAGCCGTTGTCGGCGGAGAAGACGATGATGGTGTCGTCGGCGAGGCCGGCCTCCTCCAGCGCGGCGCGGAAGCGCCCGATGGCGTGGTCGATCCCGCTGACCTGCCGCAGGTAGGCGCGCATGTTGGTCTGGTATTTTTCCTCGGTGTTCCACCGCCAGAAGTAGCGCTCGCGGGTGATGGAGGTCTGGAAGAAGGGGGGCTGGTTCTCGAACACGGCGGGATCGTCGAGGGCGGGGCGATACATCTCGACGTCCTGGTAGAGTCCGTTGGCCGACTGGGGCCAGGCGAAGTGGAGGCCGGGCCGGCGGTCGCCGTCCTCGGCGTGGCAGGCGTTGAACCACAGGTTGAGCGCGAAGGGCTGGTCCGCGGGCTGGTTTTTGACGAAGTCGATGCCGCGGTCGACGATGAGGTCGGTCTCGTGACGGAGGCTGCCGTCTGGCTGTTTCTTGAAAAAGGGATTGCGGAAGATGGCCTCGAACTCGTCGAAGTGGTCCGCGGGGCGGTAGCCTTTCGGCATTTTGGCGTGCCACTTGCCGAAGTAGCCGGTGCGGTAGCCGTTCGCTCTCAGCAGGTCGGAATAGAGTGTCTCGGCCGCCTCGGGACGCGTCAGTTCGGGGTTGTCCGGGGTGCCGTAGCTGCGTCCGACGAGGCCGGTGAGGATGGTGGTGCGGCTGACCCAGCAGATCGGCTGGGAGACGAAGGCATTGGTGAAGCGCACCCCGCGGGCGGCGAGGTCGTCGATCTGCGGGGTCTCCACGATGGGATTCCCGTAGCAGCCGATGGTGCTGGTGGTCTGGTCGTCGGTGAAGAAGAAGACGATGTTGGGCCGGTCGGCGGCGGCGAGGGGGCCGGGTGAAATAATGGCGATGGCCGCGAGGAGGGGGAGTAGCAGGGATGCCGGGCGTTTCATGAGGTCGGGATGGTTGTGGCTGCGCGGGGAGTCTTCGCTCAACGAGATTCTTTTTCTTTTTCTTTTTCTTTCCTGGCTTGGCGCCTTTCGACGCGCTCGAAGTAGGTCTTGAACTCCCAGCGTTCGCGCCACTCCGGGAGATGGTCGCGGTAGAGATCGCCTTCGAACCAGAACCGGGGCTCCGGGTCGGGCGGGGTCACGGTGCCTTCGGGATAGTCTTTGCCGGCGAAGCTGGCGTCGACGGATTCGCTCCAGGCGACGAGTTCGCCTTTCATCCGCTCGAAGACCTCGGGCCGACGCTGGGAGACGTCCTCGGTCTCGCGGGGATCGGTCTCGAGATCGTAGAGTTCGAACTGGCCGGACTCGCGGTCGGTGGTGAGCAACTTGTAGCGGTTGTCGACCAGGGCGGCCGTGTTTTCAAAGCGAAAGGGGATGGGGAGTTCGCGGGACTCGGGCTCGGTCTCGGCCTGGAACAAGGGGCGCAGGCTGACGCCGTCGACAGGGCGGGTGAGGGCGTCGTCGGGGAGGTCGAGGATGTCGGCCACGGTGGGGAAAAGGTCCATGGTGGATGCCGGGTAGTCCGTGACGCGGGGTTCGATGGTGCCGGGCCATTCCATGACGCAGGGCACGCGGAGACCGCCCTCGAAAATGTCGCGCTTGTGCCCGCGGAGGCTGCCAACGGTGCCGGGTTCGATCTTGGTGAGACCGCCGTTGTCGCTGCAGAATACGAGGAGGGTGTCGTCGGCGAGGTCGAGTTCGCGGAGCCTGGCGCGCAGGGTGCCGAGACTGCGATCCATGGCGACCAGCTCGCCGTAGTGGTTGGCGGAGTCTTCGTCGAGGTCGGAGAAGGGGGCGACGTCCTCGGGCAGCGCCTTGAAGGGGGCGTGGGGCGTGCCGTACCAGATCACGGCGAACAGGGATTTGTCGCCGTCGCGGTGTTTCGAGAGAAATTTCACGGCTTCGTCCACGGCGATCTCGGAGGAGTCGCCGGTGAATTGCTCGATTTCGCCCATCCGGCTCATGAGGGGATCGACGTCGTAGAAGTTCGTCACCGAGACCCACTCGTCGAAGCCGAAGGCGGCGGGACCGCGGGGGTCGTGGGGGAGGATGGGAGCGCCGGGCCCGCGGAGGCCGTTGAGGTGCCACTTGCCGAAATGACCCGAGACGTAGCCGGCCTCGCCCAGGGCTTCGGCGATGGTCTTTTCCTGAAGCCGCAGCGCGTAGCCGTGCTGGAGCACGCCGGTGCGGTCGTTGGCGCGTCCGGTGAGGACGCTGGCGCGGGTGGGCGAGCAGACCGGCGCGCCGGCGTAGAAGCGGTCGAAGCGCAGGCCGTTCTCCGCCATGGCGTCGAGGTGCGGCGTCTCGAGGACGGGATGATCGTAGTAGCCGGTCTGTCCCCAGCCCATGTCGTCGGCCATGACGAAAACGACGTGGGGCTTTTCGGCGGCCGGTGCCGGGATGGCGAAGAGGAGCGGGAGAGCGATCGAGAGAAAGAGGGCGTGGATCGGTTTCATGTCGTCTAGGGTAGGCAGATGGAGGGGAGGGGGCAACTGCCGTGTTTGGGGCGGGCAACTGCGGGAGGGAAACGTCGAACGTCCAACGTGGAACGTGGAACGTTGAAGTTTCTGGAGCGTCTGAAGGAAAAAACATGAACTCCGCCGGGAGTAGGAGGAAGATTAAGATTAAGAGTAGGACGTCCGCGGGCGGGCCTGAACCCCTGAAACGGCGGAAGCGCTAAACCGCTAGAAAGCTATTCGCTAAACAGCTCCCCCCCATGGCCGCCCTCCGCCATTCCCTCACCGAGGGTCCGATCCTGAAATCGCTGGCTGCGCTCTCGCTGCCCATCGTCTTCGCCAACGTCCTGCAATCGGCCTACCAGCTCACCGACACTTTCTGGGTCGGTCGGCTCGGAGGCGAGGCGGTGGCGGCCGTCTCCGTGAGCTTTCCCCTGATCTTCCTGACGATCGCGCTCGGCGGCGGATTCACCGTGGCTGGATCCACGCTGGTGGCGCAGTTCACCGGCGCCGGCGATTCCCGCATGGTCAACCTCGTCGCCGGCCAGACGATACTGGCGGTCCTCGTCGCCGCCGCCGTTCTCTCCACCGTCGGCTACGTGGCCACCGGACCGCTGTTGCGCCTGGTCGGCGTCGAGGACGCGGTTTTCGAAGAAGCGACCCGCTACATGCGGATTTCCTTTCTCGGGCTGGTCTTTCTCTTCGGCTACTTCATGTACCAATCCCTCATGCGCGGGCTCGGCGAGGTCCGCGTGCCGCTCTACATCGTGGGCGGAACGGTGTTGCTGAATTTGGTGCTGGATCCCCTCTTCATCTTCGGCTGGGGACCCGTGCCGCCGATGGGCGTCGCCGGCGCCGCCTACGCCACCATCGGCACCCAGTCCGTGGCGATGGTGGTCGGCTTCGCGGTGCTCTTCGGAGGACACTACGGCATCGACCTGCGCGAGGTCCGCTTTCGCCCCCACTTCCGCATGCTCAAGCAGATCTTCGTGCTCGGGCTCCCGGCGTCCATCGAGCAGTCGACGCGCGCCACGGGGATGTCGCTGATGATCTTTCTGGTCGCGGGTTTCGGCACGGTCACCCTGGCCGCGTTCGGCATCGGGACGCGCATCCTCACTTTCGTCGTCATTCCCGCGCTGGGACTCTCCATGGCCACGGCCACGCTGGTGGGGCAGAACATGGGGGCCGGCAACGTGCCGCGGGCGAACGCGATCGCCCGGCTCAGCGCTTTGGTCGCCTTCGTGGCGCTCTCCGTTGCGGGGGTGCTCTGTTTCGCGTTCGCCGGTCCCCTGGTCCGCTTCTTCGTTCCCGGCGACGCGGCGGTGACGGGGGAGGCGGTCGTGTTCCTGCGGATCATGGCCCTGTTCTTCGGCCTGATCGGGGTGCAGCAGGCGTTCATCGGCGCGTTCCGCGGCTCGGGGAACACCTTGATGAGCATGGTCCTCGCGCTGCTCACGGTGTGGGTCTTCCAGTTTCCGATCGCCTACCTGCTTTCGCACCACACCGACCTCGGCGCGCGCGGCCTGTGGTGGGCTTTCCCGGTGTCCAACGTGCTGGGCTGCCTCGCCACCGCCGCGTGGTTCTTCCAGGGAGGCTGGCAGAAAAAGCGGATCGTCCGACCCGCGAGGGCCAAGGTTTCGCGGAGGATTATTACGCAGGAAGGGATGCAGTGAGAAGTTGAGAAGTTGAGGAGTTGAGAAGTGGAACGCCGAACGCCGAACGTCCAACGTCCAACGTCCAACGTCCAACGTCCAACGTCCAACCCCTGAACCCCTGAACCCCTGAACCCCTG
>JBBDRG010000083.1:0-30728 GCA_040905585.1 Verrucomicrobiales bacterium
CCAGCGGACAAAATGACTCGCAGTTTTCCATTCCAGAGTTTTTCAACAGTCTCTTGATGGAAGATGTGAAAAGCGGCAGCTCGGTTTGTCGTTCGGGGTGTTCGGGAGGCATGGCGGGCGGGATCTCAGCTTTCGCGTTTTTCCCAGAAATTTTCCTCGAGCAATTCGTGATGCTTCACGATGCGTCGATAGAAGGCGAGAGTCAGTTCTTTTTTTTCCGCTTCGGAGAGAGTCCAGTCGACGTCCGATTCCCGGAGGCGTTCGACGAGACGGGAGAGCGCCATGGCCACGGTGACGGAAATGTTGTAGCTCTGGGTGAATCCGTGCATGGGGAGGCGCAGAGTTGCGTCCGCGGCGGCCAGCGCTTCGTCGGTCAGCCCTTTTTCTTCGCTGCCGAAAAGGAGGGCGACCGGCCGGTCGAGGGGCAGAGTGGCGGGATCGCAGCCGCCCCTGTCCGGACTGGTCGCCACGAGGCGGTACCCTTTGGCCCTCAGCGTCTCGAGGCACGAGGCGGTGCGGTGATAGCGGTGGAGGGACAGCCATTTCGCGGATCCCACCGCGACTTCGTTGTGAGGGCGGTATTCGTGGTGATGAGTGATGACGTGGACGTCCTGGACCCCGAGGCATTCGCAGTTTCTCAGGCAGGCGCTGGCGTTGTGGGGCTGGTAGATGTCCTCCAGCATGATGGTGAGAAAACGGGTCCGCTGGTCGAGAATCTCGGCGATCTTCCCGCGCTTGTGGTCGGTGACGTAGCCGCCGAGATATTCGGTCAGTTCTTTCTCGACAGTCATGGAACGACGGATGGCGCGAATTCCGGCATCAACCCTGCCAGCGCGGCTTTTTGACCCCGAGGTAGGCGACGAACAGACCGAAGCCGACGTGGGCCAGTAGAACGAGAAAGCCGAGCCACATGGGCGCGAGCCAGGTGTCGGTCACCTCGCGAATGTACCGCAGATAGTCGCTCTGCGTGCCGTCCATGATGCCCGCCCAGCTCCAGTAGGCGGAGACGAAGGGCCGCGTCAGCCAGCCGGCCCAGGCGGGGAGCGCCAGGATCGCTCCGGAGAGCGGCAGCTGGAACCCGACGAGGTAGATGCTGAGGAGCGAGGCCTGGTCCGCCGTCCTCGCCACGGAGGAAATGCCCAGGCAAATGAAGGTCATGGCCGCGTTGACCAGCAGGAGCAGCATCAGGTGGGGAGCGAAGGATTGCGAGGGGATCTGGCAAATGCTCTGGACGAACACCGCCATCCAGACCGACTGGACGATCACGAGCACGAGAAGGAAGGCGACCTTGCTTCCGATGTAGACGGCGGGTCGGACGCCTCCGAGTTTCTCCTTCTCGAAAATCGAGCGTTCCCCGGCGATTTCCCGGGCCGAATTGTTCGACGCCATCAAGGTCAGGAGAATCACCTGGAACATGACGAGGCCGGAAACGAGGCCGCCGAGGTTGAGATTGAAGGTGACGTCGTCGCGTTCGCGTTCGTAGTCCGAAATGTTCGCCGGCAGGGACTCGGAGAGGCGCCTGGTCTGTTCGACGCCGTCGAGTTCGAAGAGGACGACGAGAACGGGAAATCCGACGAGGATGGCCAGTTGGAGGAGCAGTTGCCCGCGGTCGCGGAAAAAGATTTTCCACCGCCGGAAGAACAGAGCGGAAAACTGGGCCGCGGCGCCCGGGGTGCTGGCGGACACGGAAATGTCGGGATCGCCCGCCGGAGTCTCCGGAACGGATTCGTAGTAGGGACCGCGGTGCTTGGCCCAGCTTCCGGACCAGTCTTCGGGTTTTCGCTTGGCGAGCTGTAGATAGACGTCTTCGGGCTTGTCGACGCTGAAGTAGTGCTGGATAGCCCGCGGCGGCCCGTGGTAGACGACGTAGCCTTCGGCGAGAACGAGGATGGAGTCGTAGAGGTCGAGATTGGCGAGGCTGTGGGTGACGTTGACGACGACGCGGTGTTCGTTCCGGCTCAGTTCGTACATGAGCTGGGCGATTTCCTGCTCGCTTTTCGGATCGAGACCGCTCGTCACCTCGTCGCAGAGGAGGAGCACGGGGTCGGTGACCAGTTCCATCGCAAGCGAAAGCCGCCGCCGTTGACCTCCCGAAAGCACCTTGACGTGGCGGTCGCGGATGGCTTCCAGGCCGGTGGCGTCGAGGACGGTGTCGACGAGGTCGTGTAATTCGCCGCGGCTGTCGGTTTCGACGCGGAGCCGGATGGTGCTTTCGATGCTTTCCTCGACCGTGAGTTCCTCGTAGGCGATGCTGAACTGCGGCACGTAGCCGATCTCGGAAGGTTCCAGATCGCCTTCTTCGGAGAGGTTTCTGCCGTTCCAGTGGATGCTGCCGGAGGTTTCCTGGTTGATTCCGGCGATCAATTTCAGCAGGGTCGTCTTGCCGCATCCCGACGGACCGACGATGGCCATGAAGTGCCCTGCGGGAACCCGGAGGTCGACGTTGCGCAAAAGCGGAATCTCTTCCCGGCCCTTCGGTATCGCGAATTGAATGTCCTTGAGTTCCAGCACGCCCTCAGTTCTAGGGGGTTCGATCGAGCTGCGCAATCACGGAAAAGCGGATTTTTTCGAGCCGCGAAATAATTCTTTACCGAGTTGGCTATCGTGGCGTTTGTTGGGGCATGGCGAAAGGACCCCGGCACCGCGGCGCGAAAAAAGCGGCAGCGGTGCGTTCAATCAATCCGTTGAAGGTTGTCCTGATCGGCGGTTCGATCCTCGTGGTCCTGATGGTGGTCGTGCTTTTGCTCGCGAGGTCGAGCATGCAGTCGTGGCTGCGGGGGGATGCCTTTCGCGAGTGGCTGGTGAGGCAATCGTCCTCCGCTCTGACTTCGGAAATCGAAATGCCGGTCCTGAAGTGGCAGGGATCCGAGGCGTATGCCGATTCGTTCGTCGCCCGGGGCTACGAGGGAGCCGCCTTTTCCGCGCTCAGCCTCGACGGCGTTCGGGCGAAGGCCGGCGGCGTGAGGAACCGTGCCTTCATGGTTCCCGACGTCAGGATCAATCGGCTCAATCTTCTGTTCGCGGACGAGCGCCTGCCCAGACCGGCCGCTTCGCGCCGCGCTCCGTCCGCCGAGGAGGCGTCCGCCGGGCCCGCCGTCCCGGCCTGGCTGAAGCGCTTTCTTCCCGACCGGGTGGCAGTGGAGGAGGTCGACGTCTCCTCCGCGACGGTCGTCGTCGAAGGCGACCGGGGAGAGCGGGAATTCGTCCTGAGCGGCGTCAGTGCCGTCATCCGTCCCGATTTCCGCACCGACTTGTGGGAGATGAAAGGCCGGAACGGGAGGATGAGTCTTCCGGGGCACCCCGACATTCAGGTGAAGCGGCTGGATTTGCGCTGGAAAGGGACGGACTTGTACGTCGACCGCAGCGTCCTGGGCGTCTACGGGGACGGCCACGTCGAAGGAAAGGGCGAGATCCATTTCGAGGACGGGGGCAACGTCGATCTCGATTTCGACATTTCCTCCTTCGACGTCGATCGGCTGGTGGCGGGGGAATGGGGGGATCGCCTTTCGGGAACGGTCGACGGGCCCGTTCGCGTCACCGGACCTTTCGGCGAACTCGTCTACGAGGGGACGGTCCATGTTTCGGACGGAGAAATCAAAGCGGTCCCCGTGTTGGAGCGGATCGCCGACTACACCCGAACCGACCAGTTTCGCCGTCTGCCTCTCAGCGAAGGCCGCGCGGACTTCCGACGATCGGGAAAGCTGCTGGAATTGCGGAACCTCGCGATTCAGTCCGACGGGCTCATCCGGATCGAAGGCGCCTTGAATGTCGAGGGCGACCGGCTGGCGGGCGACCTCCAAGTCGGCGTGACGCCGGGAACGATGCGGTGGATTCCCGGGGCCGAGCGGAGCGTGTTCACCGAAGAACGCGACGGATTCCGCTGGGCTCCCATGAAGCTGGCCGGCACGCTGGCGGAACCGAGGGAGGATCTCACCGCCCGGCTCGTGGCGGCCGCCGGCGCCGCCATCGTCGAGGATCTGCCGAACGGAATACTCGACGAAGCCTGGAAACTCCTTGGTCCCGAGGAAGGCAGGGCGACTCCCTCGGAAATGAGCGAACAGGGGCAGAGAATGCTCGATTTGCTGACGCCGTTTCTGAGAGGCAGGTAGGACCCGGAACCCTTCTGCGAAGGGAGTTCGGAGAGCTTGTGAAATTTTTCACAAATTGCTTGCGAGACCACTGGCATTGCTTAGGGTTCGCCGAGAAGGAAAGTCTCGCCACTCTGCTGAAATCCCCGGCGGGCCGCCCTTGTTTTAATGGAGTCCCTCCTGCCATCGTTCCTTCTTAGTTCCTCGCAGCCGATTCTCGCGGCGGGAGGGATCGCCGCGCCCGAGTTGCCGCTCTTCGGGTGGTTGACCAATTCGATTCTGGTCGCTGCCGTGGTCACCGCCGGCGTTCTCTATTTTACCCGGTTGGCGACTCGGAACATGACCACCATTCCCGGGAAGAAGCAGAACTTCGTGGAGTTCGTGATCGAGTTCCTCTACGGGCAGGTCGAGGGAATCGTCGGGAAACAGGTCGCGCCGAAAGTGTTTCCGCTGCTCGCCACCATCTTCATTTTCATTCTCGCGTCGAACTGGTTCGGGCTCCTTCCCGGAGTGGGCACGATCGGTTTCGGGGAGACGAAGGCGCCGCTCGTTCTCGAGACGATGGAAACCCCGCTGCTGCGCCCGGCCACCGCCGACCTCAACATGACGCTGGCGCTGGCGATCGTGTTCATGTGCGTATGGGCCTGGATTTCGGTGAGGGAACTCGGGGTGTGGGGGATGGTCGTCCACATCTTCGGTCCCAAGGGCGGACTCACTGGGTTTCTGAAGTACGCGCTCCTTCCCATTTTCATGTTCGTCGGCGTCATCGAGATAGTTTCGATCGTGTTTCGCCCCATGTCCCTTTCGCTGCGACTCCTGGGTAACATTTTCGCGGGGGAGACGCTCCTGTTTACCATGGGCGGCTTGGGAGAGACACTCGGGTTGAACGCCTTTTTCTCGACGATCGCCGCCATCGCGCTTCCCCTGCCTTTCTATTTCATGGAGATCCTGGTCGGCCTGCTTCAGGCCGTGGTCTTCTCGCTCCTTTGTGCCGTCTACATCAAGCTTTCCACCGCTCACGACGAAGGAGAGCATCACTGAGCGGCAACGAGAATTTTGTCATCGGGACCATGCGCAGAAAAGCGTGGGCGGTGACGAACAGTAAGTAACATCAACACAGTAAACAATATGATCGAACTCCTTCCAATGTTGGCCGCTGCGGCCGCGGAAACGACCGGCGGATCCTTCAACGGGAACTTCGCCCTTGGCGTGGCGGGTGCCGGTGCCGGTATCGGCCTGGGACTCATCGGCATGGCGTCGGCCCAGGCGGTCGGACGCAATCCGAGCGCCTTCGGCAACATTCTCACCATCGGAATCATCGGCATGGCCCTTGCCGAGGCCATCGCGATTTACGCCTTCATCATGGCACTCCAGGCGTGACCCTCCGGATCCCGGTTTTCGTCCGCGGCGTTCCATCGCCGCGGACTTTCCGGGCGGCGGCGGCACTTTGCAGACTTTAACGACTGAACTGAAATGGGCGATATTCTGACAACCTTCGGGCTGACGTGGCCGAAGTTCATCTCACAGGTGATCATCGTGTTGATCGTCTACTTCATTCTGTCGAAATACGCTTTCGGACCCGTGCTGGCGATGCTGGAAGCGCGCCGGCGCCGCATCGAGGAAGGCGAAGCGAATCTCAAGAAGATCGAGGCCGAAATGGCCAAGGCCGAAGAACGCGTCCAGGGCATGCTCGACGAGGCGAACCGCGACGCGGAGCGACTCATCGGCGAGGCCCGGGAGAGCGCCGAATCGGTGCGCAACCAGAGAACCCAGGAAGCGATCAAGGAGGCTCAGCAAATCGTCGAGAAGGCGCGGGAGGCTTCCCGGCTAGAGCACGAACGCCTCATGAACGAGTTGAGGCGCGACTTCGGTCACCTCGTCACCGAGGCCACTTCGAAGGTGACCGGCAAGGTTCTCGACGAAAGCGATCAGAAACGAATCAACGAGGAGACGGCCGGACAGGTCGCGCTCTGACCGAGTTAACCATTCACGATGAAATCGGGAAAAGAAGCGGCACGAACGGCCAGGAAGATTTTTGCCGCTTCCTTTGTCGACGGGCAGCTCGACGATACGGTCGTGAGGACCGTGCTCAGGCGACTGACCGAAACGAAGCCGCGGGGGTATATTCCCGCTCTCAACGCCTACTGGAGGCTGGTCCGGCTCGAGATCGAAAAGAATCGGGCGGTGATCGAAAGCGCAGTGGAGCTCGATTCGGCGACCCGTTCTCAGGTGGTGGCGGACCTCGAAAAGAAATACGGCTCGCAGATCCAGCCGGAGTTCGCGGTGAACCCCGCCCTCATCGGGGGGATGAAGATCCGGGTCGGCAGCGACGTATGGGACGGGAGCGTCCAAAACCGCATCCAGCGTCTCGAAGAGAAATTTAATTGAGAAACTAACCGACTGAAACGATTCATCTGACGACTTGTCATGAGTAACATTCTCCAGGAACTGGAATCCGAAATCGCGGCGCTGAAGACATCAGTGTCCAAATCGAACGTGGGCATTGTTCGCGAGACCGGCGACGGCGTCGCGAAAATCGAGGGCTTGAGCGACGTGATGCTCAACGAAATGGTCGAGTTTCCCGGGGGAACCTTCGGGCTGGCGCTCAACCTCGAAGAGACCGAAGTCGGCTGCGTGATTCTCGGCGATTCGACGCACGTGAAAGAGGGCGACGAAGTCAAGGCCACCGGGCGATTGCTCTCCGTTCCGGTAGGGAAGGAATTGCTCGGTCGGGCCGTGAACGCGCTCGGACAGCCGATCGACGGGAAAGGCGAGGTTGGCTCCAAGGAAACCTACCCGGTGGAGAAAATCGCCCCGGGGATCATTCCCCGCCAGTCGGTCAGCGTGCCTGTCCAGACGGGAATTCTCGCGATCGACGCGATGATTCCAATCGGTCGGGGACAGCGCGAGCTGATCATCGGCGACCGGTCCACCGGCAAGACGACGGTGGCCGTCGACACGATCATTTCGCAGGCTCGCCAGAACAAGCAGGCCGAGGAAGGCCAGCTCAAGGATCACAAGCCGCTTTACTGCATTTACGTGGCGATCGGTCAGAAGCAGGCCAACGTCGCGCGGACGATCGCAACGCTGGAAGCGGCGGGCGCCATGGATTACACCGTGGTCGTGTCGGCGTCGGCCTCGGCCTCCGCGTCCAACCAGTACATCGCTCCCTACGCCGGATGCGCCATGGGGGAATGGTTCATGAACAACGGCATGGACGCGCTGATCGTCTACGACGACCTCTCCAAGCACGCCGTAGCCTATCGGGAAGTTTCGCTGATTCTGCGCAGGCCCTCCGGACGCGAGGCGTATCCCGGCGACGTTTTCTACCTGCACAGCCGCTTGCTGGAGCGTTCCGCCCGGCTCAACAAGGATCACGGCGGCGGCTCGTTGACGGCTCTGCCGATCATCGAAACGCAGGCCGGCGACGTCTCCGCCTACATCCCGACAAACGTGATTTCGATCACCGACGGTCAAATCTATCTGGAAACCGACCTCTTCTACCAGGGGATCCGTCCTGCGATTTCGGTGGGCCTTTCGGTGAGCCGGGTCGGTTCGGCCGCCCAGACCAAGGCGATCAAGAAAGTCTCCGGAACCACGAAGTTGGATCTCGCCCAGTTCCGCGAACTCCAGGCCTTCGCCCAGTTCGGATCCGACCTGGACGCGAAGACCAAGAGCCAGATCGAACGAGGCCAGCGAATCGTCGAGCTATTCAAGCAGAAGCAGTACTCACCGATTCCGCTGGAACTCGAAGTCTGTCTTCTCTGGGCCATGCAGAACGGTTATTTCGACAGCGTGGCGGTGGACAAGATTCAGGAGTGCCAGGAGAAAATGGAGGAATACCTCACGACAAGGAAGGATTCCCTCCTCGGCAAGATCCGCGACGAAAAAGCCTTGAGCGACGAAATCCTCGAGGAGCTGAAACAGGCGATCGAGGACTTCAAGTCTTCCTACAAAGCATAACCGGTTCGATTCTCCCTACGACTTTCCGTTCAACCCATGGCCAATCTTCGCGACATCCGCCGACGCATCAAGTCGGTGAAAAGTACCGCCCAGATCACGAAGGCCATGCAGTTGGTCGCGGCGTCGAAGATGAAGAAGGCGCAGGACCAGGCGACCGCCGGTCGTCCCTACGCCGATTTGCTGAACAAGGTGCTGGTCAATCTCAAGGAGCAGACGGACGAGGCGGATCATCCTCTCCTGCAGGAGCGGAAAGGCAATCGCGAACTGGTCATCGTGGTCACCACGGACAAGGGGCTTTGCGGCCCGCTCAACACCAACCTCCTGCGGCTGGTCAGCGAACAGGCCGCGCCCGACGCGACTTTCGTCACCATCGGCAGGAAGGGGCGTCAGGCCCTCGCCCGGATGAAGCGCGACTTGCTGGCCGACTTCGAATCGAAGGACCCCGTCGAATTCGCGGATTCCAAACCCGTTTCCCAGTTCGCCATCGACAAATTCCTCGAAGGCGAATTCGACCGCGTCCGGGTGGGCTTCACGAATTTCATCAACACGATCAGCCAGGAGCCGATGCTGGAAACGCTCCTCCCCATCCGACCGATCGATCTGGGAAGGGACCGGGACTTCGTCGGGACCGGCCTGGAAGCCGAAGCGGTCGACGCGAGCCCGGGTCCAGAATACGGAGGCTACCTTTTCGAGCCCAACGCGACGGCCGTGCTCGATTCGACCGTGCCTCAGTACGTTCACTACCAGCTGTACCAGATGATTCTCGAATCGAGAGCATCGGAACACAGCGCCCGCATGGTCGCGATGAAGGCCGCGACGGACAACGCGAAACAAATGATCGACGATCTCAGCCTCGAGTACAACAAGCAGCGGCAGGCCGCCATTACCGCCGAGTTGTTGGAGATCACCACGGCGATGCGGGCGCTCGAGTAAGGGAAGCCCCGTTGCTGCGAAGCAGAATTTAAAACGAAAACGAATACCTCAACGACTACGAGCAAGAATCAGATGAGTAACGAAGGAACAATCGTTCAGATTATCGGTCCGGTGGTGGACGCCGACTTTTCCGGCGCCGGCCAACTGCCCGAGATCTACAACGCCCTCGAGGTGAATTTCGATCTCGACGGCGAAAGCACCAAACTGATCCTCGAGGTTCAGCAACACCGCGGCGACGGTTGGGTTCGCGCCGTGGCCATGTCCTCGACGGAGGGTGTGAAGCGCGGTCTCAAGGTCGTCGACACCGGCCAGCCCATCGCGGTGCCCGTGGGCGAGTGCGTGCTCGGTCGGATTTTCAACGTCACGGGCGAGGTCGTCGACGAGCGCGGACCGGTCAACGCGACCAAGACGTACCCCATCCACCGTCCCGCTCCGGCTTTGACCGATCAAGCCACCTCCACGGAGATTCTCGAGACCGGCATCAAGGTCATCGATCTGATCTGTCCTTTCACCAAGGGCGGCAAGGTCGGCGCGTTCGGCGGTGCCGGCGTCGGCAAGACCGTGGTGATCATGGAGCTCATCAACAACATCGCGAAGGGACACGGAGGCTATTCGCTCTTCGCCGGTGTGGGCGAGCGGACCCGGGAGGGCAACGATCTCTACTGGGAAATGTCGGATGCCGGCGTTATCGATCAGGACGACCTCACGAAGTCGAAGGTGGCATTGGTCTACGGGCAGATGAACGAGCCTCCCGGCGCCCGTCTCCGGGTCGCTCTCTCGGCGCTCGCCATGGCCGAGTATTTCCGCGACGAGAAGAATCAGGACGTGCTGCTGTTCGTGGACAACGTCTTCCGGTTCTCCCAAGCGGGTTCGGAGGTGTCGGCCCTTTTGGGACGGACGCCTTCCGCAGTGGGATACCAGCCCACCCTTTCCTCGGAAATGGCCCAGCTCCAGGAACGAATCACGTCCACGCACAAGGGATCGATCACGTCGTTCCAGGCGGTCTACGTTCCCGCCGACGACTTGACCGACCCGGCGCCGGCGAACACCTTCGCCCACCTCGACTCCACCGTCGTGCTGGAACGTTCCCTGGCCGAACTCGGCATTTACCCGGCGGTCGATCCTCTCTCCTCCACGTCCAACGCGTTGAGTCCCGACATCGTCGGCGAGGAACACTATGCCGTGGCCCGGGGCGTTCAGACGGTGCTGCAACGATACAAGGACTTGCAGGACATCATCGCCATTCTCGGCATGGACGAGCTGAACCCCGAAGACAAACTGACCGTGTTTCGCGCCCGGAAGATCCAGAAATTCCTGAGTCAGCCGTTCTCCGTCGCCCAGGTCTTCACCGGCATCGAAGGCGTCTACGTCCCCGTCTCGGAGACGGTGCAGGGATTCAAGGAAATCCTCGACGGACTCCACGACCAGGTGCCGGAGAACAACTTCTACATGAAAGCCGGGATCGACTCGGTCGAGAAGTAAGCCCCCGTTCCATCCAACGATTTTCCCATGCGGCTCGACATCGTAACTCCAGAGCAGAAGGCGTTCTCCGACGAGATCGAGAGTGTCGTCGTTCCCGGGGTTGAGGGAGAGCTGGGCATCCTCAAGTCCCACGCGCCGCTGGTGACCACTCTCCAGCCGGGAGAGCTCCGCTATCTGAAGAACGGGGAGGAAACCTCTCTCGCTATCGGGACCGGGCTCGTCGAAATCTCGAACGACCGAGTCTCCGTGCTCACCGACATGGCGATGGAAGCTTCCGAGGTGGACGAGTCCGCCGTCGAGAAAGCTCTCGAGCGCGCGCGGGAAGCGCTCGCCAAGAAGAGGCTGCCCGAAGACATCGCGGCCGCCCAGGTGCTCATCCAGAAATCGCTGGCGCAACTTCACGTGAAGCGTCGTCGCCCTCGCCTTTGATCCGCGCCGCCGAGAAAGAAGGTAGGGCGAAATTCGATCAGTTTTTCCTTTTGCGGGACCGGTCGGGATACCATGGTAGCTGGGCATCCTCGTCGAGGGTCTGACAGGCAATGAGCGGTATCCACGAATTCTTCACCCCGGTCGACTGGGCCGTGGTCTTCGGTTACCTGCTTCTGACCACCATTGTCGGCCACCGCATGCGGGGCAAGCAGGCGAGCATCCGCGACTTTTTTCTCGGAGGGCGAGCCCTCCCGTGGCCGGCCGTCTCCGGCTCGATCATCGCCACCGAAATCAGCGGCGTGACCTTCATCGGAGTCCCCGGCTCGGTGATGGCCCTGAACGGGGATTTCACCTATTTGCAGTGGGCGGCAGGATCCATCGTGGCCCGGGTTTTCGTCGGACTGTTCTTCGTGCGGGTCTTCTACGAGAAGGACATATACAGCCCCTACGACTACATGGGCAACCGTCTCGGTACGGGAGTCAAAAGGCTGGCGACCGTCCTGTTCACGGTCGGCAGCATCCTGGCCCAGAGCGTCCGCGTGCTTGTCGCCGCATTGCCGCTCAACATCGTGACGCCGCTTCCGTTCGGCTGGTGCATCGTGGTGATCGGCGTGTTCGCGATCGGCTGGACCCTGATGGGCGGGATGCGCACCGTCATCTGGACCGACGTCATGCAGTTCGCTCTCTTCGTTGTCGGTGGAACGATCGCCTTGTTCTGGATGCTGAGCAGCTTCGAGCACGGCTGGGAAACGCTCTTCTCAACCGCGGGATCGGTCGAGCGGTTCGACGGGACCACGGTCGACAAGTTGCGCGTGTTCGACTTCTCGCTCAACCCGGAACTGGAATTCACCTTCTGGGTCGCGCTGATAGCCGTGCCGTTTTTGAATCTGAACGCGTTCGGCGTGGACCAGTTGAACGCGCAGCGGATGTTCTGCTGCAAGAACACGAAAGACGCCCGCAAGGCCATCATCTGGAGTTCGGCCGGGCAGCTCGTCACGGTTCTCATGCTCTTCGTGGGGGCGGCGCTCTTCGTGTTCTACCAGCGCAACCCGCCGACCGATCCGCTGATCATGGAGGCCATGAAGTGGGAAGGCGGTCAGCCGACAGAAGGGGACAACGTCTTTCCGGTCTGGATCGTGACGGAGCTGCCGGTCGCCCTGCGCGGCCTGATCCTGGCGGGCATTTTCGCCGCCGCCATATCGAGCCTCGACTCCATCCTGGCCGCCTTGAGCCAGACGACGCTTTCATTGCTGAAACGAACCGACGGCGAATACACGGATAGCGAACACAAGGGGATGGTCAGTCTCTCCCGAATGCTCGTCTGCTTCTGGGGCGTGTTTCTGACCAGCTTCACCTTCGTGCTCTTCGCCGTGAGAGAGAAAACCGGCGTTCCCATCCTACCTCTCGCGTTCGGAATGACCACCTACACGGTGGGGCCCCTCCTCGGAATGTTTCTGGTGGCCCTGTGGGGGCGCGGCAGGGGCAGCGTCGTCGGCCTCGTCATCGGCGCCGTGATCTCGTTCGTCCTGGTCGCTTTTGTCCGCACCGACGTTTGGGTGCTTTTCATGACCGACCAACTGGCCGAGACCCTCGCGCAGTTGCCCACCTATGAATTGGTCGAGGGGGATCCGACGACGATCAAGCCGACCCTGGCTTCCGCTTGGATGTGGCCGGTGACGACTTTTCTAACCATCGGGTGCGGATTGCTGGTGAAACGGAAAACTAGTTAATTCGTCCGAAATTCGTAGAGGATGAAAGTATTCTTCTGAAAATTTCAGTCTTTTGAGTT
The DNA here is from genome assembly GCA_040905585.1 of Verrucomicrobiales bacterium. Classification (GTDB taxonomy): domain Bacteria; phylum Verrucomicrobiota; class Verrucomicrobiia; order Verrucomicrobiales; family DEV007; genus Arctic95D-9. The sequence goes on from JBBDRG010000083.1 coordinate 12,685, forward strand.
CGCCCCATCTCCATTTTGGAAAACGGAAGTCCCGCGAAAAATAATGTGTCGAAATCGACATTTATAGGTTGTCGCTTTCATGGCGGAGTGTCACTCTCGGGCACCGCGAATTGCTTCGTATCCTGAATTTGCTCCGGAGGGAACAGAGACGTTGGACCGCCCGACGGTTTTCCTCTTCGAATTCGGAGATGCGAGGAAGGAGAAAGTTCTTCAGACATCCAATCACCCTCCAGGGGAGATGTTGTGGAGGCCGTCACATAACATATTGTATATAAACGACTTATGAATTATTAGACGTATTTCTGGCAATTGGCGGCACCCCGTTCCACACAAACCGTTCCCGAAACCGACACAATCCGCACGAGAATGCAGCCGCACTACCCGCTTGACGCCACAAAACCGATTGACCCATCAAAACTCAAACCCCTCTGGAAGCAAGTTTCCCAGGATCTGCGAAAGGATCTGGGGGATCCCACTTTCGACCTTTGGTTCGCGGACTTCCGGCTGACGTCGGCCGGTCCCGAGGGAGTGATTCTACTGGCCCCCGGATCGATGTACCTGATCTGGGTGGAGGAGAACTTTAAGGAATCTTTAGGTTATACATTTGAAAAGTATCTCACGGGCTGCGGTCCGATTCGTTGCGAACTGGCTACCGAGGAGGAACTCGCCAAGGACGCCGAGAAAGCGTCGCAGAAAGCTCGAAAGAAGAAAAACGAGGTGACCGAGTTGAGGCCGCGCGTGCTCGTCGAGGAAATCAGCGAGGCAAAACTGCTCGAGCGCGGCCGGGCGGCAGGCTTGGTGGAAACGTTCCGCTTCGACAACTTCGTTTCCGGCGAGAACAGCGAACTTGCCTGGGCCGCCGCCCAGGCGGTGGCCGTGCAGCCGGGAAAAACCTACCAGCCGCTTTTCTTCCATTCGGCCTGCGGGTTGGGAAAAACCCACCTGCTTCACGGGATCGGATGGGAGTCCCTGAGGCTCCGTCCCAAGTCGAAGATCATCTTCGTGACGGCGGAGCGCTTCGCCAACGACTACATCGACGGCATCCAGAAAAGTTCGCTGTCACCGTTCCGGAAGAAATACCGCCAGGCGGACCTGCTGCTCATCGACGACGTTCAGTTCCTCGGGCGGAAGGAGGGGCTCCAGCGTGAGTTCTTCCACACCTTCAACAGCTTGTCGGACCTGCACAAGCAGATCGTCCTCGCGAGCGACTGTCCCGCCTCGGAGATCAACGAACTCGAGGATCGCCTGGTTTCCCGGTTCCAGTGGGGGCTCAGCGTGGAAATCCACCGCCCGGGGCTCGAAACCCGGGCCGCCATCCTGCGTCGGAAGCGGGACGACTGGAACATGACCGTAAGCGACGAGATCATCGACTCCATCGTCGAACGAGTGCGCGGGAACGTTCGGGTGCTCGAGGGCGCGTTAATCCGCGTGGCCATGGTGGCCACGATGAACGACGAGCCCATCGCTCCCGAAGCGATCGACGAGGTGCTCGCGGACATTTGCGGCGGCGACGAAAGCCAGCAGATCGGAATCAAGGAGATCAAGCAGGCGGTGGCCGAGCATTACGATCTGGAGGTCCAGATCCTGAACGGGAAAAAGCGCACCGCCCGGGTGGCCGAGGCGCGCCAGGTTGCGATGTATCTGGTCCGCAGGCTGACCGACCTGTCGCTCGTGGAGATCGCTTCGAGTTTCGGGAAGGACCACGGCACGGTGATTTACGCGGTGAAGAGGATAAAGGCGAAATGCGAAGCTTCGGCGGCGTTGAAGAGCACGGTGGAGTTGATCAAGAGACGCCTCGTTCAGTCGAGTTCGACCGTCGGTTCCAAGCGCCCGCAGAAGGTGTCGCAGACGCGCGACGGACTGAAAAGCTCCGGGGTATTCGAAGGCGGTGAGGGCTGAACTTTGCCGTGGACACGATGTGCTTTCGCGTTCACACTCCACTGGCTTAGAAATGAAGTTCAAGATCGATAAAGACGTATTCCAGGACGCGCTGAATCAGGTTCAACACGTAGTCAGCACCCGCACCACTTTACCGATTTTGTCGAACGTTCTCCTCGAGGCGGACGAATTGGGCTTGAAGCTTTCGACCACCGATCTGGACGTCACCATCACGAGACGTATTGCCGCGGATATAACGAAGACCGGCGCCACCACCATGCCGGCGAGACGACTCGCCAGCATCGTCCGCGAACTCCCCACCAGCGAGATCGATTTCGAGGTGAACGAGGACAACGCCGCCACCGTTCGAAGCGGTCCGAGCTTTTTCAAAATTCTGGGCCTTCCGAGCAGCGAGTTCCCCGTCATCGGCGAGTTCGGCGAGGCCAAGGAGTTCACGATCGATCAGAAGCTTCTCAAGGAGGCGCTGCGCAAGACCTCCTACGCTATTTCCACCGACGAGACCCGCTACGTGCTCAACGGGGTCAACTGCCTCATCGGAGAGGGGATGCTCACGCTGGTGGCCACTGACGGTCGTCGCCTCGCCATGGTCGAGCAGGATCTGGAGTTTCCGGCGGGCAACGAGATCGGCGTCATCATACCGACCAAGGCGGTCAACGAGTTGCAGCGGCTGCTCTCCGGATCGGGCGAGCTGAAAGTGTCGCTGACCGACAGCCAGGCCGGATTCGAACTCAACGAGAGTCATCTCATCACCAAGTTGATCGAGGGGAACTATCCGAACTTTCGCCAGGTCATTCCCGGAGAGGCGAAGTACCGTGTCACCGTCGAGCGGGAAGTGCTCCACAACGCCGTCAAGCGAGTCAGCCTTCTGGTCAACGAGAAGACCAATTCCATCAAGTTCTGCTTCGACGACCATCGGCTCGCCATTTCGGCCAATTCACCCGAAATCGGAGAGGCCGAGGAGGTCATCGACGTTCGCTACGACGGGCCCAAGTTGGTCGTGGCGTTCAATCCGGAGTTCGTCATGGCGCCGCTTCGCAATCTCGACCAGGACGAAGTGTACATCGACCTGATCGACGAGAGCAGTCCCGGAGTCCTCAAGATCGACGAGCCCTTTCTTTACGTCATCATGCCGATGCGCGTCGCGAATTGACGGGGTCGCCACGACGGGGTCGCCACGACGGGGTCTCGCCTGACCGCGTTGCGCAGACCGACCCAGCTTACTCCCTCGCTGGCTCGAGGAAATTGGCGACCATTTTCAGGCCCGCTTCCTGGCTTCGTTCGGGGTGAAATTGGCAAGCGAAGGTCGAACCGGTCGAAATGCTCGAGGCAAAGTCGCCTCCGTAGCTGGTCGTGGAGTTCACCAATTCCTTGTCGACCGGGTTCGGGTAGTAGGAGTGGACGAAATACAGATAGAGCGGATCCGGCGTGCTTCGCCACAGCGGGAACTCCGGATCGAGCGTCCTGACCTCGTTCCATCCCATGTGCGGGACCTTGAGCCCCGCCTCCTCGGAGAACCGCACCACCTCGCCTTCGAAAACGCCGAGTCCGTCGACGCCGGGCGACTCCTCCGAGCGCTCGAAAAGAACCTGGTAGCCGAGGCAGATTCCGAAGAAAGGCCGATCGGACTTCAGCCAGTCGACGATCGGATCGCGGAGCTTCTTGCGGTCCAGGTCGGCGACGCAGTCTCCGAACGAGCCGACGCCGGGGAAGATCAGCCGGTCGACCTCGTCCAGATCGCCGGGAGCCGACACGAGCGTCCCTTCATGACCGAGAAACTTCAGAACATTCAGCACGTTTCGAAGATTCCCGCCGCCGTAGTCGATCACGCCGATCCGATCGCTCATGCTGATCCGTAGTGCAAAAACCGCGAAATTAAAGCACGTCTTTCGTGCTGGGAATCACGTCGGCGATTCGTTCGTCGATCCGGGTGGCGTCGTCGAGGCTTCGGGCCAGGCCTTTGAAAACGGCTTCGGCCATGTGGTGCGGATCGCGCCCGTAGAGAATCGCGACGTGCAGATTCATCAGCGCGTTGAAAGCGAGCGCTCTCGAGAATTCCTCCACCAGGGTGAAGTTGAATTTTTCGCCGATATGGGGAACGGAGTCCGGCGCGTCGAAACGAAGAAACGGTCTCCCGCTCACGTCGAGCGCGACGCGCGCCAAGGTCTCGTCCATCGGGAAAAGTCCGGACCCGTAACGACGGATTCCGCGCTTTTCGCCGAGCGCTTCGGTCACGGCTTTGCCCAGAACGATGCCGACGTCCTCCACCGTGTGGTGGTAGTCGATTTCGATGTCGCCTTTGGCGCGGACCTCCAGATCGAATCGACCGTGCTTCGCGAAGAGCGTCAGCATGTGGTCGAAGAAGGGAACCCCCGTATCGATCGAAGACCGGCCGGTGCCGTCGACGACCAGCTCCAGACTGATGTCGGTTTCTCCGGTGGTGCGGGCGGTTGAACTGCTGCGCGGCTGGGACGCCATAAAGCGGTGGGGATCGGAAGTGACTAACGAATTCTAAATATCTACCGTGTCGAAGGATACCTCAACCGCTTATTGAAAGGATTATAACCTCTGGACACCGCGACGTTTCGGAGTCCAGTGACTAGGCCGGGATCCGGAGATGAAGCCTCTTTCCATTGCCGAGTTCGCTCAGTATCGTTTTGTCAGGGACGCGGAGGGCGGCGTGGTCGCCTTGCCCTCCCAAGGAGCGGACGAAAAGACACAGCTGGTGCTCGACTGCGAGTCCTGGGGGCTGGCGCGGCTTCACCTCTTCGCGGGCGCGGCCCTTGACGCCGACAAACGCGAAGCGTTCGAGGAGGAAATGAAACGGATCGCCGCCATGCGCAGTCGGTCGCTCGTCCGCGTCGCTTCGTGGGGACGGGACGCCGACGATCTTTTCTGCGCGAGCGAGATGCGGGACGGGGAACCGCTCCCGGCCTACCTCGAGCGCGCCAGCGTCCCCTTGGCCGTGGCCGGAGAATGGATCGTTCAGTTGTTCGCTCTTCTCGAGTCGGAGGACGAGTTGAGCGCCTCCTTTCGGCGCTTCACCACCCTCAATTACCAGGTGATCGTTGACCGCCAGGGGATCGTTCGGCCCGTGTTTTCCGAGTTCTACGGATGGACCGGACCGGGCGCGCGAGGGCAGGAGCATTCGCTCGACTGGTACCAGGCGCAGCTGTTCTGCTCGTTGATCGCCGGGGTTCCCGTGAGAACCTTCCACCACGGTTCGTTGCCGAAGAATTTCGAAGATCTCGAGGAAGACATCCGCTCCACCGTTCTTGCCTCTCTGGAGGAAGATTCCGGGGAAACCTACGAAAATCTCAAGGCGGCCATGGAACGTCTGGCCGAAGCAACCGACGGGGACGGGGAAAAAGCACCGCTTCCGAGGATGGCCTTGAGAGAATGGCTGCGCGCGGATCTGGAAGAGTCCTACGACGGTCCCGCGGAGTATGCCCTGCCGCCCGAAGTCGATCCGAGCGACGAGCCCTATGCCGTCGTTTCCCGACTCCGGGGCGGCCCGGCGAATATTCAGGTCCTCCCCGGACCGGGTTCGATTCCGCGCGACGGATGGCTTCGCCAGCATCACGACGCCACCCGCAGGCCCGGTCGAGGGATGGTGAATCAGCTGCGGGTGAACTACACGGAAGACCGGAATTCGGTCACCCTCGTCGGAGAGGAAAGCGTCGAAGGCGTCGATCTGGCGGCCCTTCTCGGGGAAATCGGGCCGCTCGGGGAAGCCGAGACCCGCCTCGTCGCGGCGAAGGTTGCCTCGGCCGTCGACGTACTCGAAAACCATGTCGCTTCCTGTTCGGTGTGGTGGTTGCCGCCGGAAAACGTATTTGTGCTGACCGGGAGCCGGTCCTTGAGCGGATCGGCGAAGCTGACCGAACGAAAGGGCGCCGCCGCCTGGGAAGGCTACCCTCTCAAATTTCGGCTCCACCAGACCACGGCGACCCTGAGAGACGGCGTGGACCTTCCCGCCGCCGTGCGGCAACTCGCCCGGGAGCCCTGCGGGAAGCACAAGGCGGTTCGAAGGTCCGCCGTCGCCTTGCCGTTGATTTGGAGATTGCTCGCGGGAAGCCGATTTCGATGGGAAGAACCCGTGACCCGTCCGACCGGCGTCTCCGCCGAAATCGGCGATCTCCTCGAAGAATATCGCCTGGCGCTCAACGAGTCTCCCGAGGCCCTCGAAACCGATCTCTTCGAAGCGTTCGCCGCCACCGCCGCGCCGTCCGCCGTCGAAAGTCCGCCGGTGGTCGATACCGAGGCCAAGGAGGCAGCGGCCATGGAAGAAGCGCTGGAGGCGACTCTTTTCGACGGAGAAATCGACATGGCGGTGACGCCGGAAAAGGAGTCCCGAGGGATCGAGACACCTGTACCCGTGGACGAGCCGCAGCCCGCCACGCCGGAGGGGGAAGCTCCCGGGATCGAAGGGCCCGAGCCTGCGACGCCGGAAACCGAGTCCGGGGCGCCGAAGAAAAAGGGGGGCTTTTTGAACTTCTGGTTCTGGGCGGCTCTCGCGGGCGTGGTGGCCGCGGCCGTCGCGGGTTTTTGGCTGAGTGGCTGGAACGAACGACACGGCGTCTACGAAGCCGAACCGAACATCGCCTTTCCCGAGACCGACTACCGAAGTCCCGCCGAGCTCACCGGCGACGAGGTTCTCGCGGAGATCGGCGAGTTCCTGCTTGAGCAGGGCGATCCCAAACATCTGAAACTGCTGCATCTCGTCGAGGTTTTCGACTTCGAGGCGAACCGGGTCGCGGTGGAGAACGCTCTCCGGGCCGCGGCGGAGGATGGAAACGCGCGAGCCGCCCGGCTCGCGGGTCAGTTGGCTCGAACGAGAGGCGAGTCTCCGGGGAATTTCCGATCGTGGCTGCTGGAGGCGGCCGAGATGGGCGATGCCGAAGCGCAGTACCTCTACGCGGACAGCGTATTGTCCGACGGGGCGCCCGAAGACGTGCGAACCAGAGCGATCGAACTGGCGGGGCGCGCCGCCGGGGAAGGACACGCCGAAGCGTTCGAGTTGTGGGCGGTATGGACCAGGGAGGACGACGGAGAGTTGGCGTTCCGCGCGATGGAATCCTCGGCCCGGCAGGGAAACGTGGGGGCCGTCTATCAGTTGGGCCTTTTCCGGGCGAACGGCATCGGCGTCGACGCCGATCCCGCGGGGGCGGCGGAATCCTTTCGGAAAGCCGCCGAGCTGGGGGATCCGCGGGCCATGTACTGGTTCGGGCGCTGCCTGGAGGTCGGTCACGGCGTCGAGTCGGCTTTCACCGAGGCGCAACGCTGGATGAAGAACGCCGCTTCGCTGGGGCACGAGGCAGCGATCGAATGGTGTCGCGAGCGGGAGATTGCGGTGCCCGGGGCGGCGGAGGAGCGAGGCTGAACCGGCGACCGAAGGGGTCGGGCCGCGGGCCGCCGGCCGCGGACCGAACAGGGTTGAAAGCTGGCCCTCAGGTCCAGACGCCGTCGACGAGGCGCTGGGCTGGGCCCTCGTAGTCGTCGCGGAGGATCTCGGGAAGACGATGCGGCCTGACGTTGTCGAAGGACTGGAGCATGCCGAAACGGAGCAGCGAGGCTGGAATGCCGACGGCGGTGAATCCGGGGTGACCGGTGCAGGGATAGGGACCGCCGTGGTTCATTGCCGGCGAAACCGCCACGCCGGTGGGCATCTTGTCGTTGAGGAGTCGGCCCACCCGCTGGCGCAGAATCGGGGCGAGGGCGTCGTAGGCCTCGTCGTCGGCACCGGACTCGGTGGAGTAGATCGAGCCGGTGAGGTTGCCTTCGAGCGTTTTCAGAATCCCGGCCGTCTCGTCGAGGGACTTGGCCACCACGACGAGCGCGGTGTTTCCGAAGGCTTCCGTCTGCATCGTTTCCGGATCTCTGAGAAATTTCTCCCCGGACACCCGGAACAGGGTGTTCGCCACGCTGTAGCCTTCGCCGCTCCCTTCGCCTTGTCCGCAGCACGCCTCCGCTCCCGCGGCGGAGAGAACGCGATGGCTTTCGAGGAGCGATTTCCCGATGGATCCGGAGATGAGGGTGCCCGCCGGCGCCTCTTCGAACCGGCGGACCACGGCGGAGACGAACCGCTCCGCGGCCTCGCCCTCCTGCAGGACGACCAGGCCGGGGTTGGTGCAGAATTGTCCGGTGCCCATTAGGCAACTGGCGGTGAACTCCTCGGCGAGGGTCTCGCCTTTCTCTTCCAGAATGCCGGGAAGGATCACGACCGGATTGACGCTGGAGAGTTCGAGGTAGATCGGCTTGCCCGCGCCGTCGGCCGCTTTTTTGAGAGCGAGTCCGCCGCTTCGGCTGCCGGTGTATCCGGTGGCCCCGATGCGGGAATCGGTCACGAGCTGCTCGCCGATCGCGTGGTTCGTCCGATAGATCATCTGGACGATTCCGGCCGGCATTTCCGTGGACCGAGCGGCGTCGTGCGCGATCTCCGCGAGGAGTTTCGTCGTGCCCGGCTGGCTGGTGTTCGCCTTGGCGATGACGGGATTTCCCGCGGCGACGGCGGCCGCGAAGTCGCCTCCGGAAGCGCTGTTGAAGGCGAAGGGGAAGTTGTTGGGGCCGAACACGCAAACCGGGCCGAGAGGGCCGAAGCACGAGCGAATGTTGTTGGCCGAGTCGACGACGGGGTGCCGCCAATTCCCGGTGCGGGCGGCCGCGGCCGCTTGCCGGAGTTGAGCGGTGGTCCGGGGCAGCTCGACGTCGGCGAGGCGGGGCGCCTTGGCCAGGGCGGTTTCGAGGTGGGCCATGTCGACCAGTTCGTCGGCGCGGGCTTCGATGCCGGCGGCGAAACTCTCGAGGAATTCGGCGATGCGCTCTCCCGGCATGTCCCGCATTCGTTCGAACGCTTCCGAGGCCGACCGCAGCACCGCGTCGCAGTCCGCCCACGAGCTGACGGGATAGACCGGTCCCAGCGTTTCCTTCGTGGCGGGGTTTTCAATACGGAAGGTGGCGGTGCGGTCGGCGGCGCGCCACTCTCCGGCGATCAATACGGGTTCGGGGGACATGGGCATGGTGTGGTTCTCGGTCGGGAAGCTTCCCGTATCGAGCGTCGCGGTCAAGACGGGGTTCGTGTCAGGCCGAGCGGAAAGTGCGAAAGCCGGCGGAAGCCGTCTTCGGTGACGAGGTAGTTGTTTTCGAGCCGGATGCCGCCCCGCAGCTTTTCGCCGTAGAGACCCGGCTCGAAGGCGACGACGTCTCCCGCCTCGAAGGTGTCGTCCCACCCTGAATTGATGCGGGGCACTTCGTGGGCGTCGAGTCCGATCCCGTGGCCGGCGTGGTGGAAGAAACCGTAGCCGTTCCACCCGTCCAGTTCCGCGGTCACGGCTTCGAACATCTCGCGGCAGGATTGGCCGGGTTTCAGGAACGCCTCGCCTTGTTTCATCACCTCGACCACTTTGGCGTGCGCCGCGGCTTGCTCGTCGGTGGGGCTGCCGTCGACGGCGAAGGTGCGGCACAGGTCGCTCCGGTAGCCGCGGACCCCCACTCCGACATCGAGAACGTACAGCTCGCCCGCTTCGATGGAGCGTTGGCGGGCGAAGCCTCCCGGTGCGCCGCATCGGAAGTCCTGCCCCCAGCCCGAGAGGATTTCTCCGGCGGCGAAGGTCGCTTCCTCCAGCATGGCGGCCATCAGTTCGACTTCGCCGACGTCCGGGTCGAGCATCTGCAGAGCCTCGGCGTAGGCGCGGTCCGCGCAGAGGATGGTGAACTCCAGCGCCGTCACCTCGTCGCGGTCCTTGTGCCGGCGAAGGTACTGGTAGTCCTCCGTGATGTCGCGGCACTTGGGGACCTCGAGCAGCGCGGCCGGGGTCTGGTGGTCGGTGCCCACGGCGGCGAGCCCGGCGAGGTGGGGATTCAGGGCCTCCGCGACGCAGGCGGCCAGATTCGGCTTCAGGGTGCAGAGGTGGTTCGGCACGGACTGCGCCAGGCGATCGGCGGCGGGGGCGTGCGGCGATTCGTCGTGAACGACCACGGTGGTGTCGCCGTCCACTTTCACGAGAACCGCGGTTCGAGTGAGAGGCTGTTCGTGCCAGTAGCCCGAGAGAGCGTAGACGTAGTGGCGATCGAAAAAGACCGCGGCGTCGAGCTCGTTCGCCGACAGACAGTCGCGGAGCTTATTCTGGCGTGATCGGCAAAGCTCCGGGTCGAGGGGGGGCGGCGGTTCTGACATGTCCCGCCATCATAGGCAGTCCGAAACCTCGTTCAAGCCGGGAATGCCGCGGGGGAAGCCTTTCGTCGACACGCGGTCACGCCGGTTTTTTGCCTTGTTCGCGAGCGGCGTCTTCGTGAGTGTCTTTCCTATGAAAAACCTTTCTCCCCGAGTCTTGATCGCGGCCTTTTTCCTCACGGTGATCCTTGGGAATTCGGGATCGGCTTTCTGCCAGGAACCAGTCGAGTTAAAACCGACCGAAGGAAAGCAGGAGCAAAGCGAGCCGCCGAAGTCTCCGCAAATCGACCGCACCCTGATTTCGGAATCCGCCATGTCGCCGAAAGCGATCGAGATCGGCGACGCCGAATTCGAGGAACTCCCCGGCGGCAAGGAGGCGGACGGAATCGTCGGCGATTTCGTTCTCCGCAACGACCGGGTGGAGGTGGTGGTTTCCGGCGACTTGCCTCTGCGACGCCCCAACATGAGCGCTTTCTACGGAGACGACAATCACACGCCCGGCTGTCTCTACGATCTGACCCTGCGGGATGCGAACAACGACCAGATCACGATTTTCACGCCCTCGGGTCAGCGGGGTCCGGTTAGCTACGTTCGCCTCGACGAGAGCGTCGGAGAGGACGCGGCCGGGGTGGAAACGGTGACCACCGCGGCCAAGGGAGACGGGCTGGCGACGCGGCATCAGTACATTCTCGAGAAAGGGTGGCAGGGAGTCCTGATCGTGTCCGGCTTCCGCAACGAGTCGAACGAAGAGAAGGAAGTCAAGCTGACCGACACGTGGACGCAGATGACTCAAAAGGGCAGCGTCAAGGGTATCCAGTGGGCCGACGCGGTCGATCCGGCCGACAAGTGCGGCTATGCCTACGCCTGGGTCGAGGAGCGGGGAGCCTCGCTTCCGAAATCGAATACGCTCACGCTTCGACCGGGCGAAGAGCAGAGGGTGGCGCGTTTTCTCGCCGTGGGCGAATCACCCGCCGAAGCGGTGGGAATCGTGGCCGGGCTGCGCGATCCCGATTCGGTGGGCGCCGTGTCGGTGCAGCTCGTGGACGAAGAGGGGGAGCCGATCCCGTCCGGACGCGTCGGGGTGCCTCTCGGAGACGAGAAGGTTCTCTACGCCTACCCCGACCGGAAGGGCGTGGCGGAGTTTCTGTGGCCGGTTGGATCCCACGGGCTCGTGATCGAGGACATGGGGCGGGAAACCGAGAAGCGGACGGCCTCGGTCGAGGCCGGCGGGGAGACCCGGTTCGAGGTCCCGATGGGAAAACAGGCGCGGGTGGCTTTCTCGATCACCGACACGGACGGCGGCGACACGCCCTGCAAAGTTCAGTTCAATGCGCGAAAGGGAACCGCCAAACTCGATCTCGGGCCGACCAATCGTGCTCACGGCTGCGTCGACCAGTGGCAGTCGGAAACGGGTTCGTTCAAAGTGCCGCTGCCTCCGGGCGACTACCGCATCGTCGTCACCCGCGGACCCGAGTACGATTCCATCGTGAACGATGTCACCCTGGAACCGGGCCAGGAATTGAAAATTGGCGGGGAACTGGTCCGCTCCGTGTCCACGCCGGGCTGGGTTTCGGCGGATTTTCACAATCACTCGACACCGAGCGGAGACAACACCTGCGGGGTGGACGATCGCGTCATCAACATCGCGGCGGAGCACGTCGAGTTCGCGCCCACCACCGAGCACAACCGGCTCTACGACTGGGCACCGCACATCGAGGCTCTCGGTCTCGAGAAATTCGTGAGCACGATTCCCGGCATGGAGCTGACGGGGCGCGGCGCCCATTTCAACACCTTCCCCCTCGAGCCGGAGCCGAAACGGCAGGACGGAGGGGCTCCGGTGTGGCAGAAGGACCCGCGTCTCAATGCCATCGTCCTGCGCGACTACCAGGGGGCCGAGCGCGATCGCTGGGTGCATCTCAACCATCCCGACATGTCCGAGAACTTCGTCGATCGGGATCACGACGGCCGTGCCGACGGTGGCTACGCGTATCTCGGAAATATGCTGGACGGCCTGGAGACGCAGAATTTCCGGGAGTCGCACATTCTTGCCGAAGCGCCCTTCGACGTCGTGCCCGCGCGCACCGGACTCGGCAAACGGGTCGAGTACCGGCGCGAGTTCATATGGCTTCAGTTGCTGAACCAGGGACTTAAGGTCTGGGGTATTGGAGTGAACGACGCGCACCACGTTTACGGCAACGGCGTGGGTGGTTGGCGGACCTACCTCCCGAGCCGTAGCGACGAGCCCGCCGAGATCGATTGGCGCGAGATGTCGCGCAACGCCAAGGCCGGGCGCATGATCGTGACGAACGGTCCCTACCTCGAAGTCGAGACCGGATCCGGCTCCATCGCCGGAGGATACGACCGCGTCAGCGGCGAACTCGATCTGCACGTCAGAGTGCAGTGCGCCGACTGGCTCGACATCGATCGCGTGCAGGTGCTGGTGAACGGCAAACAGGATCCGCGCTACAACTACACCCGCGCCGGGAACGCCGACATGTTCGGAGACGGAACCGTGAAGTTCGATCACCGGCTCTCCCTCGATCTCAGCGAAGACGCGCATCTCATCGTGGTGGCCTACGGAGAAAACGGAAACCTCCAGGGCGGCTTCGGCACCAGTTCGCAGTCCGCCATGCAGCCCTGCGCCTACAACAATCCCATCTACGTCGACGTCGACGGCGGGGGCTTCGAGCCCAATTACGACACGCTCGGCTACGACCTTCCGGTGCGGAACCTCACGGTCGACGCGGTGGATGCGTTGTTGGGAGACTGAGGGGTTGGCAGGGAGCAGGTAGTCAGACGTTGGACGTTGGACGTTGGACGTTGGACGTTGGACGTTGGACGTTGGAAACGTCCGCTCCTACAGGGTGGCGTCGGTCACCGCGCCTTCCGAGGCGGAGTTCACCAACTTCGCGTATTTTGCCAGCACGCCCTTGGTGTAGCGCGGCTTGGGTTGTTTCCACTTTTTCTTCCTTTCGGCCATTTCCTTTTGGCTCACTCCGAGAGTGATCTCCCGCTTCTCGGCGTCGATGGAGATTTCGTCGCCGTTCTTGACCAGGGCCAGCGGACCGCCGGCGTAGGCTTCCGGCGTGACGTGGCCGATCACGAAGCCGTGGCTGCCGCCCGAAAAACGACCGTCGGTGATCAGCGCCACCTCCTCGCCCAGACCGGCCCCCATGATCGCCCCGGTGGGGCCTAGCATCTCGCGCATTCCGGGGCCGCCCTTGGGACCTTCCATGCGGATCACCACGACGTCGCCCTTCTTGATTTTGCCGCCGAGGATCGCCTGCATCGCTTTTTCCTCGGAGTCGTACACCTTCGCCTTGCCGTGGAAGGTCAAGCCTTCCTTGCCGCTGATCTTGGCGACGGCGCCTTCGGGCGCCAGGTTGCCGTAAAGCACGACGAGGTGCCCGTCCTTCTTGATGGGATTCTTGAAACTCCGGATCACCGTCTGGCCTTTCGGGTAGGCGGCCTTCACCTTGGCGAGATTCTGCTTCATCATCTTTCCCGTCACCGTGAGGCAGTCGCCGTGGAGAAGCCCGGCATTGAGCAGCATCTTCATCAGCGGAAGCGTGCCCCCGATTTCGACGAGCTTCATCATGACGTTCGCGCCGCTCGGTTTGAGGTCGGCCAACACCGGGGTTTTCTTGCCGATGCGGGTGAAGTCGTCGATCGACAGCTTGACCTCGGCAGCACTGGCGATGGCGAGCAGGTGGAGCACCGCGTTGGTCGATCCGCCGAGCGCGGTCACCACGGTGATGGCGTTCTCGAAAGCTTTCTTCGTGAGGATGTCGCGGGGACGGATGTTGTGGTTGATCAGGTTCACCACGGCGGCCCCGGCGTCGAAGCAGTCCATCATCTTCTCGTCGCTGATCGCCGCCTGGGCCGAGCTGTTCGGCAAGCTCATTCCCAGCGCCTCGATCGCGCAGGCCATGGTGTTGGCGGTGTACATCCCGCCGCAGGAACCGGGGCCGGGGATGGCCGTCTCGGTGATGCCTTCCAGTTCCTCGTCGTCGATGCTTCCGGCGCTGTGCTTGCCCACCGCCTCGAACACGGAGACGATGTCCACGTCCTCTCCCTTGTAGCAGCCCGGCTTGATGGTGCCGCCGTAGACGAAAATGCCGGGGCGGTTCATCCGGGCCATGGCCATGAGACAGCCGGGCATGTTCTTGTCGCAGCCGCCTAGGGCCACCACCCCGTCCATGCCTTCGCAGCCGACCACGGTCTCGATGGAATCGGCGATCACCTCCCGGCTGACGAGGGAATATTTCATCCCCTCCGTTCCCATGGAGATCCCGTCGGAAATGGTGATGGTGTTGAACTCGATGGCTTTCCCTCCGGCGGCGTCGGCGCCCTTGACCGATTCCTTGGCCAGCTTGTCGATGTGCATGTTGCAGGGCGTCACCATGCTCCAGGTCGAGGCGACGCCGATGATCGACTTCTGGAAATCCTCGTTGGAAAAACCGACCGGGTGCAGCATGGCGCGGCTCGGCGCCCGGTCCGGGCCGTCGAGCATGGGCGAGGAATACTGGCGATGGGCCGGGGTCGCGGCCTTGGTTCTGGAGGCTTTCTTGGTAGTCATCTGCGTCGCGAACGATTCGACACCGGAAGGCCAGCGTCAAGGAGGGAGTCGCCGAGGATGTCGGTGCGGGAACGTCCACCGGAGAGGGGCTAGGAGACTGTTGAAAAACCCCACAACGAAAAATCTATGAAGTTTTCGGTTCTAGAAATGGCGGCTTCGCCGGAACGATTTGTTACCCGACCCAATGGGCTGCGGCCCTTTTGTTTGCTGGCGTCGTTGCTCCTCGGTCGTGGGGGAAACCCCACTTCCTCGTCGCGCCTATCCAGTAAACAAAATGTCTCGCAGTTTTCCATTCCGGGGTTTTTCAACAGTCTCCTAGGGAGAAGGCGTCAGGGAGAAGGACGGCGAGACCGCCGAAGGTCCCTCGGTCAATTATACCAACCGGACTAATAATCTGGTAGAATGAAGAGAAATAGAGTGAGAGGAACAAGCCGCTTCGCGGTTTGCCGGGAGAGCTGGCCGGATCGTTCCAATCGCTTTGTTCCGAACTCGTTACGATGCCTCGGGGCGGCCCCCCACATCGCGCCTCGCTCGCGCCGCGCGCTTGAAACGATCCATTCAGCCATTCTGCCAGCCTATCCCTCCGGGTGGTATTACGCAGCCGCTCGCCGCCGCACCATCCCGATCAGTCCGCGAGCCTTGGCCCGGCCGTCCTTCGAAAGGGAGAGTTCCTTGGTCGAGCCGGTCAGGTAGGAGCGGCTCGTGAGTCCGGACAGGGCGGAGGTGATGTGAACGACTCGGGGGCGACCGCTTTCCTCGATGATGTCGTTGATGTCGCGACTGGAAAAGACCGCTTGATGGTAGCCCTCGCTGAGAACCAAGGCGGCAAGGAGCGCCTGGTCGGCGAGAGTGAGCTCGTAGTTTTCGGGATCTTCGAGAATGGCCAATGCCTGATCCTTGAGCCCCGGGCCTTCCTCGTCGCGAGGCTCGCCTTCGCCGGTGTCGGTGGAAAGGTTTCCCTGGCTGCGCATCTGGATGGCCACGCGCACCGACATCTCGAGTGCTTTGAGATCACTCAAATTCAACTCGGGTATGACCGCGACTAGCTCGTTCAAGTCTGGCTTGCTCATATTTTCTGAAAAGTGCCTCAAAAAAAACTCAAGAGAACTCAATTTCTGCTTGCGCGTCGCTCTCGATTATGAGAAATCACTCAGGGCAGCGAGGGGCGTTTGAGACTGTGAGACCATTCTGGGTGAGTTGGGCGTCAAATATCCCTCAAAAATTTACTAATGCGAGAAAAACTTGAGATACCGAGATGAGAGAGATTGAGACTGTTACCGTAGAGAACGTGGAATCCTTTCTGCTTGAAATGGTTCCGCGCCTGGGATTTCAACGGACGCCCGTCTATCGCGGGCAGGCGGCCAACGGGTGGTCGATTTTGCCGACGCTTTTTCGCGAACGACTCGATCGAACCGAATTCTCCTCGTGGACGGACCTCGAGGCGGCCTTGCTCATCCAATTGAAGCAGCGAGCCCGCGGAGAAATCGGCTACGATCCGACGACGGAACTGGAATGGATGTCCGTCGGCCAGAACTACGGATTGCCGACGCGTTTCTCGACGTGGACGGAGAACGCCCTGGTCGCGCTCTACTTCGCGACGGAACCGAGCGAGGCGAACGTGGACGGGGTCGCCGCCGACGGGGTCGCCGTCGACGGAGTGGTGTGGCGAATCATGCCGGGTGACGCGAATCTCGTGATTTCGCAGGACTATGAACAGGTCCCGGAGAAGCCGCAGGTCTATTTGCCGCAGAACACGACGACGGCGATGCTCAACCAGAAGACGTGTTACCTCTGTCATCCGCTGCCGAGCGAAAACGCCGATCCCGAGAGTTTCGAGGACCACTACGAACTCGGCGACGACAACATCTGCCTGACGCGGATCGTGATTCCCGCCGGCGAGAAGGAGTTCATTCGGCGACGTCTCGCCACCATGGGCATCGACCGCCGCATGCTTTTTCCGGGACTGCACGGCCTGTGCCGTCAGATCAAGGAGGAGACCTATTTCCACACCGACGCCTACGAGTGGGTTTTTCCGGGGTGAGGAGCGGAGAAGTAGAGGAGTAAAGAAGTAGAGGAGTAAAGAAGTCGGGAAGGGAAGAATTCGGAGACTGGGTTCCGGACCTCCATTATCAACCGTTCCGTGAACGGGGAGCAGCTGGAAGCGCCGCCGTTTGGCCAAGCGGAGAATTTTTGTGGCGAAAGCGCTCATTCCTCGGGACAATAGCGCTCATGAATCGCCTCTTGCTGCTGTCTTTTCTTTTCGCCTCCTGTCCTCTTGCCGTCCGGGGCGACACCCCGCTCGCTTTCGACGATCCCGACCCGCAGCGATATCAACTCGATGCCCGGGCCAGCGAACTCGATCCTCGGGCCAGGGAGCATCCGGAGATCGATTTCGTTTTCGGGACCGCCGAGAAGCCGCAGGATGTGGAGCGTGCCAGCGTCGACACGTCGGTCGAGCCGCGCGGGAAGTTGGTGGTCTGGATGATGGGCCACAACGAAGCGCTGTTCGAGCGCTTGAACAGCTACGGCCTGCACGCCATCCAGCCGCACTACGCGAATCGGTGGTTTTCCAAGGTCTGTCAGGAAAAACCGGTCGGCGAGACCTGCCGAGGCAATGTCCGGCTGGAAGCTGCCACGGGCGAGGATTTCAGCGACGTGGTGGATCTTCCCGAACCGGATGGAATGATGGAGCGGGCGCTCGTTTTCGTGAAATGGCTGGCAAAGGAAAACCCGCAGGGGCGATGGGAATACTTCCTGACCGAGGACGGGGACGACTTGAGATGGGAGCACGTGATCATGGCGGGTAGTTCCCACGGATCCACGACCTCGGCGCGATTTGCGAAACACCGGAAGGTCGGCCGAGTGGTGATGCTCTGCGGGCCGCGTGACCAGTACCAGAATTGGCAGGCCCTTCCGTCCGCCACACCGGCAAACCGGTATTTCGGCTTCAGCCACGTGCTGGACGGAGGCTGGACGGCCGATCACTACTGCCGGTCCTGGGAATTGCTGGGTCTGCACGAATTCGGCCCGATCGTGAAAGTGGACGAGACCGAGCCGCCCTACGAGAACTCCCGAAGATTGGTTTCCGCCGCCGACGTGAAGGACGATCCCAAGCGCGCCCATTCCGCGGTGACCCCGGGCGGCGCGTCGCCCCGGGACGCGGAGGGAAACCTGCTCTACGAGGCGGTCTGGCGTTACTTGTTCACCCACCCGGTCGAGGAAACCGGGGCTGCCGTGCCGATGGACGACAATTGCGAGAAGGATCAGCGGGAGTGAGGGGGGGCGGCTGAGCCCGAATGGATCGGGAGCAGGAAGCAGGAAGCAGGGAGCACGAATCGCGTCTCCTACTCCTACTCCTACTCCTACTCCTACTCCTACTCCTACTCCTACTCCTAC
>JBBDRG010000083.1:30828-64683 GCA_040905585.1 Verrucomicrobiales bacterium
CCTACTCCTACTCCTACTCCTACTCCTACTCCTACTCCTACTCCTACTCCTACTCTTACTCCTAATCTTAATCTTATTCCTACTCTGCCGGGGCGACTCCGCTCCCTGAGCCGGAGGAAAAAGATCAAGAGAAGGAAAAAGACGTCCCGGAGGCGGGTAAAAGCGGACCGGTCCGCGAATTCGCGGTTGCCGCGCTGACGGATCTCCCTCATCATCCGGTCTCACGTTCTTGACAGTTCCATGGCTACCACGATCCGCTCCTTCACGATACCCCTTCTCGGGGCGATGATGTTTCTGCAATACTTCGTCTGGGGCGCCTGGTACGTCACGGCGCCGAATTTTCTCGGAAGCATCGGGTTCGGCGCGACCCACTTCGGGTGGACGTATTCGGTCGGACCCATCGCGGGAATGATCACGCCCTTCTTCGTCGGCATGGTGGCCGATCGATTTTTCCCGGCCCAGCGGGTTCTCGCCGCGATGCACATTCTGGGAGGCCTTTTGATGTTCGGCGCGACGCGGCTCATGATCGTGGACGATCCCAGTCCCACGGCGATCAACTGGATCTTCTTCGGCTACATGCTGACCTTCTATCCCACCCTGGCTCTGACGAACAGTCTGGCCATGCGCAACCTGGACAACTCGGAAAAGCAGTTCCCGCTGGTGCGAGTGCTCGGAACCATCGGCTGGATCGCGGCCGGCTTGAGCCTGACCTGGCTCGGCTGGGACACCTCGATCAAAATGTTCTACCTCACCGCCGCCGCCGCCGTGACGCTCGGCGTCTACAGCTTCTTCCTGCCGCACACGCCGCCGGAGGGCACCGGTCGCGTATCGGTCCGGCAGTTGTTCGGTCTCGATGCTCTCGCCTTGCTCAAGAACCGTTCCTATCTCGTCTTCATGATCGCGTCGGTGCTCATCTGCATCCCCCTCGCGTTCTACTACCAGATCACCAGCCGCGTCGTGGAGATGACCGGCCTGCCCATCGGGCAGACCATGAGCTTCGGACAGATGTCGGAAATTTTCTTCATGCTGGTGATGCCGTTTTTCTTCGCCCGCCTCGGCGTCAAGTGGATGCTCGCGATCGGCATGTTCGCGTGGGTGGTTCGCTACTTGCTTTTCGCCGCCGGCGCGCCGAGCGAGATCGCGTGGATGATCATGACGGGCGTGATTCTCCACGGCATCTGCTACGACTTCTTTTTCGTCACCGGGCAAATTTACACGGACCAGGCGGCCCCGCGCGGGATCCGCGCCCAGGCCCAGGGACTGCTGGTGCTTTTCACCCTCGGTCTGGGCATGTTCATCGGGGCGCAGCTGGCCGGTCAGGTCGAGAAGCAACACACCCCGCAGGCGTCGATCGAGTACGGCGAAGAGGTCGCGGCCGTCACCACGCGGATTCTCGAACTGGAGAGGACCATCGAAGAGGACGGCGCGCCCGACACGGCGGTCGAAGAACAACTCGCCGGGCTCCGAGACGAGAAGAACGAACTGCGGCACGCCCAGCTCGCCGCGATGGAGTGGAAATGGATCTGGCTGAAGCCGGCCATGTTCGCCGCGGCGGTTCTCGGGTTTTTCCTGCTCCTTTTCAGGCCCCCGAAAAAGCAGGCGACTGATGCCGAGCCCGAGTCGGCCACCGCGTGAATCGATCGCGTCGAACGGTTCCCGTCGAACACCTCGCGCAACCCTGTTCAATCGACGACGTCACCCTGTCAGGAAGCATGTGGAGAATCGCCGGAATCAACTTCGACCATTTCCACATGGGCGATCTGCTGCGGATGGCCCGCGACCATCCGGGGGCGGAGGTCGTGGGAATTTCCGACGAACAGCCCGGGCGCACCGACGAGGCGGCGCGGGCCTGCGGCCTGCCGGGAGACAAGGTGTTCGCCGACCATCGCGAATGCCTCGAAAAGACGGCCCCCGATCTCGTCATCCTTTGTCCGGCCGCCGCGCGCCATGCCGAGTGGACGGAGAAGGTCGCTCCGTTCGGGGTGCACGTGATCATGGAAAAGCCGTTCGCGGCCACGCTCGCCGAGGCCGATCGCATGATCGCCGCCATGTCGGCAGCCGGGAAGCAACTGACGATCAACTGGCCGCTGGCGTGGCATCGATCGCACGCCAAGTGCCGCGAGGTGATCGAGGAGGGAACGATCGGAGAGGTCCGGGAAATTCACTTCTACGACGGGAATCGCGGTCCTCTCTGGCACGGGGCCGACAAGGTCGAGCGGGAACCGACCGACGCCGAGAAGGCCGCGAGTTGGTTCTACCGGGCGGCCGAGGGCGGAGGCTCGATGCAGGATTATCTCGGCTACGGGACGACCCTGGGGACGTGGTTCAATGGCGGCCGCAAACCGATCGAGGTCATGGCGATGTGGGATCTTCCGGGGAACGAACTCGAGGTCGACGAGCACAGCATCACCGTGGCCCGCTACGAGAGCGGCCTTTCCAAATTCGAGACGCGGTGGGGCACGTTCTCCGATCCTTGGACGCACCAGCCGCAGCCGAAGTGCGGGTTCGTGGTCAAGGGCGTGGCCGGAAGCGTTTCCAGCTACGACTACGATGATTTCGTGACGGTGCAGACGGCGGAATGCCCGGAAGGCCGGCGGGTGGAAGCGCCCGAACTGGCCCATCCGAATTCGAACCCGGTCGCCTACGTCCTCGATTGCCTGGAGAACGATCGTCCGATCGAAGGTCCGCTCAGCGTCGAGATTTCGCGCGTCGGGCAGCAGATCGTGGACACCGCCATCGAGAGCGCGAAGCAGGGGAGGGCCCTGCCGCTGGTTGGCGGATGACGGCGGCACCGGCGCGGCCGATCAAACACTCGCCACCGGACCGAGCTTCGCCAGCGTGAGGACGGCGTCTCCCTCGGCATCGCTCTTGTCGAGGTCGACCTTGAAAACGGCGCTCCAGTCGTTGCATTCTTTTTGATCGATCAGAACCTGCTCGACTTCCCATTCCCGCTTGCCGGGTGTTTCGCGGAGCCAGAAATGCTTCGCGTTCCGGGCTTCGGGATCGAGGCGGAGCCTGCCGTGCCCGGCGCCGAATTCGTTCATGATGTCGGCCAGCCCCGCGACGGTCCAGCCGTCCGACTCCGCCACTTGCGCCAGGGCGGCTTCGTGATTTTCCCGGGAGAGTTCCTTCACGAACTCGAAGACGCGGTTCCGCACCGTTCGGGTGAAGGCGGTGCGGTTCCGGGTGATCGGCACCGTTTTCCTCTCCGCGGCCGGCTTCTCCTGTTCGGGCACGAAGTCGGGATTTCGGAGCCGTTCCCACTCGTCGAGCAGGCTCGAGTCCACTCCGCGCACGATCTCTTCGAAAAAGGTCTCCGCTTCTTGCAACTCCTCGGTTTTCAGGGACGGCGGCACCGTCTGCGCGATCACCTTGTAGACCTCGGACAAGTGGCGCAGCAGGACGGCTTCGCTTCGCTCCAGCCCGTAGACTTTGATGTAGTCCTCGAAGGATTGCCACTCCACGAACATCTCCCGCGCGATCGACTTCGGCTTCACCGAGGCTTCCTTCGCCCACGGGTGATCGACCACGAAGGCGTTGTAGGTATCGTAGATGAAATCCTTTCCCGGCTTGGGATGTTCGACCTCCTCGAGTCGTTCCATGCGGTCGTCGTATTCGACCCCGTCGCGCTTCATCTCCGCCATCAGTTCGGACTTCGCCTTGTCCACCTGCCGGCGAATCACCGCGGTCGGATCCTCGAGTATCGCCTCGACCAGGGAAATCACGTTGAGCGGGTAGGCCGGTTCGTCCCGGTCCAGTTGCGGGATCGCCTCCAGCAGGTAGACACCGAGGGCCTGGTTCAAAGAGAAGTCGTCCTGCAATTCGACGTTCAAAGCGACCTTGGCCGGGCCGGTCCGTTCCGCTTTCGGAACGATGCCGAGGATGTTTCCCTCGACCAATCCCCGAAAGAGGGAAAAGGCCCGTCGGCGCAAGGCGTGTTTCATCGCCGGCGTCTCGTGACTGTCGTCGATGAGGCGACGCAATGCCGCGCAGCCGTCTTCGTCCCGCCGACTCAGCACGTGGAGCAGCATTCCGTGACGCATCGTGAAGCTGGAACTCAGTTTTTCCGAGGGGGACTCGATCAATCTTCGGAAGGTCATTTCGTCCCACATCACGAAGCCTTTCTCCGGCGGCTTTTTCTTCACCGCCTTGCTCTTTTTTCCCTTGGCCGTTGCCTTCTGCTCCGCCTTGATGTTTTCGACAACGTGTGCCGGCGCTTGCGCCACGACGTAGCCCACGTCGTCGAATCCGCGTCGACCGGCGCGACCGCTGATCTGGCGAAAGTCCCGGACCGCCAGCGTCTTGGTCGATTGCCCGCCGTACTTGAACAGCTGGGTGAAAAGCACCGTCCGGATCGGAACGTTGACCCCGACCCCGAGAGTGTCGGTCCCGCAGATCACCTTCAGCAACCCCCGCTGCGCCAACTTCTCGACGGTGACGCGGTACTTCGGCAGCAGGCCGGCGTGATGAATCCCCAGCCCGTGGCGGAGCAACTTCTTCATCTCTTTTCCGTAGGGACTTCGAAAATCCGCGCCGACCAGCGCTTCCGCGATCGCCGCTTTTTCGTCTTTGCTGCAGAAGTTCCGGCTCATTAGATTCTGGGCCGTCTCGGCGCAGGAGCGCTGCGTGAAATGGACGAGGTAGATCGGAGCGCGGCCGGCCTCGACCAACTCCTCGACCTTCTCCTCCAGCGCCGTAGTGCTGTAGTCGAACTCCAGCGGCACCGGGCGCTCGTCGGATTTCACCAGCCTCGTCGGAGTGCCGGTCAGCTTGGTGATCGCCGTTTCGAAGAACGACGTTTCTCCCAGAGTCGCCGACATCAGGAGGAAACGCGCCTTCGGCAAGGTCAGCAGGGGCACCTGCCAGGCCACGCCGCGTTCGGCGTCGGAGTAGTAGTGGAACTCGTCCATGATCACCTCGTCGACCCCCGCCTCGGCCCCTTCCCGCAGGGCCAGGTTAACGAGAATCTCCGCCGTGCAGCAGATCACCGGCGCCTGCGGGTTCACCGTGGCGTCGCCGGTGATCATCCCCACCCGCTCGGGTCCGAAGGTGTTGCAGAGCGACAGGAATTTCTCGTTCGCCAGCGCCTTCACCGGCACGGTGTAGAACGAGCGTCGCCCCTGGCAGATCGCCCGGAACTGCCAGGCGAGCGCCACCAGCGATTTTCCCGATCCCGTCGGCGTATTCAGAATCACGTTGTGGCCGGCGAACAACTCCAGGATCGCCTCTTCCTGATGGTGGTAGGGCTCGACCCTCTGCCGGATGAGGTGCTCGAGGAAGGCGTCCAGCACCTCGTCGTTGGAGGACGGATCGGAGAGGGAAGAGGGGTCGAGCTCGGGCATGGTTCGGGTGAAGGGGAGGTTTCGACGGTAACCCAGTCTTGGCCCGCCTCCAAAGGGAGAGGCAATTCTCTGCTGCGGGCCACTCCGCGAAGGCCCGTTGTCGCCCGGCCGGTGGCGGCGGCGCCAAATGTTCGCGGGAACGAAAAAGGCGCTTTCCCAATCGGTTACTGGTGTAGACTCGCCGCATGAGTTTCACGGCGATCCTGACCGGAATCCTGGTAATTTTGTTTGGCCTGATATTGGCGGGACTGATCGTGCTCGCCGTTCTGTTCAACACCATGGTCAAGCATCGGAACCGGGTGAAGGAAGCCTGGAGCGGGATCGACGTGCAGTTGAAGCGACGCCGCAATCTCGTGCCCAACCTGGTGGAAACGGTGAAGGGCTACCGGGAGCACGAGCGCTCGACCCTGGAGGACGTCGTCCGGGCCCGGGCCCGGGCGGAGGGCGCGCGAAGCGTGGGAGAGGCGCAAGAGGCGGAACAATCGGTCACCGGCAATTTGAAGACGATCTTCGCTCTCGCGGAATCCTATCCGGAGCTGAAGGCGGACGCGAGCTTCCGGAAATTGTCCGAGCAATTGGTGGAGGTGGAAGACCAGATCCAATACGCCCGCCGCTACTACAACGGCAGCGTGCGCGACTACAACACCTGCATCGAGTCCTTCCCGGCGAACCTGGCGGCCGGCGCCTTCGGGTTCAAGGGACGTCCCTTCTTCGAGATCGAACTGGCCACTGAAAAACAGAACCCCGAAGTGAATCTCTAACATGCCACGAATTCTTTCCTTTCTGGTCTTCGCCGCTTTCGCCCTGAGCGCCGCCGCGGACGAACGCATCCTGGAATACCGGAGCACCATCGAGGTCGAGAAGACCGCGGCTCTTCTCGTGACGGAGACCGTCCGGGTTCGCGCCGAGGGAAACGAGATAAGGCGGGGCATCTACCGGGACTTCCCAACGCTCTACCAAGGCAAGGCGGGGCTTCGAAAAAACGTGGGATTCGAAGTGGTCGGCGTGAAGCGGGACGGCGTGGAAGAGCCCTACCACACCGAGAAGCAGAGCAACGGGATTCGCGTCTACGTCGGCGACGGCAGCCGCGTCCTGAGTCCGGGAGAATACACCTACGAGATCCGCTACCGGACGGACCGGCAACTGGGGTTCTTCGACGACCACGACGAACTTTACTGGAACGTCACCGGAAACGGATGGGCCTTCCCCATCGACCGAGTGTCGGCAACGGTGCGTTTGCCCGCGGGGGCGGAAGTCGGAGAGGCGACGGGGTACACGGGCGAGTTCGGGAGCAAGGAACAAGCCGTCGAGGTCGAGTCCGCGGACGGGGGCGTCCGCTTCGAGACGACGCGCCGGCTCCAGCCGAGGGAAGGCATGACGATCGTGGTGACGTGGCAGAAGGGGATCGTGACACCGGAAGGCCGTGCGTCCGGCTACCTGTCGAGCAACATCGGGCTCATTCTAGGGGCGTTTGGAATCCTGGTGGTGCTTGGCTACTACTGCTCGGTGTGGATCATGGTCGGCCGGGATCCGGAGGCTGGTACCATCATCCCGCTTTACGAGCCGCCTTCCGACTTCAGCCCCGCAGCGGTGCGTTACTTGAAGCGGATGGGCTTCGACGACAAGACCTTCACCTCGGCGCTCATCGGAATAGCCGTGAAAGGATGGATGCGCATCGAGGAGGAGGATAAGGACGACTATACCCTGCACAAGACAACCGGTCACGAGCCGCTCACCAGGCGCGAGAAGAAAGTGTTCAAGAAACTCTTCGCCGGCAGCAGGAAGACTCTGGCGGTAGACAACGCGAACCACGCAACGTTCGGCGCGGCGAAGCGGGCTCTCAGCACGAGCCTGAGCGAGGAAGTCGAAACGATCTACTTCAAGCGAAACCTTGGCTATTGGGTCTTCGGGCTGGTGATGATCCTGTTCCCCATGGCCATCGCCCTGTTCAGTGCGAACGATCCGGGCGAGGCGCTCTTCATGACGCTTTGGCTGAGCATTTGGACCGTCGGGGTTTTCGTCCTGGTTTCCATGGCGATCAACGCGTCGAGAACGAAGGGCTTCGTCCTCTCCGCGGGGGCGTGGTTCTTTGCCCTGCCGTTCCTGGCCGGAGAACTCGTTGGACTGTTCATGCTGTTCCACCTCGCCTCGATCTGGGTGGTGGCGATTTTCGTTCTCGGGATCCTGATCGTGGGCGTTTTCTACCACTTGATGAAAGCCCCGACGAGAGAAGGCAGGGAGGTTCTGGATCAGATCGAAGGGTTCAAGATGTATCTGGCCGTGGCGGAACGCGACGAACTGAAAGAATACCGCCCGCCGGAGGATTCGGTCGAAGTGTACGAGCGCTATCTGCCCTACGCCCTGGCGCTGGACGTGGAGCAGGAGTGGTCGGAGCGGTTTTCCTCCGTCCTGGAAGCGGCTGCCCGGGAAGCCGGCGATTCCTCGTATCGGCCGCGCTGGTACACGGGAACATCGATGAGCACGATCGGAGCCGCCGGGTTCGCTTCCGCCCTGAACACCTCGTTCTCCGGCGCGATCTCCTCGTCTTCCACCGCGCCCGGATCCAGCTCCGGCGGCGGGGGGGGTGGCTCGTCGGGTGGTGGCGGCGGCGGCGGCGGTGGAGGAGGATGGTAGGCGCTTGGATGCCGAAGCCATCGGAAGCCTGCCTGCCATCGCGGGGGCACCACTACCCCTGAACGCGGACTCAGAAGAAGCTGGCTGGCGGGGAGATTGTTCGCTACTGTCCCCGATCATGAACTTTCAAAACATCAACGATCCGAATTCGATGAATCGCCGCGGCTTTCTCCGGTCCAGCGCCGCGCTGGGAGCGGGCGCTCTCGTCTCCAACGCCGCCTCCGTTCGCGCCGCGACGAACAAGAACAGCCGCCTGCGCATCTTCCAGATTGGAACCGGCGGCATCGGGGGGATGCAGCGGAAAGGACTCAAGGGGCACCCCAAAGTGGAATTCGCCGGGTTTTGCGACATCGACGAAACCATGTTCTCCCGCATCGAGGATTACCACGGTGACTACTGGACGGTGACGGACTACCGCGAAGCCTTTGCCGACCGGCTCGACGAATTCGACGCCGTCATCGTCGACACGCCGGATTTTCACCACTGCCCCATGATGGTGACCGCGCTCAAGCACGGCAAACACGTCTACGGTCAGAAGCCCCTCGTCCATCAACTCGACGAGCTGCGGATCCTCCGGGAAGCCCTCGCCGAGCGCCCCGAACTGTACACCCAGATGGGAAACCAGCGAGCGTGTACGACGGGAAGGATGCAGGCGGTGGAGATCCTGAAATCGAATCAGTTGGGTCGCCCGATCGAAGCTCACATCTGGACCGGCGGCATGAGCCACGGCACCTATTTCGTGGATCCGTGGAGTCCGCTGACCGAGGCACAACCAGTTCCGGAGACGACGCACTGGGACCTTTGGAACGGGCCGCTCGCCGAAACCATGCCATACAGCGAGGATCTCCATCCGCGGCGGTGGCGCTCCTACTGGGAGACCGGCGGCGGCATGCTCGCCGACTGGGGTTGCCACGTCATCGACGTGCTCTACTTCGCCTACGATCTCCCGGCGCCGGAAGCGGTGCAGACCAACACGATCAAGCCGGCCGATGTCTGTCATTCCGGCCACAACCAGTCGACTCTTACCTATCCGGGCGGCGACAATTTCGTGGAAGACAAGTTCGTCCTCTACTTCAACGACAGCAATATCCGCCCTTCGTTCGCGTCGCTCGGACTGCCGACTCCGGGGATCACCGGGACCTGCACCATGATCGTCTGCGAAGAAGGGACGATGTTGCTCGAACCGGGCGGCAAATTCGAAATCTACCGCAACGGAAAACTCGTCGAAAACGAACCCCTGCCCGAAGTCGCTCCCCGCGACCACTGGAAGGACTGGGCCGACTGCTGTCTTGGCGACGAAAAGCCGCTCTGGACCCCGTTCGACATCGGCTCGCGCATCACCGAGCCCGCCCTCCTCGCGACCAAGGCAACGCGTTTTCCGAATCAGGAGCTGCTATGGGATGGCGCGAACTACCGGTTCACCAACCACGAAGAGGCCAACGGGCAGATCCTGTCCCGGACCTATCGGGACGGTTTCGGTCCGCCGAGCGTGGCTTGAGAAGTCGGTGGCTCGGGCGTCCTGATAGGAGCCCCCTGCACCCTCCGTCATTCTCAAGCGAAGTTCATTGCAGTTCCAAGGAGAGTTGTTAGGATTTTGCCTGTTATGAAACACCGACTCCTGCAATCCAGTAACCCTCACTTCTTCTTGGCCGCGTTTTCGGCCGTGCTCTTCATGGGCGCGGCGCATGCCGAAGACGAAGGGAAAGCCATCTCTCCCAAAGACGAACCGGTGAACCTGATGGCCGATCCCTCGTTCAGCGACTTCGTCTGGCATTTCAACGAGGAACGCTCCTTGACCACCGAGCGGGATGAGGTCTGGTCCATCGAGGAGAACGGCCAGTTGAAGGTCAGTGGCAAGGCCTACGGCTACATTCGCACCAAGCAGAAGTACCGCGATTACCACCTCGTATTGGAGTACACCTGGGGGGAGAAGACCTGGGCCGGCCGCGAAGACCGCGCCCGGGATTGCGGAATCCTGGTCCACGCCTACGGCGAGGACGGCAACTTCGGCGATACCTGGATCACTTCCATCGAAGCGCAGCTCATCGAAGGAGGAAGCGGCGATTTTCTAGTCCTTTCGCCCCGGGGCGACACGGAGGGGGAAAATGCTTCTCTCACCGTGGAAGTCGGCGAAGACCGCGACGGCAACACCGTCTGGAAGCCGGGCGGCGAGAAGAAGACCTTCGAGAAGGGCCGGATCAATTGGCAACATCGCGATCCGGATTGGAAGGACGTGAAGGATTTTCGCGGGGAGAAGGAGGTCGAGAACTTGCCGGGGGAATGGAACCGCATGGAAGTGATTTGCCGGGACGGATCCATTCGCATTCTCCTCAACGGCGAGATTGTCAACGAGGGCACCGACGCCAAGCCCACCGAGGGATACGTCTGCCTCCAGAGCGAGGGCGCCGAGATGTGGGTCCGCCGCTACGAACTGTGGCCGCTGGACAGCTTCAAGGAGAAGTGGACCGAGGAAGACGTCAAGGACGCCGAGTAAAGCGGCTGGCGGCGTTTCCCTCCCGGAACGGATCCAGCGTGAATTGGGCGAGTCCTATTCCACCGTCCGCACCCCGGCCTCCGCTTTGTTTTCCGCAGCCTCGAGGCCTTCGAAAGTCGTGCCGTCGGGCTTGTCGGCTCCGGTCTTGACGGTGTATTTCCCCGGGGCGTAGACGGCGGGCTGGAAGGTGTCGCTCCGGACGCGGACGGTGTAGAGAACTTCGCCGTCGGCTTCGGCGACGACCTGCACGACGGGGGCGGGCTCGGCGAACTCGAGGGCCGGGAGCCAGTGGGTCTTCTCGCGGCCGTCGTTGTCCTCCATCTTCACGGTGATGGGCCAGCCGGGGAACTGGCCTTCGCCGGTGGAGGCGTCGGCCCAGCGGTCCCAGCACTCGAAGGTGATGGTCCGGTTCTTCTTGTCGTAGCGGACGAGGCCGTGGCCGTCGGCGCGCTTTTTCTCGTCGGTGCGGTCTTCGGGGTTGGCATAGGCGAGCATGGTGATTTTGTTGCCGAGCCCATCCTCGAAGTCTCCGGTCCACGGGAGGGGACTGTCGGGAACGGGGTTGGGGCCGGCCTGCTCGTCCTCGGGATGCCACCAGCGGCCGTAGATGGTGTTGACGAGGGCGGGGCTGGTGAAGGCGAAGGGGCCGTCGCCGTGGTTCTCGATGCCGTGCTGGACGGTCACGGCGAGGTGCTGGTCGCCGCAGAGGTGGGTGGCCTGGACGCGGCGAATGGCGGAAAGGGCCTCGTTGCGTCCGGTCTGGGGCCAGCCGTTGCAGTCGAGATCGGCGAGGAGCCGGTTGTCGGGACTGCCGTGGAGGTGGACGGCGCCGCAGAAGGCGGTCTGGGAAAGGACGGCCTTCATCACCGTGTCGGTCCAGTCTTCGCCCCAGGCCGCGAGAAATTCCAGCTGACGGTCGCCGAGCAGCACGAGGCCGGGCAGGTCGATGGAATCGCGGTCGTAGGAGGGGTCGTTGATGTGGTCGGGGCGGGGGCCCATTTCCGGGATCTTGCCCTCGGGTCCCGACTTGAACTTCCGGTCCTCGAGAATGGCGAAGTCGATCCCGCCGACCCGCAGGCTGGTGTAGTAGACGGAGATGCCGCGCTCGATCGGGGTCGGGTCGTAGGCGTCGGGCAGGTGCCACGTCTGCTGGCGCTGCACCATGTTGACGTAGTCGGGATGGTAGAAGTAACCTCCGGAGGGTCCGGCGGGCGTTTCGGCCTTCTTGCCGTTCTCGCCCCAGATGTTGGCCTGGCCCACGTCGTGGTCGTCGGGAATCGTGATGGTGGGACGGTCCTTGATCACTTCGCGGTAGCGGAGGCCGAATTCGATCCAGCCGGCCGTATGCTCGGTGTGGTGGTAGGTCTGGTCCCCGGCGAAGAAGAGCAGATCGGGATCCTGTGCCAGCAGGTTCGCCAGAATGTTGGGGCGGGGGCCCTTGGTCTGGCTGGAATCGCAGGAAAGATTGCCCACGACGAGGACGTCCTTGTCGGCGGGGTCCTTGCGGACCAGTCCCTCGAACATCGACTTTTCGCCGTGACGGACGCGGTAGGGCACGTCTTTCGCGTTGTCCCAGTCCTCCACCCGGAAGTGGGCGCTCCAGCCGGGGTAGACGATTTCTTCGCTCGCGACCTCTTCCCATTCGCCGTTTCGCTTGAGTTCAAGGCGGACGTCGCGCGGTTCGTCTTCGAGGAGGGGGAACAACTGCGCGGTGAGCTTGAGCGTGCCGCGGTCGTGGGTATAGAGCGCGAAGGCGACCAGTTCGTCGCGGGGGGCGTTCAGGCTGATGAACCGCTTCCGCGGCTTGTCGTCCGGCCCGATTTCGGCGAAGGCGTCGGCACCGCCTTCGGCCTGGTTGGGAGCCGCTTTCCACCACTCGCCGGTGGAATTTTTCTCCAGCATGGGGAATTCCCCCCCGAAGGGCATGGCGGGCTCGGCGCGGACGACCGCCGAAGCGGTTAAACAAAGAACGCCGAGGAGGGTCGGAACAGGGTTGGTCATAATGAATCGAGGCTAGGTCGCTCGGCTCGGATTGACAACCGCGAAGCGAGTCTTTTCGGCCCGTCTTTCCACTCCTTGCAAACGCCGGGGCCACTATTAGGTTGGTCTTTCGCCGGTTTCGCACCGGCGCGGAAATGGACGATTTCTACCTAATTCTGGCGACCTTGTTTTTCCTCGGCGGCTTCGTTCGCGCCGTGGTTTCGCTGCGTTCCGGCGGCCCGCATTCGGCTCACCTCAATATCGGCATCGCCGTGGCCGGATTGGTTTTCCAGAGCCTCTTCCTCCACGAGCGCGGCCAGATGCACGGGCGCTGTCCCATCACCAACGGCGCGGAGGTTCTCGTGTTCGTCAGTTGGAGTATCGTGATCATGTATTTGGTTCTCGGGCGAGCGTTCCGGCTTTCCCTGCTGGGCGTTTTCAGCATGCCGATGGTGTTTCTCTTCCAGTCGGTCGCGATCGTCTACCTCCTGGCCGCGGATCCCGGCCCGCGGCGTCCGGAAACGCTCGATCCCTGGCTCGAGATGCACGCGGCCATG
Source organism: Verrucomicrobiales bacterium (assembly GCA_040905585.1). GTDB lineage: Bacteria > Verrucomicrobiota > Verrucomicrobiia > Verrucomicrobiales > DEV007 > Arctic95D-9. The sequence goes on from JBBDRG010000083.1 coordinate 43,836, forward strand.
TCGCTGCTGGCGTACGGGGCCTTCGGTCTCGCCTTCGTCGCGGGTATCATGTACCTGGTGCAGGATCGGCAACTCAAAAGTCATCACCCCGGCAAGCTGTTCTATTCGCTTCCGCCGATCCGGTATCTTTCCGACGCGATCTTCCGGCTGCTGATCATCGGGACGGCGCTGCTGACGATCGGGATCGTCTCGGCCTTTTTCATGCGGGAATTTCCCAGCGCGGTTCATCTCCTGGTTTCCGGAGCGGTCTGGCTGGTCTATTCCGTGATTTTCGCGGTTCATCTGGTGCGGCGGATGAAGCCGAAAACCCTCTCATTCTGGTCCATCGCGGCCTTCGTGTTCGCCGTGGCGACGCTGTCCGCCCTGTAACCCACTCCTGTCGTGTCCATCTTCTGCCTTGGCGTCAATCACAAGACGGCCCCCGTGGAAATCCGGGAGCGGCTCGCTTTTTCCCCCACGGCCCTTCCCCGTCATCTCGCCGAGATCTGCGATTTGGGCGACGTATCCGAGGCGGTCGTTCTGTCGACGTGCAACCGGGTCGAGGTTTACGGGGCTTCCGCAGACGCGGAGCGGGCCCTGGCGCGGCTGGTCGACTACCTGGTGTCGCACTTCGAGGTGGCGCCGGGCGAGGTGGAGTTCTACCGGCACGAAGACGAGGCCGCGGCGACGCATTTGTTCGAGGTCGCGAGCGGGCTGGACTCGATGGTTCTCGGCGAAACGGAAATTTTCGGACAGGTGAAAAAGGCTTACGCCACCGCCCAGGCGAGCGGCGCCACGGCGCGGCGGATGAACAAGCTCTTCCAGCAGTCGTTCACGGTCGGGAAACTGGTTCGATCCAGCACGCGGATTCAGCAGGGATCGACCTCGATCGGTTCCGCCGCGGTCGATTTGGCGGAGAAGATCTTCGGCCGTCTCGGCGGCTGTCGGGTCATGATCATCGGCGCCGGTGAAATGAGCCGGACCACCGCGCAGAGCCTCCTGTCGCGCGGCGCGGAAAGCATCATCGTGTCGAACCGCAGTTTCGACAAAGCCGAGCAACTCGCCGCCGAACTGAACGGGGAAGCCGTCAGGTTCGACGATTGGGAGAACCACCTCGACCATGTCGACATCATCGTGTCCTCGACCGCGGCGCCCCACGCGGTGGTGAAACGGGAGATGATCGAGCGCGTCATGAGCAAGCGGCACGGGCATTCGCTCTTTCTGATCGACATCGCCGTGCCCCGCGACGTGGAGGACGAGGTCAACGCGGTCGACAACGTCTATCTCTACAACATCGACCAGCTCCAGCAGATCGCCGACGAGGGACTGACCCGCCGAGAGAGGCAGATCACCGTCTGTCGCGAGGTGATCGGAGAATTTCTCGGGAAAAAAGGAATTGAAGCCTTGGACGAACGCCCCGAAGAACGGAAGCGGGAGAAGGGCGACGACCACTCCACGACAACGCCCGGTCGCCCGCTGACGAATCCATGACCGGACCCTTGATCCTCGGCACTCGCGGCAGCGAACTGGCGCTCACCCAAGCCCGCATGACGCAGGCCGCTCTGGCGGAAGAGGGGGTCGAGTGCCGAATCGAGGTGGTCAAAACCATCGGCGACAAGCGACCGGATCTGAGCCTGAGCGAATTCAGCCGGGGCGAGCATCCGGTAGTGGACAAGGGGATTTTCACGAAGGAACTCGAAGAAGCGCTCTTGAATCGCGAGATCGATTTCGCGGTGCACAGTCTCAAAGACGTGCCGACCGAACTCGCCGACGAATTCGAGATTTGCGCCACTCTCCCGCGGGCCGACATCTCGGACGTTCTGCTCACGAAGCAAGGGGGTTCCGTCACCGACCTGACCCTCCTCGACGGGAGGACCGTCGCGACCAGTTCGGTGCGCCGGGCACGGCAGCTTTCCTGGCTCTGTCCGGGCGTCGAGATCGTCGACATCCGGGGAAACGTTCCCACCCGGATTCGGAAGTTGGCCGAAAACGATGACTGGGACGGCATTCTCCTGGCCCGTGCCGGCATCGAGCGACTCGGGATCTATCGGCCGGGACAGAACAGCTTCGACCTGGACGGCGCCGTGATCTTCGCCACCGAATTACCGCCCCGCGAGTTTCTGCCCGCCGCCGGCCAGGGGGCCGTTGCCATGGAGATCCGACGCGACAACGACGCCGCCCGCGAAGCCCTCGCGAAAATCAACCACGCGCCCACCTTCTGCCGAATCACCGCGGAGCGGGCTTTTCTCGCGCGGCTGCAAGCGGGCTGCCAGACGCCGGTCGGGGCGCATACGTGGTTCGAGGACGACGGGGCGACACTGGCGATGGCGGTGCGCGTTTTCGACGAGGAAGAACCGGACGCCGAGCCCTTCGTCGCCGAAGTGCGCGGCCCGGCGGACGCTCCCGCTCGCCTCGCGGACCGGTTGATGACATTGAAAGACGATCGAAAATCCTGACATGAGCAAAGAAACGGGAATCTGCTATCTCGTCGGAGCCGGACCGGGCGATCCGGGACTGATGACGCTGCGGGGAAAGGAATGCATCGAGAAGGCCGATGTCGTCGTCTACGACTACCTTTCCAACCCGGACTTTCTCCGCTGGGCGAAACCGGACGCGGAGCTGGTCTACGCCGGCAAGAAGTCGAAGGACCACGCCATCCCCCAGGGCGGCATCAACCAGTTGCTGATCGAGAAGGCGCGCGAGGGCAAGATCGTGACGCGCCTGAAGGGCGGCGACCCGCTCGTGTTCGGCCGGGGCGGAGAAGAGGCGGAGGAGCTGCACGACGCCGGCGTCCGCTTCGAGATCGTACCCGGGATCAGTTCCGCCATTGCCGGCCCCGCCTTCGCCGGGATCCCCGTGACCCACCGCGACCATTGCTCCCAGCTCACCATCTTCACCGGCCACGAGCGACCGGAAAAGTCGGAGTCCTCGATCGACTACGCCCGGATCGCGACCACTCCGGGCACCAAGGTGATGCTGATGGGAGTGGAGCGTCTCGGAATCATCACCCAGGCGATCCTGGACGGGGGAGGCGAGCCGGATCTCCCGGTCGCCCTGGTGCGCTGGGCCACCACCGGGCGCCAGGAGACGATCACCGGCACCCTTTCGACGATCGCCGACGTCGCCGAGAAGGCCGATTTCCGGGCACCCGCGGTCGCCGTTTTCGGCACCGTGGTGAACTGCCGCGAAAAGTTGAACTGGTTCGAGACGCGCCCGCTCCGGGGCAAGAGGATCGTCGTGACCCGGACCCGGAAGCAGGCGAGCGGAATGTCCCGCCGACTTCGGGAACTGGGTGCCGATGTCCTCGAGATGCCGACGATTCGGGTCGAGCGCTCGGAAGACGAGGATCTGCGCAGCTTCGCGAAAATGGTGACGGACGCCCACACCTACGAGTGGCTCATTTTCACAAGCCCGAACGGCGTCGAGTATTTCTTCGAAGCCTTCTACAAGATCCGCTCCGACGCCCGCGAGATCGGGGGAGCCAGGATCGCCGCGATCGGCCCCGGCACCGCCGCCAAGCTGAAGGAATACCACGTCGCGACCGACCTGATGCCCGAGGAACACGTCGCCGAGGCCCTGGCCGAGGCCTTCGAGAAGCAGGTCGGGTCCATCGAGAACACCGCCATGCTGTGGGTCCGGGCGAAAGACGCGCGGGACGTTTTGTCGAGCCGCCTCAACAAAGCGGGCGTCATTCTCGACGAAGCGATCGCCTACCAAACCGTGCCGGAGACCGACGACCCCACCGGAGCCGTGAAACGCTACCGGGAAGAGGGCGCCGACATCATCACCTTCACGAGTTCCTCGACGGTGGAATGCTTCCTCGACCTCGGCCTGGAAATCCCCGACGAAACCGCCATCGCCAGCATCGGACCGATCACCAGCGCGACCCTGGCCGAGAGCACCTACGATCCCGACATCGAGGCGAAATCGCACGACATCCCGGGACTGATCGAGGCCGTCGTCGAACTGGCCGGCGAGAAGCCGTTCGGGGAGGAGTGACGGGCCCCACGCATAGAGCGAAATCCCGGGATGCGTCGGGATGAAGGCCGGCGAGCGGCTTTCGAGGCAGATTCCAAAAGCCGTCGTTGCGCCCACCAGCCGCGTGCCACACGCCAAAACCTTGGTGATTTTCGGCAAGAGAATCCCGCTTTGGTTGGCCGACTCCCAATCGCAGATTTTCTGGTGGGGTGGGACCGTGGCTGGGGGACCATCTGTCCGAGGATGGCGACGTAATGGATCCAGTGAAAGAAAGAGTCGGCGCTTGCCAAGGCGCGAGTGAACCCGTCAAGGTGGTCCGAGTGCCTCGTGGCAATGATCGGTCCTGCCAGAAGATGAATCCGAAGACGATACCGATCGACCTGCCCGAGGATCTGCCTGGTGTGGACGGGCGTTCCTGCGGGCGGAAGCGTGCGGGTGGGAGGGGGCCGGATTGTTCCGGTTCATGGCCGGTGCCTGATCGCTCCCCTTCACGCCGCGGGAAGCGCGCGAAAGCGGACGTTTCCCGAGCGGAAAGATACGATCGCCCCGGATGCGAGCGCTTCCTCGGAAAGAGCCAATGCGGCGCCGATGTCCGAGGCGTAGTGGGCCTCATGATTCTCCGCCTCCAGGACCGGTTTCCACAGGGGCGAGAGATTCATGTCGATCGGGATCTTCATCCGATTCGGAACCGCCGCCGGTCGCCTCGGCGGCATAGGCCAGCGCCGCCTGGATGTCCTCGATTTCGAGGAACGGATAAAGTTCGAGAAGTCGCTCTCGCGTGTGCCCGGACGCGAGCATGCCCAGGATCGTGCTCACCGTCAGCCGCGATCCGCGAAGGCACGGTTTCCCGCCCATCACGGCGGGATCGACGGAGATGCGGGCGGAGGCGTTCATGGAAAGGGGCCGCGCTCCGGAGAGAGCGGAGGGTTGGTGGATACGGAAACCTAAAGCCATTCCCTTTCACTTCAATGGGGGAGAGAGCGCTACCGCGCCCGGGCTCCGCATGGCGAGGCAGGCGGGAAGTTCGGCGGAAAAACGCCAAGTCGAGCCCGGAGGACGGAAATTCGCTGCTCCCGGCGTCTCGTTTTACGAGCCGGGAGCGTGTTCGAACGGTGAGCTTTCGTGATTCGAGCCCTCGTCATTCTCTACGGATGAATCCTCGGTGGTCGAAAACACCGTCTCCATGGTGGACTCCAGTGTTTCCCGATCGACGTGTTCGGTTTCGCGGGATTCGGCTAGTCTCCGGCATCGCGCGAGTCCGGCTTTCTCATCGCTGGCGGCGTGTTCGTCCATCGGAGACGAGCGTAGCAAAGGATGCGGCGTTAGGGCGTTTAGGAAAGGAGGCTGAAGGCCGGGACACGCGGTTCAGTTCTCGTCGGTGCTCGCATGCCCGGCAGTATCGAAAACCCCGCCTTCATCGTGATCGGGGCGGTGTTCTCCACGATCCGTGCGATCGGTTTCCAGCTCTGCGTCCAGGATCGGGAGGGACAACGGCTCGTAGGCTTCGCGTTCCCTCATCCGCCTTTCTCGTTCGATTCCGGAGCGTTCGTCCATTGGCTTCGAGAGTAGCACAGAATACGCCGTCTTTTCAAATTCGAAGACAGTGCGTGCAACTGCCGGCAGAGTCGCTCCGGCCCGCTAATCGAAGGAAAACGCCAGATCGTGCTCCAGATCCGCGCGGTTGTAGTTCCTCACGATTCCGGACTCTCGAATCGCGGTCTCGAACTCGCCACGGGAAAGACCCGAAACCTTTGTCGCCAATCCCGCGGACAACCTCCGGGACGCGTAGAGATGGAGCGCCAACTCACGCTGCAAAGTCGCCGCGAGATCTTCCGCACCGTCTTCCCATTCGGAAACCACTTCGTCGGGAATGTCCACCGAGATATTCATCCGGTAAACCATGCTTCAATGGGGCCGCGCGCGCAAGAACGCGATGGTTTCGATGGGGCGAGACTCTTTCCTGTTGGGCAAAAATATCAAATTATCGGCCCGCTCTTCACAAGAATCTCCATCTTCTAAACTATTGAAGTTGCCTTTGCGGCATCCCAATATCACACTCCACAGCCGTGAGCGAATTTACCTATACTGAGTTTTTTAAGACGGTGGCCGGGGATGGCAATTTTCCGCCCTATCCCTACCAAATCCGTTTGGCCTGCGGCGATGACGGTAACGACGCCGGTGGCCGCGACGAATGCGAATCGATGCTCATCGACGTTCCCACCGGGATGGGGAAGACGGCTGCGGTGACGATGGCTTGGCTGTGGAACCGGGTGGTGCTGGAGAACGGGAATTGGCCGAGACGACTGGTCTACTGCCTCCCGATGCGGACGCTGGTGGAGCAGACGCGGGATTGTGTGAAGGGTTGGCTTCGCCAGGCTCTGGAGTTTGAGAAAGCCAGGCCGTCGAGCGAACGGAGCGTGGACCGCCTGGAAAAACTCGAATGGCTTGCGAAGAATTCGCCCGTGATCCTCATGGGCGGAGAGAAGTCCGAGACCGAGCAGAAGGAATGGGATTTGTATCCCGAGCGCGAGGCTATCCTGATCGGCACGCAGGACATGCTGTTGAGTCGGGTGTTGAATCGAGGGTACGGGATGAGCCGCTTCCGGTGGCCGATGCATTTCGGACTGCTGAACAACGATTGTCTCTGGGTGTTGGATGAGACGCAGTTGATGGGGGTGGGGCTATCGACCTCGGCGCAGATGCATGCATTTCGGGAGCGCTTTTTCAGTGAAGATACACTCGGCTGCCAAACATGGTGGATGAGCGCTACCTTGAATCCGGACTGGCTCGCAACTGTCGACTTCGATCCCGCGAGTCTTCCCGCGCCCGAGTCGCTCCGCGACAACGATTTCAGTGACCCGGAGATTGATGATCGCTGGAGAGCGCGAAAAGGTGTCAGCAAGATTTCACTACCTGATTCGGTTCCAAACAGACTCGCCCCGCTAGTGCTGGAACTCGCTTCGCAATGCGAGGGTGAATTTGTCTTAGTGATCGTGAACACCGTGAAGAGGGCTTTGGAAATAAGGGAGGAAGTCGACAGGTTAGTCGTCGATCGCTCCGACACCGAAGTGATCCTGGTACACTCGCGATATAGGCGGAAGGAGCGCGACGCCCGTCTCGCGGAAATTATGGCAAAGCAAGCGACGCCTCGCCGGATCGTAATCAGCACGCAGGTGGTGGAGGCTGGGGTCGATATTTCGGCGAAGATACTCGTCACAGATCTGGCGTCGTGGCCGTCGATGATCCAGCGATTCGGTCGATGCAACCGAAAAGGCAAGGCGTCCGATGCTTCTGTCCATTGGATCGACTTGGATGAATCGAAAGCAGCCGCTCCCTACTCCGAGGATGCGCTGACGAGCGCCCGGAGGCGGTTGGAGAAACTCGATGACGCTTCTCCTGAATGCCTCGCCACGTTTCCGGTCGAGACTCGTGACATCGATCCTTTCAGAAACGTGCTGCGGGAGCGAGACCTGGTAGGCCTTTTCGACACGACTCCCGACTTGTCCGGTGGCGATATCGACGTGTCCCGCTTCATCCGCGAGAGAGACGATCTTTCAGTGCAGGTTTTCTGGCGAGACTGGAAGCAGAGTGGAAAGGCGACACCTCCACCGATAGAGACGGCCGCCCCTCATCGGGACGAACTTTGCCCCGTTCCAGTGGGAGACTTCCGGGGGTTCGCGTTCAAGTCAGGGAAGCCGGAACGCCGACCGTTCCGGTGGGATCACGTTGATTCCGCTTGGGTTAGGGTCGAAAAGGACGAAGTTTATCCGGGTCAGACTTACTTGCTTCACGCCGCCGTCGGCGGATATTCCGGCGAGCTGGGGTGGACCGGCGATCCAGGACACGGACCGGTTCCGGTTGTCGATGTCCTCGGGACGCTTCCCGAAGGCGACGAGTCGGACGCGTGGGCGCTTTCCGACTGGAGAACGATCCGGGAGCACACCGAAGAGGTAGTCACCGAACTCGACCGAATCCTGGACCGCGACGCTCTCGTGCTCCCTTCTGACGTCGACGAAGCGATGCGCGTTTCCGCGCGTTGGCATGACTGGGGAAAAGCCCATTTCGTTTTTCAAAACGCTGTTCTCAAAGAGACGGATGGCGAGAAGCGACCGGCCGACTTTCGCGATTGCCGGGAAATCGCGAAGGCTCCCGGAAGAGACCGCGCGAGTGGTCACCCCGGCTGGTGGAAGAGATACGGTCGTCGCCATTTCCGCCATGAACTCGCCTCGGCGCTGGCGATGCTGCAACCCGCAGTCGATCTTGGTCTCGCTACGCCGGAGCAGCGCGATCTCGCCGCTTATCTCGCCGCCGCCCACCATGGACGCGTTCGTCTTTCGATCCGCTCGTTCCCCGACGAAAAACCGCCCGACGATTCAGGTAAACGCTTCGCCCGAGGTATCCATGATCGGGACATCCTGCCGCCTGTTGATCTCGGCGGCGGCACCGGACCGACCCCGGAAGTGACCCTTTCCCTTGAGCCGATGGAGATCGGTCTCGGTGAATCGCCCCCGTTCGTCGATCTCCCGAGTTGGACCGAGCGGACCGTTGCGCTGCGCGCCAGCCACGGACCGATGCGGCTGGCGTTCTACGAAGCAGTTCTGCGCGCCGCCGACATGCGCGGTTCCGGGCTTGCGGCGCGGAAATTTGTGGGCGATCTTCGAAATGCGGATGAAGACGAGAGAGCGGATCGAACAATGGAGGAGCCTCCCAGAGGAGGAGCGGCTCCGCCGCCGTCTCGCCACGATCCCCGAGGCGGTGGGCCGCAGCATGTGGATGGAGAACGAGCCGGTGGATCCGGCTTGGCTGAAGGAACTTCACAGCCGGTTGACGCGACGCGTACGATCGACACGGTCGAAGGCGTCCTGAAATACTCCGAAGTGGCGGCACGGCTTGCCGGTCGGATTGTCGAAGTTGCGATCTCGCTTCAGAATGGCGACTACCAGGCCGACGAGCGGTGGGATTCGCTCGCCCGGACGATTCATCGTGACATATGCTCCCATCTCGTGCCCGATTGGGCAGGAGAATTTCGCGATCTCGATGTCCGGGTCGGCACCCACGAGCCACCCCCGCATTGGAAAGTTCCGGTGGAGATGGCCGAGTTCACGCAAGGGGTCGAAGCCCGGTGGCAGTATCTTCTGGGTGACGACGACGGCCTCCTCCACGAGACGCTTGCGTGGATCGAGTCCCGCTTTCTCGCGATTCATCCGTTCAAGGACTTCAACGGCCGGGTCGTCCGGCTTCTCATGGCCGAGGTATTGCGCCGCGCCGAGCTTCCCGTCGTCGAAGTGGGAGTGGAGACTGAACAGCGCCGACAGGAGTATTTTACCGCGCTACGTGCGGCGGATCAGATGGACTTTTCCTTGATGATGGAAATCTGGCGGCGGCGACTTGCAGGAGGAGGAGAATGACCACGCGATCCATTTCAATGCCCGGTTGCCGCCGGAATCCGCTGATTCACTATCTGAAGTCGCTCGGCGTCGTCCGGCTGATTGCCGAGCAACTCGACGAGACGGCCCGCTCGTCGTGGAGGGATGGCTGCCTCGTGGTTCACACTGTGAAGAGCGAGAGCGAAATCGAATCGTTCTTCATCGATGAATACCGTCCGTCGCCAATTGTGGTGCCTTGGAGCGGAAGTCATTTTTTCGGGCTTACGAAAGTCACATCACCTATTCACAGGACGACACCCACGGGCACCGACATGCTGGCTGCTTTCTGCGATCCGGCGCTTCCACAGGAAAGCCTTGATCGCATTCAGGAAATTCGAACGGGAATCGAGGATATCTCGCGAATCATGCCGGAGGCCGGGATCCACAAAAAGTCGGATATCGAGAGTGATTCGGCGACAAAGAAGCGGCGGAAATCGAATTTTATCACCAGCCTTCGCAATCAACTGAGTTCAAGAATGGTTGGATGGATCGATACAGCCTCAATGATGGAGAGCGATCAAGCTCATTTTTCCGCGATGGTGGGCAGCGGTGGCGGGAGTGACGGCAATGCCAATTTCGGAGACAATTTCCTACAGAACCTCTGGGATGTGTTGCCTGATTTTGATCCGCAGCGCGCACCGGTCCGAGGCACCCCAGTGACAGTCGCGCAAACCAGCGCGGAACTTCTCGCAAACAGCCTCTACGCGACTCCAACTTCCGAACTCGTGAAGAACCGGACTTCCGGTCTTTTCGATGCCGGTGGAGTCGGAGGGCCGAATGCAACACAAGGCTTCGAGGGGAAGTCGGCGACCAATCCCTGGGACTTCATCCTCGCCATGGAAGGGGCGGTCGCCTTCGCGGGCGCGATCTCTCGGAAAGGGGCAGTCTCGAAGAACCTACTTTCGACTTTTCCTTTCCAAGTGACCACCACCTCCACCGGCGGCGACTCGCTCGGCGATTCTGAAAGTGTTGGCCGGGAATTCTGGCTTCCGCTCTGGGACAGGAGAGCGACCTGGCTCGAAGTTTCCCAGCTTCTGTCGGAAGGGCGGCTCCAAGTCGGCAAGCGCCAAGCCCGTAGCGGCGAAGAAGCAGCGCGCGCTGTCGCGGAACTGGGCGTGAGTCGGGGCGTCGATTCCTTCGCGCGCTTCGGTGCAATGAAAGGCAGAATAGGCGGCGACAATTATTTCACCACCGTCTTTCTGGAAGAGTTTGAAGTCAGGGGAAATCCCACTATCACCCTCCTCCGCCAAGTCGACCGATGGGTCGACTCCTATCGGCGCGCCTGTTCGGGCAGCGGGCCGCAGCGCTTTCGTTCAGCCCTGCGTCGCTACGACCGCGCCGTCATGGATTACTGCCGCGCCCACGAGGGCGGGGCCGAGTCAGCCGTTCGGTTCCGCGAGATTTTCTTCCGTCTCGGCGACATGCAGCGCGAGGCCGCCAGCAGCGAGTCGTTCCGAAAAGACAAAAACGGGAGACTCGTGGTCCATCCTTTTCCGTCGCTCGGAGGCGATTGGGTCGAAGCGGTCGCCGAAGACACTTCCGCTTTCTCACTCGCGCTCGCCTTAGGCGGTCTGTCCACCAAGCGATCCACTGGCAGAGATAACGCTGCCGGGGTCGGTTCTTTCCGGATGCATCTCGAAGCTTGCACCGCCGACAAATTTCCGAACTGGACGAAAGCAGGTGCGTTCCAGACATGGAGCCATTCCGACCCGGTTAAGTGTCTCGCCGCCACCGCAGAGCGACGATTCCTTGAGTCGCGCAGACGCCTACCGGCGAAGGAGGTTCTCTTACCGTTCGACTCTTTCCGCAACGCCTCGCTGGAAAGCGTGACCGCTTTCCTCCATGGCGAAACTGATCTGGATCGTTTCACTCAGTTCGTCCGGCCTTTGTCCACCGTCAGGCTTGATCGAGAAGCGCAGCAGAAAAAGTGGTGGTGCTTCCAGCCGGAACTCCAGCTATCCCCGGGGTCGCTGGTTCCACGCTCCTACGCCGTTCTCAAACTCTCCCTCGCTCCGCCGCACGTCGCGGAGAAGCTCGGGATGGGAGACCGTCTCCGTCCGGAGCCGAAACTGTTCGCGCTGCTTCGCGCCGGTCATACGGAAGAAGCCTGCGATCTCGCTCAACGCCGGGTCCGACACGCTCTCGCCGAAAGCGACGAGCGGGGGACTCTCCTGCCCCGCCGGGACCGCCGAGGAGCGAGCCGCAGCATCGACTGGCATGGGTTTCCCGCGATCAATGCCGAACGACTCGCCGCATCTCTACTCTTTCCCTTGTCGGAGTGGGACTATTCCCGCCTCAAGAAGATGGTTTTCCGTGAGGACAAGGACTCTACTGAACAAAACGCAGAACCCACCACCCCAACCGAAGATTCAACCCTAGCCTGAACATGAACATCGACTACGATATCCTCTCTGGAGAGCCCCGGCTCCTTTTGAAAGTCCCCTTGGAGCCTCTCCAAGGACACCGATTCCAACCGACCGGATTTTCCGATTTGGGTCCGGCCCGCTACCAAGCCCCCGACGGCACCGAGATGCTGCTCGTGGAGTCAAACCAGTCTGTCGCCAACCGGATGGAGGCGGCCTGCTGGGACGAAGCCGCCGAGGATTTGATCGAGGACCTTCGGGGAATTCCCTACGTGCAGGTGCTCTGCGATGGGAAGCCGCTGACGACGCTGACGAATTCCATTCTCGAAGCGCACCGGGTCAACTCCGAATACATCATGAAGAAAGGATCGGGAAAAACGCCGAACACCGACTTCTACGACACCTTTACCAAAGAACTCGATTTCAAGGACAATCGGCCTGTAAACTTCAAGGCGCTCCATCGGCTTTTGCTGAAATACGATCCCAACAGTCTCGTCCACGGAGTCTTTTTGGAGGAAGTCGCGGGGAGGTTGCGTGTCACCCGCGCCCTCTCCGGGTTCGTCGAAGCGAGCGACGTCAAGATGGCGGAAAGCGGAGGAGTAAAGAACAATGATGTGGAGCCGACTCTCAAGGAAGGCGAGGGGAACGTTCCCTATCCCCGCACCGAATTCACCGCTAAGGAGATCGTTGCCTATTTCAACCTGGATCTTTCCCTCGTTCGGGGATTCGGTCTCGGCGAGACGGCGTCGAAGTTTCTTGTCGTGCTTTCGATTTTTAAAATTCTTCGTTTTCTGTCCACCGGCCTCCGTCTCCGCACCGCATGTGACCTTTCGGTGAAAGATGGAATCGAGGTGCAAGCGCCGGAAGGCTTCACTCTTCCTTCCGAAAGGGACGCCTTGGCCGACTGCAAAGAATTGATCGCGAAGCTAAAAGAAGATAAAGCGTTCGCCGAACCCGCTGTCACCACGACGGTTTATCCGCCGGTGAAAGAGAAAAGCTAAGAACTCGCTAGATCCGCCGCATGATCGGACTCGAAATCACCTTCCTCGCCGGACGATACCACGCCACACCGTGGGGGCGCCACGCCAACGAGGCTCAGCCCGAATGGCCGCCCTCGCCCTGGCGGATTCTACGCGCCCTTGTCGCGACCTGGAAACGGAAGTGTGACCACCTCGACGAGGCCAGCGTACAGGAACTGCTCGAGAATCTTGCATCGCCCCCCGTCTTCTGTCTGCCGCCTGCGACCCTTTCGCACACCCGGCACTTCATGCCGTGGTTCAAGAACTTCTCGGAGAAGGGTCCCAACGCCAAGACTCTCGTTTTCGACGCCTTCGTAGCAGTGGAGAAGAGCAAGCCTCTCGTGGTGTTTTGGCCCGACACGGAGCTTTCAGCCGAGCAGGCCGAATGCCTTGGTGAACTCGCCCGAAATCTCTCCTTTCTGGGACGCGCTGAGACATGGTGTCGCGCCGCGGTATTCGGCGAAGAGCAACTGCGACCATTGCTGGAGGATGTGAACGCCTTTCCGAGCGGAAACGCATCCCCGGTTCGGAGCGATGAGTCGCATCAAGTCGTTTCGGTTCTGTGTCCTAATCCGCAAGAGTGCTTCTCCAGCGAAACCACGAAAAAATTGGGACGCGGCAAGAATGCCTCTCCAATCTACGATCCCGACTGGGCGCTCTGTGCGGAGACGCTCGATCTACACGCCGAAAACCGCGTCGACCCGCCGGGTGCCGTCTGGGTAAACTACGGCAGGAGAAAGGATTGCTTTGAGACTCCTCTGAAAAAGTCCAGCGCCTCGGCCGAATTGTCGACCCGTCCGCAGATCGCGCGCTTCGCACTCGACTCCAGCGTGCTCCCCCTCGTCACAGAGACCCTGCGCGTGGCCGAGGATGCCCGCCGGAACCTGATGGGCTGGTACGGGAAACGTTTCGACGGAGCCGCCTCCGCCGTCTTCTCCGGCAAAAACCCGGACGACCCCGAGTGCAGGCCGCTGGCCGACCATGGCCATGCCTACTACCTGCCTACCGACGAGGACGGGGATGGACGACTTGACCACCTCACCCTCGTGGCCCGGGACGGATTTGGCCGCCGAGAACTCGACGTGATCGACCGGATCCGCCGAATCAAGACACGTGACCGCGAGAAATCGGGACATTCCCTCGACCTGCTTCTCGTTGGCCTGGGGACCATAGCCGATTTTCGGCCTCCGATTTTCCGGGCGTCCACAACCTTTGTGTCTCACACGCCATTCGTTGCTCATCAGCATTTCAAGAAGCGCGGAAGGAAGAGGCATCCTCCCGAACTGGACGGCGACCCCGTCGGATTTCTCAGATTCCTTCTCCGCGAGGAACTAGGTCGCTGGTCGAAACGCAATTTCGGCGACGATATCGATTCCGACAGTGTGATTATCGAGCCGCTCCTCGACGATCAAGGCGTCTTCCGCCTGGAAAACGCACTGGCCAGATATCGCCCGGTGGATTTCAAACGCTCGAGATGGAAACGCGGCGACGATGGCGCAAGACGTCTGTCCGGCTTTTTCCGAATCACCTTCGCGGAAGAAGTGAGCGGCCCGCTATCCTTGGGCCATTCCTGCCACTTTGGCCTCGGCCTTTTCGCACCCTCACCGACCACTTGAACCTTTCCTCACTCCATCCTCTCCGGCATCGACACCGGCACCACCCGGCGACCGCTGTGTCGGTAGGTTCGGAAATGTCCGTCAAGTATCAACCGTTCTTTCACCGCCCGAATCCTTCCAGGTGTTTCGGGTTGGTGGCCAGGTCCGCGACTCCGCTGTCCACGCAGCCGCAGCCGTCTTTCATCAAGTCATACGCCGTGGGCTCTTCTTCGACGGCGGTCTGTTCCCGCAACTCGCGTTCGATGGACTCCCGCACGATCGCCGATTTCGACACGCCAAGCCGCTTGGCGCGCTTTTCCAGACGCGCCGCCACCTCGTCGGAAAGTTTCAGGGTCATCGTTTTCATGAAGGGTAAGGTATTACGCCCTGCTGCTCATGGCAATACCGAGTTTTCCGGATCGTTTTAGCGTAAATCGTCGTTTGTATTCTTTACGCTTCCACGTAAAGTTTTCCGATGACCGCAAGGGAGGTGATCAAGAAACTCGGGAAGGAAGGTTGGAGGCTGAAAGCGACTAAGAGACTGTTGAAAAACTATGGAATGGAAGACTGCGAGTCATTTTATTCGATGGCGAGGCGCGGTGAAGGAGGGTAGCTGGCTACCTGACTGAATTGCAACGAAGCCAGTGGATAAAAGGGCCGCAGCCTGACAGGGTCGGTTGAAAACCCAATTCGGCGAAGCCGCTCACGCCAGCCCGAAAGTAAGTGAGATTTTGCGTTTCAGAGTTTTTCAACAGTCTCCTAAGGGCAGTCATCAGCAGTTTGTCCATCCGACAATTCCGGGCAAGGTTACTGTCCCGGTCCATTCGGGCGATCTCAGAAAGGGACGCTCGAGAGCATATTCAAGCAAGCGGGCTGGAAGTGAGTCCGCGCAACACCGCGAAACATGAAATACGTTCTCATCATCGAAACCGCCGAGCCGGGATATTCGGGATATTTTCCCGACCTGCCCGGGTGCATCACCGCAGGGGAGACTCTCGACGAGGTCCGGAGCAACGCCGTCGAGGCCCTCGAGCTGCACCTCGAGGACGAGCCCGACTTGCCTCCGGCCCGTGCCTTGGCCCAAGTCCTCGCCGATTCCGAAGTGGACGCCGCACTCGACGGCTCCGAGTTCTTCACCTCCGTCGACTACCATGGGCAGCCAGTCGCCTCGGCTTGACGCTCTCCGCGCCCGGGTCGAGGCCGTCTGTGCCCGTGAACGCGGCCGCAAGTCCCGGCTCGCCGAATACCTCGGCGTGCGGCCGCACATGATCACCGAGTGGCTCGCCGGGAAGCAACCCGGCGCGGAATACACGCTCGGAATCGTAGAGTGGGTCGACGGCCGCGAGCGCGAGGACGGGCAGGATTGGCATCGCCCGGCGGGCGATGGATCACCTCTCCGACACCTTCAGGCTACGACGGCAGGAAACAAGCGAGCCGCAGCCCGACGGGTCGGTTTCGAATGAACCCCGGCGAAGCCGCTGACCGGAATCCGAAATTGCAGGGAGATTTTTCGTTTCAGGGTTTTTCAACAGCCTCCCATGGGCCGATCCTCCCATTTCGCCCTGCGCAGCAGGCGGCCCATGACCGGATCCGGCAACAGTAATTGAAGCTTTCTCCGGACTTTTCATTGCAGACGAAGATTGATACTCTCCTCGGCATGGAATCGTCGGAAGAGGCCGAAGCCGACCCGTCCCATCGGGTCGAGTCGCCGGGTCGACAGGGGTCGGCCGAGATCTCGGAGGGCTCGGAGGGCTCGCGCCGCGGGGCTCGGCCTCCGGACCCGGCCGACGCTCCGGACCCGCCCGACGACTTCGCCGACCTCGTCGCCCGGACCATGGCGGAGGTGGGCGAGGGGGACCGCACCGTCTTCGCCGATCCCATCCCCTCCCGGATGCTCAACGAGTTCGTCTACTGCCGGCGGCTCTTCTACTACGAATTCGTCGAGGGCGTGTTCCGGCACAACGCCGATACCCGACGGGGCAAGGCGGCTCATTCGCGGGTGGACCGAAAGAAAAGCGGCGCCCTGCCCGAATCGCGGGCGAAGAAGAGATCGAAGGAGAAGGCCGCGGCGAACGGCGACGAGCCCGACACCGACCGGGACGACGAACTCCCCGAAACGATCCACAGCCGCTCCGTCTCGCTCGGCAGCGAAGGCCTCGGCGTCACCGCGAAACTCGACCTGGTCGAGGTGCGGCGGCAGGAGGGGGAGCTTTTCTCCGACCTCCAGGTCTGTCCGGTGGAATACAAGGTCGGCAGTCCGAAAGAGGACGAGGACGGCCTGCCCACCCTGTGGGACACCGACAAGATGCAGCTCGGACTCCAGATCCTTTTGCTGCGCGAGAACGGCTACGAGTGCGACGAGGGGATCCTCTTCTACCGGGGCACGCGCCAGCGGGTGCGGCTGCCGATGACGGCGGATCTGGAGCGATGGATCGTGGAGACGATCGGCGAGGCGAGGCGTTGCGCCGCGTCGCCGTCGATTCCGCCTCCGCTGGACGATTCTCCGAAGTGCGTCCGCTGCTCGCTGGCGCCAGTCTGCCTGCCCGACGAGACGCGCATGCTGATCGAGGGATCCGATCACGAGCCGGAGGGCAGGGACGCCGCCTCGCTCGGGACGGACGCGCCGCGCCGTCTCGTCGCGGCGGGCGACGAGAAGCGGGTGGTCTACCTGTCGACGCCCGGCCTGCACGTCGGCAGCCGGGGCGACACGCTGCGGGTGACGAAGAAGAGCGAGCACGTCGAGGACATCCCCATCCACGACGTGCTCCATCTCGGGCTTTTCGGCAACGTCGGCGTGTCGACGCCGGTGGTGCGGGAGCTGTGCCGTCGCGAGATCCCGGTGTCCTGGTTTTCCACGGGCGGCTGGTACTACGGGCAGACGCACGGCCACGGCCTGAAGAACGTGACCACCCGGATCGCGCAGTTCGCCGCAGCGTCGGACGAGACCGTGTGCCTGCGCCTCGCGAGGGCCTTCGTCCGCGGGAAGATCCGCAATCAGCGCACCCTCCTGCGGCGCAACCACGTGGAGCCGGACGAGGCCGCGCTGAAGCGCTTGAAGCGGGCGGCCGACGCGGACACGGCGAGGGCGGCTTCGCTGGCCGAACTGCTCGGGATCGAGGGTGCGGCGGCGCACGTCTACTTCCAGCGGTTTTCCGGAATGCTGAAGGCGGGCGACGACGATTCTCCCGCGGAGTCGGACGAGTCGGGGGAGTCGGGGGAGTCGGAGCGGGAGGAAATGGAAAACGGAGAACCAATCGGGTCGGAGAAGCTGGATTTTCAATTCGACAAGCGGAACCGCCGTCCTCCGCTCGATCCGGTCAACGCGCTGCTCTCCTTTTCCTACTCGCTGCTGACGAAGGATTGCGCGGTCGCGGCGAGCGCGGTGGGGATGGACCCCTACGTGGGATTCTACCACCAGCCCCGCCACGGGCGACCGGCGCTGGCGCTCGACGTGATGGAGGAGTTCCGCCCGCTGGTGGCCGATTCCGCGGTGCTCTCGGCGATCAACAACCGGGTGGTCACGGCGAAGGATTTCGTCCGGGCCGGTTCGGCGGTGAACCTGACGCCGGAGGGGCGCAAGCGCTTCCTCCAAGTGTGGGAGCGTCGCATGCGCCAGACCGTGACGCATCCGGTGTTCGGCTACAAGGTCAGTTATCGGCGAGCGATCGAGCTGCAGTTCCGGATGTTGGCCCGGGTGCTCACGGGCGAGATCGAGAAATACATTCCCTTCCTGACACGATGAGAAATACCTGGATCGTCACCTACGACGTCTGCGACGCGAAGCGCCTGAGGCGGGTTTTCAAGACGTGCAAGGGGCGCGGGGCGCACTTGCAGTATTCGGTGTTCGAGTGCGACCTCGATCCGCAGGAGAAGGCCGAGTTCGAGGCGAAGCTTCATGCGGAGATCAACGACGACGAGGACCAGGTGTTGTTCATCGACCTGGGCCCGGCGGAAGGGCGGGGGAATCGCGTGATTCACGCGATCGGTTTGCCCTACTATTCGATGGACGCGCCGTGCTACGCTTTGTAGCAAGGAGCGGGAAGCCGTGGCCGGAGAAAGATCCGGCAATCGTAACACGGAGATCTTTGACAGACTTTTTTGTGCGAGAGGTGAGGTGGCGTGCGGATCGGCGGGGGTGCTCGCAAGCGGCAGCTTGTTGGATTGCACTGGGTTGTGGGGTTGGAGCGAGCGGCGCGGGCCGGATCGGCCCGACGAATCGAGGAGCGCTCGCAAACTCATCTCTTGGCGATTGAGGCATACTGGGTAATGTATCCGGGCTTTCCGCGCTCTTCGGAGCGCGGCCCCATTGAAGCGCAGTTCCCGTTTTCGCTCCTCACCACCGCGCTCTTCTTTCCGCGCTCTTCGGAGCGCGGCCCCATTGAAGCGACACAGTCCATCGAGATCGAGAACGACGGCGCCCGCCTTTCCGCGCTCTTCGGAGCGCGGCCCCATTGAAGCGAGTCGACCTCGGGACGGTTGCGCTACACCGGGCCGGCTTTCCGCGCTCTTCGGAGCGCGGCCCCATTGAAGCCGCGCAGCAGCTGACCACCATCGCCTGGGACCGAGCCCTTTCCGCGCTCTTCGGAGCGCGGCCCCATTGAAGCGGTAGAGCTTCGTCTTCGCCGTCGTGGCCGTCACCTTCTTTCCGCGCTCTTCGGAGCGCGGCCCCATTGAAGCGCGTCGAACGAAACGCCGAACACGATGGACCCGAGCTCTTTCCGCGCTCTTCGGAGCGCGGCCCCATTGAAGCGAGGCGGGCGAGCGCGAGACGGTAGTGGCCTCCGCGCTTTCCGCGCTCTTCGGAGCGCGGCCCCATTGAAGCAAATTCTGGATTCGGTGCTTGGTCTGTCCGCGAGCCTCTTTCCGCGCTCTTCGGAGCGCGGCCCCATTGAAGCGAGGCTGTTGTACAGGTTTTCCTTCCCTTCGAACCCTTCACTTTCCGCGCTCTTCGGAGCGCGGCCCCATTGAAGCGGGCTTTTTGATCCACCCCCACCGACGAAATACAACTTCTTTCCGCGCTCTTCGGAGCGCGGCCCCATTGAAGCTCGAGAATGGCCAGGTCGGCGGAACCGGCTACCGACGGCTTTCCGCGCTCTTCGGAGCGCGGCCCCATTGAAGCGATCTTGGTCTCCTCGACGATGATATAGTCGTTGCCATCTTTCCGCGCTCTTCGGAGCGCGGCCCCATTGAAGCAGGACGCTATCGACCAGCGCGTCATGGCTTTCGGAGAGCTTTCCGCGCTCTTCGGAGCGCGGCCCCATTGAAGCGCCAGGACATGATCCGCAACGGCGTTGTTGAAATCGCTTTCCGCGCTCTTCGGAGCGCGGCCCCATTGAAGCGACGAGGCCATTGGAGACGTCTCCCCTGCCCCGGCGGCTTTCCGCGCTCTTCGGAGCGCGGCCCCATTGAAGCGTGATAGATGACCGCTCCTCGAAGTGAGCGCCCCACAGCTTTCCGCGCTCTTCGGAGCGCGGCCCCATTGAAGCTCTCCATAGCGTCTCGCATCGCTCCTTTTCGTGGCAAACCTTTCCGCGCTCTTCGGAGCGCGGCCCCATTGAAGCCGCCATCGAGGCGGCCGTGCTGGAACTGGCGTGATGGACCTTTCCGCGCTCTTCGGAGCGCGGCCCCATTGAAGCATGGCGCTCAACGAATCGCTCAAAAGAGTGGGGGGTCCTTTCCGCGCTCTTCGGAGCGCGGCCCCATTGAAGCGCCCGATGGTGGAGTAGGCCACCACCAGCGCGTCCTGGGCTTTCCGCGCTCTTCGGAGCGCGGCCCCATTGAAGCCGGTCGTAGAGCGATATGCGTTGCCGGAGTCGCTGGCCTTTCCGCGCTCTTCGGAGCGCGGCCCCATTGAAGCGAAAACAGGACTTGGCTGGGCGGTGCGTGGCGAGGTTTCTTTCCGCGCTCTTCGGAGCGCGGCCCCATTGAAGCAATGGGGCCGCGAGCTCCGATCTTCAAAAAATAATAGCCTTTCCGCGCTCTTCGGAGCGCGGCCCCATTGAAGCGCGAAGGCGTGGGGCTACGGGGCACTCTGCATGCTGACTTTCCGCGCTCTTCGGAGCGCGGCCCCATTGAAGCGAGCCGGCGAAGCTGGTGGAGATGGCGGACTCGGTGCCTTTCCGCGCTCTTCGGAGCGCGGCCCCATTGAAGCCAGCAGCTCGACGCGGTTGGTGGTGTTGATTTCCTTCTTTCCGCGCTCTTCGGAGCGCGGCCCCATTGAAGCGGCACCGACAACCAGCTCACCATCACCCTGCTGGGCGACTTTCCGCGCTCTTCGGAGCGCGGCCCCATTGAAGCGCGAGCGGTCAACGAAGCTAGAAATTCTTTAGCGTCGAACTTTCCGCGCTCTTCGGAGCGCGGCCCCATTGAAGCGAGACGCGCTGCCGCATCGGCCGCCGCAAGACCTGGACTTTCCGCGCTCTTCGGAGCGCGGCCCCATTGAAGCAGGCGGGGGGCCGGTTGTTCCTTGTCGGGCATACAGACTTTCC
>JBBDRG010000083.1:64693-85016 GCA_040905585.1 Verrucomicrobiales bacterium
CTCTTCGGAGCGCGGCCCCATTGAAGCTCGACAGTGTCGCAATCTCGCCACCGTAGACTTTATTCTTTCCGCGCTCTTCGGAGCGCGGCCCCATTGAAGCGCAAACGCCGACGCCCCCACGGTCGACGACGATACGCTTTCCGCGCTCTTCGGAGCGCGGCCCCATTGAAGCCTACACCGGGAACGCCTCGACCGAAACCTCATACGCGCTTTCCGCGCTCTTCGGAGCGCGGCCCCATTGAAGCAGCGCCAACCCGTTCACCGAGACGACGGATTACAGCCTTTCCGCGCTCTTCGGAGCGCGGCCCCATTGAAGCGCGAAAAACTCAGATCATCTGAAACATGAGTTGACCGGCTTTCCGCGCTCTTCGGAGCGCGGCCCCATTGAAGCAAGACGAAGTTCACGCCGGACTGGCTGGCGTCGGAATACTTTCCGCGCTCTTCGGAGCGCGGCTCCATTGAAGCCGGTTGAGAACGCGTTCTTGCGACTTAAGCTACCTGACCATGGAGACCTCGCATCAGCCTTAAAATGGAAACCGATACCGATCTCGATCCTGCCGACGGCATGCCGAGCCGATCTGCGCTCGCTCAGGAAGTGCTCTGTTTTCGAATGCAGCAGCTTTCGGAAACCTTCTACTCGGCGGCATGGGTTGAAGACCTTGAATTTGAGGTCTGGGAGATGGCGCACAAGAAGCCCCCGCGATTCGCGGACAACGATGTCACAGAAAATATGGCAGAGTATTTCCGCGCCCTCGCCACCCTCGCCGGCGGTTGGTGGGTCTTTCCCGCCGAAGAATTCGAAAAGAAGGCGAGCCAAGCTTCTTTCATCCCCATGGAACAGTGGCAGACCATTCTGAAAGAGCGTCTCCCCTGATCGAAGGGTTTCATCATCGCCTCAGGATTTCTTGATTTGCACAGGTGCACAGTTACCGTGCTGCACGGTCATGAAGAATATCACGGTCAAGATCGACGACGAAACCTATCGGCAGGCGCGCCTCGAGGCGGCGAAACGGGAAACCTCGGTGAGTGCGCTCGTGCGTGAATACTTGCAAAAGCTTGCGAACGAAGAGGAGTCCATCGACACGACATACAAAGAGCGGCGCAAGGCGTTGCAGAAACTCTGGGAGATGGCCGACGCGCGGGAACAGCCGGGTCCGGCTGCGATGAAGTGTCGCGAGGCTTTCTACGATGAAGAGCTTCGTTGATACCAACGTGCTGCTCTATGCCGTCAGTCATGATCCGACGGAGAAGGCTAAAGCCAAGGTCGCGCGGGAGTTGCTCCTCGAAGATGACTTGCATCTCTCCATCCAGACGATCAGTGAGTTTCTCGCGAACGCGATCAAACCTCGAAAGCTCGGCATGAGCCGGAACGACGCTGCCCTGTTTGCTCGTGCCTGGGAGGAACGATACAAACTCCACCCGCTGACCGTCGAGCATCTCGAGCTTGCGCACACCTGGTTTCTCCCCGGCACCCTAAGCTGGTGGGACTCGCTCATTATCGCCTCGTCAAACCTGGCCGGCTGCGGGCAGATCTACTCGGAAGACCTCCATCCGGGTGCTGTCTACGGGCAGGTGAAAGTGATCAATCCCTTCGCCGCCTTGATCTGTCTCACGCCGCCTCCGGCTCGGGAACCGTTTCGCGTCGAGGTTCCGCCGGAATCAGCAGCCCGACGAGCAGCATCAGGCCGAAAAGCGCGAACATGACGAAGGGAGGCGTCCAGCTCAGGGTGGCCCGGAAGACGAGCACGCAGGCGGTGAAGAAAAGCAGCGTGGCCACGAGCCAGGCGACGACGAATTTCAGTCGGGAAAACTTGAACAGCAGCAGGGCGATCGCGGCGATGGCGAGCACGGCGAGCCAGCGGGCCCAGGACGGCCACCAGTCGATGAATCGGCCGCTCTGGATCACCCCCATGGCCCGTGCCAGCATGGTCGTTTCCGAAAGCACCTCGCCCGTGGCGGTGGTCAGCCGCCGGTCGGCCGTCCGGTCGAATCCAATGACCACGAGATTGTCGGCGATCGAATCGAACTTGCCCTGAAGACCGGCCAGAATGCGCGCGGCGACTTCGTCGTCCTGATTGCCGGTGTAGGCGAGTTCCTCGACTTTCATCGAGGTGAAACGGTAGCTGGTTTCCGTTTCGCCCTCTTCGTTGCGGCGGGTGCGCGTCATCGAGCGTTTCATTCCGGCATGCGGAGGCAGTTCCATGGTGCCGTCGGCGGCGATGGGAATGGTGCGCAATTCGCCGAGCCGGATCACGGAAGAGTTCCCGCTCAAGTCGACGACGATGTCTTCGAGCGGGACGCCGGCGTGGTCGGCCACGGCCGTCAGCACGATCGAGGGAACGATCTCGTCCCGGTAGCGGGCGACGAGGGGCACGCGGATTTCTTGCTCCCCGGTCAACTCCCGGGCCGACGCGATCGACTTGAAAGCCGGGTCGCCGTTGGCGATGATCTGGTCGTCGGGATGGCGGACGGTCCGGGTGAAGGTGAGTATCGCTTCCGGCTCGCCGTCGAGGGTCAGCGTCGGATACTCCACCGGAGATTCTTCTTTCGCTCCCTCGCCGTCGTCCGAAACCACCGTGGCCACCTGGAGGCGGGGTAGCTGCATGGCGGCGCCCTTGAGCGGGACGATGTCGGTCTTGTTGAGGACGCGGCTCTCGTCGAAGCTCGGGGTGGGAAGGAAGGCAACCGATTTCGGATCGAGCTTGGCGACGAAGCCGAGGATCGTGGCGTAGTCGAGGCGAGTGAGATCGGCTTGGTCGGACGGTTTGTCCTCGCCGATGCTGAGCGGCTCGTAGTCGTCGTTGATCCTCACCACGGTGACGGCGGGATCGCCGATGCGGTCGCCCGCGTTGCCCACGCAGAATTCCCGCCAGAAGTCGTTGAGGCGGGAGAGCGGTTCGATCTTGCGGGTCCGGAGATTCCATTCTCCGATGCCGATCAGAATGATGCCGAGAACGGCGAAGGTGAGAAAGCGTTGGCGCATGGGTGATACACGGGTTCCTGAAAGTGAAGGGAAGCCGTCCCCCAGGCGGGGTCACGGCTTCCTCAACCTGAACAGGTGGACTGGCTTGGTGCGCGGGTCAAGAGACACGAAGTTGGTGGATTCACGCCATGCGTAGGTGTCTTCGTAGATCAAATCCACCATCTCGAACTCGTTGCCGGGTTGCAGTCCCATGTCGGCCAAAGGCAGATGGATCAACGATTCCTGACGGTGGCGCGGGTCCAGGTTGACCACCATGACCACGATGTTTTCCCGGTCGGGCGACCACTTGTAGTAGGCGATCATCTGGTCGTTGTCGACGGGAACGAAGTCGATGTTGGCGTATTCCTGGAGCGCGGCGTTCTCCCGCCGAGCCCGGTTGAGGCGACCGATGAACTCCTTGATGTTGCCCGGTTGGTTCCAGTCGCGTGCCTTGATCTGGTATTTCTCGCTGTCGAGATACTCCTCGCGGCCGGCAAGCGGCTCGTTTTCGCACAGCTCGTAGCCGGAGTAGATCCCCCACGACGAGGACAGCGTCGCGGCTAGGGCGGCGCGGATTTTGAAGGCGGACGGCGGGGCGTGCTGGAGGTGGAAGGGCAGAATGTCCGGCGTGTTCGGCCAGAAGTTGGGGCGGAAGTAATCGCGCATGTGTCCCTTGGCGAGTTCGGTGACGTAGTCGGTCAATTCGGCCTTCGTTTCGCGCCAGGTGAAATAGGTGTAGCCCTGGGTGAAGCCCGCCTTGGCGAGCGTCTGCATCATCTTCGGACGCGTGAAGGCTTCGCTCAGAAAAACGACCTCGGGGTCCACGCGGTGAATCTCGGCGATGAACCATTCCCAGAAGGAGACCGGTTTGGTGTGCGGGTTGTCGACCCGGAAAATCCGGACGCCCTTGTCGACCCAGAAGAGAACGACGTCGCGCAGTTCCTGCCAGAGCTCCGCCCAGTCGTCGCAGAGGAAATCGAGCGGGTAGATGTCCTGGTACTTCTTGGGCGGATTCTCGGCGTACTTGATCGAACCGTCGGGGCGGCGGTAGAACCACTCCGGATGGTCGTTGACGTAGGGATGGTCCGGCGAGCAGTTGAGGGCGAAGTCGAGCGCGATCTCGATGCCTCGCTCGCGGGCTTCGCCGACAAGCCAGACGAAGTCGTCGATCGTTCCGAGGGAGGGCTCGACCGCGCGATGACCGCCTTCTTCGCTGCCGATGGCCCAGGGCGACCCGACGTCGTCCGGGCTGCAGGTCACCGAGTTGTTCTTTCCCTTGCGGTGCGTGACGCCGACCGGATGAATCGGGGGAAAATAGACGATGTCGAATCCCATCGCCTTCGCGTCTTCGATCCGCGGGAGGCAGTCGCGAAAGGTCGAATGCTTTCCCTCGACGCCCTCGGCGGAGCGGGGGAAAAACTCGTACCAGGCCGAAAAGGCCGATCCCTTGGTCTCGACGGCGACCTGGATAGGCTCCTTCGCGGTGGTGGCGCGGGAGCGGTTCGGCCAGCGCGCCAGGAGGGCCAGGACGTCCGGATTGTCCATCAAAGCGGGGACGTCGCCCGGCGCCGTCTTCATCAGTTGCGTGGTGAGGTCCTCGATCGCCTCGGCGTCCTCGGAAGCCTTGTGGCTGGCGGCGCGGATCGCCGCCTTGTTGAGAATGACGCGGGCTTCCTCGATCTCCGTGTCGAAGTTCTCCTGATCGCCGACGAGCCGCCGTTCGAAATCGTGAAGCCAAGTGAGAACATCGTCGGCCCACGCGGTCACGGTGACCTCGTGCCTTCCCGTTTCCTCGAAGGCCAGTTCCGCGCTCCAGCGGTCGTTGTCGACGTGGTGCATGGGGATCTCCGTCCACGCGGCTTCGCCCGCTTTGCGCCAGCCGAGGCGGGCGACGAGCTGATCGTGCCCGTTTTCAAAGATGTCCGCTTCCACAACCAAGCGTTCTCCCGCGACGCGCTTGGTGGGATAGCGGCCACAGTCGACGCGGGGGGAAAGGTCGGCGATGATCACGGACTCGGGGCGTTTCTTGAAGGAAGCCATGCAAGGTCGATTCGGCTGAGTTCGGCGGGTGGGCTAGGAGACTGTTGAAAAACTATGGAATGGAAAACCGCGAGCAATTTTGTCCGTTGGCAAGGCGCGACGAAGGAGCCGACACCGCGATAGCGGTGGAGACAGCCAACCGGAGGTTGCCCGAAGGGGGGAGCGAAGCGACAGCAACGTAGCCTGCTACCTGACTGAGGAGCAACGCGGCCAGCGGGCAAAAGGGCTGCGGCCCGCAGGGGCGATCTTGGCCAACCTACGGCGAAGCCGGAATTTTCCCTTGCTCCATCCGATCGATTTTTCGTTTCAGAGTTTTTCAACAGTCTCCCTAACTATCGGCACATAGGCGCGCGCGCCAAGCGCGTTTTTGGTGCTGATTTCGTTGAACGGTCGATGCGAAGCCCTTGACCGAATCTTCAGTCGGTCGGTTTGCGGCGATACTTCTTCTTTTCGGAGCGCATCTGCTTCTGCTTTTGTTTCCGCGCCTTGGCCGCCTTGGACGGACGGCGTTTCTGGTATCGCTTCCGGGCGCGTTCGCGGGCGCGCCGCTGCTTTTGCTCGGCCGCCAACGCTTCGAAGTGTTCGCAGAGGCGGGCGCGGGCGATTTCCCGATTCCTTTCCCGGGAGCGGCTTTCCTGGCAACTGATCTCGAGGCCGGAGGGGAGATGCTTCAGGTAGACGCAGGAGGCGGTCTTGTTGATCTTCTGGCCGCCGCTTCCCGAGCCAAGCACGAACCGTTCTTCCAGATCCTCCTCGCGGATCTTCAGTTGGTCCATGCGTTGTTCGAGCGAATCCATCTCTGACTGGCGGTCGACGCGAGAAGCGGGGGGGGAGCGGCAAAACGCGACTTGCCGCAGGGCATCGAACGGGGTTGAGTCTCCGACTATACCCCTTTGACCGCTGATTTCCATGAAGGCTGAACTATCGGACGTAGACCGCGCCCACGCGGTCTACACCAAGCGGAGGCTGGACTTCTACGACTGGTGGGTTCTCGGCCTTTCCAACCCGCGGATCTGGAAATGTCCGACGGAGAAACTGGAAGATCTCTATCGGGAGCACCTTTCCGCCAACCATCTCGAAGTCGGCGCGGGAACGGGCTACTTTCTGGAGAAGACGCTTCCGGAACTGGACGCGGTTCGGCCGGAATCGGTTCGGCCGGAATCGGTTCGGCCGGAATCGGCCCAACCGCGGGTCGCTCTGCTCGACATCAACCGGGCGTGTCTGGAAAAGGCGTCCGCCCGCATTTCCGGGCATCGCCCGGAGACGTACGAGCACAACGTTCTCGAACCGTTCGAGCGGAGCGTGGAAAAATTCGATTCCATCGCGGTAAACTACCTCCTGCACTGCCTCCCGGGCCGGATCGAAACCAAGGCCGAAAAGGTTTTCGACAACCTCGCGCCGCATCTCGAAGACGGCGGCGTCGTCTTCGGGGCCACGCTTTTGGGGAAGGACATCCAGCGCCCGTTGCTGGCCCGATGCGTGATGCGATTCTACAACCGCCGCGGCATTTTCTCGAATTCGAAGGACACGCTCGGCGCGGTCATGGAGGTCCTGGCGGCGAGGTTCAAGACCTTCGAGGTCGAGGTGGTCGGTTGCGTGGTCCTTTTCTGGGGAAAGGGGCTCCGCGATTCCTACCGCGAGCGGATCAGTGGCCGGGACAGGTGAGGGGAGTGCCGTTGTCGTCGGCGCCGATCTGCTCCAGAAACGGCACCGCGGTATTCGCCCATTCTTCCGCGTTCGGGTAGCTGGAGGCGGTGTCGCCGAAGCAACTGCGCAGCATCTCGGTGTCGATGACGCCGGGATTGAACGGCACCGCCGCGAGCCCCGGCGGCAGCTCCTGGGCGAGCGCCCGCGTCAGGCCCTCGATGGCCCACTTGGTCGCGCAGTAGGGAGCGACCTCCGGCGACGTGGAGCGACCCCAGCCGCTGGAAAAATTGACGATGATCCCGCTGCCGTTGGCGATCATCGCGGGAACGAAGTGGCGGATCATGTTGGCCACGCCCTTGATGTTGACGTCGACCACTTTCGAGAATTCGTCGGACGGGACCTCCCAGAGCGGGGCGTTCCGATTGATGATCCCGGCGCAGTTGACGAGCATGTCGGGAACGCCGACCTCCCTCAGAACAGTCTCGGCGAACTTGGCGACAGCCTCGTCGTCGCTGACGTCGACGAGGCGGAGAAAGTGGGGTTCGCCGAGTTCGGCTTGCAGTTTCTCGAGGGCTTCCCGGTTCCGGGCGCAACCGGCCACGCGGTGTCCGCGCTCGGCGAAGGATTTCGCCATGGCCCGGCCGAGACCCCTCGAGAGGCCAGAGACAAGAATGGTTCGGGGCTCGCTCATGCTGGAAGTCGGCTTAAAGATTGGCAAAATCTCGCGGGAAAAACAGCGTTTTTTGTGGCGGTCGTGCCGACATCCCGGAAGGGTGGGCTGGCCGCCGGAAAAAGTTACGAAAAGTCAGGCGGCCCGGCGCCGGAGGATTAGCCCTTCTTCTTCGGGCGGGCGGACGATTTTTTCGCCGGTGCCTTCTTAGGCGCCGCCGATTCGGAAGTTTCGGACGCGGCCCGCCCCGCGATTTCGTCCTGCTCGGATCTGGCGATGCGGGAAACTCGGTCGACCGGATGTTTCGTGAGGATGTTTCCCTTGGCGCCGCGTCCCTTGAAGGCGAGGTCGGCGAAGCGGAAGTCGATCTGGAAGTTCTTCAGGCGAAGGTCGGATTTCAGATGCACGCGGACGATGACCTCGGCGTCCTCTTCCGTGTCGTGTTCGCTCAGCCAAAGGACGCGCGTGCCGGCCTTTCCGTGGGTGAGGTCGTAGAGCTTGTCGCGCGTGACGCCGGAGACCTGGAACCGCTTCGCCATGGCTCTGCCGCCCCGGCCGTCGCGGTAGATCATGTTGTAGAACTTCGGTTCCTCCTTGTTGAAGACGTGGAGCAGCAGGTTGTCCTTTCCGATGAAGACCTTGTCGGCGACTTTGACGACGCGCATGGTGCCGTCGCGGGAAAAGGCGATGATGTCGTCCATCCGCGAGCATTTCTCGACGGCTTCGTCCCGCTTCATGGAGTAGCCGGCGAAGCCGTCCTTGCGGTTCACGTAGAGAGTGTCGTTGGCGACGACGACCTGCTTGGCGTCGACGCGGTCGAAAGTGGCCAGTTCGGTCTTGCGCTCCCGGCCTTTGCCGTAGCGTTCCTTGAGGCCTTCGTACCACTTGACGGTGTAGCGGGTCAGCCCGCGAAGGTGCTTCCTGGTCTCCGCGATCTGGTCTTCGAGCCCGCGAAGCAGTTCGTCGGCCTTGAACGAGTCGAACTTCGAGATGCGCTTGATTTTGATCTCGGTGAGCCGGACGATGTCGTCCTCGGTCACCTCGCGCCGGAGCATCCCGAGGTAGGGGCGAAGGCCCTCCCAGATTTCGGCGATGACGGCTTCCCAGGTTTCGCACTCTTCGATGCGGCGGTAGATGCGTTTCTCGATGAAGATCTTCTCGAGACTGGAGAAATGCCAGCGCTCTTCCAGTTCGCCGAGTTTGATCTCGAGTTCCTGTTTCAGGAGTTCCCTGGTTTGCCTGGCCGAGTGCTTCAGGATCTCTGAGACGCCGAGGAATCGGGGTTTGTTGTCCTGAATGACGCAGGCGTTCG
This sequence comes from Verrucomicrobiales bacterium, assembly GCA_040905585.1. GTDB lineage: Bacteria > Verrucomicrobiota > Verrucomicrobiia > Verrucomicrobiales > DEV007 > Arctic95D-9. The sequence goes on from JBBDRG010000083.1 coordinate 73,325, forward strand.
GCGAGATGCCGACTTCGCAGTCGGTGAAGGCGTAGAGCGCCTGCAGCGTCTGATCCGCGTTCGTGCCGCTCGGCAGGTAGACGTGGATCTCGACATTCTCGGCCGTGCAGTCCTCGATTTTCGACACCCGCAATTTGCCTTGGTCGATGGCTTTCAGAATGGACTCGCTGAGGCTGGAGGCCGTGGTGCCGAAGGGGATCTCCCGGATCACGAGGTGGCGCGCCTTCACCTTCTCGATCTTCGCGCGGACCCGGATTCGACCGCCCCGGAGGCCGTCGTTGTAGTCGGACATGTCGGCGATGCCGCCCTGCGGGAAGTCGGGAAAAATTTCGAAGGGCTCTTTGCGCAGCACCGAGATGCAGGCGTCGATCAGCTCGATGAAATTGTGGGGCAGGATCTTGCAGGCGAGACCCACCGCGATGCCTTCGGCACCGTGGGCGAGCACGAGGGGGAACTTGGCGGGGAGCGTGACCGGTTCCTTGTTGCGGCCGTCGTAGCTGGCGGCCCAGGTGGTGGTCTTGGCGTTGAAAAGAACTTCGTTGGAGAACTTCGAGAGGCGGACTTCGATGTAGCGTGGCGCGGCCGACGAATCCCCCGTGAGAATGTTCCCCCAGTTTCCCTGGGTTTCGACGACGAGTTCCTTCTGCCCCATGTTCACCAGCGCGTCCCCGATGGCCTGGTCGCCATGCGGGTGGTACTGCATGGTGTGGCCGATGATGTTGGCCACTTTGTTGAAGCGCCCGTCGTCCTTTTCCTTGAGCGAGTGGAGGATGCGGCGCTGCACCGGCTTGAGCCCGTCGTTGATGTGCGGAACGGCGCGCTCGAGAATCACGTAGCTGGCGTAATCCAGAAACCATTCCGAATACATGCCCTTGAGCGAGGTGTTGGTGTCGATCTCGTGCATCGGTTTTTTTTCTAACTCTTCCTCCTAATCCTACTCTTCCTCCTACTCCCGGTCACCGACTCCTCGAAGCTTTCCGAAGGTGCGCTCGGGATCGTTCGCCTTGATCAGACCGATCAGCATCCGAACGATTCCCGCCAGGGTTTCTTTTTCCGCCGTCGCGCGGCTTCGTTCGAGGGAGCCTTTGGCGACACAAACGTCCAAGGCGGCAGCGCACTCCAGCGCAGAACCATGGGCAACGTCGAGAAACCGGCATCGGTCCTTGGCAGACCATTTTCCGTTCCCCTCGGCGATGTTCAGCGGGATGGAGGTGGAGGCGCGATCGAGCTGGCTCCATATCGAGGAAGCTCTGGGAATCCGCTCCAGAAGCTCGGTCGCGTGGGACACGAACTCGATCGACTTCTGGTAAACCTCCAGTTTTTCGTGATCGAAGTTGCTCATAGGGGGCGATGACGGGGGACTTGGAATGAGAGTCGTGGTTCTTTGGGAGGGAGTAGGATTAAGATTAGGATTAGGATTAGGATTAGGAGTCTCTTCACGCGGCGGTCGCGGCGGCTTCCACTTCGGCTCGTTCTTCTTCCTCGTCTTCGATGATGTCGTTCTCCACTTTCAGCCGCTTGATGATGAATTCCTGGCGCTCGGGCGTGTTCTTGCCCATGTAGAAAGCCAGCAGCTCCTGAAGGTTTTTCGGCTTCGGAGGCATTTCGACGCGGGCGAGTCGGATTTTGTCGCCGATGAAGAATTTGAACTCGTCGGGCGAAATTTCGCCGAGACCCTTGAAGCGGGTGATCTCCGGATTCTTCACTTCCCGCAGCGCGGCTTCCCGCTCTTCGTCGGTGTAGCAGTAGCGGGTCTCCCTCTTGTTGCGGACGCGGAAGAGCGGCGTTTCGAGGATGTAGAGGTGACCGTCCAGAATCAGGTCCGGAAAAAACTGGAGGAAAAACGTCAACGTCAGCAGCCTGATGTGCATCCCGTCCACGTCCGCGTCGGTGGCGAGAACCACGTGGTTGTAGCGGAGGTCGTCGATGCTGTCTTCGATCCCGAGGGCCGCCTGGAGCAGATTGAACTCCTCGTTCTGGTAAACGACTTTGCGGTTCATTCCGTACGAGTTGAGCGGTTTCCCCCGCAGGGAAAAAACGGCCTGGGTATCGACGTCCCGCGCCTTGGTGATCGAGCCGCTCGCGGAATCGCCCTCGGTGATGAACAGGGTCGATTGCTCGGCGAGCTTGTGCTTGGAATTGAAGTGCGCCCGGCAGTCGCGCAGCTTCTTGTTGTGGACCTTGGTCTGCTTGGCTCGCTCCCGGGCCAGTTTCTTGATGCCCTTCATCTCCTTCCTCTCGTGTTCGGAACGCTGGATTTTCTCGACCATGGCGTCCGCGGTTCCCTTGGTGCGGTGAAGATGATTGTCGAGGTGGAGGCCGACGAAGTTGCCGACGAAGGTCCGGATGGTTTCGCCCTTGGGCGCCATGTGCATGGAGCCGAGCTTGGTTTTGGTCTGGGACTCGAACACCGGGTCCTCGACCTTCACGCTGATGGCCGCGACGATCCCGGAGCGGATGTCCGAGGCTTCGTACTGCTTTTTGAAGTGCGTGCGCACCGTGTTGACCAAGGCCTCGCGAAACGAGGAGAGGTGGTTTCCTCCCATGGTGGTGTGCTGGCCGTTGACGAAGCTGTAGTATTCCTCGCCGTTCTGCTCCGTGTGGGTGAAGGCGACTTCAATGTCCTTGTCGGCGAGGTGGACGATCGGGTAGATGGGTTTTTGGGAACCCTCCAGATTTTCGTTGAGAAGGTCGAGCAGACCGTTCTTCGATTTGAATTTCTTCCCGTTGAGCGTCAGCGTCAGCCCGGTGTTGAGGTAGGCGTAGTTGCGCAACATCGTCTCGACGAACTCGAGATTCCATTCGAAGGGGCCGAAGATCTCCTCGTCCGGCTCGAACGAAACCAGGGTCCCGCTCGGTTCGTCGCTCGGGACGGCCTTTTTCATCTCGTCGGTCAGCAGCCCTTTGCCGAAGGTGATTCCCTTGGTTTTCTTGTCCCGAAACGAGGCGACCTCGAAGAAGTCCGAGAGGAAGTTCACCGCCTTGATGCCGACGCCGTTGAGCCCCACCGACTTCTTGAACGCCTCGCTGTCGTACTTGGCGCCGGTATTGATAATGGAGGCGCAGTCCTTGAGCTTCCCCAGGGGGATGCCCCGGCCGTAGTCCCGGACGCGGACGAACCCCTCTTCGATTTCGATGTCGATCTGCTTGCCGTTGCCCATGACGAACTCGTCGATGGCGTTGTCGACGGTCTCCTTGAGCAGAATGTAAATGCCGTCGTCCTGGGAGGATCCGTCTCCCAGTTTGCCGATGTACATTCCCGGTCGCAGCCGGATGTGTTCCCGGGGCTCCAGCGAGCGGACGTGCTCTTCGTTGTAATCGGCGGCCATGGAAATAAAAGGGTGGGATGGTGACCCTAAAGTATTTAGGAAATATGAAGTAAATTCAACTGGAATTCGGGCGCGCGCCATTCCGAGACGGAGCGGGCCCCCCGCCGGACGGCGCCGCAGCCGGTCCGCCCCCCGCCGCTTGGGCTTGCTTTTTAGAGATTTTTCGGCTTCAACCGTTCAATGCGACTCTTTTTCATCGTCCTCGCCGGCCTCGCGGGCAGTCTTCTCGCGGAGGACAAACCGAACCTGCTGTTCATTTATCTCGACGACTACGGCTGGCGGGACGCCGGGTTCATGGGATCCGACTTCTACGAAACGCCGAACATCGACCGGCTGGCCGAGGGCGGCATGGTCTTCACCGACGCCTATTCCGGAGCGGCGAACTGCGCCCCCGCCCGGGCCTGCCTTTTGAGCGGCCAGTATACGCCGCGCCACGAGATTTACAACGTGGGCACGGGACCGCGCGGCCAGTCGGCCCACCGGCGGCTCCTCCACGTGCCGGGCGTGGCCACCCTCGATCCGTCCATCGTCACGTGGGCGGAGCGCCTCCGGGACGCCGGATATCTCACGGCGAGCATGGGCAAGTGGCATTTGAGCGAGGATCCGCTCGACTACGGATTCGACCTCAACGTCGGCGGCACGCACGCCGGGAGTCCACCGAAGGGCTACTACCCTCCGCATCCGGACGGACCGGGCCTGGACGACGCGCCGAAGGACGAGTATCTCACCGATACGCTGAGCGATCGGGCCGAGGCCTTCGTCCGGGAGCATGCCGCTAGCCCCTGGGCCCTCTACCTGACCCACTTCGCCGTCCACACGCCGCTCGATCCGAAGAAAGAACTCGTGGAAAAATACCAGGCCAAGGAAGCGGGTGCGCTTCACGATCATGTCGCCATGGCCACGATGATCGAAGCGGTCGACCAGGGAGTGGGGCGCATTCTCGAAGCGCTCGAAGAAACCGGTTCCCGCGACCGGACCATCATCGTATTCGGTTCCGACAACGGCGGCTACGGGCCGGCAACGGACATGGCGCCCCTGAAGGGCTACAAGGGCACCTACTACGAAGGCGGAATCCGCGTGCCCTTCTTCGTGAACTGGCCCGGCGTGGTCGAGCCGGGACGAACGAGCGACGTGCCCGTTACCGGCGTCGATTTGTATCCCACTATCTGCGAGATGCTCGGCGCGGCACTGCCCGGCGACCAGACTCTGGACGGCGTCAGTCTGGTGCCGTTGCTGAAAGGCGAGCCGGTCGAGCTGGCAGACCGGTCGATTTTCTGGCATTTTCCGGCTTATCTTCAGAGCTATCCGAAGGTCGTGGACGAGCAACGCGATCCGCTGTTCCGAAGCCGTCCCTGCTCGATCGTTCGTAAAGGCGACTGGAAGTTGCACGAGTATTTCGAGAGGAACGAATTCGAACTCTACCATCTGCCCGAAGACGTCGGGGAAGAGAACGACCTGAGCGATTCGCGGAGTGAGAAACTGGCCGAATTGCAAAGCGAGTTGCGACAGTGGCGCGAAGCGGTCGCGGCGCCGGTGCCGGACCAGCCCAACCCCGACTTCGACGCGGAGAAAGAGCGTCGCGCTCTCGCGACGGCGGGGTCGGGCAAGACGAAGGCGGACTGATCGGCGGGAGCGGCCTACAGCGGTCGTCCCGGTTCCGTGCCGCCCTCGTGGGCCAGCAAAAATCGCTTTCGCCACAATCCGCCGCCGTAACCTGTCAGCTGACCGTCGGCCCCGACGATGCGGTGGCACGGCAGGACAATGGCCAGCCGATTTTCGCCCACCGCCCGGCCCACGGCCCGCACTGCGGAGGCGCGCCCGAGACTGGCGGCCAATTCACCGTAACTCCGGGTTTCGCCGTAGGGCACCCGTAGCAGAGCCCGCCACACCTGTTGCTGGTGCGCGCTCCCCGGAAAAGCGATGGCCGTATTGAAGTTCCGCAGATCACCGGCAAAATACTCGGTCAGCTCGTCGGCGATGGCTCGCATGGGATCGGTTTGCCCCGGGAAAAACACCACCCCCAGCCGCTTTTCCAGCACCGTGAACTGGGTCTCCAGCATGCGTCGATCCCGGAACTCGACCAGATGCACTGCCGATTCGTCGCCCGCCAGCATGATGGGACCGAGGGGGGAGGAAATTTGCGCCACTTGCAGGGCCGCGCCGCCGCGCAACTCGCGCGGCGATCGACCCGTCGCGCGTCGCAGGGCCTCGCAGAACCCGCTCACCGAATCGAAATCCGCATCCATCGCCGACTCGAGTACTTTGGCGCCGTCCCGGATCCGGGAGAATGCCTGGCCGAGTCGACGCGCGCGAAGGTAGGCCAGAAACGTCATTCCGTGGTGGGTCTGAAACCACCGCCGAACCCTGGCGGGAGCGACGCCGAAATCCGCCACTTCGTCCATTGTCCATCGACGTCGGGGATCGGCTTCCACGGCGTCGAGCAGCGGTTGCAACCAGTCGGGCGTGCTCCCCTTGGCATCCAGCGGGCGGCAGCGTTGACAGGGACGGTAACCGGCGGCCAGGGCATCCCCCGCTCGGGGGAAAAACTCCACGTTCTCGCGCCGTGGCCGGCGCGCGGGACAGGTGGGACGACAGAAAATGCCCGTCGTGCGCACCCCCATCACGAACAGCCCTTCGTACGACGCATCGCGATTCACGATAGCTTCGTACATGGTGTCCGGATTCGGCAGCGAAACAGTCGTGACGGCTGGCGGGATCTTCCGTGTGATCGGGCTTGCCGAGGCGGGTCGAGAGCGGGTGGTCATGATGCCAGTCTATCACGATCCGATGAGCCGCCTGCCACCGATTTTGCGACATCGAATTCCCCTCTGCCACCCGATCGGAAGACGCAGGTTCGCATCGCGAGGGCGGGGGCGGGCGAGGTTGGTTCCTTATCGGCCCCGGGGAACGGGATCCGGGAGATGCGGCCTCACGTCGAGCACGGGGCCGTCTGCGTCTGGGACTGCAGCGCCGCCAGCAGATCGTCGAGCGACACGCTGGCGATGGCCGAGGCGCGGTCGCTCACCGCGAACGGCAGGACCAGGTCCCGTCCGTGCAGGAGCGACCCGCAGCTGTAGACCACGTTGGGCACGTAGCCTTCGCGTTCCGCCCCTTCCGGCGCGATCAGCGGCTCCTGGAGGCGCCCTATGACCCGGGACGGGTCGTCCAAATCGAGCAGCACGGCACCGATGCAGTATTTTCGCATCGGGCCGACTCCGTGGGTGAGGACCAGCCATCCAGCCTCGGTCTCGATGGGGGATCCGCAGTTGCCGATCTTGACCGACTCCCACATCGCGGACGGACGCAGAATGATTTCCGGATTGCTCCAGTGATGGGGGCTGTCCGAGAACATGATGAAGAGGTTCTCGTTGTCCTGGCGGGACAGCATGGCGTAGCGCCCGTCGATGCGTCGCGGGAAGAGAGCCATGCCCTTGTTCTGCACCGCGTCTCCGTTGAGCGTGAGGATGTGGAAATGGAGAAAGTCCCGCGTCTCCATGAGCTGGGGCAGGATTTCGTGACCGTTGTAGGCGGTGTAGGTCGCGTAGTAGATGATCGAGCCGTCGTCTTCGACGAAGCGTACGAAGCGCGCGTCTTCGATCCCGTTGGTTTCATTGGGCGACACCGGGAAAACGATGCGCTCGCTGATCGCGAGATCTTTCGAGAAACGCACTTCGTAGTTCGAGTCGGCCAACCACTGGATGGATTCGAGCGTGTGACTCAGTTCGTGAGAGGGCGGCTGATGGCGATGACGGACCGTGCCCACGCTCTTGTTGAGATCGCTGCGCGTGAAGCGGGCTTGGAGGGGGGAGAACACTTCTTCGGCGTGCCTGTCGTCGACTCCCATTTCGCGCAGCTTGATGAGGAAGCTCATCTTCTGATAACTGGGATCCGGAATGATCTCCGGCGCGGTCACGAATCGGGACACCGGGTCGAGCGTGATATGCCCGTCCTTCCCGATCGTTCCGGCCCGGAACTCGATTGAGGAGATGTGTCCTTCGCCCGTGGCGCGCAGGCTCATGATGAATCTCAGGCTGCCTTCGGGAACCTCGCTCTGATCGGGATGCGGCACGATCGAGGGATTGAAGATCGCAGCGGATTCGAGGGCGTACTCGCCGGAAAAAAGGGCGCCGATCAGCAGTTGCCGTTCGTGTGAGAGCGGTTGCTCGCTCGGCACGTGGCGACGCACTAATTCGAAGTGCGCCAGCAGGATCGACTCGATGTCGAAGTGACGATCGTCGAATTCGCCGAGCACCCGAGACAATTGGCAACCGACGTCGTTTTCGTCGAGCGCCATGGCGCGTTCGATGACGGCGGCGAGGTGCGGCTTCTCGCCCGGGATGAAGGGGCGAATGATGACGCGGGCGCACTCGGGGACCAGCGTGACCTCGTGGCGGCGGAGACGAATGGAGTTCATGGCGAGGTATCGTCGAGGGGAGAAAGGTTGGGATGGGAGACCAGCTGTTCGGCCGCGTTCATTTCGGCGAGGGCGAGATGGAAGGCCAGGGTGGATTCGGCGCCTTGGTTTTCGCTGACGCGGTCCTCGTGGAGACCGTCGCTGCAGCCGCCGCTGATGAAGTCGTAGAGAGGGATGCCGAGATCGTTGCGGCCCAGGAACCACTCGAAGGCGCGCTTGGCCTCGTCCAACCAGGATTCGTCTCCGGTGGCGCGGTGCGCCTCGAGACAGGCGGAGACCATGCCCTGGGCCTCGACGGGCTGTTGATCGAAATCCGCCCGCGTCCCGTCTTTCACGTAGAACCCGTTGCTGCCGATGGGCCGGAAGCAGCCGGACTGCGTCGTCTGAATCGAGGCGAGCCAACGGAGGGACCTCAGTCCGATGCGGAACGCCGTGCGATCCGGTATCCACTGGCCCCCGAGCAGGAGCGCCTGGCTCAGGCGAGCGTTTTCATAGGTCACGCTTTCCTCGAACCAAGGCCAGTCTTCCATCGCGCACCCGTCCCAGCACGCCACTAGTTTTCCGACGAGCAGTTTCCGAATGCCGTCGATTTCGGCGGTGCGGGAAAAATGCCGCAGATACTCGTGAATGCCGAGCAGGGCGAAGGCCCAGGCCCGCGGCGAGGAAAAGGTCCCCACCACCGGCAGGCCGCGTTCGAACAACTGGGCGGAGAGCCTGCCGTGTCCTTCGTCGCGGCACCGGCCCGCACCGATTCCGGCGGCCCAGAGGGCGCGGCCGTGACTGTCCTCGCTGCCGGCTTCTTCGAGCCAGCGACGGCCGTGGCTCATGAAGTTGCGGAATCGTCCGCTGTCGTAGTCCAGCGCCGCCGCGAGAAAGCCGAGATACCCCGTGGCGAGCTTGTTCAAGTTGCCCGCGGGAGGGCGATCGCCCAGATCGTCGAGCAGATTGCAGAGGATGAAGGCGCGGGCATTGTCGTCGGTGCAGTAGCCTTCGTGGAAGTTCGGCACGTTGAAGATGGCGTGCTGGAAAATCCCCGTTCCGTCGCTCATGCGGATCACGTGATCGAGACGCCGGGGCGGCAGCGCTTCGGGACGACTGTGGAGCGTCCAGTCGGCGAAGGCGGCACGGGGTGTCGCCTGTCGTTCCGCCCGGGCGTGCCGGAACACTTCGAGATAGCGCTCGGCCACCGCCGGCCAGATCATTCCGCGGCCGATCGCGTAGGCATCGCGCCGCATTTTCTCCATCCGGGCCGGGTCGTCGAGCAGGCCGCGCACCGCCTCCGCGATCGCCGCCGGGTCGCGGAAAGGCACCAGGGCGCCCCGCCCGTCCGCCAGCAGTTCGTTCGCGTGCCAGTAGGGAGTCGACACCACTGCCTTTCCCGCCCCGAAGACGTAGGCCAGAGTTCCGGAAGTCACCTGCTCTTCGTTGAGGTAGGGCGTCACGTAGATGTCCGTCGCTGCGATGAACTCCTTCAGATCCTTCGCCGACACGAAGCGGTTGTGGAAAATGACGTGCTGATTCACGCCGCGATCTTCCGCGAGGCGCTTCAGGCTCAGCCGATAGCGCTCGCCTTCGTTGGCCAGCAACTGCGGGTGGGTCGCGCCCAACACCAGATAGACCACCTCCGGATGATCGCGCACGATCTCCGGCAGCGCCTCGATAACGTGCTCGATCCCTTTGCCCGGCCCGATCAGACCGAAGGTGAGCAGGACCTGCCGCCCCTCCACTCCGAACTGTGCCTTGGCCGGGGCCGAGTCCAGAAAGGACACATCCGGGATTCCGTGCGGGACGATGGCGAGCTTCGAATTCGGTATGGCGTAGGTTTCCCGCAGGATTTCCGCGCCCTTTTCCGCCATCACCACAAGTCGATCGCTGCGCGCGGCGAGTTCCTCCATCACCTTGCGCTGGATTGGGTTAGGGGTCTTCAGAACCGTGTGCAGCGTCGTCACCACCGGCATGCGGACTTCCTTGAGCAGGGCCAGGAGATGGCTGCCACCCGGGCCGCCGTATATTCCGAATTCGTGTTGAACGCAGAGCACGTCGGCGTTGTTGAAGTTCAGGAAATCCGCCGCCCGCCGGTAGGAGTCGAGGGCCTCTTCCTGAAACTCGAAGCGCACCCGCGGCGGGTACTCGTAGCCCTCGTCGCGGTCGTTGACCGCCACGACGTAGCATTCCGCCTCCGGTGCCGCCTGCGCCACGGCTTCGCAGAGATCGTGCGTGAACGTCGCAATGCCGCACAAGCGCGGCACGTGATCACCTAGAAAAGCGATTCGCCAGGGGTCCTCGGAATCGCTCAAGAAAGAGATTTCTTTCTCCGATTGAGGCATTGGGCAATAGACAGCCAGAGTGACGAGAAGCAACTGATAGCATTGGCGAGGAAGCGTGGCCGGAGTGGTTCGGCCGGCATCTCAAGCAAGCGCCGGGGAGCGTTCTCTTTCCTGCAATCCTTGAGTTAGAAATTGTTCGGTGGCGTTGATTCCCATCAGATCCAGAAATCGGTGCAGGGTGGCGGTGACAAAAAGCCGCTCGACCATCCCAAAGTCCTCGTTGTTCGCCTCGAACAGCCCCAGCCGATGGATGAGGATGGAGCGGAGGTGCATCAGTTCGAGCAGCATCTCGGGCAAATGGAAGCCCTGCTGCCAGCGGGCGGCGCCGTGCTCCTCACCGTCCTTCTCGGACTGCTCGGCGACCTCCGCGCTGCCGTAGCGGCTCAGCGTGTCCGTTAGATCGTCGAAGAGTTGGGGAAGATGGTCTCGAACCTGGACCAAGGTCAGCGAATCAGTCGGGATGGAAGGGTCTTGCCGCACTTGGTCGAGCCATTCATTGATGATCTCGGCTCTTTGCGAGTCGAGGCTTTTGGCAAGACGGCCATTGACGCTCTCCGGATGAGATTGTGGTTGTAGTTTCGGAATCGGGGTCGTGTGCATTGGGGATTTTTGGGGGTTTAAAAGGAATTGATGGCTCGCTCGTTCCCGTTTCCGCGCCCTCCCAGCCGCTCCGCGGTGTGGCGCTTTCGCCAACTACTCGGCCTGCCTTCTCGCCTTTTGCTCGTCGCAGGAACGCTATGGTCGCTTAGTTCGGCGCTCGCCTTTCGCGCTGGCTGCTTTCTGTTTCGCCCGCTTCCTGGCCTGCTTCGCAGCGGCATCGCCTGACTCCTTCGGATCCTGGACCTTGATCCCCGATTCGTCGGTGCTTTCGGGTTCCTCCTCACCTGTGCTTGGCGCACCCTCGATGGGTGGATCAGGCTGGGGCGGAACCGGTGGCTCTTCGTCTGGTGAGACTTCCCCGGTCGCCGGAGAGGGCATGGTTTGCGCGTCTGGAACTGCCTTGGCTTCCGCCGCTTCGCCCTGCGAGTCTTCCGGTTCGACCTCGGGAAGCGGAGCATCCGTCGGTAGTTCGGGAACCGGGGAAGACACGGCGGGATCCGCTCCGGACTGCGGTGCTTCCGGGACCGGTGTCATGGGAACACTTTCTCCCGCTTTCGGTTTTGGCGCGGGACGCGACCGGAGTTCCTTCTTCCGATTTTTCTGCTCTTCCTTCCTCGACTCAATACCACTCGCTTTCGAATGGTTCTGGCCACCGTTTCCAGGACTGTCTCCTTTGGGGCGGCCCGCTCCGGGGCGCTGGCCGGTCTCCGGAGGTAAACCCGGGGCTGGCCGCCCCTTCGACCGCTTTTCCTCACCTTTCGAACCGCGGGGCATGGCGGCCGCTTCCGATTTCGGTGCCGTCGAGGGCTCGGGAACCGGCTCCGACTCGGGTTCGGGTTTTGTCGAAGGTTCGGGAACCGGGTCCGACTCGGGTTCGGGTTTTGTCGAGGGCTCGGGAACCGGCTCCGACTCGGGTTCGGGTTTTGTCGAAGGTTCGGGAACCGGGTCCGACTCGGGTTCGGGTTTTGTCGAGGGCTCGGGAACCGGCTCCGACTCGGGTTCGGGTTTTGTCGAAGGTTCGG
>JBBDRG010000084.1:0-84625 GCA_040905585.1 Verrucomicrobiales bacterium
ACGTTACCTGACCGAAGAATGAAAAGGTTGCAAAATGTTGCCTGACCCCGGAACCCGCAGTCGGAACAATCCGCAGAATAACGATCCGGTCGCAGATGCCGGCGCGAATACTCCCCATCCGATGAAAACGCACGACGCGACAACGGTAATGATCCCTGCTGGTAACGCGAACGGACCACCGAGCCCCTGATTCGTGATGGTCGCGAGTGCCAGAAGCCCGAAATACGCTGCCGTCCAAATGACGCAGCCCACGACCATTGCGAGCAGAACGAACAGGAAATGCCGTGCAAGAAATGTGAGCACTGGAATCACGGCTTTCATTCTTTGAGCGAACGTCCGAGGCATGGCAGCCCGATCCGGGAGCGCGGCCTCGATGGGAGGATAAGGATTCGAATCAGGGATGTCAATCAACTCGAAGCGGGATCGGGCTTGTCCATCGCCGACTTGTTGTGGCTTCGGGGTGTTCAGGGAATGGTAACGCTCATGCCGCTCGTCCAACTTGGTCGAGTAGGCGGTCCAGCCGAAGAGATGATAATAGCATCAGGCCCCGGATACGAAAGTATGAGAGGCTGCCCCCAGCGATCGATTGGCTCACCCGCGGAGTTCAAATCGCCCGGTTTCCTCCACCACAAATGACCTTTGGGCTCTCGAAACGAATAGAATTCAATCTTCCGAGGATTTTGGCTGCGGATGTCCTTGCCAGATAGGACCTGACAGATTTCAACGGCAGTCCCGTTCGGGAACATTCCGTATTCGGTTTTGAAAGCGAGGAACGCCTCTCTGAGCTTATACAGATAGTCCGTGGTCCCGGCGACCTCTGCCGGAATGAGTGACTCCGCAAAGACTCCGGACGGCAGACAAATCACGCAGAGGAGCACGAGAGAGAGACTCTGGATTCGTAATTTCATGCCACAACGTCAAAGAGCACGCGTCCCTGACCGGGAGCGGACTCCAAGACACGGAAAGGGAGGAAAAGCCATGAAACTCGCGACTCACAGCGGGTCAGGGATTGTGTGGCTCGTCTTGTTCTGGCTTCTTTTTCTTGCGGGCGGCGCACCAAGACTGGAGGCGAGCCCGCCAAGATTTGGGACGGGTGGAAGAGTAAATCTCGTCGATAATCCTTTTGACGGTTTGCGCCACCTGCGGCGGGGGCATACGGAACTCGTTCACGCCGGTTGGTATGTTCATGATCCCGCCTCGGTCTGCGATCTCCTTATTCATCGCTTTCGTGTTTTCTACGTCCATCTTCCATTGCTCTATAGCGAGTTTGCTGGCGATGTCGTAGATAATTCTTCTCTCCTCGGATCTCCTGTTGGCACGATCTCTCAGCATTCCGGAGAGAGCAACGACGACGGCGCCAATACAGGAACTAATAGCAGCGATCAACGCAATCAGGATGGCGGGGTTGAGACTCTTGAGGTCCATGAAATGGTGCTGGCCGTGGTTGTTGGGTTTATGATTGGGGCTTTCATCGTGGCGCTGTCAAGGGGGTTTCGATGATTTTCCGGCAGAACGTCAAAGGCCACGCGCCCGCCGGGAGCGCGAATACGGAACGCGGAAACCATACGAACAACCCGCCAGAAAACGACTCGGAGCGGGATGCGGGTTGTGTGCGCCGCCTTGTTGTGCCTTTGTTAGGTTTGACTTCATTGCTCTATGTCGCATTCTTCGCGTTCGTGCCTACCCAAGTAGGGAGCCAGATACAGGAGACCCTACTGTCCCTGTGGGAAACTGGCCCGAATTTAGTGGTAGGTCTGTATTTGGTGGCCATGATTGTATTGAGTCTCGATTTATTACTAATCGGTCTGGCGGCTTTTGGAATCCATATTCAATTTGTTGATGTGCGATCTGAGAAAAGTCATTCAAAGAACGATAAGCAACCGTAACCCCGTCGTAAGGGGTTGGAAGTGGAAATCCTAAACCGCAAAGAAAAACATAAATCTCTACTAACTGACCAAATTTCGTTTTGCGAAACACTTGATATTTACCAATGACGAAACCAACAAAATCAAATTTAACACCCGATTCAGGGTCGTCGTCTGGAGGTGTGGAGCCTGATGATATTGGAACATCGGGAAGTTCTCCGAATTCGGACTCAAGTTCTTCTTTAGAGGGTTTCATTTCTTGGCACAACGTCAAAGGCCACGCGCCCGCCGAGAGCGCGAATACGGAACCCGGAACGGTCCCGAACAACCCGCCAGAAAACGAAATCGTAGCGGGAGGCGGGTTGTGTGCGCCGTCTTGTTCTCGCCTTGGTGGAATTCTGATGATGCTTTCGGGCAACCCTCCGAAATACTATCCAAGAGTAATTAGTCATTTATGCTCAGGGTCGTTCGATGATTATAAAAGAGTAGTCCCAAGCAATGAGGTTGGCGAGACTGTATTCCTGAATGGAAGATCCATTGAAGGAAGGGTCCATGACGAACAAAACGTCATCTTCTTTAATTCCAGCGAACCTAACGCAATGGTGTGAATTCAGATTAAAATTAGCATTAATCAAAATTGCAGTCTTAGTCAAATCTAACTTATCGAAAATTTCATTTAAAACTTCTGGTCGGTGATCTTTCCGGTGGTTGGTCGCGAATCCTAGTTTCTGTAAAATCAAATCAACTAATCCTTCATGAGTTGCCCCGAAATTCCCATAATCAGAAACTCCGTTTAATAATTCATTTTTAAATTCCCTTAATAAATCAGCCTCAGTTTTAGCTATGTCAAAATCAGAACAAACCGATTCGATACACGCCAAACCGCACGTAAAAGGTGTGAGTTGCGTTACTAATTTCATTTCTTGCGAGAACGTCGAGTCATCGTAGCCTGATCAGAGGGCGATCTCTCGATGGCAGGATAAGGATTCGAATCAGGGAAGTCAAGCAACTCGCGACGTGATCAGGCTTACGATCGACGCCTTGTTAGGGCCGATTTTCGCTCGATTTCGCGGCCATCTTGATGATGAATGGGTCGTTGATATTCAGCCCTTCAGTTCTTGAACTGGAGTATGATGTTGAAAATCCCCAAAACTTCCGCTCTCCGGCTATCTCGTAACTCGGATGGGCGAAGTCAAATATCTGCAGATTGACGCCTCGAACCCCCGTGATTGCAAATCTGCCATCTGAATCCGACTCGATCTCCAGAGAATTTTTGGCCATGCGCCCCATGAAGATCCATGAGAAAAGATTATCTCGGTAGGTCTTCCACTCCGCTACAAAGGAGACTCCTTCGATTGGCTCACCAGATTCGGCGATGATCCGTCCAAAGAATTCGAAATCTTGGTTCTTGAGTCTTTGATTATTATACAGTGAACACCGTTGAATGAGTGCATCTCCGAAAAGCCCCCAAACAAATACTACTGTAAGGACTGCAACAGTCAGGCAACCAACAATTTTTAGGCCCGGCTTCAGATCAAGGTCTCGCTCCATTATTCAAGCCCTAACATTAATATTCTTCAAACCCTCCCTCCGATATGTCGGGCCAGGAATTGGGTTGAGGAAAGGTTGATAGTTTTCTTGAGTTAATCGGGAATCCCCCGTCCTGTCAAGCCTTTCGGGAGTTCAGTAAAATCGGTTTTCCGGATTGCCGAACAATCGGGTGCTCCGGATAGTTCGAGAAGTTCGAGGAACCGATATTTTTCGCTTCTCCGGCCAAGTGTTCGCGAATCCGAAATATATGGGAAAGCGAAGCATGTATTTTTTTGTTGCAGAGGTGAACACTGTTCGGGTAAAGGTGTTCTTATGAACGCGACACAGACGACACGATTCTGCTGGCGGAGCGATCTCGCGGCCTCGCGCGATCTGACGGACTCCCGAAAGCGAGGCTTCGAGATCCTCCTCGACTGGTACGAACGATGGCGCCTGCGGCGGCACCTTTCCGCGGGACGGGAGTCGGCCCGCCGATTCTGGAAGGAGAGCGTCTTCGAGAAGCCGCGGGAGGAATGGCAGCTGACCCAGTGGACCGCGGCGATGCGCTGGTATCTCCGCTGGCTTTCCTACTGTGTCGAGCAAGGCGGAGACGTGCGCCCGGTGGAGGAACGCGTCCGGGACGCGGTGGACCGGGCGGGCGCTCGGCGGGGGCTGGCGCGCACCACACGCCAGTGCTATGCCGGCCACGCCACCCGCTATGCGACGCATGTGCGGGATACGCTTGCCCGTTCCGGGGAGAAGTGCTCCGATCGGGATCTCGCCCGGGCACTGCTCGATCCGGCGAGGGCGCGGGATTTTCTCTCCTGGATCGTGACGGAGAGAAAGGTCAAGGGGCTCCTTCCGGAGATCGCCGAGTGGAAGAGGCGGATCCGCCTGGTCCACGAGGGGGATCGGACGGCCGACGTTCCGGGCGTCGCTCTTCCCAATGCGCTCGAACGGAAGCTGAGCGCCGGGAAGGACTGGCGATGGTTTTGGTTCTTTCCCGCTCCGGATCTGTCGACCGACCCGGAGAGCGGGATCGAGCGGCGCCACCATCTCCATGGCGAAGTCTATTCACGCAACATCCGGAAGGCGGTGCTCCGGGCCGGGATCGACAAGCGGGTCACCACGCACGTGCTGCGCCATTGATTCGGCTCGCCCGCCTGCGAGCCTCACCCTGCGGGTCCGCACCCTGCGGGCTTCGCGTGCGCTCCGTCCAAAACGCCTCCGGCCCTCGGCGTTTTTCCTTCGCCACCCATCTCCTCGAAGCGGGATACCACATCCGGACGGTGCAGGAGTTGCTCGGGCACGAGGACATCTCGACCACCGAGATCTATCTGCACGTGGCCAAAAACGGGGGTCTCTGCGGCGTGCGAAGTCCCTTCGATTTCATCGTCGAGACGAACCATGAAGCCCTCGGGCAACCGACCAGGCGGCCCTTGGTGCTCCCTGCCACGGGGCTCGCCCCCTGTCCACAATGATAGACAGCGCCGAGGGCGCCCTCAGAGCCGCCCCTTCACGGCGTCATACTCCGCATGCAGGGCCTCGATCCGTTCCGGGAGCGCGATCATGCGCTCGATCGTGGCCCGGGTGCCCCCGCTCTTGGCGGCCTTGGCGTTCAGCACGCCGCGCGGGCCTTTCCGATCGCGGTGGTTCGAGGACTAGATCAACACCGGTCTTCGCGGCCGGGGGAGATCGAGCTCGTACTCGGGAGGTCCCGGGAAATGTTCGCGGTCGAAATCGTCGAGTCGGTCGCGGGTTTGCTTGGAGAGGCTTTCCATGAGGAGCCCCGAACAGGCGCCGCACAGGCTGAGCGGAACGCCCATCTGGAACATGCGATCGTGGTTGAAGGCTCCGCAGATGACGTGCTCGCCGTCCGCGTCCCGGGGGGCCTTGCACTTCCAGCAGCGATCCAGGTTCGATTTTCGGTAGCGAAATCCGAGAAATTTCCGGATGCAGCGCTTCGAGTCCTTGGAGAGGTCTTCGGAAATCGATTGGAGGCACTCGCCGCAGAGGGCGTATTCGTAGAGGGCGTCGCCGTTGACGAAGGCTTTTTCGATGATGTAGAAACCGGTCAAGGCACCCTCGCACTCGACGCAGGCGGCGAAGGGCTCGCCCGTTTCGACGGAATGAAAATCGCTCGGAATTTCGGTGAACATTGCGTCCACCGATCCCTCCAGCAAATGGCGGAGAAAACGTTTCATGCCGAAGCCAGTATAGCGCGGTTCGCCGCGGAAATCATCCCGCTCCGGTTGAAACCCGGGATTTCCTCGCTCTCTCCGCGGGACCGCGTTCCCCGAGCGGCTCTACTCGCCCTTGCCGATGCCCCGCACGGTCGCGTGGACCTTGGCGGTCCTGCCCATGTAGTGGTCCATGGCGTAGTCCCACGCCGCCTTGCGGATGTGGTTCGCGGATTTCTCCTCGTCGCCGGTGGCTTCGAAATAGAGCCCGAGGTACAGGTGAGCGTAGCAGAGGTGATTCCTCTCTCGGTCGGAGAGGGCTTCGCCGTCGCCGTCGCCGTCGCCGTCGTCGGGCTCGGCGGCGCGAAGCACGTCGTCGACCGTTCCCCTTCCGGCGAACAAGTCGTGCACTTCCTTCATCGGAACGCGGGCGTCGCCGGTGATCGGGATGAGGTCTTCGCGGGCGGACTCGACGTCTCCGCCGGGCGCTCTCACCGCGCAGAGAAAATGCCAGACGGCGTTCTCGACGTCCTGCGAATTGACGGCCTGGTGGCGTTCGAACTGGGCTTTTCCTTTTTTATATTCTTCCGCGTAATAATAGGCCAAGCCTCGTTGCCAGTGATGGGGATCCCGATCCGGATCGATGGCGATCACCGCGTCGAAATCGGCAATGGCCCGTTCGATGTCGGCTTCGAAAAAACGGTTTTCGCCCCGCCGCTGCAAGGCGTGGATTCGGAGATTCTTCAGTTCCGATTCCTCCTCGAGGTTCTCGGTTCCGGCGATGACGGCCTCGAGATCTCCGCTGCGGTAGGCCTCGATCACCTCGGCCTCGTCCGCCGCCTGGAGGGCGGCGACCGAGCAGAAAGCCGTCAGGAGCAGGAATGTTCGCATGTCAACAGTCTCCTATGAAAACGGGAGCCGGCAAGGGCTCCCGCTTGTTCGCGTTCGGATTGGCAACGGGGAATCAGCCTTCCAGCTCCCATCCCTCGCGGTAGTCGCGCTTGACGAGCTTGTCCGCCTCGGGGGAGTTGGGCGACTTGAGGTTCTTCGAGTCCCACTCGACTTTCTTGTCGAGTCGGACCGCCAGGTTGCCGAGCATTACCATTTCGGTGAAGGGGCCGCTGTGGGAAAAGTTCGACTCGGGGAGCTTCGGGTCTCCGGCCTCGATCCCGTCGTAGAACTCCTTGTGCGGGTCCTGGTCGCGGGCGCGGGGAATGGAAGGCTCGGGAAAATCGAAGCCGTCCATGAGGCTGCCGGGCTTGACGGTCCAGTTGTCCTTGCCGCGGTTGAACCAGATCTTGCCTTCGGTGCCGACAAGCACGCAGCCGTAACCGCTTTTTTCGTCGCCGCCGAAGCCTTCGAGAACTTCCTGCGGAGGCAGATTGCGCTCGCGGATCTTGCCTCCGTCGATCGAGCTTTCCAGAGCCCACTTCTCGGGATTGAAAACCGCGTCCTTGTAGCCGTCGTACCAGACGAACTTCGTCGCCTTCTTGTTGTTCCGCTCGGGGAACTGGTATTCGATCGTCGCCCAGGTCGGAGGCGAAATATCGGTCTGGGCGCCGCGCCCGTCGGCGCTCTCCGCCGTCACGCTGGTGGGTGCCCCGAGGTCGGCCGCCCAGTAGCTGACGTCCATGATGTGGCAAGCCATGTCGCCGAGGGCGCCGGTGCCGAAGTCCCAGTAGCCGCGCCATTTGAAGGGCGCGATCTGCGGGCTGTAGTCGCGGAAGGGCGCGGGTCCGATCCAGAGATCCCAGTTCACGTGCTCCGGTGCTTCCTCCCCTTCCGGCCACTTGGGGATCGCCTGCGGCCATATGGGACGGTTCGTCCAGGCGTGGACTTCGACGATGTCTCCGATGAGTCCGGCGCGGACCAGCTCGACGACGCGGCGCATGTGGTCCTGGGCGTGGGCCTGGTTGCCCATCTGAGTGACGACGCCGGTCTTGGCGGCGAGGTCGGCGAGCATCCGGGCCTCCCAGATGCCGTGGGTGAGCGGCTTCTGACAGTAGACGTGGCAATCCTTCTTCATCGCCGCCGCGGAAGCGTGGGCGTGGACGTGGTCGGGGGTGGAAACCGTGACGGCGTCGATCTTGTCGCCTTCGGTTTCAAGCATTTCGCGCCAGTCCTCGAAGAACTTGGCGTCGGAAAAGTTCTCCCGCGTCTTGACCCAGCCGCCTCCGGCGTTGGGGTACTTCTCGACGTTGACGACGTCGCAGAGGTGGGTGATCTCGAAGCCGGCGTCGGCGGAAAGGCCGATGTCGCTGGCACCCTTTCCGGAGGTGCCGATCCCGGCCAGCGTGATCTTGCTGTTGGCGCCGAACACGCGGCTCGGAACGACTTGGAAGTTGAAAGCAGCGGCCGCGGCGGCAGCGCCTTTCACGAAGTTTCTACGGGTGGTGGATTTTTCCATAAATTCAGATTGATGCGCTGGAAAGCAGAGCCGCAACGATACGGCTGGATCGGCAGGGGAAGCAATGCCGCATTTCGGGAGAATCGGGCCGCGCGAAAATCAGTCGGTCTCGGCGAAAAGCTCCTCCCCCTCCGACGCGGCCACCACCACCGCCCCGCAGGAATCGCTGAAGACGTTGACTGCGGTCCGGGTCATGTCGAGCGGCCGGTCGACCGCCAGGATCAACCCGATCACGGCTTCCGCATTGGGAATGCCGACGTTGTAGACGATGATCATGATGGCGACAAGGCTGGCGGACGGAACGCCCGCCACCCCCACGCTCGTCAGCAGAGCGAGGGCCACCACGACGAACTGGGTCGTCAGGGCCATCTCGAAGCCGAGAACCTGGGCGATGAACATCACCGCGACGCATTCGTAGAGGGCGGTTCCGTCCATGTTGACCGTGGCGCCGAGCGGCAGCACGAAGCTGGAGACCCGCTCGGAAACCCCGGCGTTCTCCGTCACGCCGCGCATGGTCACGGGCAGGGTGGCGGCGCTCGAGGATGTGGAAAACCCCGTCATCAGGGCGTTTCTCATGGCGTAGAAATGGCGTCTCGGGCTCACTTTCCCAAGGAACTTGAGGATCAACGGCAGCGTTACGAAGAGGTGCGCCAGCAAGGCGAGAACGACGACGAAAAAGTACTTCCCCAGCAAAACGACGATGGGCAATCCCGTCTGCGCCGTCGTTTCCGCCACCAGACCGAAGACCCCGATGGGTGCGAGCAGCATGATCCAGCTCGTGATCAGCAGCGAAAGTTCGTTCAGTCCCTCGAAAAACTCCAGCACGGCCCCGCGCCCCGAAGCGCTGATGAAAATCAACCCGATCCCGGTCAACAGGCTCACGAAAATCAGCGACAGCATCTTGTCGTTGGCCCCGAAGGCTTCGAAGACGTTTTCGGGTATCATCCTCAGGAAAAGGTTCGTTACCGCGCCCAGGCCTTCTTCCTGGCCTTGCAGTTTTCCCGCCACGGCCCCCGCGTAATTGTCCTGGTTCTCCGTGATCTGGCGTTGGATCGCCTCGTTCGGCTCGCCGTCCACCAAGCCGGGCTGGAAGAGATTGACCAGCGTCAAGCCGACGAGGATGGCGAAGAAGCTCGTGAGCGCGTAGTAGGCAACCGTCTTCATCCCCAGGCGCGCGAAGCCCGCCGTCTTGCCCAGACCGGCGATACCCACGACGATCGAGGAAAAAACCAGCGGCACGATCACCATCTTCAGCAGATTCATGAAGATCGTGCCGATGTAGTCGAAAATACCGACGAGCACCGCCCCGGCCGGGGTGTAGACCATTTCCGGCTCCGTCGAAACCACGCTGGTCGCGTTGACGATCGCCCCGACGCCGAGCGCCGCGATCATCGAAAAAAGGATCCATTGCCAAGGTTTCATTTTGGTAGCTGTTTAGCGGGTAGCTGTTTAGCGGGTAGCTGTTTAGCGGGTAGCTGTTTAGCGGGTAGCTCTCCCTTATCCCTCCGTGCCTAATCCCTCCGTGCCTAATCCCTCCGTGCCTTATCCCTTATCCCTCTCTTATTCTTCCACCTTCGCCCGGCTCTCGAAGCGCATGAATTCCTTGTGGAAGGTCAGCGGGACTTCTCCGGTCGGTCCGTTCCGCTGCTTCGCAACGATGAACTCGGCCTCTCCGTATTTGCTGTCGCGGTCCTCTTCGTCGTCGGCGTAGACCTCGGGTCTCATCAACAAGCCGACGAGGTCGGCGTCCTGCTCGATCGAACCCGATTCCCGCAGGTCGCTCATGCGCGGCTTGCCGCCGCGCGAGTCGGGCTGGCGGTTGAGCTGGGCGAGGACGATGATGGGAATGTTCAGTTCCTTCGCGATCCCCTTGATGCCGCCCGAGATCTCGCCGATTTCCTTTTCCCGGCCGTCGCGGCGGGCGGTGTCGGGCGACTTGAGAAGCTGGAGGTAGTCGATCGTGATCAGTTGAATGTCGTGCTGCTGCTTGAGACGGCGCGCCTTGGCCTGCAGTTCGTTGATGGTCAGACCCGGCGTGTCGTCGATCCAGATCGGCGCTTCCGCCAGCTTGCCCGCGACATCCATCAGCTTGGGAAAATCGGCCTTCGAGAGAAACCCGCCCCGCAATTTCTGCATCTGCACCTTGGCACGCGAACAAAGCACCCGTTGAACCAGCGCTTCGCAGCTCATCTCCAGGCTGAAGACGGCCACGGGAATCGGGTTGTCCTTCCGGATCGAGATGTTCTCGACGATGTTCATGACGAAGGACGTCTTTCCCATCGACGGACGAGCCGCGATCACGATCATCTCCCCGCCGTGGAATCCGTTGGTCATCGAGTCGAGATCCTTGAAGCCGGTCATCAGTCCGCCGCCGCCGCCTTCGGAATTGTAGGCGTCGTGGATCGACTGGATTACGTTGAGAACGTGGACTTTCATCTCCTCGATCCCCTTCTCCTGCTCGGTCTCGTCCCGAATTTTCAAGACGCGCTTCTCGACCGTGTCGAGGAAGTCGGCGACGTTCTCCGGCGCGCCGTAGGCGCCGGTGACGCATTCCGTGCAGTCCTGAATCACCCGTCGCAGCACGAACTTCTCCTTCAGGAAGCCGGCGTAATCCTCGAAGAGCGCCGTGGTCGGCACGTCGTCCATCAGGTCGGCCAGCGTCTTGCCGCCTCCGACCGCCTCGAGCTGGCCTCGCTGGTCGAGCTCCGTGTTCAGCACGACGAGGTCGATCTTTCCCTCCGGCCTCGTCTTGTAGAGGTGCAGCAGCGCTTCGAAGATGATCCGGTGCGCCGGGATGTAGAAATAGCCCGGAGCGAGCTTCTCCAGGGCTTTGGGGATGATCGTGTTCGGATCTATCAGCATGCAGCTCAGCGCGGCGCGTTCGGCGTCGACGTTGAGAGGCATGGAACGCAGCGAATCCTCAGCGCCGCCGGACCTGACGGGGGAACGTCGGTCGTCCCCGCGACTTCCGTGGGGTCCCTTTTTGAGGGAGTCGCCGTCGGCGGCGACGTGGTGGGCTTTGGTGGAGGGATTCGACGTGGAGCTGGCGGGGTCTGGCATGTGTGTGCGAACGGTGGAACGGGGTTGCGGAAGAAAAACGAGGGCGGTTCCGGCGGCTTGGTCCGAAAACGAAAACGGCGGGTGGCTATCTAAGCAACCCGCCGGCGTTTTCGCAAAGCGATTCGATGAAAATCGCGATTTTGTGGGATCGCCCGATCAGCGTCGCATGTCTTCCTCCTCCGCCTCGCCTTCGCCCTCGTCGTCCTTCGCGAGAACGCGAACGGTGACCGAGGCGTCCACGTTGGGGTGGAGCTTGACCGGGATGTCGAAACTGCCCGTGGTCTTGATCGGATTGTCGAGCAACAGCTGATGCCGGTCGATGTCGAGCTTGCTCTTCTCGGCGATGAGCTTGGCGATGTCGGAAGTGGTCACGGACCCGAAGGCCTTGCCGCCCTGCCCGAAGGAAAGCTCGATCGAAAGGCGGAGCTTCCTGAGGCGGGTCGCGGTGTTCTCGGCGTTGGCGAGCTCTTCCGCCTCGCGCTTGGCGCGGGTCTCCTTCAGCTGCTCCACCTGCCGAAGGTTTCCCTTGGTCGCCTCGTAGGCCCTGCCCTGGGGCAGCAGACAGTTGCGGGCGAAGCCGCGCTTCACGCTGACAACGTCCGCCTCGGCGCCGAGTCCTTCGATCTTTTCCTTTAAAATCACATCTACAGTAGCCATTGTCAGCGGGGAATTTCAGTTTTAAAAACGAGCGGGACATGTAGGCGAGTCGTGCCGGAATGTCAACTTGGACTCGACAAGATTTGCATTTGATTTACCGGCCGCTCTCCGCCTCATTCCACCCATGGCTGAAGTTCCCTCGACCTTTCAACTGAAACCCGGCCAGTCGGCCCCCGACTTCGTCCTGCCCGACGGCAAGGGAACTCTCTACCGGCGCGACGAGCTGACGGTCGGCAGAAAAGGCCTGGTCGTGGCCTTCGTCTGCAACCACTGCCCTTTCGTCGTGCATCTCGCCGAAGCTTTCGGCGCCTTCGCTGCCGATGTCGCCTCGAAGGGCGTCCAGACGGTCGCCATCAACGCCAACGACGTCGCGAAATACCCGGCCGACGCGCCCGACAAGATGGTGGAGTTCGCGGCGGAAAACGGGTGGGGCTTCCCCTATCTCTACGACGAGTCGCAGGGCGTCGCCAACGCCTACGGCGCGGCCTGCACCCCCGATTTCTACCTGTTCGACGCCGACTTGGCGCTCACCTACGCGGGCCAGTTCGACGACACGCGGCCCGGCCGCGGCGGCGAAGCGACCGGAGAAGACCTCCGCAAGGCCGTGGACGATCTGCTGGCCGGTCGGCCGACCCCGGAGCCCTGGTATCCGAGCACCGGCTGCAACATCAAGTGGAAACCGGGAGCGGAGCCGGACTATTTCGGCTGAGAGCCTGCTGGAGGAATCGTTGTTCGACCTGGAAAGAGATCCTCTCGAGTCGGTGAACCTACTCGCGGGCGAAGCCCCGGACGAAGTTGGAAAAGTCGCCGGACGGCTCCGCAAAGAGAACTGCCTGTGGGAAGGCAAGGTAGCGCCGGAGCGATAAACCTCGGCGACATCCGGACCCGAGAGGGTTGGGTGCGACCGTGGACAAGGTTGGGTCGGCTCGGCAAATGCCATGTCCTCGGAACCGAATAGGAAACTTTTCAGTCGTAAGTCGCACAGGATCGCCGAAAATACGCGGGTGAACGAAACAACCGCTCCCTCCGGCGACGCAGAGAGAATCACCTGGGTCATCGGCCACAAGAATCCCGACACGGACGCGATCTGTTCGGCGATCGCCTACGCCGACCTGCTGCAACGGACCCGCATGCCCGAGGCCCGCGCCGCGTGCTGCGGGCCACCCAATTCCCGTACCGAGTGGGTCCTGGCCCTCGCCGGGGTGAACCGTCCGCGCCTCATGAGCGACGTCTATCTTCGCGCCGGACACATGAGCCGTCCAAACGTCACTACGGCGAAGGTGAGCGACACGGTGATCGAAGCCTATCGGCAGATGACGGAGAACAATTTCCGCAGTCTCCCCGTCACCGACGAGACGGGCGCGATGGTGGGAATGCTCGCGCTGCAAGATCTGTTGGCCCTTCTCATTCCGCCGCTGGAGCGCGGCGAAACGGCCCGCCAAGTGACGACTTCCACCCAGAACATCGCGCGGACTCTCGGCGCCGAGGTCCTGAATCTCACCGAACACTGCGACAGGGAGCAGACCTTTCTCATGATGGTCGCGGGATCGTCCGAGCCGGTCATGCAGGAAAGGATCAGGCGTCTGCCCAACGACCAACTGCTCATCATCACCGGCGACCGGGTCGGCGTCCAGTTGCACGCCGTCGAAGCGGGCGTGCGCTGTCTCGTCGTCACGAGCGGGTTCCGTCCGTCCGAAGCGATCATCCACGCCGCCCGGGCGAACGGGACGACCATCCTCGTCACCGACCGCGACACGGCCTCGACCACTCAGTTGATTCGCGGAGCGCGATCCATCCACACGGCGGTGTCGGACGAATACGTTTGGTTCACGCCGCAGACGAGACTCCAGGCGATCAAGGACAAGATCAAGGGCAACCGCCGCCAAGTCCTGTTTCCCGTCCGCGATCCCGAATCCAATCGCCTTCTCGGGGTGTTTTCCCGCACCGACTTGGTGAACCCGGAACGGACGCGGCTGGTACTGGTGGACCACAACGAATTCTCGCAGGCGGTCGACGGAGCGGACGAAGCGGAGGTCATCGAAGTGATCGACCATCACCGCCTCAGCGGAAATCTCGTCACCAAGGAGCCGATCCAGTTCATCAACAAAACGGTCGGTTCCACCTGCACCATCGTGGGCAACGCCTTCCGAACCCACGGCGTGGAACCGACCAGGGGCATCGCCTTGTGCATCTGCGCCGGGATCATTTCCGACACGCTCAATCTCACGTCGCCGACCACCACGGACGAGGACCGCAGCATCCTCGACTGGGCCAGCGACATCGCGGAAATCGACGTCGACGAGTTCAAGGAGAATTTTTTCTCGGCCGGTTCGGTTCTCCGAAGCAGCGACACGGAGGGAGCGATCAGCTCGGATCGCAAGGAATTCGAGGAGAGCGGCTACCGCCTGAGCATTTCGCAGGTCGAGGAGGTCGGGTTCGACTGTTTCTGGCCGTCGCGCGAAGGCTTGCAGGAAGAGCTCCGCAAGCTGATCGAGGGGCGGAGCCTCGATTTCGCCTGTCTCATGATCACGGACATCACGCTGAACGACAGCCTGCTTCTCATCGAAGCGCCGCCGGAAATCAGCGAGCGAATTTCCTACCCGAAAAAGGACTCTCACCTGTTCACTCTCAAAGGGGTCGTCAGCCGCAAGAAGCAGCTCTTCCCCTATCTCGGCTCGGTACTCGCCGAGATTCCGAAGTCGGACGACTGAACTCCCGCCCGCCGTACGCGAAAGCCGACCGAGGGTTGCTCGGCCGGCTGACAGCTAAGAATGGTTTGCCCCTCGCATGCGGGAGGGGCGATCGGTGAAACCGCCCTTATCCGCCGAGCGGAACGGCAAGAATGTCGCGACGTCCGCCCACGTAGATCTGGAGCAGAAGCACGTCCGACTCGAAGTTGTCGACAATGTCGTAGGCTTCCTCGACGCTGGTCACGTCGGTCTGGTCGATCTGGGTGATGATGGTGCCCGGGCGCAGCCCCGCTTCGGCGGCGGCGGAGTTGTCCTCGACGCTCTCTACCACGATCCCGGTGATGGAATCGTCGAGCTGAAGGGCTTCCCTGGCTTCCTCGTCGATGTCCTTCACGCCGACGCCTTCGATGATTTCCCGGGGTTTCGGCGCCTGCTGCGAACTACCGTTCCTCGAAGCGACAAGCGTGTTGTCGTCGAGATCTCCGAGAGTCGCGTCGAGTTCTCTCTCCTTGCCGTTGCGAATAATTCCAAAGGTCACCTTTTCGCCCGGAGCGGTATTGCTGATGTCGAGCCGAAGCTGCTGCATGCTTTCGACCTCGTCGCCGTTGTAGTCCACGATCAGGTCTCCCGGTTTGAACCCGGCTCCCTCGGCGGGGGTGTCGTCGCCGACCTCCGTCACCAGAACGCCGTTTCTGACGTCACGTCCCAGGGCCTTGGCCAGGTTCGCGTCGAGCTCGCGAAGAAAAACCCCCAGGAAGCCGCGCTGGACCGTCCCGCCGCCTTCCAGCAACCGCTCGACGATGTCCAGGGTCATGTTGGAGGGAATCGCGAAACCGATACCGATGTTGCCGCCGGTGAAGTTCGATTGAATGGCGGTGTTGATGCCGATGAGTCGACCGTTGGCGTCGACGAGAGCGCCGCCCGAGTTGCCTCGGTTGATGGCGGCGTCGGTCTGAATGAAGTTCTCGAACCCACCTTGGGTGATGTTCAACTCGCTGCGGCCGAGGGCGCTCACGATGCCGATCGAGGCGCTCTGGTTGAGCTGGAGAGGATTGCCGACCGCCAGCACTACGTCGCCGACTCGCAGCTTGGAGCTGTCGCCGATCGTGATGGTCTTGAGTCCTTCCGCGTCGATCTTGATGAGCGCGACATCCGTCCGCGGATCGCCGCCGACCAATTCCGCCACGTATTCCTTGTCCGAATCGGGAAGCGTCACCTTGATTTCGTCCGCTTCGCCCACGACGTGGTTGTTCGTCACGATGTATCCGTCCTCGGAGATCACGACGCCCGAGCCGAGTCCTTCCTGCCGACGGCCTTCACTGTCGCGCTTTTCGAAAAAATCGTCGGGAATGTCGGGAAACATGCGGCGGAAGAGTTCCTCCTGCCGCGGATCACGCTCGGCTTCGAAAGTCTTCGAGGAGAACACCGTAACCACGGCGGGCATCACTTTTTCGAGGGCCGGAGCGTAGCTGGCGAGGCCGTTTTCGCTCTCCGCCGAAGATTTGTCGAAGGTGAGCTTTTCCTTCAGGTCGGCGAACTTGGTCTCTTCGGCCGCGACACCCTGAAGCGTGAGCGCGAACACGCCGGCCAGCGCCATGAGAGATTTGAGAGGGGGAGATTGTTGTTTCATTTGATATGCGTTTGGTTCCACGGAATTGTATTTTCCATACGAGAGTCTATACGAGCCCGATGGGCATTGTCGTTTGGATATTCGTCAAGTAG
Organism: Verrucomicrobiales bacterium; assembly: GCA_040905585.1. Taxonomy (GTDB): domain Bacteria; phylum Verrucomicrobiota; class Verrucomicrobiia; order Verrucomicrobiales; family DEV007; genus Arctic95D-9. The sequence goes on from JBBDRG010000084.1 coordinate 16,112, forward strand.
AGCGAAGATTCCCGTTCTTCCCGTCTATTTTTTTCGAAGTTGTCGCCTTTCCCATGGATTCGCTCATTCCCGAAGATCGCTTCTCCGGCCTCGAACTCTCTTCGGAGGAGAGGCAGCGCTACGCGAGACATCTCACCATTCCCGACGTCGGGACGGAGGGACAGAAAAAACTCAAGTCCGCGCGGATTCTCTGTGTCGGGGCCGGCGGACTCGGATCGCCGGTCGCGATGTATCTCGCCGCGGCCGGGATCGGCGAAATCGGCCTCGTCGATTTCGACACGGTGGAATTTTCCAACCTGCAGCGCCAATTGCTTCACGACACGGAAGACGTCGGCAGACCGAAAGTCGAGTCCGCCGCCGAACGGCTCGCCGCGATCAACCCCGAGGTTCGGGTGACAACGTTCGAGACGCGGCTCACCGCCGAAAACGCCGAGGCCATCGCCGAGCCCTACGATCTGATCATCGACGGGACGGACAATTTTCCGACTCGCTACCTCTCCAACGATCTCGCGGTCCTCACGGGGAAACCGAACGTCTACGGCTCCATTTTTCGTTTCGAGGGCCAGGTTTCGGTCTTCGCCCCCCACCTGGGCGGCCCCTGCTACCGCTGCTTGTTCCCCACTCCCCCGGCCCCCGGTCAGGTTCCAAGCTGCGCGGAGGGCGGCGTCCTCGGCGTGCTTCCGGGAATCGTCGGCGCCCTGCAGGCGAACGAGGCGATCAAGCTGGTCCTCGGACTCGGCGACCCCCTGGTGGGACGCCTGGTCCACTTCGACGCGCTCGCCTTCCGATTCCGCGAGATCAAATTGCGTCGCGACCCGCAGTGCGCCGTTTGCGGCGAGCAGCCGTCCGTCACGAAACTCGAGGAGATCGAATTCGCCTGCGAGACCACGCTTCCCGAGCTTCGCGAGATCGACGTCCACCAACTGAAGCAGCGCATGGAGACAAACGAACCGTTCGTTCTGCTGGATGTCCGCGAACCGGCCGAAATCGAAATCGCCGCGCTGCCGGGATCGGTGAAGATTCCTCTCGGCGAGCTTCCCGAGCGACTCGGGGAACTCGACCCGGCGGCGGAGATCGTGGTGCACTGCAAATCCGGCGGCCGCAGCGCGCAGGCGCTCGTCGTCCTCGGCGAGGCGGGATTCGCCAACGCCTCGCACGTGGCCGGCGGCATCAACGCCTGGTCGACCGAAATCGATGCGGAAGTGCCCCTCTACTGATGCCGACCGATCTTTCCCAGGAAGTGCTCGCGCTCCTTCGCTGCCCCGAGACGCGGCAACCGCTCCGCGAGGCAACCGCCGAGGAACTGGCGCGCTTCGCGACCGATCTCCCCGAAGGCGCCTTCATCGTCGAGGACGGTTCGCGGCTGTATCCCGTCCGCGACGGCTTTCCCGTGCTGATCGCCGCGGAGTCCGTTCGCGGAACGACCGGCGGGCAACAGGACTAAATCGCGCTTCCGGTCCAGCCCATCTTCCGGTGCAGGACGTCGTAGAAATCCTGGTGCGGCAACGAAACCAAGGGCAAATTGAATTTCGCCTTCCGCATCCGGACGCTCGAGATCTCCGAAATGTGGGCCACCAGCTGGCCGTCCACGCTCAGGGTGAGGTCGTCGCGCTGCTCCATCACGTTGAACCGCAGCCGCCCCGAGGCGTTCACCACGAGGGGGCGGTTCGCGAGCGTGTGGGGACAAATGGGCGTGATGACGAAAATATCCGCGCCCGGTTCCACGAGGGGGCCGCCCGCCGAGAGCGAGTAGGCCGTCGAGCCGGTCGGGGTCGAGAGGATGAGACCGTCGCCTGTGTATCGGTTGGCCATCCTGTCGTTGACCCAAGCCTCCACGTGGATCACCCTCGAATCCATGCTCCGGCAAAGCGTGACCTCGTTGAGCGCGACGAAGGATTCCGTCACCTCTCCCCCTCCTTCGAGCTGTCCCTCGATCATGATGCGCTCGGAACAAACGTAGTTGCCGGTCGCCAGCGCGTCGACCAGTTCGCCGGTCTCGTCCGCGGTGGCGCAGGTAAGAAACCCGAGCGTGCCGGTATTGATGGCCGCGATCGGCTTGATGCGCTCGCCCAGTTGTCGAAGCACCCAGAGGATGGTTCCGTCGCCGCCCAGAACCACGAGCAGATCGACCGCGTCGCTCAATTCGGCAAGCGTGAGACCGTCCGGCCGCCCCAGGAGAGTGATCGAGCCCGGATCGAGGACCGGAAAGATGCCTACCTTCTCGAAACGATCCACCAAGTCCAGCAAGAGTTCCTTCGCGCCCGGCTTCGCGGGATTGGCCACGATCCCTATTCGAGCGGTTTCAGCCATGCCAGAAATTCAATGTTGCCATCGGTGCCACTGATAGGCGACGGCGTCAGCCCGTGCCAGTTTTTTCCGAGGTCGTCCTCGACGAAGTTACGGATTTTTTCGACGGCTTGCTCGTGGAGAGCCGGCTCGCGCACGATCCCCCCTTTCCCGACCTGATCCTTCCGCAGTTCGAATTGCGGTTTGATCAGACAAACCACCTCGCCATCCGCCTTCAGCACGCTGAAAACCGGACCGAGAATCATGGTGAGCGAGATGAACGAAACGTCGATCACCGCCAAGTCGACCGTTTCCGGCAGATTGTCGGGCGTCATATGGCGAATGTTGAATCCCTCTCTGGACACGACGCGCGGATCGCTCCTCAGCTTCCACGCCAGCTGATTCCTGCCCACGTCGTAGGCGTAGACCTTCGCCGCCCCGCGCTGCAGCACGCAGTCGGTGAATCCCCCGGTCGAGGCACCCGCGTCGAGCACGGTTTTTCCCTCCACCGCGATGCCGAACTCGTCGATCGCCTTTTCAAGCTTGAGCCCGCCGCGACCGACGTACTTGGGCCGATTCTTCACCTCGATCAGGGCATCCTCGCCGACCTTGAGCCCCGGCTTGAGCACGCCGCCGTGACCGTCGACCTTTACCTCGCCGGCCAGAATGAGCCGCTTCGCCATCTCCCGGGACTCGCAGAGCCTCCGCCGGTGCATGGCCTGGTCGAGTCTTTCCTTTCCCATGGAATCGTGCCCGACGTCCCGTTGCCGCGGGCAACCGAGGGTCTCGTCGACAACCCGCGCGCGGCGAACGATCCCGATCAATCCAACGGCTTGATCTTCACGTTCCGGAACGACACGACGTCGCCGTGGTCCTGCAGACTGAGGCGGCCTTCGGTGGGCTTGCCGAAATTCTCGAATTTCGAAAACTTGCTCGCGGCCACCTTCTCGTCCCAGTCGGCGGAGCCCTTGTCGTATTCGACGTACTTGGTCCCGTTCATGTAGTGGACGCACTTGCCGAGCGAAATGACGATGTGAACCGTGTTCCACTCGCCGGCGGGCTTGGTGGCGTCCGTGTCGGCCGCGTAGAGCTGGTAAAGCCAGCCGGCCTTCTGCGGGTCCCGTCCCTCGGCATTGTCCTGGATCTGAATTTCCGGGCCCGTCTGCCAGGGCTTCGCCTCATCCTCCGTCACGTGGTACATGATGCCGCTGTTTCCCGCCGGCGAGATCCGGTAGTCGAGCTTCAGTTCGAAGGCCCCGAATTCGTCCTTCGTGACGATGTCGCCGCCGCCTTTTTCCGTCAGCGTGAAAGCGCCGTCCGCGACCTGCCACTTGTCGCTGATGCCTTCCTCCCGGTAGTTCCGCCATTCCGACAGATCCTCGCCGTTGAACAGCAGCTTCCAGCCGTCCGCCCTTTCCGCTTCGGTGAGAACGTTCGCTTCATCTGCACGGGTTGCCGACACGGCCGCAAACGCGAGCCCCAGGATGAGGCTGGAAAGGAGAATCGATCGTTTCATGACGGGGATGTACCACTTCCCCGTCCCCCTGACAAGCTCCGTGAAGTTTCTTTTTTCCCGCTTCGGTTCCGAACCACGCGGAAGGAAGCAGGGAGAAAGGCCGGGAAAAAGGCCGAAAAACAAGCCTCGCTCGGCGAAGGGAGCTCCCTCTTGCCGACAAACAGGGTTGAGTGCCGGGCCGAACCCTGTTTAGTCGGTGGTAGATGACGCTATCCCTTCCCAAGTGGTTCGACCTGCACGCCCATTTCCGACAAGGCCCCAACGTCGCCTCCTACATCGAGGACCACCTCGCCATGGGCTGCGCCGGAGCCTTGGCGATGCCGAACACCCAGCCGCCCGTTTCGCGCGTCTCCGGGGAAAGGAATGAAGGCGCCTGGTCGATCGAATCCTACCGCGACGATCTGCTTTCGGCAGGCGCCGAAGCCTTCGAAGAGTTGATCGTTCCGCTCTACCTCACCGGCGAGACCACCTCCCGGATGATCGACGAAGGGGCCGCCTCCGGTCAGCTCCGCGCCTGCAAATACTACCCCCCGCACGGCACCACCAACGCCGAGCACGGCGTGCCGATGGCCCAGTGGATCGGGAGCGACGTGTTTCGCGCGATGGAAGAACACGGCATCGTGCTGTGCGTCCACGGCGAGGAGCACGGCCTCTCGGGATCCGCCTATTTCGATGAAAAACAATCGGCCGAGTCTCTTTTCTACTCGGAAACGTTCCCCCGGGTGATCGAGGCCCACCCGCGATTGAAGATCGTTTGCGAACACGTGACCACCACGGAGGCGGTAGCATTTGTCGGCGGCGCTTCGGATCGCGTCGGCGCTACAATCACGCCTCAGCATTTGCTTTACACGGTGGGCCATCTCCTTCAGGGGCTGCGGTATCACCTCTACTGCCTCCCGTTGGTCAAGTTCGAGCGGGACCGGGAAGCACTTCGCGCGGCGGTGACCAACCCCGGCCAGCGGAAGTTTTTCGCCGGGACCGACAGCGCGCCCCACACCGCCAAGGCGACCGCCTTCGGTTGCGCGGCGGGTTGCTACACCGGCGGCTGCGCGCCGCAACTATACGCCATGGCATTCGAAGAGGCCGGCGCGGATCTCGCCGGCGAGACCGGGCTCGATGCCTTCACCGCCTTCCTGTGCGCTAACGGCCCGGCATTCTACGGCTTCGCCGGATCGGATCAGCGGTTCGAACTCCTCAAGAAACGATCGACGACCCGAACGTCGACGCGTGCGGAAGGGCGCGTCACGCCCCTGCCGGCGGGGATGAACACCGACCTCGCCTGGACCATCGTCTCCTGAGCAATTTCCGTTTGCCCATTCGGGTTTCTCAAATTATGATCCGTCCCCGTCGCCGCGACGGGCTTGGTGTCGGGGCATTAGCTCAGTTGGTAGAGCACCTGCATGGCATGCAGGGGGTCAGCGGTTCGAATCCGCTATGCTCCACCACTCCTACACCAGGCGGGGGGCTTTTTCTTTTTACCTCCAACGCTCCGCCGGGCGCCCGACTCGGGCGATTCGCGGCGAATCGTCTTCCCGCGCCTTGATTATTCCCCCGCCCCGATGTCCATTTGCGGCACATGGATCGCGAAGCCAATCTCTCCCGCTTTTTCCAGTCCGACGGGCGCACCGTTATTCTGCCCATCGACCACGGGACGGCCATCCCGGTGCCGGGTCTGGAGGATCCGGCGGGCTTGATCGAGTCTCTCAACCCCGTGGTGGACGGCTACGTCGTCAACCTGGGCGTGGCGCTGGCGGCGGCGGATGCGCTGAAGGACAAGGGGATCTGTCTGCGGACCGACTGCTACAAACCGGTCCACGGCGCCAATCTCGACGAAGGCAGCTACCGCCTTTTCGGCGCCGACGAGGCTCTCACCGCGGGAGCCCACGCCATGATGAACATGCTCTACGTGCATCACCCGAACGAGGCCGGCATTTTCCGCGAAGTCTCCGAATTGATCGGCGAGAGCCTCGAAACCGATATCCCGCTCATCCTCGAGACGCTCCCCTTCGGGATCGGTCGTCCCGACGACTATACCGCGGAGAACATCGGGTTCGCCGCCCGGGCCGCCGCGGAACTGGGTGCCGACGTCGTCAAGACCGCCTTCCCCACCGGAGGCTCGGTGGACGATTTCAAAGCGATCGTCGACGCCAGCCTGGTTCCCGTCATCGTTCTCGGCGGTGCCGCGATGGGCGACGACGAAGCTCTCCTGACGATGGTCAAGAAGGCCATCGACGCCGGCGCGTCGGGCATTGCCGTGGGCCGCAACGTCTGGCAACATCCCGAACCCGCTAAAATCGCCGGCGCCCTCAAGGCCATCGTCCACGACAACGACGCCGTCGCATCCGCGCTCAAGCTTATGGCCTGAGCCGTTTCTTTTTCCCGTACCTCCTCCCCCATGCTCGTTCCCTCCCTCCAATACGCCGGACGCGTCCTCCGAACCGCCGACAAGCGCCACCTCGCGAAATTCATGTGGAACTTCGGGGTGAAGGGCGTGCGCTCCGTGAACCTTTTCAAGAAGCGGATGAAGGAAGGCGTTTACTTCCCGCCCTTCCTCTACATTTCCATCCTCAACAGCTGCAATCTGCGCTGCCAGGGCTGCTGGGTCGACGTCGACAAGCCGCAGGTCAAACTCGACCTCGACGACCTCAACAAGATCGTCAACGACGCCAAGGCCCACGGAAACTCCTTCTTCGGCATCCTCGGAGGAGAGCCGTTCATGCACACGGAATTGTTCGACTTTCTCGCCGAACATCCGGACTGCTTCTTCCAGGTCTTCACCAACGGCCAGATGATCACCGAGAAAAAGGCCAAGCAATTGCGCCAGCTCGGGAACGTCACCCCGCTCGTCTCGATCGAAGGCACCGAAATCGTCGCCAACGAGCGCCGCGGCGGCAAGGACGTGCTCAACCGAACCCTCCGCGGTCTCGACAATTGCCTCGACAACAAACTTCTCACCGGCGTCGCCACCAGCCTCTGCCAGACCAACATCGACGATCTGCTCACCGAGCAATGGCTGCGCAAGCTGATCGACCGCGGCGTGCACTACGCGTGGTACCACACCTACCGACCCGTCGGTCCCGAACCCAACGCCGATCTCGCGCTCTCCCCCGAGCAGGCGCGCCGGGTCCGGGAGTTCGTCGTCGACATGCGGACGAAGCTGCCTATCGGCATCATCGACGCCTACTACGACGGCGAGGGCAAGGCGCTCTGTCCGATGGCCAACGGCATTTCCCACCACATTTCCCCGACCGGCGCGATCGAGCCCTGTCCCATCATCCAGTTCGCGACGGAGAACGTCCGCGACGGATCGATCTACGACACCCTGACAAAGTCCGAATTCATGAAGGATTTCCGCGAGACCGCCGCGAAGCACACTCGTGGCTGCATCGTTCTGGAACGCCCCGATCTGGTGAAGGAGCTCGCCGTGAAGCACAGTGCCACCGACACCACCATCCGGAAGACCGCCATCGCGGAACTGGATGCCATGACGCCGAGAAACAGCCAGTGGATGCCGACGGGAGAAGAGATTCCCGAGAAGCATCCCGTGTATCGCTGGGCGAAGCGGGTTTGGTACAACGACTTCGGAGCGTACGAAGAGTTGGAGTCCGGAGACAAGTGATTGGCGGCGTGCACGTTTTCCCGTTGCACGCCGGGCGCGACCGATTCTTCCGTCGCGCCCCTCGGTCGAGCGTCCGCATGGCCCGGGGATTCGCGGGCATGATAAGTTGCAAAACCGATCTCGGTGGTGAATAGTCGGCTCATCCGAGGAACACCACGCTGTCGGCTCGCCTCGAGCCCGCTGCAGCCTGTCCGATGGTTCTCGTATCTACTTGTTCCGTCGGGCAATATTGTGGTCATCCTCAACGTTGACAGCGCGTTGACGTACTACTATGGAAGATCAAATCCTGAAACTACTCGGGCGGAAAAATTATCTGCCCTCGAACATCCCTGAACTTCTCAAGGGACTGAAGCTGCCTCCCACGGAGCAGCAGAACCTTCAACGAACGCTCGGCAATCTCGAACGGGCGGGACGAGTCGCCCGGATCAAGGGCAACCGCTACATCCTGCCGAAGGAAGCCGACCTGGTCGCGGGCCGGATCCAGATCACCCGAAAGGGACGCGGCTTCCTGATGCCGGACGAACCCGGCATGCAGGAGATCGCGATCTCGTCGAGCGGCACCGGAACGGCGATGAACGACGACCGCGTCCTCGTCAGACTCGACGTGCGCCCGCAAGGGAAACGCTTGAAAACCGACAAACCGGACACGGGCACGGTGGTGCGCGTGCTCGAGCGTCGGCGAACTCAGATCGTGGGCACCTTGAAACGCGGCCGGGAATTTCACTACGTCATTCCGGACGATCCGAGGATGCCGCACGACATCTACGTTCCGCCGGCGCGGGACGTCGGTCGCCCCGCTCGGGTCGGAGACAAGGTCGTGGTCGAACTGAAGGAGTGGGAGTCGCGGCACACCAACCCGGAAGGAATCATCACCGAAGTGCTCGGGCCACCCACGGCCGAGGGCGTGGATATGCTCGCCGTGCTGCGCGGGTACGATCTGCCGCTGAAGTTCCCCCGAAAAGTGCTGGAGGAAGTGAAGCGCTTCGGTCCCACCGTCTCCGAAAGCGACTGCGCCGACCGCACCGACTGCCGCGGCCACGCTGTGGTTTCGATCGACCCGGCGGACGCGAAGGACTTCGACGACGCGTTCTATCTGGAACGCGCCGGCCGCAACCGCTGGAAGCTCTGGGTGCACATCGCGGACGTGTCCCATTACGTGAAGGCCGATTCAGCTCTGGACAAGGAGGCTCGGCTGCGCGGAAACTCGACCTACCTGGTGGACCGGGTCATCCCGATGCTGCCCGAGGCGCTCTCGAATGAACTCTGCTCGCTCAAGCCCGACGTCGATCGACTCACCAAGGGCGTCGAATTTCTAATCTCGGACGAAGGAAAGGTGTTGCGGGCGCGGTTCCACCAAGCCGTGATCCACTCGCAGCGACGCTACAGCTACGAGGAAGCGTTCGACGTGATAAACGGCAATAATCCAAAGGACGCCATCGAAGAAATGCTTCAGGATGCCGATCGCCTGGCCCAGAAGATCCGGAGCCGGCGGTTCGCGGCCGGTTCGCTGGACTTGGATTTCCCGGAGAGGAAGATCCGGCTGGACGATCAGGGCCGGGTGAAGAGGATCGAGAAGGTCGTCAACGACGCCTCGCATCAGTTGATCGAAGAATTCATGCTTCTTACCAACGAGGCCGTGGCGACCCGCTTGATCAAGCTGCGACGTCCCACCATTCACCGCGTACATGAAAGTCCGGATCCGAAACGCCTGAACGACTACCGGGAAGAAATTCTGAGCCACAACATCCCCTGCGGCAACCTCCAGAAAACCGTGGAGGTGCAGAAGCTGTTGAAACGGCTCGGCGAACTGGCGATCGGAGCCGCCCTCAAGATCGGCTTCGTGAAGTCGCTGATGCGGGCGCGGTATTCGGTCGAACCGGTCGGCCACTACGGACTCTCCAAGGACAAGTACACCCATTTCACCTCTCCGATTCGTCGCTACGCGGACTTGATCGTCCATCGCAGCCTGTTCCATAGCGCGAAGATGCGGGTCCCGGCGCTCACCGAGGTCGCCGAACACATCTCGACGACCGAGCGGAATTCCTCCGATGCGGAGCGGGACAGCAAGGACGTCAAAATGTATGCCTTTCTCGAGGAGCAACTGAAGGCGGATTCGCCGCAGCAATACGAAGCGCTTGTGACGGACGTCCGAAACTTCGGCCTCTTCGTCGACGTGGCGGATCTCGGCATGAGAGGGCTGGTTCCGCTTTCGGGGATCAAGGACGACTTCTACGAGTTCGATCCGACGAGGGTTCAAGTCGTAGGCCGACGCACCAACCGGGTGATCAAGCTGGGCGACCTGCTCCAGGTGGAGGTCGACAAGGTCGACATTTTTCAGAAGGAGGTCGATTTCCGGCTCGTGTCGAAGTCCGGGAAAGGCCGGTCGGGCGGCGGCGGCGGCAGAGGCGGGCGATCCCGCCGCGGTTCCCGGGGCGGGTCCGGCGGACGTTCCGGCGGTGGTCCGAAGGGACGGTCCGGAACCAAGCGAGCGCCCAGAAAGGACAGCCGGAAGGCCGGCGGCGGCGACAAGGCCGATCAGGGCAACCAAGGCAAGCCATCGTCGTCGAACCGCAAGAGGAGAAGACCTTCCCGGAAGAGAGGTTCGAATCCGAATCCGCGGGGCCAGCAGTCCGGAGGCGACAAGGGGCCGCAGAAGTGATCGAGACGAGGAATCGATAAATCCGGCTGCCGACACGGCCGGCCGGTTCCAAGATTCAATATGGCTTCCCGCCCCCGGTAGGCGGAAACTCTCCACCCGTTTGCTCCGAATCGGGATCTCGCGTAGAATCCACCAACCCCCTTCTCCCTCTCCCAGAATGCTCCCTTGGTTCCGGAACGACCAATTCCCTCTCTACCTCGCGCCGATGGCGGGAGTGACGGACTTGGTTTTTCGACGCATCTGCAAGGAGCTGGGCGCGGACGTCATGGTCACGGAGTTCGTCTCGGCCGAGGGAATCATCCAGGCCGACGAGCGCACGCGCGTCTACACGGAATTCGACGACGAACAACGTCCGGTCGGCGTGCAGCTGTTCGGCGCGGACGGCGCGCGGATGGCCGAAGCGGCGAAGAAGATCATCGACTGGAAGCAGCCGGACTTCATCGACATCAACTTCGGGTGTCCGGTTAAAAAGGTCGTTTCGCGAAACGGCGGTTCCTCGTTGCTGAAGGACTGCCCGGTTTTGGCCGACGTCGCCTCCAAGATCGCCCGGGGCGTCGGGGAGCAGGTTCCCGTTACCGCCAAGATCCGAATTGGATGGGACCAGAATTTGATCAACGCTCCCGAAGTCTGCCGCCTGCTCGAAGATTCCGGAATGCAGGCGATCGCCATCCATGGACGCACCCGAGCCCAGGGCTATTCCGGCGAAGCGGACTGGGAGGTAATCGACAAGTGCTCCCGAACGGTCTCGATCCCGGTCGTCGGCAACGGCGATGTGTCCACCGGCGCGGACGTCGAGCACCGTCGCCGCACCACGGGCGTCCGCGGAGTCATGATCGGTCGGGCCGCGATGCAGTATCCATGGGTGTTTCGCGACGCGAAGCACTATCTGCGCACGGGCGAACAGCCTCCGCCCCTCCCCATCGACGAGCGTTGGGAACTCATTCTGCGTCACGCGCGGATGCTTCTGGAGTGGGGCAAGTTCCCCACCGAACGCCACGCGATGCAGTCGCTGCGCTCGCGATTGATGGCCTACTCGAAAGGACTGCCGCAGGGAAAATCGCTCAGGACGCGCTTCTCGACAGTGGCTTCCGCGATGGAACTCGAGGCGATCGCCGAGGAACACTTGGTGCGCTGTCGGATCCTGCGGGAGACGGACGCCCTCACGGGTGCGACGGCATAGAGGTCTCCGCTGATCCTTCGGCGAGAGGTTCGTCGAACAGCAAGACTCCCTGGAGGTGGCGAGCGTCGGCATCCAGCTTCTCCGGGTCGGCCAACATCCTTTCGGAACGACCGCGTCGAGCGAGTGCCTGGCGAACACATCGTCTCAAGCCTCGAAGAACTCCCGGCACCGTGGCGCAGAGGATGAAGAAAAGGAAAAGCACCGCCATTCCCAAAAATCCAAGAAAAATAGAGGCGACGGAAGGCATAAGGTGGGACCGGTGTTTAAGAACAGTTAAATATTAACAAATAATTCTAAAATTTAAACCTATTTTAAAATTTTTATTAAAATTGGTACCGTTTCTGGTTCCCGGTTTTGTAGCAATGCTTTTCGGATGAAGTTGAGCACCCCGCAGTTTTCAACTACCTGTGGGACTTCCGCTTCACCTTTCCGACCCATGCTCGCCGTTATCTCCCCCGCCAAGACGCTGGACTACGAAAGTTCCTGCCCGCCCCATCGCCCGAGCCGGCCGCAGTTTCTCGACGAGGCCGCCGAACTGATCGCGGTTCTACGCAAGAAAACGCGTCCCCAACTGCAATCGTTGATGAAGATCAGCGAGAACCTCGCTTCTCTGAATTTCGAGCGATACAAGTCGTGGTCTCCGCCTTTCGCCGAAGACAATGCCCGGGCGGCTCTTCTCGCGTTCAAGGGCGACGTCTACACGGGCTTCGATCTCCAGTCCTACGGGAGGGAGGATTTCGCCTTCGCCCAGAAACACCTTCGCATTCTCTCGGGGCTGTACGGCGTGCTGCGCCCCATGGACCTGATGCAACCCTATCGGCTGGAAATGGGCACCCCCCTCAAAACGGACCGCGGCGAGAACCTCTACGAATTCTGGGGCGATCGAATTACCCGGGCTTTGAACTCGGCTTTCAAGGGTTCCGGATCCGATGCCCTCGTCAATCTCGCCTCGAAGGAATATTTCTCGGCGGTTCGGCCCGACAAGCTGAAAGGCGAAGTGATCACGCCCGTTTTCAAGGAAAAGAAGAACGACGACTACCGCGTGGTCGCCTTGTACGCCAAGAAGGCCCGCGGCGCGATGTGCGACTTCATGATTCGGAACCGCGTCACGGCACCGGCGGGGCTGCGCGATTTCGACGTCGGCGGTTACCGCTACAACCCCAAACTCAGCGACGGGAACAACTGGGTTTTTACTCGCGACAAGGTCCCGAGGGCCTGAATATTAGCCGCATGGGATTTTTTCCGCCAGACAACGGGCCGCCATTCGTTCCGTTCATGTCCGCATGAATTTCTCAATCTCATGAAATTTTCGACTCGTAGCTTGAGTAATTCATTCAGATGCCCCCGCCCCGGCAGGCTCGTGGCGATCCTTTTCGGTCTTGCTTCGGTGACCGTCGGCCAGGAGGAGCCCGAGGACGCGGCACCTCCCGTGGAACCCGATCCGACGGTCGACCTGGTGTCCGGTCCGCCGCTCGACCTCGACATTTCGCGCCGCTCGCTGACGAATTTCCTGACCGACCCCGTCGCGCTGATCCCCTATCAAACTCCGTCCGGGGAGACGCAGGACCTGGAGGAGGTCTTTACGATCGGCTCGGTCAAGGGACGATACGCCGTCTTCTGGGACCCGGTGTCCTGCCGCGTCGTCGGGGCCTTGGATCTCGTGAACCCTCCGGAGGAAGAGGAGAAGGCACCCGAGGACAACGAACGCGAAAACCAAGAGACCGACAAGGAACACGAGCGCCCGTCTCCCTACGTCCTGAGCGCGGAAGGCGCCTTTCCTTTTGCCGGATCCCTCGGTGCCTTCGGCAACCCGGAGTATTTCGGCTTCCGCATGATCAACGGGAAGCCGCAGTTCCTCTACACCCATGGCTCTCTCGCCATTGAAGAGCGCCTCTGGCTGGACCGGGAGGGGAAAGAACTGAAGCAACTTTTTTCGGTGCGCGATCCCCAGAACGACGTGCTTCTGACGCTGCCGGAGACCTGGAGGGCGCGGGCGGAAGCCTCGGCCGGAACCTGGGACGACAACGTTCTCTCGGTGCCGAAGGAGGACGCCTCGGAATTCGTCGTGACCTATCGCCTGACGAACACGGAACCCGATACGGAGCCGGATAATTGAGCCGAGACGTTCCATCTTCCCGCCTGCTCTGCCTCGCCGCCTCGGCCTTGCTGCTTCCGGTCGGCGCGCAGGACGCCCGGACGCCCGACGCACCACCGGTGCCCGATGCTCCCGCAGTGGACACGAACCCCGAAGAGAGCCGCCCACGCGATTTCATTCAGATCGAGCCGCAGACCGCGAAGCCTTCCGTTAGCGCCATGGCCCCGATCGACGACAGCCACGTCGTCTTTCTCAATCGACGGGGACAGATCGGCCTCGCCAAGTTCTCCCCCGGACTCAGCCTGATCGGCTGGGATTTCTATTCAGAAGTGAAACTGGACGCTCTTCCTTCCTTGGCACTCGGCCCCGGCTATTCCGTCATCGCGGCTTCGCCCACGGAACTGACCCAGGCCTTCGACACGGACGAGGATCTCGAACTCGACTTTTTCCAGGCACTCGTCCGCGACTGGGCGGGACGGGAAGAGGGCGTCGTCATCACAGCGGGGCCGGTCGCCGACGCCCACGGCCGGGTTCTGTTCGCGCTCTCTCCTTTCGCCGCGAAGGAGTCGGATTCGTCGAAGGCACGGCTCGTCGCCTGGCACCCCGAGACCGAGGGACTCGTCACGATTACGGAGAGCCAGTTGCCCATCGACGCCTTCGCGCTCAGTTCCCAAGGCATTCTCGCCGCGCGCCTGCACATGCCGGAGTACGAAGACGGCTACTACCTTTCCCTGACCGACCTGCCTCCGTTCGATCCGGAGCCTCCGGAAGGCCCTCCGGAACGGATTCCCTCGATGCAGCCTTCGCTGCTGATCCCGGCGGAACTGACCCGCGGCGAGCAACCCGAGCAGTTGTCCTTTTTCCGCGAAGACCAGGAGGAAAAGCTCCTCGTCACCTGCCCGGGAGCCAAGCAAATCCTCGAAATTCTGCCGGAGAAAAAGGACGGGGTCTGGCAAGGGGCCATCCTGCTGCGTCAGATCACGACCGATCCGGTCGAGACTCTCTCGGAAATGAGCCCCGGTCTTCTCGTCGGCGGCGGCGACGACGGATTCGTGCCGGTCCGCGAAAACGACGAAGTCTTCCGCATTTCCCGCGTCAGCGCGGCGGACGACGGCATCGTGCTGGATTTCACGCGGCCCGTCGACCGGTACGCCGCGGTGAAACCGGAGAGCTACTCCGTCACCGAAATTTCCCTGAAGGGCGGCTCGTCGCAAGTCGTCGGCCTGCCGGTCATCGAGTCGGACGGCAAGTCGGTCATCCTGCAAGTCGACGACCTCAAACCCGGGACCGTTCTACGGATCGTCTGCCAAAACGTTCCTTCGGAGGACGGGAAACGGCTGCTCAGCACGGCCGCGTTCTACACGATCCACAAGCGCGATCCCCGCGTCGAGAGGTCGGACTGAAGCAAATCTCCGCCGGGCGCGGGGCACCGGAAATTTCACGGAAGGAGATCCGTCGGAACCTTGGCGCCGTTCTGGGCGAGCCGCTTCATGACCTCCTTGTGAAGCCACATGTTCATCTCGGCCGAGCCTTTGCTGTCGATGTCGCCCTGCGTGTACCCCAGTTCGAGGGCAAGTTCCTTGCGGGCGCCGTAGCTGCTGTCCATGCCCACGAGATTCAAAAGGTCGACGATGGAGCGCCTCCAGTCGAGATCGTCGGGATGCTCCTTCTCCAATTCCGTGAGACGCGCCTCCACGTCCACCTCGGGCACCGGTGCGGGAGCGGACGTTTCGGCCGGCGCGCCCGTCTCGGCCGGAGGCTTCGCCGAGGGGGCGCCCCCTTCGACCGGTTGCTCCGGCGGCGGCAGATCCGGCTCTCCGGCGGATCGCTCGGTTTCGTCCCTGTCGATGATCCGGCCCATCAAATCTGAAAACGTTCCCATGGTGGTTCACGGTATCGTTTGAATATCGGCGCGCAAGTTTCAAAGCGCTTCGCGGAGGGACGACTTCGCCCCGCGTTTCCGCGCTTTGATTGCGCGAATCGGCAATCCGGTTACTGTTCAGAGTCGAATGAAATTCTCGCCTCCACTCCTGGCTCTGCTCGCGGCCGTGATCACCTGTTCTCCGCTCGTAACCGGCGGCCAGACCGGGCTGTTCGGTTCCGATCCCAACGCGGCGATCTATCGCAAAGCCAAGCGATACAACCTGGTCCCGGTGGAAAAAATTCCATCGGGGATCTTCATCGACATGCGCTACAAGGTAACCTCCGCGGCGGGCAAGCCCCTTTACGAGCAGGACATGCCCTGCCTGGTTCACCGGTCGACCGCCGGCAAACTCCGCAAGGCCAACACGATCCTCAAAGTCGACGGTTACGCCCTCAAGGTCTGGGACGCCTGGCGCCCGCCCGAAGCGCACCGACAGCTCTGGGACGCCGTCCGCGATCCTCGCTACGTGGTGCCGCCGGACAAGGGACTTTCCTGGCACTGTTACGGCATTTCCGTCGACGCCACTCTGGTGACTGCGGCGGGCGAGCCCGTGGAGATGCCG
This sequence comes from Verrucomicrobiales bacterium, assembly GCA_040905585.1. Classification (GTDB taxonomy): domain Bacteria; phylum Verrucomicrobiota; class Verrucomicrobiia; order Verrucomicrobiales; family DEV007; genus Arctic95D-9. The sequence continues at coordinate 31,953 of JBBDRG010000084.1, forward strand.
TCGAAGTTCGATGAATTCTCGGACCGAGCCGCTTCCGACTACACCGGCGAAAACGAGGAGATCGCCCACCGGGTCGGCCTCCTCCAGAGCGCCATGCGCGAGGCGGGATTCCGGACGATCCGGTCGGAGTGGTGGCATTTCGACGACATGACCGCCCGAGGCGGCATCCGTCACGTCACCGCCGCCGACCTTGGAATAGCGATGCCCTGACGCGGGCCATGGAACAGACGGCCATCGACATTGTCAGGACTCTTCAGGAAGCCGGGAACGAAGCGCTTTTCGCGGGCGGGTGCGTGCGGGATCGGCTCTGCGGAATCGAGCCGAAGGATTTCGACATCGCCACCAGCGCCCGTCCCGATCAAATTCTCGCTCTTTTCCCCGGTGGAAACACCGTCGGCGCCCACTTCGGCGTCATTCTCGTGAAGCGAAAAGGCCACCATTTCGAGATTGCCACGTTCCGCGAAGACGGCGACTACCGGGACGGGCGGCGACCGGAATCGGTTTCCTTTTCGACGAGCGAAAAGGACGCCCAGCGGCGCGACTTCACTGTCAACGGCATGTTTTTCGACCCGATTTCCGAAACGCTTCTGGATCACGTCGGCGGCCGCGCCGACCTCGATGCGAAGCTCATTCGCGCGATCGGCGATCCGACCGAGCGGTTCCGCGAAGACTACCTCCGCCTGCTGCGGGCGGTGCGGTTCGCCACGGTCCTGGATTTTCAGATCGAGCCCGTCACCCGGGAGGCGCTCGAAAGCAACGCGGGGCGGATTTCCCAAATCAGCCCCGAACGGATCCGCGAAGAACTGGACAAAATCTGGACCGCTCCCCAGCGCGTTCGCGGCTTCGACCTGCTCGTCGAGAGCGGGCTGATGGCGGCGATTCTTCCGGAGATCCTCGACCTGCGCGGCTGCGAGCAGCCACCCGAATGGCACCCGGAAGGCGACGTCTTCGTCCACACCCGGCTCATGCTGGAGCTGCTGCCGCCGGACGCCGGTCTGACACTGGTCTTGTCGGTGCTGTTCCACGACATCGGCAAACCGGCGACCAAGACCTACGACGCCGAGGACGAACGCATCCGCTTCAACGGACACGACAAAGTCGGCGCGGCGATGACCGAAGCGATCCTGAAGCGACTGCGCTATTCGAACGCCACCATCGAGGCGGTCGTCTCGGCGGTGGCGAACCACATGGTGTTCAAGGACGTCCCTGAAATGCGGACCGCCAAGCTGAAGCGCTTCATGGCGAGGGACCACTTCCCGGACGAACTGGAATTGCACCGCGTCGATTGCGAAGGCAGCCACGGAAAGCTGGGCAACTACGAATTTCTCAAGGAGAAGCAGGAAGAGTTCGAGAACGAACCGCTCATTCCCCCGCGTCTTTTGACGGGTCAGGATCTGATCGACCGCGGATGGAAGCCGGGACCGCGTTTCGGCGAGATCCTGACACGGGCCCAGGACCTGCAACTGGAAGGATCGCTCCGCAGCCGGGAGGAGGCGCTCGCCTGGCTGGAGGAGCAGGAAACCCGGCGTGGATGAATGGAGCGCCGCGCTCGACCCTGTCGGGGGGTCGACCCAACCCTCTCGGGTCGGTGCCGGTTCTCCGGCCGACGCCGCAGCGAGCCGCGCACGGGAGCCAAGCACGATGGAACCCGTAGTTGACTAGCGGTGAAAGAGTGGATTCTTGAGTCCACCGCTTTTCACCCATGATTCCGCCGCCTGTCCGGTCATTCCTATTCGGTTGTCTAACAATCGCAGTTTCCCAATCCGCTCCGTGGGCCGGGGCGGCGGACGATGGCGATGCCGAATTCGAGTGGCACTCCGTCGTGGACTGGGTGGAAGGACGCGGCTGGCCGACCGACATTCTCGAATCCCCCTACGATCGACTGCCGGCGAAGGCCAGGGGGTTCGTCCGCGATCCGGTCTGGAATCTCAGTCGTCACAGCGCGGGAATGCTCTTCCGGTTCAACGCGAACGCCACCGAGTTCAAGATCCGCTACACTGTCGGCAGCGAGAATCTCTCGAAGGTCAACGTGACGGCCATCGGCGCGAGCGGCGTCGATCTATACGCGCTCGCTTCCGACGGACAATGGAAGTGGGTCGACGTGACCCGTCCCAAGGGCTTGGAGACCGTCCACACCGTTTCCGGGCTCGATCCGGGCATGCGCGCCTACATGGCCTACCTCCCCCTCTTCAACTCGGTCGAGGAAATCAGCGTCGGCTTTCCGAAAGACACCGAGTTTCAGCCCGTCGCGCCCCGGGAAAAGAAGCCGATCGTTTTCTACGGAACGTCGATCACCCACGGCGCGTCCGCCTCGCGCCCGGGAATGACCCACGTGGCCTTGCTCGGGCGGAGACTCGACAAGCCGGTCGTCAATCTGGGCTTTTCCGGGAACGGGCGCATGGAACCCGAAGTCGGCGCCTTGCTCAGCGAGATCGACGCGTCGCTCTACGTGATCGACTGCCTGCCGAACATGCAGGGCGATCAGGTCGCCGAACGAACCGAGCCACTCGTGCAGCAGCTGCGCCGAGCGCGGCCCGACATCCCCATCGTGCTGGTAGAGGACCGCAGCTTCTCCAACGCTTGGCTTTTCAAGGCGCACCGGACCCGCCACCGGGACAACAGAACCGCGCTGGCGAAAGCCTACGATAATCTCGTTTCCTCCGGAATCACCGATCTCTACTACCTCGAGGGAGATTCGCTCCTGGGCGAGGACACCGAGGCGACCACCGACGGATCCCACCCGAGCGACCTCGGCTTCATGCGGCAGGCCGACGCCTTCGAACCGGTGCTGCGGGAAGCTCTCGGCATGCAGTAAACTTTCTCTTTACCCTAACCTAACCACCCCCCCCCACCTTCGCAGACATGGAACTCATCATCATCGGCATCATCGTTCTCGTTACGCTGGTCATTTTTCTGATCCTGGCCAAGTTCATCGGCCTGTGGATCCGGGCCCGCGTTTCGAACGCCGCCGTCGGACTCTTCAATCTGGTGGCGATGTGGATTCGAAAAGTACCGCCCTCGCTCATCGTCGACAGCCGGATCACCGCGGCGAAGGCGGGCCTCGACTTCTCGACCGACCAGCTGGAAGCGCACTACCTGGCCGGCGGACACGTCGCCGACGTCGTCCTTTCCATGATAGCCGCCGACAAGGCCGCCATTCCCCTCGCCTTCGACCGCGCCTGCGCCATCGATCTCGCCGTCAAGGGAACCACCAAAACCGTCCTGGAAGCGGTTCGAACCTCGATCAATCCGGCCGTGATCGACTGCCCCGGCGGCGGCAAGAAAATCGACGCCGTGGCCCGGGACGGCATCCAGCTTCGGGCCCGCGCCCGGGTGACCGTGCGAACCAATCTCGACCGCTTCGTGGGCGGTGCGACCGAGGAAACCATCGTGGCCCGTGTCAACGAGGGCATCGTCACTTCCATCGGTTCGGCCCAGTCGCACAAGGACGTCCTCGAGAACCCGGACCACATTTCCAAGCGCGTGCTCGAACGCGGGCTCGACGCCAACACGCAGTTCGAGATCTTGTCCATCGACATCGCCGACGTCGACGTCGGCCAGAACATCGGAGCGGCCCTCCAGACCAGCCAGGCGGAAGCCGACAAACAGGTGGCCCAGGCCAAAGCGGAAGTCCGCCGCGCCGCCGCCGTCGCCACGGAGCAGGAAATGTCCGCCCGGACCCAGGAGATGCGGGCAAAACTCGTCGAGGCCGAAGCCCAGATCCCGATGGCCATGGCGGAGGCTTTCCGCAGCGGCAACCTCGGGGTGATGGACTACGCCCGCTACCGCAACGTGGTCGCCGACACGGACATGCGCACCAGCATCGCGAACGAGGTCAACGAGGAAGACGACGACAACGAAATCGGGAACAGGTAACCCCCCGACAGGCCGGTGATCGGTCGAGCGGAAAGCAGAAATGGACGACATTCCCTGGATCTACGTGGCGATGATTTTCATCGCCTTCGCCAGTTGGGTGCGGAGTAAGATTCGAGCCGCCTCCGAAAGGCGACGGGCGCGGATCGCGGAACGAAAGGCGGCGGAGATGGCGCGCCGCACCACCAGACCGCAAGCAGAGCCGTCGCCCTACCGTGCCGAATACCCCCGCGAGGAAAGAGAAGTCCCGCAGACGTTTCGGGAGGTCTTCGAGGAACTCCGCGAAAAATCCGAACCGGACTGGGAACCCGAACCAGACTGGGAGCCGGAACCGGAACCGGAGCCGGAAACAGTGCTTGAAGAAGCGCCGTCGCGCACCCCGCCGCCCCTGCCCTCCGGCCCGGGCATGGTCGAGATCGAACCGGCCCCCGCCATGCAGCGCCAATCCCGACGCCGGCGCCGCACCGACCGGGAGACCGCGAACGCGTTGCGGAGGACGTTTCGGAACCAGGGCAAACTGCGGACCGCCCTGATCCTCAAGGAAGTGCTCGACCCGCCTAAATCGATGCAGCCCTGAGGGTTCAGGCGATCAAGGCCCGGATCACCATCGGCGCGAGCGCCTCGATCGCGAGAAGCCCGACCGCGCTGAGGGCGAGGCTGGCGAGAACGACAAAGGCCGCCTCGAAGGCGACGAGCGCCCGGATCGTGGCGAGGTCCGCCCCGAGTTGCCGAAGGTGCCGGAATTCGTCCTGTCTCAGTCGGTGCGAGAGGAGAAAAACCAGGGCGCCGATCGCGATCGTCGCGGCCCCGATCGCCCCGAGCAGCCAGATCACGAACCGCTGCACGCTGAACACCGTGGCGAAGAGTTCGTCCATGGCCCGTTCCGGCGAGACCAGCTGCACGGAAGAATCGGACGCGTAGCGGCCCTTCACCAGCGCCCGGCTCTTCGCATCGTTCGGCACCACGATCGCCGCGGTGACCGGGTAATCCTCGAGATCTCCGTGAAAATGGAAACGGTCCATCGTCTCGGGCGTGACCTCGTTGTACTCCATCACGGAAGCGTTGAGGCTGACCGCCTCGTCTTCCTCGCTCGATTCCAGCCGCTGGTCGTCGTCGAGTTCGTCGGCCTCGTCGTGGCCGTGGCCGAGGCCTTCGATGATCCACGCGGTCTTCAGATCGACGAAGATCGCCCGGTCGTCCGGCGAACCGGTCGGCTCGAGAATCCCGCTGACCTTCATCTTCAGAGGGTAGACGCCGGCGAGATCGAAGAGCGTCTCGGGCGAAGAAACGATGAAATCGCCCGGGGAAAGGCGGTTGGCTTCGGCCACCTTCGCGCCGACGACGCATTCTCCGAGCCGGACGAGGGAGCGGCCCTCCGCGATCTCCAGTCCTCTGAACCGGAAGTAGTCGAGATTGGTTCCCACGATTCGATGGCCGCCCGCCGAGAATCTGGCGTAGATCGGGATCGACTGGGCCAGACCGTCTTCGGCCGCGGCCGTCGCTTCCTTCAGCGGCAGAGTCGCCAGTCCCGGCTTGGTGAAATAAAGCCCGTTGAAGACGAGTTCGAGAGGACTGCCGGGATGGCCGAGCAGCAGAGGCGTGTCCGCCGCCCGCGACCGCAATTGTTCCTCGACCTTCCCCACTACGAGCGCGATCGATGTCGGCAGAAGCCACACCAACGTGAAGGCGATCACGAGGAGGAGCGTCGTCCTCCGGTGTCGGGCCAGGTAGCGAGTTCCCAGGAATGCCACTCCGCTCCAGTTCATTCCCCACCTCCTTGCCTCAACCGAAGCACGTCGACGACCCGGGAAAAATGCGGCAGCAGTTCCCGTTCGTGGGTGATCATGAGGACCGTGGAATCGATCCGAGCCGCTTCCCGCAAAAGAAGTTCGACGATCTTCTCCTGATTTTCCGGATCGAGATTTCCGGTCGGTTCGTCCGCGAGCAACAGGGCCGGCGACGCTATCAGCCCCCGACATAGAGCAGCTCTCTGGCGTTCTCCTTGAGAGAGTTGAGACGGGAATTTATCCAAATGGGAAGAAATGCCGGAGCTCTCGGCCAGCGCTTCGCAACGCTCGGCACTTTCCGGCGACAGTCTCAGTCGGGAGCTGATCTTGAACGGCACGAGAATATTTTCGCGAATCGTCAGGTATTCCAGCAGTTCGAAATTCTGCGGAACCAGACCGATGTTCTCGATTCGAAAGGCCTGCCGTTCCGACGGATTCAACGCGCCCACGTCGGAATCGACCACCTCGACCCTGCCCTCGTCGGCCACGAGAATGCCGGAGATCAGATTCAGCAAAGTCGTTTTGCCGCAGCCGCTGGGGCCGATGAAAGCCACCGTTTCGCCCGCCTTCACGCTGAGGCGGGCGATCCGCAGCTGGAACGAATCGGAGGGATAGGAAAAGCGAACGTCTTGGAGATCGATCATGACTCGGGTGCGGCGGTGCGGCGACTGACCTTCTGAACCCTCTCCTCGTTGAGAAGCTCCAATCCGCTGATTTTCCAATCCTCCCCCTTGGCGGCGACCGTCAGATCGGCCTCGTACCTGTTGGTCCGTTCGTGAGTGTGCCCCCAGTGGGTCACTTCCCCGACCGTAACCCACTCCGCCCGGGCGCGGAACGCCGCCGCATCCCCGGCCGGCGCGGGAAGCCGCTCGCTTTCCCGCAGTGCGATTTCGTAGACCCGCACCCTCGGCCCCCCTTGGTTTTCCAGTTCCAGGGACGAGCGCACTTCGATATACACCTCTTCCAGAAGCGAACCGGTCACGCTGTGCTCCAAGGTATCGTAAATGGCCGACTCGTCGCGGAAATCGAAGGCGTGGTAGGTGTTTCGGAGGAGCGCGTAGACGATCTCGTCGACCGCTTCGGCGTTCGGTTGCTCGAAGCGAGTGGTCTTGACGGTCATCGCCACCACCCCGCAAGCGAGCCCGCCGACGAAAAGCCAGCCGACGCGCCGGGTCGACCGGTGCTTGTCTCTCAAGACGATTGCGGCCCCGTAGATCCACATCCCCAGCCCCGCGGCCAAGAGGAACCGCAACGGAGCCCGCTCGACGCGGACCGCGTCGGGCACTTCCTGCAATTCGGGCTGGGCGATCTCTCGATCCAGCTTCCATGTCACCACGGGATCGTCCGGAGTCGCGTAGCGAGCCGACGGACTCCCCCGACTGGCTATCTCGATCGGGACCCTATCCTGCCCCGGCGCGAACCAGCGCCATTCGATCTCCAGTGCCTCGACTTCCGCGGCGTCGGCCGAGAACGTCAGGCCGACGAGCGCGTCGTCGAGCGGGATCGACTCGCGCTCGTCCGGGATGTAGCCCTTTTCCGGATCGGGTCGGACGAAGCGAACCAGGCGGTCCGCGTAGTCGATGACGGCGTTCGGCGCGCTCAGACTCACTCCCGATTCGAACAAGGCGGCTACGTCCGCCAGAATCGCCTCCCGGTCGCGGTCGGCGATGGTCTCCCCTTGGAGCGCCCAGCGTCCGCGGTAGGGCTCGATGTCGACCAAGGCTTCGAGCCGGACCTCGAACGGCTCCACGCCGACAAAGCCCCGCACGCCTTTCGCGTCCTTAGCGTCCTGCGACTGGCCGAGAAAGCAGGTCAGAAGAAACGAAAACACCAGGATGGTCGAAAATAATCGCACGGCTCAACCATGGCGGCACGAATCTTTCCGTCAACTGAATCGCAACGGCGAAGTGACTCGGACGCCCCATGGCTGGCGATCGTGGCGAAACAAGCGGTCAGTCGGCTGGTTTTCACCTCACCTCCCAGGCCGGCGGGAGAGTGGCGGACTCGGCGCCATAGGTCTGCGACACCACGATGCCGCTGGCCTGCGAGGTGTAGAAGATCCTCCCGTTGGAAACGACCGCGCCGAGGCATTCGCGGGAGTCGATGGCGGGTCCGGTGGAGACCAGTTTGCCGTCTTGGGAGAGATCGATCATATCCATGTTGGCTCCGAGGACGAAGGGCTCGGACAGGGTGAAGCGGCAGCAGGCATAGGGGGTCTCGATGCTGAAGACCACCTCGCCGGTGTCGCGATCGAAGACGTTGCCCTTTCCTCTGAGGGCGTTGGAGAAAATGAAGCGTTCTCCCACGGAGACCACGTTCAGGGCGGAGGTGACCGCTTCCGACTCCCATATCAGCTCGCCGTTGTCCGCGTTCAGGCTCCAGACATGCCGGTCGTCGGTGCCCTCGCGAGGGCGGTTGAACCCTCCGATGTAGAGGCGTCCGTCCCTCGCGCTGAGAGTGCATTTGGAAGTGACGTAGTAGTCGGTGGTGAGCCAGGCGACCTCCCCGGTCTCCGGATCGAGGGAGGCGGTGAGGCCGTTGTTGTCGCCGGGGAGACCGCGGCGGGCCTTTTCGCTGGCGGAGTAGCCGAAGAAAACTGAATAGTAGAGCTTCCCGTCGTGCAGGCAGATGCCGCAGTCGTTGCCCCCCCGGCCGTATTCGGAGAAATCCTTTTCCCAGACCACCTCGCCGGTGTCGAGATCCCACGCCCAGAGACGCGGGCGGTGGTTGCGGGGGTAGTAGGGGTTGTCGTTGGAGTAGATGAAACTCATCACCTCGCGCCCCTCTTCCACCTCGACCGGATCGCCGCGAAAGGTGAAGAACTTCTCCGATCCCTGCGCCGCGTAATCCCCGTCGCCGGAGGCGTAGATCGCGAGGTTGCCGTGCACCACGGGAGGGAACTGGCGGCTCCAGCTCGGCGAACCGGTAAAAGGCGCCTCCCAAAGCATCTCTCCGGTCTCGGCGTCCAGGCAACGCATCAGCGAGCGCCTCAGCCCGGCCTGCGGCACGAGAAGCTTCCCGTCGAAGTAGAGGGGCGAGGTGAAGGAGAGAAAGACGCCGGGCCAGTGGCGGCGCCAGAGGAGGCGCCCGGTGTCCTGTTCCACCGCGATGACCTGACCTTCGGCCGTGTGGGTGTAGAGCCTGCCGCCTCCGCAGACGGGGAGGTGCTTCACGGTTCCCTCGAGTCGGCGCGCCCAACGCATGCGCAAGGGAGCGGTGAGGCCCTGGTCGTTGGCGTTGGTCCCGGAGAAGTCGCCGTAGTTCGTGTACCAGTCGTACTCGGGTCCGGCGCGTTTTCCGGCGAGGGGGCTGCGAATCCTCCACGTTTCGAGATCCTGGTCGGGAAGTTCCGCGCTTCCCCCGGGGCCGTAGACATAGAGACGGCCGTCTTCCGAAGGGATGAAGACCTTTCCTCCCGCCACCGCGACGGGGGCGCTTATGGCGGCCCCGAAGGCCGTGGGCAGGGACACGGTCTCCCCCCCGGCGAGAGGCACGACGCGCACGGTGCCGCCGAGGTCGCCGTAGATGACGTGATCCTTTGTCAGGCTCGGCGGAGCCAGTCCCGCCTCCGGCGAGAGCACCTCGGGCTCATCGGCGTCGGGAAGGTGGCGGCAGAGTCCGAACCCGTGCTCCGGGCGGACCCGGTAGACGGCACCGTCCCGGATCGCCACCGGCGAGAAGGAAAGCAGTGAATCCATGCTGATGTAGGTCTCGGTGGCGGGAACGAAGGCCTCCTCGGAGATCTCGTCGTTTTCGTCGATCTCGAGGATGTCGAGACGGCCGGCATTGTCCCGGCGGTGCCACTGCACGTAGACCCTGCCTTCGGCGTCGACGCTCTGGCCGAAGGTGGCGGGATACTCCCGGCCCGCGAAGGCGGGGATCTCGCCGGTGGCGCGCAGCCTGGGGGCGTCCCCATCGTCCGCCAGGAAGAGAGTCCGTCCCCCGGCGGGGATGACCAGAGTCCGGTCTACGAGGCAGATGTCCCGCGAGCAGACGAAGTGGTCGCGCCAGTCGACCCGTTCGCCGTCGGCGACCCAGTCCTCGCCGCTCCATCGGTTTCCTTCGAATCCGATTTCCTCCCGCACGAAATCCCAGGTCCACGCCACCTCCCCGACCGGGCTGAGGGCGTAGACCTGCGCACCGAGAGTGGCGAAATAGACGCGGTCGTCGCCGGCGACGGGAGTGCTCATGACCGGTTCGCCGCAATCGATCTCCGCGACCATCTCGCCGCTGGAACGGTCGAGGACGTAGTAGAAACCGGAGGTGGTGCCGAAGTGGAGATAGTCGCCCGCGACGACCGGGGAGCTGACATTGTTGCAGTTGAGTTTTCCCCCGCGGCTTTCGAAGCTCCAAACCACCTCGAGCGAATCCGTGTCGAGGCACCAGGCCACGCCCGATCCGTCCACGACGTAGACTTTGCCGTCGGCCACCACCGGGGAGGTGTAGATCCCGTCGCTGAGAGGAGGCGCTCCGAGAAATCCGAGCGACGCGGGATCGAGATCCCGCTCGAGGGCATTGCCGGAATGTCGAGCGTCGAATTGAAATTGGGGCCAGTCTTCGGTCGCGGCGGGCGCGGGCACAAGGGCCGAGGCGGCGAAAGCCAAGCCGCCGAGGGCAAGGGTGGAGAGGCGTGGGGCCGGGGGCAGAAATGATTTCATGGGTGGGAAAGAGGGCGTCGCGATCTGAAGATTCCGTCCATCATGGCGACAAGATTCGACCGGGACAAGGGCAAATGAGGGTGAATTGCGCTAAGGTAAGAGAGTGCTTTTACGCTCCGATTCCAGTTCTTGATTTGGCGCGCAATCTCTGCTTTCTTGTCGGCTCACGATTTTCAACCATGCGAAAAGCACTATTGACCCTTCCCCTGCTCGCTTCCCTCACTGCCCTTTCGGCGCAGGAGACCGTCGACTTCATGACCCAGGTGAAACCGCTCATCGAGGGCGCCTGCATCCAATGCCACGGGCCGGACGAGCAGGAGGGCGACTACCGCATGGACACGAAAAAAGCGGCCTTCGCCGGAGGAGACGCCTGGCCGGACGAGACCATCGTTCCCAACGATCCCGACGGTAGCGCGGCCTACTGGATGACCACCGAGCCCGCCGACAGCCCCGACGTGATGCCGCCCAAGAAGCAGCTGACGGTCGAGCAGCAGGACATTCTCAAGAAGTGGGTCGAGCAGGGCGCCGACTGGCCGGAGGACGTCACGCTGGAGGAAAAGCCCCGCATGGATTTCAAAGACCACATTCTTCCGCTTCTTTCCAAGGGCGGCCCGTTCAACGCCCAGGAGAAAATGATTCTCGGATTCTGGGTCGAGCAAGGCGCCGTGTGGCCCGCGGAGTTCAAGATCGCCGGCGACGAAGCCGACGACGGCGCGCCCGCCGACAACCTCGAGTTGGTCGAAAGCATCCGGGAGAGCATCGTGGACAACTCCCCCGAGAAGGCGCAGGAGGAAATGAAGGATTACACCGAAACCATCCCTAAGACGGGATCGAAGTTCGAGATGCTCGCGATCGAAGGCGGCGAATTCCTGATGGGCAGCCCGCCGGACGAAGAAGGTCGCTTCGAGGACGAAGGACCGCAGCACGCCGTCCGCGTCTCCCCGTTCTGGATGGGCAAATTCGAGGTCACCTGGAACATGTACGAGCCGTTCATGATCACCAGCGACGCCCGCAACAAGGACGGTTCCCGCGAGAGCGTCCCGCCGGACGCGGATCCCGTCGAGATCGTTTCCAGCCCGACCTCGCCTTACACCGAAATGAGCTTCGGCATGGGGTCCGAAGGCTATCCGGCCATTTCCATGACGCAGCATGCCGCGAACAAGTTCTGCCAGTGGCTCAGCGCCCAGACCGGCCATTACTACCGTCTCCCCACCGAGGCCGAATGGGAATACGCCTGCCGCGCCGGAACCACCGGCCCGTTTTCGTGCCCGCCGGAGGATCTCGCCGACTACGCCGTCATGGATCCCGACGAAACGCGGGGAGGCTACGAAAAAGTGGGCACGAAGAAGCCCAATCCCTGGGGACTTCACGACATGCACGGAAACGTGATGGAATGGTGCCTCGACCAATACCGTGCCGACGCCTACGCGGAACGGAGCGGCAAGACGGTCGAAAACCCACTGGAAATCCCCACGACCCTCTATCCCCGGGTGGCTCGGGGCGGTTCCTGGTACGATCCGCCGGAGGAACTCCGCTCGGCCCGCCGCGTAGGCTCCGACGAGAACTGGAAAGTGCAGGATCCTCAGCTGCCCAAATCGATCTGGTACCACACCGACGCCCACTGGCTCGGCTTCCGGGTGGTGCGTCCGCTGGAGATTCCCGAAACCGAGGACATGTTCGAGTTGTGGAACATGGGTCGCGCCGGCGAGTGAGCTTCGATGGGGACAAGACCGACAACCCCGACCGGTGGAAAAAAGGCGAGCCTGACGGTTCGCCTTTTTTGTTCGGCCGCGGCGTTGCCGGCGGTCTCCACGGTCGTCGCGGAAGACTCCGCCATCCCCGACTCCTGGAGGGGACCCTTCGAATCGACCTGAAATGAAACCGGATCCAATACTCGCGGCGATGACCGGCCTCGCGCTGTCGGCGGCCTGCGCGGCGGAAAAGCCGGAGCTCTACACCTTCCGCGAGCCGCACATGGGGACGGAGTTCACGATTCGGTCATGGACCGAAGAGGGTCGGGTCGAGGACCTGACCCGGTCGACCCGACGGGCGTTCGCCCGGGTCGCCGAGCTGAACCAGATCTTCTCCGACTACCTGCCCGAATCCGAGTTGAACGAACTCGCCAAGGCACCCAGTCGAAAGCCGATCCCGGTCAGCGAGGATCTCTTTGCCATTTTCCGGAAAGCGGAGGCGGTACACGAGGCTTCCGGCGGGGCCTTCGACATCACCGCCGGGCCCTTGGTGCGCTCCTGGCGCCTCAGCAAGAAGAACCGGAGGCTTCCCGAGAAGGACAAGCGGCTCTTTGCTCTGGCCCGCACCGGATTCCACCATCTCGAGCTAGACCCGGAGAAGCGGACGATTATGAAACGCGTCGATGGCATGCTCTTCGATCTGGGCGGGATCGCCAAGGGCTACGCCGCGGACGCGGCTCTGGAGATTCTCCGCGAGGACGGGTTCCCGCAATCCCTCGTGGCCGCCAGTGGCGATATCGTCGTGGGCGATCCTCCGCCGGGAAAGACCAGTTGGCGCATCGGCGTGGAAACCATTGATACAAATCTGGCATCCAAGGACCTGCCGACCGTCAACATCGCCAACATGGCCATATCCACTTCCGGGGACGCGAGGCAATTCGTCGAGATCGACGGGGTCCGCTATTCCCACATCGTTTCGACGAAAACGGGGCTTGGCCTGACCGAGCGTGCCGGCGCGAGCGTGATCGCTCCGGACGCTACCACGTCCGACAGCTACGCCACGACCGTGACGCTTCTGGGCCAAAAGGAGGGCTTGCAATTCATCGAGAATCAACGAGGTGTCGAATGCCAAATCGTCGTCCTCCGCGACGGTCGCGAAACGTCCGTTCGCTCCGATGGATTCCTCCGATATCAGGAACCAGAAACCGAAGAAAAAGGCTCCCTCCCCCCGCCGTGACGGGCGCGAGGCCGCTTTGCAGTACCTCTACGCCAACGACATTCAGGGCGAAGTCGACTTTTCTCCGGAGAAGCTGGAGAGATTCTGGGAACTGCGCCTGGCGAAGTCCTTCGCCCGCGATTTCGCCGCCGAGATCCTCAAGGGCGTGGAGAAGCACGCCGCGGAGATCGACGATGCCATTCGCGATACCCTGGAGAATTTCGCCTTTGAACGGCTTACCGCCGTCGACCGCAACATCCTGCGCATCGGCGTCTACGAAATCCTCTTCGCCGAACACATTCCGCCCCGGGCGGCGATCAACGAGGGCATCGAGATCGCCAAGCGGTTCGGGAACGAAAGATCCCCCGCCTTCGTCAACGGGATCCTCGACCGCACTCTGAAGAACCGGGGCTGAGCCGCCGACAGCCGCACCGCGACCATGGCATTGTTTCAATCCATCCTGAACCGTTTCCGCGGCGGCTCCGTCGACTGGGACGAACTGGAGGAGACGCTGATCGGCGGCGACCTCGGCGTGAAGCTCGCGACGGAAATCATCGACCGTCTTCGGGAACGCGGCGGTCAACTCGACGGCGAAGCCGCCGCGAAGGCCTGCAAGGAAGAAATCAAAGCGATCCTGGAGTGGCCGGGCGATCCGGTTCCCGCCCCCGGAAAGGATGGCAAGCCAACCGTGATTCTCGTCGCCGGAGTCAACGGCGTCGGAAAGACGACGTCGGTCGCCAAGCTGGCCGCTTTTCTCAAGGGACGCGGCCACGGGGTGGTGATGGCTGCCGCCGACACCTTCCGCGCCGCGGCGATCGAACAGCTTACGATCTGGGCCGAGCGCATCGACGTGCCGATCGTGACCACGCAATACCAGGGAGACCCGTCCGCCGTCTGCTTCGACGCCCACCAGAAGGCCATCGCCACGGGCGCGGCCTATCTCGTCTGCGACACCGCCGGTCGACTCCACACCCGTCACAACCTGATGGAGGAACTCAAGAAAATCCGGCGCACCCTCGCCAAGCAGGACGAATCGGCGCCGCAGGAGCGCTGGGTCGTCGTCGACGCGACCACCGGATCCAACGCGGTTTCGCAAGCAAAGGAGTTTCAGTCCGCCCTCGACTTGAACGGCGTCGTCGCCACCAAGCTCGACGGCTCCGGCAAGGGCGGCAGCGTCGTCGCCATCAAGCACGACCTCGGCGTTCCGGCTCGGTTCATCGGCACCGGCGAAAAAGTGGGAGATCTCGAGGCCTTCGATCCGGACAAGTTCGTCGAAGATCTTCTGTGACCCCCTCGCCGGCCGACCCGGAATCGGCCGGCGAGCTTCGGCGAAATCCGCCAAAACGACTCAATCCCTGCGCAATTCGACATTGACCCGTCAGGCCGATCGCTTCATGGTCGGATTCATCATTCAACACCCGTAAAACACCATGGCAGATCTCGAAGGAACCAAGCAGGAAAAGAAGGACAAGGAATACTTCAGCAACGTAAAACAAGAGGCTCCGGGCTTCTTTCTGAAGGGTTCCCATCAGTACGACTGGGGGATGAAGAACCGCCTCTCCAAAGTCTTCAATCCCGAAAACGGTCGCACCATCATGCTGGCCTTCGACCACGGCTACTTCCAGGGACCCACGACGGGGCTCGAGCGGGTCGACCAGACCATCCTGCCGCTCGAACCCTACTGCGACTGCCTCATGCTGACCCGCGGCATCCAGCGTTCGGTCATCCCCGCGAGCACCCGGAAAGCCATCGCTCTCCGCGCCTCCGGCGGCACTTCCATGGCGCGACCCGAATTCCTCAGCGACGAAGTCGTGGCCTGCTCGATCGAGGAGGCGATTCGTCTGAACGCTTCCGTGCTGGCCGTGCAAGTGTTCATCGGCTCCGACCACGAGCGCAACACGCTGCAGAACATGACGCGCCTGATCGACCAGGCCAATCGCTACGGTATTGCCGTGATGGGTGTGGTGGCCGTCGGAACCAACATGGAGCGGACGCCGAAGTATTTTCGCCTCGCGACCCGCATCGTGGCCGAGCTCGGCTGTCATATCCTGAAGTGCTACCACACCGACGAGGAGTTCGAGACGATCACCAGTTGCTGTCCCGTCCCCATCGTGATCGCCGGCGGCAAGAAGCGTCCGGAACTCGACGCGCTCAAGATGGCCTACAACGCCTGCGAAGACGGCGCCTCCGGAGTCGACATGGGTCGAAACATTTTCCAGTCCGACGCGCCCATTCCGATGATGAAAGCGGTGCGCGGCGTCGTCCACGAAGGACTGAAGCCGGACGAAGCCTTCGAACTCTACGAAACGCTCAAGGCCGAGGACGGCAATTAGGCGTCGCTCGGAATCCTCTCGAAACGCCCCCTTCGCTTTTCTTGGCGAACGGGGCGTTTTTGCGCGGTCGTCGAAGCGACCGTTGGGTCAGGCCGGAAGCGCCATGCTGCGGCCCAGACCGGAATCGTGCGCAGCGTCGAACTTGTCGAGAAGCAGCCGGGGATCGACGGCGGCCTCCGCACTGGTCGGTTTGACCGGGAGCGTGATGATCACCGAGTTTCGGTCGTCGGACGTGCGTTTCGCGCGGATGCTTCCGCCATGATGGAAGACCGTCAGGTAGCAAGCCATCAGATTCGTCCCTAGTTCCTCCGGTTTGTCGCTTCGAACGAAAAACGGATCGAACAACCTTTCGAGATCCGATTCCGGAATCAAGGGACCGCTGTCGATGAAGGTAATACGAACCGACGAAGCGTCGCCGGCCGCGTTGACGCGAATTTCGATGTCGCCGCCGTCCTTGAGCGAGGATCTTGCTTCCTGAAAAAGGAGGCGGGCCATCTGCCCGATCTTTTGCCGGTCTCCGGCCACGGCCGGTACTTCGCCCGTCGCTTCGACCTGGAAGCGCACCTCGGGACAACCTTCGAGCACGATCTCCCCGGCGCGTTGCATCGTCGCGGCCAAATCGATTCCTTCCTCGATGGAAAACGCCGAGTTCCTGGTTCCGTCGGCGAGGTTCGTCAACATGGACGTCATTCGATTGATCTGGCCTCCCACCTCGCCGTAGTAGTCTCCCCAGAAGGAGGGGTCCTTCGGCTCGCCGTCGAGTTCCTCCCGCAATTGATAGGGAAGCATGTCGTAGAAGGTCCTCAAAACCGTGAGCGCGTTGCGAAGGTGGTGGTTGAGCCCGGAGGAAAGAATCCCGATACTGGCGGCTTTGTCCGCCATCATGAGGTGGTTCAACGCCTCCGCTTTCTCCTCGATCAGTCGCTCGCGCTCCTGGGTCAGGCAGAAGTGACGCATCGCCTTGACCAGCCGGTGCTCCAAGGCCCCGGGATCCCACGGTTTGCTCAGATACGAATAAAGCAGCCCCTCGTTCAGGGCATCGACGGCGACGTCCAGATCGGCGTAGGCGGTCACGAGAAACCGCAGCGGGTTGGGGTCCAGTTCGCGGATCCTCTGAAGGAAATCGAGTCCGGATTCGTTCGGCATTTTCTTGTCGCTGAGCACCAGCCCTATCGTTTCGTGCTTCTCCGAGAAGATTCGGTAGCCCTCCTCCGGGCTGCTGGCGACGTAGACGGGAGCGATATGGTCGAATATCGCCTCGAAATATTTCAAGGACTTCACCTCGTCGTCGACGTAGAGGATTCCGTAGTCAGCAAACTGCGTTTTCATTTTCAATAGCTTTGGTCAGTGGCGGAAAAGGCACGGGATGATGGGCTTCCGAGGCTAGCAGGGGTAGAGTAATCGTGAATTCGGTAAACGAGCCGGGCTCGGAACGCACCTGAATTGTTCCGGAGTGGGATTCGATGATGCGGTAGCAGATGCTGAGGCCGAGCCCAGTGCCCTCGCCCACCTCCTTGGTCGTGAAAAAGGGATCGAACAGCTGCTTCATGTTCTCCTCCTGGATTCCGGGGCCGTTGTCGCGGATGCGGATCTTGGCCTTTCCGTCCTTGCCCGAGGAAGTGATCTCGATCTTGTTGGGTCGATCGTCGCCGGTGCCGTTCATCGCCTGAATCGCGTTGTGGACGAGGTTCACGAAAACCTGAGTAACCTGATTTTTCACGCCCTCGACTCGCAGATCCGGCTCGAGATCGAGCGAGACGGTCGTCCCGGTATCCGCGATCTCCTTCCGAAGCATCCGCAAAGCGACGTGGACGGATTCCTCCACGTCGTAGTCGATCGTGATCTCCCGGCTCTTGTGGGAAAATTCCCGGAGATCCGTCACGATGTCCTTGATCCGATCCAGGCTCTCCTGAATGTCGTCCGCTGCCTCCTGCATCTGCGGATCCGGCTCGTGTCCCTTCAGCCGCTTCTTGAGGAGAAAGAGCGCCTGATTGGAATAGTTCAACGGATTGCCGATTTCGTGGATCACCCCGGCACTGAGTTGACCCAGGGAAACCATCTTCTCCGACTGGATCAGTTGTCCCTCCGTCTCGCGCAGCTCGCTCAAGGTTCGTTCGAGTTCCGTCTTTTGAACCCTGAGCTTGATCTTCTGCTGACGGAAGCTTTCCCGGACGATGAATTCCTTAACCCTGATGAAATGGTGGGCGACGCAACCCGAAACGATCACGATTCCTATGGCGAGAATGAAGATGCAATTGCTGACGAATCCCGCCGCCTCCCGGGAATCCATGCCGTTCACAATCGCGGGTGAACAGGCCACCAGGTACATGACGAGGACCGTGACGGAGACGGCGAACGCCTCTTGATACGTCCAGTGAAAGACGAATCCCATCGCCACGATGCACAGGGTCAGCCCCGCGTAGTAGGTCGTGCTCGGGTCCTGGGCATAGAATATCATCGCGGAAATGAAAACGGCCGGAACCATCGGCATGATGATCGTGAACGCCCGATAGTATCGCCGACCGAGTTCGGAGCGGATCAACAGCAGCAGAATGCAGATCACCACCGTGCATCCAATCCGAAGCGCCAGGAAGAGCTTGAGGTGTTCCGGATACGCGAAATAGTCGAGAATCGTGAAAGCCGGAACCATCAGGCCCGCGAGAACCCCGATGAGCTGCAGGTTCTTGAGTGTGGCTTTCCTCTCCTCCGCCCGCATCAAACGCCACGCGAAATCCGACAGGCCCTCCGGCCTTGCCGGATCGCTGACTTCGATCTTCGCGGGACGAAAACGACGTGGCATCGAAAAAGGATACCACAAATCATCAATAATTCTGAAAATTTATAGAAATTATTATTTCTCAGCTGACCGCGATTGCGTAGACTTCCGCTCCGTCGTCGTCGAGCTCGATTTCGAAGGAAGCTCCCGGCACCGCCCTCTTCACGAGGGCCGTGAATTCCTCGCGGGTTCGATAGATGAGTTCCCAATCCATCACGATCGTCATGTATCCCTTGATCGGATTGTCTCTCGTGTAATTGCTGACCACCAGGGTGCCGCCGGGCCTCAAAATGCCGTGAAGGTAGGCGATGACCCGCACGATCAACCGGTCGGAGAGATAATCGAACAGTCCCGCGCAATAGACATGGTCGTAGTCCGAATCGGGAACGAACCTCCCGTCGTCCTCTTCCAGCAACCCGCGGGAACGGTTTGCCAAGTCGATGACCGAACTCTGCTGCATGTTCAGCGTGATGTTGTCGGGCAGTTTTCCGAGCTTCGCGTACTGCCGCCGCGCTTCCTCGAGCGTATCCTCGGAAAAGTCGACCAGAGTGAAGTCCACGCCCTCGTCGTCCAGGGGATCCTGCACGTACTGCTGAACCTCGTAGGCCACTCCGCTCGCCATGCTGAGAATCTTGGCCCGGCGCCCTTCGGCGCGGCAGTTCTCGACGCAGCGGCGAATTTCCCGCAGAAGAAGCTTCACTCGGTAGCGATAGGCGTTGGCCGCGCCCGACTCCAGGATGTACGAGCTGACGATCCGGTCGTAGAGAGAATGCCCTTCGAGGGGATTGCCCAGAATTTGACCCAGCATGTCAAAATCGCCGGGAACTCCGAGGGGCCTTTCCACCACGCGGGAGATGAACGGCGAACACAGCATGTAAGGGTAGAGAAGCTTGCGGGCGAAAGGCTTCGCCAGCTTCGTCAGCTTGGCTTCTTCGACTTCCTCCGCCGCCGCTTCAAAGCGTCGCATCAAGGTCCAGAAGGCGTCATGGTAGCGCCGGGCCGTGCCGGTGGCGAATGCCGTCTCCCGTTTGAGTTGCTCCAGCCCCCCGGTTGTTCCGAGGTTCGCAAACTCGAACGCCGAGGCTTCCTCCTGCACTTGCTTGAGAAGACCCGCGAACTCGTGAGTCGCCAAACGGAACGAGTCGGGAAGTTCGCGGCCCTCCATCACGGCGGGCTCCGCC
The DNA here is from genome assembly GCA_040905585.1 of Verrucomicrobiales bacterium. Taxonomy (GTDB): domain Bacteria; phylum Verrucomicrobiota; class Verrucomicrobiia; order Verrucomicrobiales; family DEV007; genus Arctic95D-9. The sequence continues at coordinate 51,468 of JBBDRG010000084.1, forward strand.
TCGCCGAGTCCGTGCGCGCAGCGGTTTCCGCCTCCAAAGCCGCCATCTCCTTCGTGGATGTTCCAAGGGCGGTGGATCAGGATCTCCGCCTCGAACCTGCCGGAAGCCATCTCGACTCTGGAGCCCACGACGGCTTCCGCCACCTCGACATTCTGCCGACCGAAACGGAACCGAATCTCCTGCAGCCTGGCCCCGAAGCGGAGTTCTTCGGCATTCTCGAACTCGACGATCGCCGATTGAGGGCTGAATCTCACCACCTTGCCGCCGATGCGGCTCCCGTCTTCGGCAATGGCCCAAAACATCCGTGCTTTCGCGCTCTCCTCCTCCTTGTGGCCGAATGGGGGCCGCACCGCATCGGGGTTGCGTCTCATCGAGGGGCCGCCATCGTGGACGATCTCCCGAAAAACCCCTTGCAGCAGGCCGGGCGAGACTGGCTTCGTGACGAATCTGTCGGCCCCCTCCCGAAGAGCTCTCTCGGCGATCTCCGGATCGCCGAAACCCGTCATGAACAGCACCGGCACCGAGGGATACAATTCCCGAATCTCCGAGAGAACGTCCAAACCATCCCGTCCCGGCATCTTGTAATCGAGAACCACGAGGTCGACGTCCTCCAAGTCGAGTGCCCCCCGTTCCGGTGCTCCGTACTCCTGCCTGATCCGCGCTTCGTGTTCGAGCGCCTTTTCGATGAGGCGTATCGCACTGGGATCGTCGTCGATCACCATGACCGTTTTCGTCGGCGCCGCCACCGCTTCGGGAGGCCTGCCAACGGCTAAGCCCCCTCCTTCCGGACGACTAGTAAATTTGGAAGGCGAGGAGTAAGACTCGGATTCAATTCTCATAAGCAATTCGCATAAATTAAAGTTTTATTACTTTTTTGCAATACTAAAGGTCAGAAAATCCTGAAATTTTAGTCCCATATAGGAAATTTGGGATCTCGGGCCGGTATTTCAAAAATAATTTGGAAATACCAAGTTCTCCAAGTTTTCCATCGCTTCGGTGAGTGGCGTCGAAGGCTCGCAAAGGCCGGACCAGCCGGCAATACCGAAATGGCCACAATTATGGATTAGTTCATCCGAAGGCGGCCGGCCAGCCGAGCCGGCAAGGAACAAAGCCGCGACACTCCCTTATTCGGCGTTCGCCGCCCACGGCAAAATGGAAACCCTTTCCGACCTTTCGTCCCAGGGTCTTTCCACGGGCTCGTAACTCACTTCTTTCCCGCGAGCTCGGGAAACGAGGCCCCGTAATCCAGTTCGTCCCCCGCCTCCTCCGCCAGTTTCAACAACTCGGCGAAAAGCGCTTCGACCTTGTCCAGGTTCCCGTCCGCGACGTCGTTCATCTCGAGCGGATCGGCGTCGAGATCGAAGAGCAGCACTTTCGGAACGGCTGGATAGACGATCAGCTTGAACCCATCCTTGACCACGCTCCGCTGGCTTTCCAGATAGGCGCCGTAAATCGCTTCGTACCCCTTCGACTCGCCCGCCAGAATCGGCATCAGAGAGTCGAACTGCACGTGGTCGGGCTTGGCGATCCCGCCGAGTTCGAGCGACGTCGGCATGACGTCCTGAACATAAATCGGCGCGTCGATACGTTTTCCAGGCTCGATGTCCGGACCGACCATCATGAAGGGGACTCTCACGGAGTGGTCGAAGAGATTCTGCTTTCCCATGAACCCGTGATGACCGACCGCCAACCCGTGATCCGCAGTGAACACGATGTAAGTGTTCTCCCTTTTGCCGCTCTCATCGAGAGCATCGAGGATCCGCCCGATCTGCTCGTCCATGTGCGTGATGATCGCGTAGTACTCCTGCCGGTGAACCTGGACGGCGTACTTCGTCCGCGGGTGCGGAGCCAGTCGTTCGTCCCTGAGGCTCGGACGGTTGTCGATTTCCTTGTGATAGGGGTACTCCGGCAGGAAATTTTCCGGAATCAGAATTCGGTCCGTCGGGTACTTGTCCACGAATTCCTTCGGCGCCTGCCGGGGATCGTGCGGCGCATTGAACGAAATGTACATGAAGAACGGATTCGGGGCCTCTCCCGCGGCGGATAGAAAGTCGACCGCGTCGTCGCCCACCACCTCGCTCCAGTGCTTCCCGCCTTCCCAGAACCCTCCGAAGGACGTGTCGTAGGGGCTCCAGGGATCCGGCACCCCTTGGACGGGCCTCTCGTAGCCGGCCTCCGTCTGCTTCGGCATTCCCCCGCGAACGTGCCGGGCGTCGTCGAAGATGCGGTTGGCGTCCGCTCTGACGTGCCATTTCCCGGTGAAGTAGGTCTTGTAGCCACCGCTCCGCATCAGTTGCGACCACATCAAGCCGCTCTCCTGAAAGTCGGGCCACTCAGGATTCGGAAGAGTCTGTTCGCCGAGGTTTTGCGAGATCTCCTCCGCGTGCCACAGGAAAGCGCCCGTATTGAGCATGGCGCGGCTGGCGAGGCAGACCGCCCCGCTCCAGCTTCCCATGTTGTAGGCGTGAGTGAATGTCGTTCCCTGCTCCACGAGACGATCGAGATTCGGGGTCTCGATATCGGTCATCCCGAACGCGGCCACGGTCTCGTAGGCCTGGTCGTCCGCAAGGATGAACAGGATGTTCGGCTTTTCGCCGCGGGACGTGGCCACCACGCTCAGCAGGCCCAAGGCGAGAACTTTCAATCGCATCGATATCATGGCCGTTTTCATAGAAGATAGCTTCCGGCGTGTAAAGCCAAGTCGGCGGCCGGTATGCGCCGCATTCGCGGTTTGTAAATTAAAATCTTGCCGAAGACTCGAAATCTATGATATTAAACCTCCGTGGTCCGCATTGGGCTGCCAGAACCGCATCCCGCATTATGAGTAAACTAGACGATCTCCTCGAAAAGTACCAAGCCGACCTCGAGGCGGCCGGCGAAAAGGTGGACCCGAAGTTCCTCCGCGCCGTGGCCAAGTCCTGCGGCCCCGCCATTTATCGCAAGGACGCGTCGCTCGTGGCGCTGTCGGATCCGAAGGAGACCGAACGCATTCGAAAGAATTTCCTCATCGGCAAACTCGGTCTCAAGGACACCGAGAAACTCGACGCCGGCATCAAGGAGGTGAAGGGCAAGTATGCCAAGCGCAACAAATTCCGCGTCGTCTTCTACTACCTCCTCGCCAAGCACTTCAGAAAGCGCGCCGCGCTGATGGACTGAACAATTCCCCGAAACTTGTTTTCGTTTCAAGGATGAACCTCTCCCGACTCGTTCGAGAGAGGTTTTTCTTGTCTCGGGACGCTCAGCGCTTGTTTCAACCGATCGCGCCGTCTCGACGCGGGATGGATCTTCCCGGCGCCCCCGGTCCGGCGAACCTGCCGAGCGACCGATTCGGCTTGCCTGTCATCCGAACGATGGACAGAGTAGAAAGGGTTCGGCCAGAGACACGACGGGGTTGAACGAAGCACCCATCCCTATTGACTCTTCCTGCAGAAACCGCTTTGCGCCACGACGACGAGCCGGATGATCGCCCGCCTGATTCTCGTTTCCGCCCTGATTGTCGCCACTGCCTCGGCGAACGATCCTCCGAAAACGGCGACTTTTTCGATCGCGGCCGTGGACCCCGAGACCGGGGAAATCGGCATCGCAGTCCAGTCGAAGATCGTCGGGGTCGGCGCCATCGTCCCCTTCGCCCGCGCCGGAACCGGTGCCGTGGCGACCCAGGCCTACGCCAACGTGAAATACGGCCCCGTCGGATTGATGGCGCTCGACCTTGGCATCGAGCCCGCCAAGTGTCTGGAGCTTCTCACCGCCGACGATGCGGACAAGGAATCCCGGCAGGTCGGCATCGTGAAGGCGGACGGAACCTCGGCAACGTTCACCGGCAGCGAGTGTTTCCCCTGGGCCGGTGGCGAAAGCGGGGAGAACTTCGCCGTCCAGGGCAACCTCCTCGTCGGTCCGGGAGTGGTCGAAGCGATGGCTAAAACGTTCGCGGAAACCGACGGCGTGCTCGCCGAGCGGCTCATCGCGGCGCTCGAAGCTGGACAGGAAGCCGGTGGCGACCGCCGGGGAAAACAGTCCGCGGCCCTGCTCGTCGTGCGCGAAGGGTGGGGCTACGGCGGCTTGAGCGACCGCTTCCGCGACATCCGCGTCGACGAACATCCTTCGCCCATCGAAGAACTCGAGCGGATCTACCGGAAGCACCGCGCTCTGTTTCCGCGACCGGACGCCGGCGAGCGGTGAGGAACGAACGGCGTTTCGAAACTTCCCAATTCTCCGTTCGCGATCTACGTTTCCCCTCCCGAACATGCTCGACTTCTGCGACGCCATGCCCAGGATCGCGGCGAGGCGCGCCGTCGTCCGGATTCACCCGGCACTGGATGCGGGCGTCTACCTCGACGAGGCGGGCGGCAAGGTGCGAAACGCCGTCTCGCCGCTCACCGCCGACATGGAGAGCCGAATCCAAGCGGGTATCGATGCGATCAATGCGGAGAACGACGCTCCCGGAGCGGCCCTTCTCGCCTGATCAGTCCTTCATCAGGTAGGCGAACAGGTCGCGCAATTCGTCGTCGCTCAGGCCCGCCAGCAAGCCGGCCGGCATCAAGGAAATGGGCGATGCTTCCAATTGGTCGACTTCCTCGAGGTTCAGGAGCTGGACCTCTCCGGCGAGGTCGCGCAGGGTCGCGGTTCTGGGCGTCCGCTCCTCCATCAGCCCGATCACTTTGCGGCCGTCCTTCATGGTCGCGACGTAGTTCAGGTAGCCCTCCCGCAATTCGAGACTGGGATTGACGATGGCGGGTATCCAGAAATCCGGATTGTTTCGCTCGTAGCCGGTCAGCTCCGGACCGATGTTGGTTCCTTCGCCGAAGAGGCTGTGGCAGGAGGCGCACCTCGCGGCGTAGATCTCCTTTCCGTCGGCGGCGCTGCCCGATTCTTCGCTGAGGACCGACTTGATCCGCGCGGTTTCTCGCGCGAGGTCCACGCCGCCGGAACCGGCCGCGATTCCCGGCCAGTGCTTCGCGATCCGCTCGTCGAGGGCCGGGTCGTCGTGCTCCAGCATCAGCTGCACCACGTCCGGAGAAATGTCGCGCGCCTTCACCGCGGCGCGATCGACCCGGTCCAGCATCAGCGCGGCCCAGGACGACCGGCTCGCGAGCACTCTCTCCGCCGTGCTGCGCACGCCGTGTTCGGCAGGCAGGGTCGACCCGTAGCGCCCCAGAATTCCCTTCGCGACCGACTCCTCGTCGAAACGCGCCAATGTCTGCAGGGCGACGCGCTTCAAGGCGCTGGCCTGATCGAGGGCGAGCACCTTGAGCAGCGTCGGGATGACCTTCGATCCGCCGACCTCGCCGAGCCGGCGAATCAGTTCCGTCCTCCCACCGACCGGAAGCGACGTGTCGAAAATGGCCTTCTGCGCTTCGGGGACGGCGGAGGCATCGCCGTTCTTCAACCGCATCGCCAGCCCGTCATCGCCCAAGCCGGCCGCGTAGTCTTCCAGAGCCGACGAAAGGGATTCGGGCAACTCCGGGGTCGGCAGACCCTCGAAGGCGGACTGGAGCGACTCGAGCAGGACGGATTTCAACTCCTCCGTCGGAGCCTTTTCGAGGAGGAAGGCGCAACTTTCGAAATTCTCCGCCCCGCCGGCCATGGCATAGCGACGCATGAGCCGCTCGGCCAGCTCCTCCCGGAACATCTTCCGCTCCCAAAGCTCCCGGCTTTCCAGCCAGTCGTGAATCACCGCGCGCCCCGATTCGGCATGGGCTTCCAGAGCCCACCAGACCATGAGCGGTTGGTGCTTGTCCTCGATGTCCTCGTCGCGTGTCGTGAGACCGTCGACCACAGGGACGGCCGTCTCCGCCGGGAGCCGCTTCGCGGAAGCCGCCAGCTGGACCCGAACCTGCACGTCCGTCTCCTGGACCCCGCGGGCTTTCAGTCCGTCGGCCAATTCCTTGGAAGCGGTTCGCCGATCTCCCACGAGACGGACGACCCACCTCCTGACATCCGCGTCCGAATGGGGCAGCCACTTCGTCGCCAGCCGGTCCGTGAGGCCGCCGAGCAAATTCAAAGCCCAGAGCGCCTCGAGCGAGCGCTGTCCCTCGCCGCCGTCGACGATCTCGAGCAATTCTTCGTTCACGGAGTCGTCGCCGCGCCAGCCGAGTTCGAGCATCGCGCGCCGGCGAACCAACCGATCGGGATGGTCGAACAGGGCGATCAGTTCGGTCGCGTCGCGCTTCGACAGATCGCCCTCCGCGTAGGCCGGCGAACTCCCTTCGGGAACGACGCGGTACACCCGCCCGCTCGTTTTGTGCCAATCGTCGATCGGCCGCACGTGACTCAAGCGGCTGTCGTACCAGTCCGCCATGTAGAAGGTGCCCTCGGGCCCGACCCCGCCGAAGACGGGGCGAAACCATCGGTCGTCCGTCTCGACCAAGTTCTCCTCGTCTACCGTCCGATAGGTCGAGTCGTCCCGCTCGAGGCGGCTGGTCCAGACCACGTTGTGCAGTGAATTCGGAGCGATGATGCGTCCCTTCAGATCCGGAGGGAAAAGGTCGCTTTCGTAGATCGCGAAGGCTTGGGCGAACCTCCGGTCGTCGCCCTCGTGCTCCATGTGATGGAAATAGCCGAAGGTGTAGGGATTGGTCAAGGGGCCGTGTTTGCCCCACGACTTTTTGCCGTAGCTGCCCTGCGGGTAGAACATGCCCCGGGTGTTGCCGTTGTTGGTTCCGGAGAGGACGTTCCCTTTTGCGTCGATCTCCAGGCTGAAGGTGTTTCCGCCTCCTTCCGCGAAAATCTCGAACTCCTCGCTGTCCGGATGGAAGCGCCAGACCATCTGGCCCTGCCAGTCGACCGTCTCGCCGGTGGCGGGATTCTCGACGCTGCCCGTCGTCGTGCTGCCGTTGACGCCGTAGAGCCAGCCGTCCGGGCCCCATTTAAGACTGTTCATGACGGAATGCGTGTCCTCGATCCCGAAGCCGGAAAGCTTCACGATCGGATCGCTGTCCGGCACGTCGTCTCCGTCGGCGTCGGGATAGAAAAGCAGGTGAGGCGGGTTCGCCACCCAAATTCCACCGGCCCCGACCGCGACCGACGTCGCGATGTTCAGCCCGGTGATCACGTCCTTTTTACGATCGTAGTGGCCGTCGCCGTTGGTATCCTCGAAGACGCTGATGATATCGTCTCCGGCCTCGCCGTGCGGCGGAGGCAAGGGAACCTTGTCGAACCGCGCCCTGAGATGATCGTCGTACTCCACGATCTTGAGGCCCGCCGGAAACTGGTACTGGCGATACTGGACCACCCACATTCTTCCCCGCGAATCCCAGCTCAACGCCAGGGGCTGCTCGACCTCGGGTTCCGCCGCGACCAACTGGATTTCGAATCCGTCGCGGACGCGGAAGTCTTTCAGCGCCTCCTCGGGTGGGGTCGGTTCCGATCCGTCCGCGAGGGCGCCCCGCCCTTCGTAGTTCTCGATGATCTCGGCCGCTTGCTCCGATCCCGCTATCGACTTGTCCTGCGCGACTCCTAGGGCAGGGAGAAAGGTGGCCGCCACGGCGAGCGCCGCAAGATTCACTGAGAACCTGAACACGAAAATTCTGATCATATCGTAAGATTGCCACAATCTTCCGTCTGAACACAAAAAAACCCGGCGCGAACAAGGTCCCGCCGGGTTTGAAAAACTCTTTTTCGAGCTCCTAGAACGGGATCTTGATACCGCCGCGAACCAGAGTGAAGTCGGAAATGTTGTCGTCGACCCAGTTGTACGAGACATCGGCGAAGATTCCCATGCATCCCCATGCCTCCGAACGGATGTCGATGCCGCCGCCGACGTTCCAGAGGAACTCGGTGTGCCCGGCCGACGCGACGCCGGGACCGCCGAACACGTAGGGAGCGACGTTCGCGCAGCATTCTCCGCCGAGGGGAAGACGATAGACGAGATTCCCGGTCCCCACCTGGGCGTTCGGTGCCGAACCGTTGAGCGCATAGCTGAGTTCCACGCCCCAGTTGTGCCCGAAAAAGTAAGCCAGCGAAGCGCCGCCGCCGACGGAGTCGTCGAGCCTGCTGTCGTCCGGCAAGAAGCCCGAAGCGAAACCACTGATGACGAATCCCGTGTCGAAGCAGTGGCTGGGGCTCGTGATCCTCTGCTCGACCATGGGAGACTTGGGTGCCTCGCGGCGCTGCTTGTCCCATCTCCAGTCCGCCTGGGACACGGAACACAGGACGAACGAGATGGCGAAAAAGACGGAAATTCCCTTCATATAAGCAGTTCTAAACGGTTTCGGATTCAGATCCTACAAATAATTCGCGGTACGACAAACGTTTTTTTCACGTATTCCGCCTCGGCGCGAACCGAGCCCTTAGCCCGTCGAGCGGCGTTGGAGCAGAATGTTGGAAGTTGGCCTCGATCCCTCCTTCGTTGGCCGCTGGACGATGTCCGACTTCGCCGAGACGGATAACCAACACTTGCGAACCTTTATTTAATGTGGTATTTCTAGTGGTTATAGAATAAGGCTTGACCCATGACCTATCGCCCGTCTTCTCATCCGTTGATCTTGCTCGGCCTCGCCTGCTTGGGCGCGTGTCTGGTGCCCCGCGCCGAGGCGGGCCTCTTCAGCAAGCGCCACGACGCTCCTCGCCCCAGCCCGCCACCGGCGAACCGTTTTCCCGTTCCTCCGCCGAATCCCTATCTCGACCCGGAATCCGCCCCCCCGCGCGCCCTTCCCGCCACGGCACCCTCCGCCCCGGTGGCCCAACCGGTCCGCTACGAGCGACCCGTCTTCCATCCCACGCCCTCCGTCCTTCCGTTCTCCGACTACGAATTCCCCCGCCGGGAGACGACGCGCCGAGGTTTCTTCTTCTTCGGAGCCAACGACGAGCCTTCCGATGAAATGTTGCGGCTCATCGCGGTGCTCCGAGCCCGGGCCGAGCACTTGTCGCGCTTCGGCCTGTCCTACAAATTCGGCGGCGACCACCCCTCCGAGGGCGGCATGGACTGTTCGGGCACGATGAAGTTCCTGATCGCCGAACTCGGCTTCAAGGACATGCCCCGGACAAGCTACCATCAGTATGGCTGGCTGCGGCAACACCGCACCCTGCAACACACGAAATCGATTCCCGAACACATGGGCGGCCGCAAAGGCATCAAGCCCGGCGACCTCATATTCTGGGGCGGCACCTACAACTCGGGGCACAGAGTCTCCCACGTCATGATCTATCTCGGCCAAGGCGGCGACGGCACCCACTACATGTTCGGCGCCCGCGGAAAGAAGAAGCGAGGTCTCAACGGCAGCGGCGTCGACATTTTCGAACTGGATTCCGGATACCAGAAAGGTCTCGTCGGATTCGGGTCCCTTCCCGGCGTCTCCTGAAGCCGTCCGGACCGGGGCGTCCGAACACCGGTCTCGCCGGCAAAATCACCCTGAAATCACCAGCCGAGCCACCCTGAAAACACTTGCCGCTCCCCGGATCCGGCGGCATAGGAACAGCATGTCGAAACTCTCTTTCTTTCTCTTGGCATCCGCGGTCGCGCTCACGCTTCCCCTTTCGGCCGCCGACCGGCCCAACGTTGTCTTCGTTTTCTCGGACGACCACGCCCCCCACGCCATCGGCGCCTACGACGGCTGGTTGAAGTCGGTCAATCCGACCCCGAACATCGACCGGCTCGCCGCCGAGGGAATGCTGTTCGAAAACAGTTTCTGCACCAATTCGATCTGCGGCCCCAGCCGAGCCGTGATCCAGACGGGCAAGCACAGCCACAAGAACGGGTTCATGAACAACGGCAACACGTTCGACTGGAACCAGCAAACGTTTCCCAAGCTGCTTCAGAACGCCGGCTACCAGACGGCGCTTTACGGAAAGTCCCACCTCAAGGGCAACCCGCAGGGCTACGACGACTGGATGGTTCTCCCGGGACAGGGGCTTTACTACAATCCTGACTTCATCACTCCGGAAGGTCGCAAGCGAATCGACGGCCATTCCACCGAAATCGTCACCGATCTGGCGGTCCAGTGGCTCAAGGAAAAGCGAAGCGACGAAAAACCCTTCATGCTCATGGTGCAACACAAGGCCCCGCACCGCAACTGGATGCCGGCCCCCCGCCATCTCACTCTCTACGACGGCATCGACATACCGGAACCCGCCACGCTTTTCGACGACTGGGAGGACAACTCCCCGGCCGCGAAGTACCAGGAACTCGAAATCGACGGCCACATGGACCTCAACTACGACCTTTTCGTGGACCTCACCGCCGATTTCGACCAGCCCGCCAAGACGAAACGGCAGGACCGCTCCGCCTGGAACAACATGAAGCGCATGTCCGAGCAGCAGATGAAGACGTGGCGCGACGCCTACGGACCGAAGGACGAGGCGTTCCACGAAGCCAAGCTCAGCGGCGACGATCTCGTTCGCTGGAAATACCAGCGCTACGCGAAAAACTACCTGCGCTGCGTCAAAGGCGTCGACGAGAGCGTCGGAACATTGATGAACACCCTGAAAGAACTCGGCCTGGACGAAAACACGGTCGTCATCTACTCCTCGGACCAGGGATTCTACATCGGAGACCATGGCTGGTACGACAAACGCTGGATGTACGAGGAGTCCCTCAAGATGCCGCTCGTCGTCAAGTGGCCCGGCGTGACCGAGCCCGGCTCGCGGAACGAGGATCTCGTCCAGAACCTCGACTACGCCGGGACGTTTCTCGACATGGCCGGCGCGTCGATCCCCGGGGACATGCAGGGCAAGTCGCTCGTCCCTTTGCTCAAGGGCGAAGGCGACGGCGATTTCCGCGACTCCATCTACTACCACTACTACGAGTATCCCAGCGTCCACATGGTTCCCCGCCACTACGGCATCCGCACCGACCGCTACAAGCTGATGCACTTCTACCATTTCGACGAATGGGAAATGTACGACCTTCAGGAAGACCCCGACGAGCTCACCAACATCTACGAAACCGCGGACCCGCAATTAATCGCCGATACGAAACAGAAGCTCGAAGAACTCCGCCGGAAATACGACGACGACAGCGACGTGTCCGAGTGGCCGGAAGAGAAGCAGAAGGAGTTCTGGCCCGAGGATCGTTAGCCCGACGGTCACCGCGACCCGGTCACCGCGACCCGGTCACCGCGACCCGGTCACCGCGACGCGGCCAAGGCCGCTTCGGCCGCCCAGTAGCCACCCATCCCGTGAACCCCTCCGCCCGGGGGCGTCGACGCGGAGCAGATGAAAATACCCTCGGTCGGCGTGGCGTGGGGCTTGAGGCGAAGGACGGGGCGGGCCATCAATTGCCGCCAATCGGCCACGCCGCCGACGATGTCGCCCCCGACCAGGTTCGGATTGTAGCGCTCGAAATCGACGCAGTTCATCGTATGCCGTTCCAGAACGCAGTCCCGGAAGCCGGGAGCGAAGCGCTCGATCTGGTTCTCGATCGCGCCGGTCATGTCCGCGGTCGATCCCGCGGGCACGTGGCAGTAGGCCCAGAAGGTGTGCCGCCCCTCCGGCGCCCGCGCCGGGTCGAACAGACTCTGCTGGGCGGTTAGAACGAAGGGCTGCTCGCTGTGCTTGCCTTCCCACGTGTCGCGCTCGGAAGCGGCGATCTCGTCAAGCGTTCCTCCCAGGTGAACGGTTCCGGACCGGCGGCACGGCTCCGCCGTCCAGGGGACGGGGTCGGCGAGCGCGTAGTCGATTTTAAACACTCCCGGCCCGTGCCTGAACTTGTCCAGTTTCCGTCGGTAGTTTTCCGGTAACCGCTCGCCCGCGATGCGGGACATGGCCGACGGCGAGGTGTCGAAAAGGTAGGCCCGGGCCTTGGGGAGCTCGTCCATCGTTTCCACCTTCCAGCCGGTCCGCACTTCGCCGCCCAAAGACTTCAGCCGAGCGACCAAGGCGTCGGCGATGCTCTGCGAGCCGCCTTTGGCCACCGGCCATCCCTTGGCGTGCCCCGCCAGCATCAGCATCATTCCCATGGCATTGGTCGCCAGAATGCGGTCCAGGGGCATGACGGAGTGCGCGGCATTTCCGGCGAGCAGGCCGCGGGCTTTCTCGTCGGAAAACCACGAGCGCGCCGACGACAACGCCGAAGGCAGAACGCGCAGGCCGAAGCGAAGGACGTCGAGAGGGTGGTCCGGGAATTTCAACGGCGCGAGCAGATCGTCCAGGAGGTTTTCAAAGCGATCGGCCAGCGCCCCGTAGACTCGCCGGTAGTTGCGCGCCGACTCGGGATCGAATTGATCGGCCGTTTCCGCCACGCTGCGATAGAGACAGGCCACGGAACCGTCGTCGAAGGGATGGGCCAGCGGAACGCCGGGGTGAATCCACTCCAGGCCGAATTCCTCCAGACCGAGGGTCTTGAAAAAGGGCGACGCCGCCGCCATCGGGTGAATCGCCGAACAGACGTCGTGCTTGAATCCCGGCAAGGTCAGTTCGCTCGTCCGGGATCCTCCGCCCGGAACATCGTGCGCCTCGACCACGAGCACCTTCCATCCCTCCTGGGCGAGGCGAATCGCGGCTCCCAGACCGTTCGGACCCGAGCCGACGATGACGGCGTCGTATTCCGAAGTCATGGTTCCGAATCGCGCCGCCGGCCGAGAAGCCATTCGTAGAGTTCGGGGTCGTTGTTTTCCGGCAGATTGACCAAATAACGCCACCGCTCCCCTTTATCCGCGTCGAAATACGCCTCCGCCGCCACCTTCTGGAGGCGATTTTTGGGGGCGCTCCATCCCAGCCACGGAACGAAGGCCGCGAGCGCGACCAGAGCCGGGACAAGCGCGATCCACGAACGGGATTCCGGAAACGCCCTCATCGTCCGGCCGGCGGCAAGGCAATTCGAATCAAAGCTGACCGCAATCCGCCACCACGATCGCCTTGGAAGTCCGGCCGCTGCGGCTGCCGTATCCCTCGAGCGTCTCGACGACGTCCATGCCCTCGACGACCTGGCCGAAAACGACGTGCGCGCCGTCGAGCCAGTCGGTCTTGACCGTGCAGATGAAAAACTGCGAACCATTGGTGTTCGGACCCGCGTTGGCCATGCTGAGGATGCCGGGTTCGGTGTGTTTGAGCTCGAAATTCTCGTCCTCGAACTTCTTGCCGTAAATCGACTGCCCGCCGGTTCCGTCTCCCCGGGTGATGTCGCCGCCCTGGATCATGAAGTCGGGAATCACCCGATGGAAGGGACTTCCCTTGTAGCTCACGCCTTTTTCGCCGGTGCAGAGGCATCGGAAATTCTCCGCGGTCTTCGGGACGACGTCGGAACGCAGTTCCATGACGATGCGCCCGACTTTCTCTCCGTTCGCCTCCATGTCGAAATAGACACGCGGCAGATCTTCTTTATTTTCACTCATATAATGGAATTTCGTTAATTAAATCGCTATCAATCAATAACTTTCGCCTTTTCGATTACAACCGTCTCTACCGGCACGTCCGTCATTGGCGAGGGCCCGCCCTTCGTGATCAGGGTCTTCGTCGTCGTTTCCAAGGCCGCGATTTTGTCGACGACGTCCATCCCTTCGACCACTTCGCCGAAGACCGCGTAGCCCCAGCCGCCGGAGGAGGGATGATCGAGGTTGGCGTTGTCGCCGTGGTTGATGAAAAACTGAGCCGTCGCGCTGTGCGGATCGCCCGTCCGGGCCATCGCGACGGTCCCGCGCTTGTTCTCCAGCCCGTTCTTCGCTTCGTTCTCGATGGGCTCCCCGGTCTCCTTCTGTTCGACGCTGCCGCCCTCTCCCAGAGCGAAGCCGCCGCCCTGCACCATGAAGCCCTCGATCACCCGATGGAAAACGGTGTTGTCGTAAAAGCCATCCTTCACGTAGCCGAGGAAGTTCTCGACGGAGACCGGGGCCTTATCCTCGTTCAAGTCGATCGTGATGTCTCCGTGGGAAGTGGCGAGCTTCACCTTGGGCCCGGCGAGGACGCCGGTGGAACTGCTCAGAACGAACGCGCCGAGGATCAGGGAGGTTTTGAAAAATTTCGTCATGTCGGAATGTGGGTTGTACCCCGGTTACGAGCGGAGCGGCGGGAAGGTCCGCGATAGGTCGGTTTAAGTCAACCGTTCCCCGCTTGCGTCCGCCTCGTACGCATTCGGCGGAAGCCGATACACGCAAACCCGCTTCGATCTTGCCCTGACGAGGCCTTCATGTATTCTTTCGGGCACAAGGAACCCAACCCCAATCTTCTTTATCATGTCCTCACTCAAACTCCACAACGCCATGTGGCCCGGTCTCGTCGGAAAAGGCGACGACGAAGGCCAGGAGCCGCCCATTTCCCTCGAGCGCATGCTCGAACTCACCGCCGCCGCAGAAGTGAACGGTCGGAAATTCGACGGCATCGACTACTTTCTCTTTCTTCCCCACACCGATCCCGAGTCGACCGACGATGAACTCCGCGGCATCGCCGATACCATCGCGGGCTACGGCCTGGATGTCGGTTCGCTCGTGGCGCCCGTCTGGCCGGGGACCGTCGGCGACTCCGCCATGGGCGACGCCGAATCGAAAAAGAAATTTCTCGACGCGGTCAAAGTCGCCTGCCGAATCGCGAAAGTCTTCAACGAGCACGGCGTCCGCAAGCGCGGCGTCATTCGAATCGACTCGGCCGAGTTCGGCGTCGAGAAATGGCGCGAAAATCCGACCGCCAACACGGCGAGCATTGCGCAAACCTTTCGCGAGGCAGCGAAAATCGCCTCCGACCACGACGAGCGCCTCGCCGCGGAAGGCGAGATCTGCTGGGCCGGGATGCACAGCTGGAAGGACATGCTCGATCTGCTCGAAGAGGTCGGCATGCCCGAAACGGTCGGTTTCCAAGCCGACCTCGCCCATACCTATCTGTATTTGCTCGGCTACAACGCGCCGGAGCACGCCCTGCTGCAGGAAGGCTACAGCGACGTGGAGTTCTGGTCCGCCTACGAACAGATGACCGACAAGCTCCGCCCGTGGACCATCGATTTCCACGTGGCCCAGAACGACGGCACCGTCCACGGCGCCGGCAGCCACGACAAAACCGGAAAACACTGTCCCGCCGACGACCCGAACGGCAAACTCGACATCGTCAAATGTTCCCAGTATTGGCTGAAAGACTACGAGGAGCGCGGCATCAAGCACATCTGCTGGGACGGCTGCATGTTCCCCAACGCGGTACTGGAAGCGCCCGAAACCTGGAACACGATCCTCGAGAAGATGATCGAGGTGGAGGAAGCGGTGTAGCTTTTTAGCTTTTGGCTTTTGGCGGCTGCTTGGAATGATCCGGTTCAGGGCCGGACCAGCTTTGCTTGCAGTTCGCCGAGGACCGACCGAGCCTCGGCGATGCGCTTCTCCAGTTCTTCGCGATAACGGGCAGCCTGATACTCGGGGCGTGGGTCCGCCTCGCCGATGACCTCCTCCAGTTCCTGCAGATAGGACTCTCAAAGCGCGAGATTCTCCCGGGCGGTGCTCGGGTTGTGAAAGCCGCCGCCGTTGACCGTGACGTAGACCGGCGTGGTGTGGGCCACCTGCAAAGGATTGGCCCCGCGGCCGCGTGCCGCGATCCAGAAGCCTTCCTCGGCAGGCAAGTCGAATTCGACGGCCAAGTTCTCGGTGGACTGCCCCTCGTCCTCCGCGCCCACCGAGCGCACCACTTGGCTGTGGGCGACGATTTCGAGGCTTTCCAGTGGAACCTGCCGGTCGTGGCCCCGCGCTCGGGCAGTTCGATGGTGAAGGAACCGTCCACGTAGAACGAGCCGTCCGGCTGCCCCGCGTACCCTTCGGCCCCCCGAAAGGGTTCCCGTCAGTACATGACGGCCACGGCCGCGTCGGGCGGGAGCGTCGGTTGACCGTTGGCGTCCGTCAACCTCGCGCGGGCGGTGGTGCGCTGCCCCGTCGCATCGTCGAAAACCGTGACGGTCAACCGGGCGGCCGACCCGGTCGAGACCTGCGCCACTATGTGCCGTTCCGGCGCCGTGACCACGACGAATAGGAAATACCCCGCCAACGACGCCAGTAGCAGCGACCAACCCGTCCATTTGCGCGGAGCCGTCATTGCCGGACGGCTGTGCCAGTCACCGGACGCCGATCTGGAGGGTTCATTCCGAAAGGCGCAGAACCTGGGGCTGGAACACCCAGCCGGCCGGCCGCACGCCCTCGCCCTGGACGCCCATGTCGCCGAGTTCGCGACGACCGGCTTCCGCCAGGCCGAGCAAGCGATCGACCACGTCGCCGTGCTCCGCCACGACGTCCCGTTCTTCGGCGGGATCCTCGACCACGTTGTAGAGACGGGGCGGAGAGTCGACGACCTTGGGCTCGGCCGATGCTCCGCGGCGTTGTCGCTCCAGCGGGAGGAAAAGTTTCCAAGGGCCGGAACGAACCGCCTGGAGCTGCTCGTACTGGTAGTAGTAGAATGCCTCGTGGGGCGTGCGGGCGCCCTCTTCCCCGGAAATCAGCGGCCAGATGTCCTTGCCGTCGATCGTCCGGTCCTCCGGGGTCTGGACATTCGCGAGGGAAGCGAAGGTCGGCAGAAGATCCATCATCGTGCCCAGTTCCGCGCACTCGGTGCCGGCCGGAACGCGTCCGGGCCATCGCGCGATGAACGGCACGCGGAACCCGCCCTCCTGGGTTGCGTTGTAAAACCCGGTCAGGGGCTCGTTGGTCCCCCCCCTCCCCGGCGCTGCGGAGTTGTCGGCCGTCCAGATGACGAGAGTGTCGTCGTCGAGCCCCAGACGTTCGAGGGCTCCCATGACCTCGCCGGCGGCCCAGTCGAGTTCCTCGATCGCGTCGCCGTAGCGATCGTTCTTCGAGCGCCCGCGAAACGCCTCGCTCGCGAACGACGTCTTCGTGCTGCCCGGCATCGCGTGGGAAACGACCAGGAAAAACGGCTCGTCCTTCTTTTCGGTGATAAAGCGAATCGCTTCCTCGGCCTCTCGCCGCGTCAATTCGTCCCGGTCCACCGGAGCCTCGATCACCTCTTCACCCCGCATGAGCGGCAGCGGCGGCCAGTTTTGCCCTTCGCGCGGCGTCATGTCGTCGCTGTAGGGAACGCCCCAGTACTCGTCGAATCCTTGGCGGGTGGGCAGGAAGACCGGTTGGTCCCCCAGATGCCACTTGCCGACCAGCATGGTCGCGTACCCCGCCTGCTTCAGTATCTCCGCAACGGTGACTTCCTCGGGATGCAGACCAATGGGCTCGCCGGGCTGCAACACGGCACCGTTGCGGATGTTCTGATACAGGCTGACGCGCTGGGCGTAGGAAGCCGTCATCAGTCCCGCCCGGGACTGGGTGCAGACGTTGCCCGAAGTGTAGAAATGGGTGAACTTCCGCCCTTCCTGCGCCATTTGGTCAAGATTCGGCGTGCGGTGCAGCGTGGATCCGTAGGGACCCGTGTCGCCGTAGCCGAGGTTGTCGCTGAAGAAGACGACAATGTTCGGAGGCTGCTCGGCGGAAGCAGGCCGGGCGGTCCAGAACCCCGCCACCGCGACCGCCGCCAAGGAAATGCTTGGAAGCAGAACCTTCGCAACGGAACGTCTCATTTTCAGAAGGCGGTTACGGGGTTTCCCTGTTCTCGCCCGACTCGCCGGCGAGAGTTCGGTCCGCTTGGGGCTAGGGCGCCAGGTTACTCCTCTTCGATCTCGGCTTCCTCCCAGTCGCCGAAGTCGGCCCCCTGCTTGATCCATTCCTCCATCAGCTTCTTCTCCTCGTCCGTCCACTGATCGGCTTTGTCCTCAGGCGGCATGTGCTCGTCGTCGGAGAGCGGCAACAGGGTCATTTGCAAAAACGGGCTGTCTTCGGGCTTGCCGGGAACGATGACCTCGCCGTCTTCTCCGCCCGCCATGAGGCCTTCCTTGGTGGAAACAACGAGATCGGCCTTGGGTCGGCGCGTCCGGCCTCGCTCGTCCTCGTAGGGCGCGCGATGGCACTTGAGACAACTGTTCTCGATCATCGGCCAGATCTGCGATTCAAAGTCGATCTTGTCCTCCGCCTGCGTGGTGAACAAAGGCAGCGCAAGGCCGGAGAGAGTGGCAATCAGGATGGTTTTCTGCATAATTTTTCTACGTATCGGTTTCTTGCAACGTGTCGGATTTTCGCGAACGCGCTCGATAGTAGGACGAAGCCAGAATGAGTTCAACGAACAAATCTCCCGTATTCAAGGATTCGAGAGTCTCCCGACCGATTCCTCTCGAACCTTTGCCCTAGGAGACTGTTGAAAAACTCTGGAATGAAAAACTGCGAGTCATTTTATTTGCTGGGTAGGCGCGACGAGGGAGTTGGGCGAGCCCCGCGACCGAGGAGCAACGAAGCCAGCAAACAAAAGGGCCGCAGCCCAAAGGGTTGTTCGCTGATCGATCCGGCGCAGCCGCTGACTGTCGTCGCGTCTCTCCATTTAAATTTTGCGTTTCAGAGTTTTTCAACAGTCTCCTAGGCGCAGTGCCGGTTTCCGGCGGTCTTCGGCCCGGCCACGATTGAACGATTCGTCGCGATCGGAGGTCTCAGAAACGACCCCACCGCCGCGACTTCACCACGGTCCTCCCATTGCCGATCACCCATGAAAATCTCGCTCCTTGTGCCTTTGCTTGTGTTGCCCCTGGTGGGCGGCGCCCTCGCCGGCGGCAGCCAGGCCGGCGGCATCCAGGTTACGACGGAGACACGTCTTGCCGGTTGGCTGCAGAAATATCCCGAAGCCGACGCCAACGGCGACGGCATGCTCACGGTTGGCGAGGCCAGAGCGTTCCGCGCGAAAATGCTTGCCGAACCCGGCGTCGACCAAGCGGACCGGTCAGCACGGACGAAGCCGACCCACGCCAACGTCGTTTACGGATCGCACGAGCGAAATCGATTCGACGTCTGGATTCCGGACGAAAGCACCGACGGCCTCCTTTCGCCCGTCGTGATCTACTTTCACGGCGGCGGGTTTGTAGCCGGCGACAAGACCAGCTTCGACCCGACGCCCTATCTTGACGCCGGCATTGCCTGCGTCAGCGCGAACTACCGCTTCGTCAACGGCCACGACCTGCTCAGCGACGCCCCGTTCAGGGATGCCGCCCGCGTCGTCCAGACCGTTCGGAAACGGTGTTCGGAATGGAATCTCGATCCCGGCCGAGTGGCGCTTTCGGGAGGCTCGGCCGGGGCGGTCATGGCACTGTGGACCGGACTTCACGACGACCTGGCCAATCCGGATTCGGACGACCCCGTGTCGCAGGAGTCGACGCGGGTGACCTGCGTCGTACCCGTCAATGGTCCCACCAACCTCCTGCCGGACTGGATCCTGGAAAACATCGGCGGTGCCGCGCACGTCCACGCCAGCTTCGCGATGATGTTCGGCCAGACGATCGAGGAAGCACTGACTCCGGCGGTCCGGGCGCGAATCATGGCGGTGTCCCCCTGGGAGCATGTCAGCGAAGACGATCCTCCGGTCTTTCTCATCTACAGCGGACCGCTCGACGAGGTGCCGCTTCCCGCTTCCGCAAGGACCGGCAAGGTGATCCATCACCCTTTTTTCGGCAAGGCGCTCAAGGAGAAGCTGGACGCGGCCGGAGTCGAAGCGGACTTCAAACACGGATTCAATCCCCGCGGAAGAACCGACATCGTCGACTACCTCAAGAACAAGTTCGCCATGGTGGACTGAAGTCTACCTCTCGCGTTCCGGCCGGGGATCGTCGCCGTGGGCGAGCGCACCGATGTAGTCCACCGCCGCTTGAATCTCCTCGTCGCTCATTCGTTCCGTCACTTCCACCATCTTCTGGCCGTATAGATCGCCCGGAGCCGCGCCCCGTATTCCCGAGCGGTAATTGAGCATCTGTCGCTCGAGATAGGCCCGGTTCAACGAGACGAGCGGAGAGCTGTGGAAGACGGCATCGCCTGTGCCGTTGTAACGATGGCAGGCCATGCATTCGTTGGCGTAGAGGCGGCGGCCAAAATCGAGATCGGCGGACTCCGGGGGCGCTTCCGTCGGGATCGAAGGCATCGCCGACACTGTCCGGGCGGCCTCGGCAATCTGCTCGTCGCTCAAGGCGAGCCCGATCGCTCTCATTTGGGCACCGGGAACATCCTCGGGGTGAGCCCCGCGCGAACCGTCCCGGAACTTTTCCAACTGCTCCACGAGATACCACTCCGGAAGACCGGCGATCGAGGGGCTGAACAATTCGTCTTTGCCCTCTCCGTTCACTCCGTGGCAAGCCGCGCAGATTCGTTGATAGACGCTGACCGTTGGATCGAAGGCTTCCGTTTCCTTCGCTTCTTCCGCTTCTTCCGCACAACCGGCGAAGAGAAGGCCCAGCACGAAAATTGAGACGCCCCTGACCATGCCTCTCAGCGCCGCGAAGGCCGCCCCCCCGTCACTGGGCGGATGAGATCCCGATAAGCTTCGCTACCGAGAAAAAAGACGTCCGGCGATCCCTCGATCTGGCCGAAGTAGATCTTCGCCGCCGCGGGTGCCAGGTTGATCCTGCGGGTGACTTCTCTCGACTCGTTGATGGCCCGGTCGAGTTCCGTCGTGACGATGACGAAACTGGCGCTCGGCGTTTGCAGAGCTTCGTAGGCCTGCGCCAAGGACAGGAACCAGCCGTCGGCGGTGAGGGAGCCGAGTCGTTCCCGGAGGCGCGAAGCGGCCGCGGTGTCGAGGCCGGGTTCCTCGTCCCCGTTCCGGAACGCCTTCCATTCGTCCCGGCGATAGTTGTATTCAAGCTTGAGTTTCTCGCGACCGGGAAGCTCGCGGGTGATCGACTTGAGGTGGAATCGATTGAATGTCAGGACGCTCAGGGATCGCCATTTGATCGGATGGGTGGGGATGTGGCTGACGAAGCTCGGGTCGAGTTCGTAGACGTGCGGTTCGCCCTCGAAGTTCGCGAACACTCTCTGTTCGTCTCCTTCCTTCCAGCCAAGATTCAGCACGCGGCTCATTTCCTGAACTTCGCCCGGCGTTCCGTCGGGCTGCGGTTGGGTCGGATAGGCGAGGTTGAATACTACCTGGCGTGCCGGCGGGGCCAGTCCGTATTCGCCGAGGTCGTCCGCCGAATCCGAAACGAACTCCCGAATCGCCGCGTCGTTGACCGCAGCCACCAGCGCGGTGATCTCGCCCTGGTTCGCCGGCAGCAGCTTGTTGCTGATCTCGACATTCCATCGAACGCCTTCCTCAGCCCGTTCGGACCTCAGCTTGACCATCGGATCGATCCGGCTCTGGATTACGATCGAGTCGAGGTATTCCATCTGAATTCTCGCGAGTCTGCGGTCGCGCACGTCGTTGGGGGATTCCGGCAATTCTCCGAGAAAGTCGCTGCGCAGCCGGTAAACCGCCGGTCGGTCCGAGATGCGGGCTTCCAGCAGCGGCAATTCCTCCCCTGCATCGCCATCCCCTGCATCGCCGTCGCCTTCCGCGTCCTCGACTTGCTTGAGATAAAGGGTGATCGGTTGCTCGAATCCGTAGACCGTCATTTGCAACACGGCGGCGTCCTCGGGCAAAGGGTTCGGGATCTCCTCGTCCGCAGCCTCTCCGGAGACGACCTCGTCGATCTCGAGGCTTCCCAAGTCGGCCATCAACTGATCGAGCTTCTCCCGGTCCGCCCATGTCTGAAGCGGCTCGGAGAGCGCCCAGTCCTGTCGAGGAGACGTAACCCGACGCTGCAGTGCGATCCGACCGGTGGAGTTGCGGACCACCAGTTGCTCGATCGCCTCGACAGGGGCACCGACGATCCTGGGGTCGCGCATCGCCGCGAGGGGCTGCTCGAGAACCGAGCGCGGATTCCCGTCGACCACGTAGCTCTCCTCGTCGCCGGAACGCCGAACGTAGATCGCATTGGTTCTCGGCGCCTCGGCCCCGAGCACGACGGTGTGCTCGGACCGATCTTCGCCTTTGTTCTCCCCCGCTCCGCTCACCGTGACTACGATGGCCTCGTCTCCCTCGAGACCGAGCCGAGCCTGATCGAGTCCTTCCTCTTCCTCTCCGATCGTGTCGACGATGGTGAGATGATTCAATTGGTCGAGCAGGGCGTCGACCGCTTCGGGGTCGACCCGGTCCGTTTCAGGCTCGGAAAAAAACCATAGGCCACCGTGCTTCTCCATCGCGGTTTTCGACGCTCCCGATTCCACGACGATCCGATCGATCGAATCCGGCTCGAACCGAAGCATGACGTTGGCAAGCGCCGCCGCGCGGGCACCGGTTTCCGGCTTGCGGTCGACCACGGCGATCACCATCGCAAGAGCGACGGCAATTCCCGCCAGGACGGCTGTGGTGGCAAATCTCATCTCAGTCCGTCCATTCTACACCCTTCTTCTCATCCAAACGAACCCGCCCACTATCAAAGCCGTAAACGGCAGCGCGAAAATCATCAGCGACTGGATCACCCCGAAGTCGGCGGCGCTGATGTTGAGCGTGTACGCTGTCGGCTTTCGCGGCGAGATGCCCATCAATTCCTCGCGGTTCATCACCCAGTTGATCGAAGCCATCGTGAAGTCGGCGGCCACCTTCGAGGTGTTCCCGTCGGGCGAGATGACGTTGGCGTTGCCCACCACCACCAGTCTCGACGCCCCTTCCCGCAAGTCGGCGTCTCCCGGCAATCCCTTTTCCACCGACGCCGCCGTGAACACCGGATCGGGCTGTCCGTGGTCGATGTCGGGATTGTAGGATACCTCGTCGGCTTGAAACTCGGTCTCGCCCCAGAATCCCTGTCCGGCGATCATGAGCGGGCGAGGCCGCACGTTCTCCGAATGAAGAAGGTCGTCCTCGTAAAGCACCTCGAGCGACTGCGTCTGACCGGTCAATCGGGTCGAGAGGGCCGGCAGATCCCGGGTCGGTCCCGCGCCTGGCATCAGCGCCACCGGAACGTCGTAGGTCCGCTTCGCCGTCACTCCCGGTATGCTCACGACGCTGAGAACGCGGTCTTGGTTCGGGGCGACCCCGAGTTCCCGCAGCATCGAGTTCAGGTTCGGCGTGTCGGCGTTCGGGTCGAGAAACAGGACCAGACCTCCCTCCTGGCCCTCCCAGTAGGCTCGCACCATCTCGAGTTCGCGTTCGGAAACGTCGCTGGTGTTTCCCGGAAAGAAAAGCACGTCGGCGTCCGCCGGTATGTCGGTTCTGCCTTCCAGAACCAGGCTTTCCAGGCGCGCGTTCTGCGCGCTGGCCAGCAGCTGGAGCTGGGCCGCGATCTGGACGAGATCGTCGGCGCGCCGGTCCCCCGTCACCAGATAGATCTTGCGCTGCTGTTGCTCGGTCACTTCCAGGAGCGCCGCGGTCAGCACCTCTTCGCCCTTGAACTCGACGACGCTGCCCGAACCGTCCCGCGTCACCATCTCGTCGGCGCTGACGGTCTTGATCCGGTCGGATTCACCGAAGATGACGATTTGGTCGCGATTGAACTCGAGCCGATGCGTGTCCTTCAACTCGGTCAGGCGCGCCCGGCTCCGGCTCAGGTCGAGATACTCCGCCGACAGCGCGTCGCCGCCGATCCGATCGTATTCGGAAAGCAGTCCTTTCACCTCCGGATAAAGTTCGGACGAACCGAGGAACGCCATCACGACGTGAACCTCGGAGCCGATGCTCTTCAGATAACCGGTGGTCGTGTCCGACAAGGTGAACCGCTGGTTCTGGGTCAGGTCCCAGGTGACGTGACGGCGGCAACTCAGGTAGTTGATCTGGGAGAACACGACGAAGATCAGGATCACCTGGGCGAGGACGAGACCGGCGGTCCGGTAGCGCTCGATCCTGCGGCCGGCCCGCGTCAGTCTGGACCTCGGAGCTTTGCCCGGGTCGGTCGCGGATTCGTTGTTGGCCTTCTTCGACATTCGCTTTCGGCGGGGTTCAGACACGCCACTTTCGGGATTCCAGGATGTGGTGCGTCAGAGCAATCAAAACGGCACTGAAGCTGACGTAGTAAACGATGGGTCGGCTGTCGATGAGCCCCTCGCTCAGCGCGCGCATGTGCTCGGTGGTGGAAAAATAGGTCAATCCATCCGCCCAGACCGAACCGGGGACCACGCCGAAATTGTGCAGAAAGCCGAGGAAATAGTGGAGCATCACGAAGACGAACGTCAGCATCGCCGCGATGAGCTGGTTCGACGTCAGCGCCGAGGCCAGCGTTCCCATCGCGATGTTGAAAAGCCCAACCAGGAACAAGCCCAGCGCGCTGCCCCACAAAGCGCCCGAATGAAAGGCCGCCTGCTCGCCGGTGACCATCTGGAATATCGGAAAGAAGAGAAACATCGGCAGCACGATGATGACGTAGACCACCACGGTCGCGAAATACTTCGCCAGTACGACTTCCGACGTTCTCACCGGAGCGGTCAGCAGCCCCTCGATGGTGCCCATCTTTCGCTCCTCCGCGAACAGCCGCATGGTGACGAGCGGGAAGAGTATGAAAAAACCCATCCAGAACCAGCCCGACTCGAAAAGGTTGTAGATCAGGCTTCGGGAACTGACGCGCAGGCGCATCGCGTTCACCATGCTCGCGAACAGCCACCCATTGAGAAACGTGAACAACGCCATCACCACGTAAGCGAGCGGCGAGAGAAAAAACGACCGCAGCTCCTTGGTGAACAGGATGAAAAATGTCCGCATGGAAAATCGCAAAATTCGGGCGACTCGACGGGGTCAGGTCTCCGACTCGACAGGGTTGTTTCCCGCAGGGTTGTTTCCCGCGGAATCACTTCCTGCGGGGGCTGGTTCGACGGGCTCTTCCTTCCCGGCCTTTCGTTTACCCGTATCGGCTTTCCTGTCCGTCTTCGAGGCTGTGGCGGTCGTCTGCACCAGATCGACGAACGCGTCTTCGAGCGAAGCGGTCCGGCTGGCCAGTTCGCGGATTTTCCAGTTCCGTTTCCGGACGAGGTCGAAGAGGTCCTCCCTCACGTCGACGTGAGGGTCGGTAGTGATCGAAAACGTCGTCCAGTTCTTCCGCTCGTGGATGCGGCGGACTTCCTTGACGCCCTCCAGTTTGCCGATTTCCTCTTTCGCGGCGGAGGCATCCCCGCTCATCTCCAGCATTACCGCGCCCGGCTGGCGCAGGCGCCGGATGAGATTCTGCGGCGTGTCGGAGGCCATGATCTCGCCCCGGTCGATGATGACGACGCGGCCGCAGGTCATCTCGACTTCGGACAGAATGTGGGTCGAAATGAGAATGGTGTGGCGCTCGCCGAGCCGCTTGATCAGTTCCCGGGACTGGCGAATCTGGTTGGGATCGAGCCCGTTGGTCGGCTCGTCGAGAATCAGGAGATCGGGCTTGTTGACCAGTGCCTCGGCGAGCCCGACCCGCTGGCGGTATCCCTTGGAAAGCGTCGAGATCATCTTGCGCTCGACCCCGGCGAGGCTGCAGATGTCCATCGCCTCGGCCACGGCGCGTTTGGTTTCGCGATAACGCAGCCCTTTGAGACGGGCCCGGAAGCGAAGGTACTCCGTCACCCGCATGTCCGGGTAGAGCGGCACGTTCTCCGGCATGTAGCCGACGTGCCGGCGCACTTCGATCGAGTCGTCGTAGATGTCGTAGCCGGCGACCTTGGCGGTGCCCTCGGACGCCGACAAAAAGCAGGTCAGCATTCTCAGCGTGGTGCTTTTCCCAGCCCCGTTGGGTCCCAGGAAGCCGACGATCTCCCCCTTGGCGACCTCGAAGGAAATCCCGTCCACGGCGGTTTGGCCGGCGTAGCGTTTGGTTAGTTGATGGACCTCGATCATCGGCGGGATTAACGCTTACATTGCCTGAGCCGCCGGATCAACCGTGCAAATGGGGCCGATTCGGTCGAACTTCCCGCTCGGTCGCCCGGACTTTCAATCCAGGTGATCGATCCGCAGGCTTGGGCGGGGCTTCTGCGCCTCCGGGTCGATGCGGTGAACCCACACGCTCTGGACGAGCCCCATCAGAAAAAGGGTCACGACCATGAACGTCCCTCCGTAGCTGATGAAAGGCAGCGGAATTCCCGTGATCGGCATAATCAGAAGATTCATTCCCACGTTTTGAAAGAGGTGGGCGAAAATGAGACCGACGACACCCACGACGAGAAGCCTCCCCATCATGTCCCGGCTGTAGAACGCGACGTAGACGCACTGCAGCAGCAGCAGCATGAACCCGCCCAACATCAGGAGACTGCCGCGGAAACCGTGCTCCTCCGCGAGCACCGCGAAGATGAAGTCGTTGATGGCCGTGTCGGGCGAGATGAACTTCTTGTTGTTGATGGTCTCCGGGTTCTTGAATCCTTTCCCGCTCCATCCTCCGCTCCCGATGGCAAGCAGGTTGTTGTAGGCGCTGTAGGCTTCGTTCTGCACGTCGACCTTTTTCCCCTGGAGCATGTCGATCTGCACGGTGATCCGCTGTTTCTGGTAGTCTTGCAGCCCGAAAAAGAACGCGAAGGGCAGGAACATGGTCACGGACAGGATGATCACGACGAGATAGCGGAACGGAATGTTGCCGACGAAAATCATGGCCCCGTAGACGGGAATCCAAACGATGGCCGAGCCGAAATCGCCCTGGTAGAGGACGAACAGGAATGGGACCACCGCCACGACCGCCGTGACCGCGAGACGGAGGAAGGGATTTCGCAGCACGGGGTGTAGCCTGTGCATCGTGCAGAGCACGAGAGCGAGGGCAATGATTCCCCCGGCGATGGCCAGCTGCGACGGCTGCAGCCTCACCGGGCCGACATCGAGCCACGCCCTGGTGGCGTTGAGTTCCGTCCCGTAATAGGCCGTGTAGATCAGCATTCCGGTGGCGATCACGTAGAAGGGAATGCCGAGACGCTTGATCCACCTGTAGTCGACCAGAGCGGCCAGGAAGAAAAAGACGAGCCCCAGCAGGATCCAGTAGACCTGGTCGCGCCACTTCGCAGCGAGGTTCTGGTCCTCCCGCATCCAGCAAGCGCTGTAGACGGCGAAAACGCCGAAAATCAGCAACGCGACCATGTTGGCGAAGAGAAGCCAATTGATGCCGATGAACTTTCGGAGGTAGGGGGTCATGAATTCCAGGCCGTCACACGGAACAGCTCACGAGGCGCCTAGTATAATCGTGTTCGGGCCGGTTCACCACCGTTTCGGCGTCCCCGAACTCGAGAAGGCGTCCCCGGTGGAGAACGCCGATGTCGTCCGCGAGCCGGTGAGCGACGGCAAGATCGTCGGTCACGACGAGGAGAGTCAGCCCGAAATCCTCGCGGACGCGCAGGAGCAGATTGAGCAATTCCGCCTGCTCGACGTCGTCGAGTCCCTGCGTGAACCCTTGGCAAATCAACATTTCTGGAGCCGGCAGCAACGCCCGCGCCAGAGCGGCCTGCTGGCGCTCGACCGCGTCGAGTTCCACCGGGTAGAGGTCCCGAACTGCCTCCGGCAGACCGCAGGCGACCATGACCGCCTCGATCCGGCGATGCCAATCGTCCTTCCCCGCTTTCGGATACCAAAGTCGCAGCACTTCGCGAAACGCCTGGTCCAGGGTGAAATCCGGCGTCAGTTGCCCGAAACGATCCGAAAAGACGGTCTGGAGACGCTTCCTCACCCGCCGGAAATGGCGCTCCCCGAGAGCCGTCACGTCAATTTCGGCGAAGACGATTTTTCCCGAGGCGATCGGGTGGAGCTTCATGAGAGCCAGGACGAGAGGCGTCTTGCCGCTGTTCTCCTCTCCGACGAGCCCGAGGCTTCGCCCCTTGTCGACGGAAAAGGAAACCTCGTCCAGAAGGAGCGTCTCCTCCAACTCGTAGCGGAACCACCGGCGACGCATCTTCCCCCGAAGCAGGCTCAGTTTCTCGACCGAAAGAAGTTCCATTCCGCACGGAGGATAAGCTGCGGCGCGGTTCGAAGCAAACCGCAACGCGCCAGGCGCCGGAGGTAATTGCTTGCACTAAGCGGGGGCAGGGCTGACTTTTTCCCACTCCTCCGCGGAAATGAAGAACCACCTTCCAGTGCTGATCCTCGCTTTCATCGTCGGGACGGTCGCTTCGGGCTGCGCTTCCCGCTCGCCCGTCGAAAAGCGGATCGACAAGAACCCGGCTCTCTTCGAGGAACTCGGCGAGGGCGACAAAGACCTCGTTCTCGACGGGGAAGTCTCCGAAGGCATGTCCCGCGACGCCGTATTTCTGGCCTGGGGCCGTCCCGACGTGGTCCGCAGCGGCAGCCGCGAAGGAAAAGGCCGCGAACGCTGGGGCTATTTCGACCGGACCGCGGTGCACACCGCGTCGGTCGGATTCGGCACCTACGGCCCTTCCCCCTTCTTCGCCGACTTCGGCGTCCATCCCCGCTACGGCTACGGCGTCGGCCCGGGTTGGGGCTACGGTCAGGATCTCGACTTCGGAAGTCGTCTCGAAAGATCCGTCGAGTTCGAAAACGATCGGGTCGTAGCGTGGGAGACACGTCGCTGACGCCCCATGGAAGATCGATTCGGACATTCCATCAGCTATCTGCGGGTTTCCGTGACCGACCGGTGCAACGAGCGGTGCCAGTACTGCATGCCGCAGGAGGAGCAGGAATGGCTCCCGCGGGAAGAAATCCTGAGCTACGAGGAGATACTTCGCGTCGTCCGCGTGGGAGCGTCGCTCGGGATTTCGAAGGTCCGCGTTACCGGCGGCGAGCCGCTCACCCGCCGCAACGTCCTCTGGTTCTTCGAACAACTCGGCACCGTCGACGGGATCGACGACATCGGCGTTTCGACCAACGGAACCCTGCTCGGAAAGACGACTCCGGATGGCGGCACCTACGCGGAAGCCCTGAAGAAGTCGGGCGTGCGGACGGTCAACGTTTCGCTCGACTCGCTCGATCCCTCCACCTACGCCGACAGCACGGGGCGGCCCCTGTTGGACCAGGCCGTCGCCGGAATCGACGCCGCCCGCGCCGCCGGTTTCGAACAGATCAAAATCAACACCGTGCTGATGCGGCATCGAAACGAGAACGAGTTGTGGAATCTCGTCGATTTCGCGGCGGACCGCGGTTTGCTGCTCCGTTTCATCGAACTGATGCCGGTCAGCACCACGCAAGTTCTAACCGAAGACAACTTCCTCTCCGCCGGCGAAGCCAGAAAACTGCTCGAGTTCCGCCTCGGCAAACTGAAGCCGCGCCCCGACATCCGCACCAACGGCCCGGCCGGTTATTTCCAGCTTCCGAAATCGGATCAGCTCATCGGCTTCATCGGCGCAATGACGAATCTCCATTTCTGCGAAACCTGCAACAAGCTCCGCCTCACCTGCGAGGGCAAGCTGCGTCCCTGCCTCGGAAGTCACCTCGAATTCGACATGCGCGAGGTGCTGCGAAACCCCGAATTGACGGACGCCGACGTTGCCCGCTTTTTCCAGAACGTCGTCGACCGCAAACCCGAGATGCACGAGTTCCGCGAGAACTACCGCCCCGGAAGGAAAATGGTGGCGATCGGAGGGTAGTACCGACCGGCGGGATTGGCTGGTAGAATGCGGATCATTCGGGCGGTTGCTACAGGCGGCCGCCCGGGAGACTGTTGAAATCAGGGATGATCGCTCGCTTCCAGTTCCCCGTCGAATACCACGAAGCGGAACCGCGACACGTAGGCCTCTCCCGGCTCGATCGCGAAGGGCTCCTCGACCATCGGGGCGAAGACGAAATACGGTTTCGAAGGGTGCAGCCTCACCCACTGCGGCGCGCGGAAATTGTCCGGATCGCAGTACGCCACCACCCCGGCGGTTCCCCCGTCGACCGGACCCGCCATCGCCACCCACTCGGGCCGGGTGTGGTTGCCGTCCTGCCGCCCCTTGCCCTCGCTCGTGACGATGCTTCCGGGCGGCTCGGCGTCTTTCGCCGGATCGAGCCACGCGTCGTTGCCCCGAATCGCCATGCCGCCGTAGTGGTACTGCTCCACCGTCAAGGGGCTCTCCGTCGCGCAGCGCTGAATCGA
This sequence comes from Verrucomicrobiales bacterium, assembly GCA_040905585.1. GTDB lineage: Bacteria > Verrucomicrobiota > Verrucomicrobiia > Verrucomicrobiales > DEV007 > Arctic95D-9. The sequence continues at coordinate 81,169 of JBBDRG010000084.1, forward strand.
TTCGATGTTGAAAACGAAGCGCTCCTCGTCCGATTCCTCGGCCCGGACTTTCCAAGTCTCGATCAGCACCGGTGCCGGCTCCCCTTCGGCCGTGAGATCCTCCCAGAGGTGCTCGACGTCGAATCCGGCGGTGTCGCCTTCGTTCACGATCGCCAGCGTCTTGCGGTACGAGATGCGACCCGCTTCCTTTTTCTGGTTCCAGAACTCCGGGCTGCGCCCTTCGAAGGTCGTCTTCGTCCAAGCGAAAAACAGCCCGTGCTGGTGCTTGTGGTCTTCCGCGAAATCCCCCGTGATCACCTTTCCCGACGGCGAATACAGGGGATGGATGTAGCCGCTTCGGGTGTAGAAGGGCTCGTGCTTCGCCGCCTCCGCGGTGGGTACCTTGTTGTACTGCAGAATCGTCCGGTCGCCGCGTTTCAGGACGATGACCGATTCAGTTTCCTCGCACGCGAACTCGGCCCGAAGAAAGGAGGCGGCGCCCATCAGCACCATCGCAAGGATCGAAAAAGTTTTCACACCTCCATCGAAACACGTCGGGAAGCCGGAAGTCAATACGGGGCGCGCCGATTTCGCGCCGCGTTTCGTGTTTCCCGTCTCCGTGCGATCAAGTCCGGCATGTGTCTCGTGAGGAGACGAGCGTGCTGCGCGACTTGCGGGAGGAAGTCCTCCTGCCGACGCGGGCCACGCCGGTGGTGAGGCGGCGACGCCGACCTTCGCGTCGTCCGGCGTCCGGCGTCCGGCGTCCGGCGTCCGGCGTCCGGCGTCCGGTGATAAAATCGGTAGCGGAGCCGCGAAGCACTCCTGCAAGAGGAGCGCGGAGTCCCTCGATTCCATCGGCGGGCTCGACGCCCTCAAGGGGTGGCTTCTCCAGCGCCGCGAGGCGTTCACGCAGAAGGCCCGCGACTACGGTCTTCCCGTGCCCAAGGGCATGCTGGTGCTGGGCGTTCCCGGGACCGGCAAGAGTCTCACCGCCAAGGCCACCGCCAGCGTGTTCGGCGTTCCGCTGCTCAAGCTCGACGCCGGTCGCCACTTCGGTTCCCTCGTGGGCCAGTCCGAAGCCAACCTCCGCGCCGCCATCGCGACCGCCGAAGCCATCGCGCCCTGCGTGCTCTGGATCGACGAACTGGAAAAGGCGTTCTCGGGAGCCGGATCCTCCGGCAGCAGCGACGGCGGCACCAGCGCCCGGGTCTTCGGCACCATGCTCAACTGGCTTCAGGACAAGACCAGCCCCGTCTTCGTCGTCGCCACCGCCAACGATGTTAGCCAACTCCCGCCCGAGTTGCTCCGCAAGGGGCGCTGGGACGAGTGCTGGTTCGTGGACCTACCCGACGTCAAGGAGCGCGCCGCCATCTGGGACATCGTGATCGAGAAGTTCGGTCGCGAGAAGACCGCCTACGACACCGTCGTCCTCGCCCGCGCCAGCGAGCTGCACACCGGCGCCGAGATCGAGGCCGCCTTCGTGGAGGCCCTCCACCGCGCATTCACCGAGGACCGGGATCCCACCGAACTGGATCTCGGCGAGGTGCTGTCCGGTTCCGTCCCGCTCGCCACCACGACTTGCCACGGAAAGCGGAAGCTCGACTTGAGCTGACCGCCACGTCTCGGTCCCGTGTCCCAACGCCAACCAAGAACGGAGACCCAAGGCCGACCCTCCCGAATGAGTGAAGGAGGTGCGTCGGTCGGAGAAAACCCATGCCCCGCACGGATGGGTTTTCTTTTAGGTGTCAGATCTCAAGTATGGGTTTGCCGGGCGGAGCGCTTCGTCAGGCATGTCAGAGGGAAAACCTATCCTGCGATTTCCAGAGCTCTCACTCGCTCCCCTGATCTTTCCGGCTCACCCATCATTCCTCCCGCATCCAGCGGGTCCAACCCGTCCAACGGACTCCGCACGCCGAGACCGTTCGACCCCACCGCCACGTGCAGATAGATCTCCGTGGTGGTGATGTCCTCGTGACCCAGCAGCTCCTGGATGGTCCGGAGGTCGGTTCCGTCCTCCAAGAGATGAGTCGCGAACGAGTGCCGCAGCGCGTGACTCGTGACCCGCTTTTCGATCCCCGCCGTCTTCGCGGCCCGCTTGATCGCGTCGCTGTAGACCTGCCCATGCAGGTGATGGCGGCGCTTGACCGCGCATTCAGGATCAATCGAAGTCTGCCGGGCCGGGAAAAGCCAGAACCACTCGAAACCCTCCGATGCCCGGCGGAACTTCCTCGACAAAGCGCCCGGGATATGGACACCCGCCAGCCCCGCCTCCCGGTCCTTTTGCCAGACAGCGCGCGCTTTCTCGATCTGCCCCGCCAATTCGTCCCGCAGCGTCTTCGGCAGCACCGTTACGCGATCCTTGTCACCTTTGCCCCCTCGCACCGTTAGTGTCCCACGCGCCAAATCCACATCCTTGACCCGGAGGCGCACCAGTTCCGAGCGCCTCAAGCCCGCGCCATACTGAAGGCGCGCCGCCAGTCCGTATCGACCTTCCGATTTCTTCGGCGTCTTCGCCGGTTCCTCCAGCTTCTCCAGCACCTTTTGCGTTTCCTCTTTCGACAGCACCACCGGAATCCTCGCTCCTGTTTTCTTCAGCCGCACGCCGAATACCGGCTCCTCCACCCCGCAGACGTGCTTGAAAAAGAACGCGAGCGCGTTGAGCGCCTGTTTCTGGGTCGAGTAGGCGCAATCCTCGTCGTCGACGATCGAGGTCAAAAAGCGGGTCGCCGTCTCCACCTGCATCGCCTCGCGATCTCCGTCGGCGAATTTGCCGTAGCGAGCCAGCCACGCCCCGTAGCATTGCTTCGTGCGTCTCGCCAGACCCCGGCGCGCTCCCGCCGAATTGGCCGCCGCCCGGAGACGCTCGGGCAGGCTTCTATGGTCCGCATTGGCCTCGGCGCAGGCATCCAGCCAGTTCAGATACCAACGGACCGCCGCCTCCCATTGCTCCAACTGCCAGGGTTCACGCTCGCGCCCCTCCCGCAGAACCTCCGATCTCCAGAAGGCCTTGGCCGCGCCGCGTCCGGCTTCCAGTTCATTTCTCAACCGGTAATTCTCGAACCATTCCAAAACGAGCAGAAAGCCCGTCCTATCCTGATTCGAAAGACCACGGAACTCGGCAAGGTCTTTCCTCCAACACCAACGCGTCTTGATCTCGTTCATGGTGTTCAAAAAAGCAATACTGAAATGGGAAGTCAAACAAAAAAGGTTCTCCTGAACAGTTTTTCGTGAACGCAGGCATCGCGGCGGTCTCGGAGCGGTGTGATATCAGCCGTATCAGGTCGGGCGACCATCGCCTCTCCCACGAGTCCGGATAGCGGCATGTTTTTCGAGAAAAACCTTGCTGGCTCAAGGCTTTCCTGAGATTCTCAAGGGGAATGCGTCCCCGTGATATCGCTTCGCGAGACGATACGAATAAATACTGTTCGCAGAAGAAGCTGGCTCGTAGGTCGCCTCGAAGATGTCAGGCTTGCAGGGG
>JBBDRG010000085.1:0-63512 GCA_040905585.1 Verrucomicrobiales bacterium
GCGCTCGTCCCCGGATCCACCGTCGTCGTCCGGCGAACGTGCCCGAAGGCTCGGTTCAGCTCCAACTCCGCGAATGCCGCGGTTTCGGCGACTTGCTCGTCGCCGGAGGAGGCCACCGCACCCACGAAGGCGGCGGCGTCCAGCCCGAGGTCGACTCCCGCGATCGGATCCCAGACCACGCCGTCGGAAGAACGATAAGCGAACACGGTGCCTCCCTCCCTCGCCAACCGGAGCCAGTCCGTCGGGAGAATCATGCCGGTTTCCCGAATCGACGCCACGCCACCGTCTTCCGACCGCCATCCCAAGTAGCCTTTCCCGTCTCCGCCGACACCGACGAATATTTGCGCGGCGTCCGCCCGAAGATTTCCCCGCAACATGAGCCCGGCTCGGGAAGCCGATCCACCGAGTCCATGTGGGTCCGAGAGGCGGCCGGTGACGGCGCCGGTCTCCAGGACCGTCTGGTAGCAGAACGCTCCTCCGTCCCACTCGCCCTCCAGTCCCCGCCCCTGGGAGGACAGCGACAGGGCACCGCCCGCGAGCGGATTCCGGGCCGCCCCGCTCTCGACCCCGAGAGCGACCAGGTTCCACTTCGACTCGGCGGGACTGATTCCCGCCGTGGTCACCCAGACGAATCCCAATGCGAACACCGCGCCCAATCCAAGAACCCAGCCGTACTTTCGCCCCCGCCGAAATCGGCGGCAGGCAGCGATTTCCAAAGGATTCTCCATGCCGGTGCGGTCCCGTCGAGAAGAGACTCGACCCGTGCAGAATTTCAGGAATGCCGGTACGTGGCAAGAAAGAATGGGTTTATTTTCTTTTCCGATGCGAATACAGCCGCCAATACTGCGTGCCAACCGATGTTTTCCGTCTTCCAGCTATATGAAACATGCCTACATCCGACCTGCGTTGCGCGGGAGAGTCTCTAGATATCGCGGAATACGCCCCGACACGTTCGCCGGCACCGTCGCCATCGTCGCTCTGCTGCTGTCTTCCTGCGCGGAGCCGCTCGAGCCCGATTCGGAAACCAGCATCACGTCCGTCCGCCCCGAACCCTCTCTCGACGCCGGGCAGGTGAGAGGGCGCGCGTTCGGGCTGACTAGCTTGTCGCGGATTGAAATCAAACCCGCGGAGCCGAACCGCGCTCCACCCGTTCGCTTTTCACGGTTCGCCGGCAGGATTGTCGCGGATGGCGAAGCCTTGGCGGACGGGGGACACAACGTCACGGTCGACACGGTTTCGATGGAGTCTCCCGCCACGACCGCCGTTCTCGACCGACTGAAGGATCCAACCGGTTTCAGTTCGAAGATGCATCCGAACTTCGTGATTGCCTTCTACGAGGTCGGCGATCCCGACGAGGGGTATTCGGAAAGTCAGTTTCGCGTTCAGATCGGAGACGCCACTTTCCAGTCGAGCACCCGGCTACGGATCGAGGTCGACGAAGACGCCCTGGTTCTGGCGACTTCGATCCCCCTTGCCCTTCGCGAGCAGTTCGGCGCAAAGTCCTCCCTGATCGCCCACTTCGGCGACGAAGCCATCCTCGATCTCGAATTGACGGCTAACGCACTGTCGAAGAAGGCATCCATCATCCAATTGGGCGAGACGACGGGTTCTCCCGCTTCCCATCGGACGGGAAGGCGCAACTTCCGAAAGACCGAGGGCATCAGGTTTTCGAAGGGAGCCCGACTCGAATCGGCGAAAACCAGGAACTTGAACCTGTTCGAAGCACTCGACGTCGACGGAGACGGGAGAGTTTCGAAGACGGAAGCAGGTGAGAGATGGTCGGCGATCGCTTCCTCCGATCGCAACGGAGACGGATTCTTGTCCCGGGAGGAAATCGGGACGCTCCGCCGCCGGGTGACGCCCCCTACGTCTGCGGAAAGTCCGACGAGTGCTTCCGAAAACGACGACGCGGAGTCAGGCGGGCCAACTGCCCGCGGGCCAGCTCCAGAAGAGTGATCGGTAGAAACAACGTCAGGTAGGATGCGAGCTGCATGGCGAAGTACTGCAGATCGTTCATGGTCGCCGCGATGAACGCGGTGAAACCCACCGCCCAGAGCAGACCGACCCATCGCGTCCGGCGTATGGCGATCAGAAACGGACCGACCAGCTCGAAGAGGAAAGCCCCCCATTGCATCACCGTCCATCCCCACATCGGAACCGTCCGGAGAAGCCACGAGGCGAGATGGTTCCGGTAGGGGCCTTGGACATGGGACCACAAGACGTCGGAATGATTCAACCAGTCCCCCATTTCGACCTTGCACCACCCGGCCGTGAAGATCTGCAAAAGAAAAGTGAGCTGAAGCGTCCGCACGGGCCAGGCAGATCCAATGAGAACATGTTCCCGTGCAATCCGATCTTTGGGGGGAACGAGCCTTCCGGGAGCGAGGAGGAGCACGACGAAGCCCACGATATAGTGAGCATTGAGCGCGAAGGCCGAAAGAGCATCCGCGTTCTGAATATAGATTGAGACCGCCGCGAGCGTCGCCAGGGCCGGCTTCCTGAATCGCCCGAGAATCACGAAAATCCCCGCGATCCCGGTGACTGCGCCAAGCGCCAGTGCGGACCACGGTTGCAGGAGCGGAAACGGATCGATCAAGAAGGACGGCGTGGCCCCGCGACTGTAGTGATATCCCTCCGGGGTGAGCCACTCCCGCCAATAGTGGAAACGGGCCGCGTAGAAGTAGCAGAGAAACGTCAAGGTGAACGCCACCTCGAACGCTCTGAGACGGATCTCCTCGATCGGCCCGAACCAGAACCGGAACGACTTCCTTAGTTGACGCCCGACCCAGTTCATGGCTTCGGTTCCCGAGATCGTTCTTCCTCCGCCGCGTCGCGGTCCTCGAACCGGTACTGCCTCCAAACCGTACGGCGGGACTCCGGAATTTCGGAAAGCTCCGGGATGACCCAGGGTCCCCCCGTCGCCACGAGCGCCGGAGACCCCACCGGATATCTCCGACGAACGAACCGCACCTCCACCACAACCGGTTCGTCGGGGTGCCTAAGCTCGTACTGCCGTTTCACGAACCAGGCCGCGCTCTTCAGGACAGCCTCCCGATTGCGATCGCCGCCCCCCTGCGCCATGATCCGGTGAAGACGGTTCCCCGCCCCGAACGGACGCATCTCACCGAGGTGCTCGTGGGGGACTTCCAGCCAGTCGACGCCTCCCTCCGTCCGCACCTGATAAAAATAATCGGCCCAGGTGTTCGAACGCCGCGGGAAGAGACAGGAAATGCGCCACATGTGATTCAGGTAGCGTCCCGTCATCGGCACGGGTCGATTCGTAAACCCGACATAGGTGACGGGCAGAATCCAGAGAGCAATCAGCAGAAGGCCTGGAACCACGTGGAAGGCAGGGCGAACAAACCTGGGGGAATGGCTTCGACGGCTCATACTGGGGTATTGGTCCATGGTACGAACGAAGAACGATTTCCTCGAGGACCTCCGAAGACGGATCTATCTATCAACTCTCCGAGCCGCGCACAAGGCTTTTGCCGGGATTCTCGGTCGAGCGGAAACAACCGGGATGCGTGCAACGTTCGTCCCCGGACCCAGTGATGTATGCGGGACGACGGGTGTTTCCGTCGTCCCTCCGGAACTCTGGGGGGCGGATGATCCGGGGTCCGGAGAATCCGCTGCGCTTCACCTCCGGCTGACGCCGCGCTGCGAATGACGGGGCGGGCGCGTTGGGTTCCGCGTCCAAAGATTCACATCTTCGGCTACGAGGGTTCCGGGCCGGCCGCGTTCGATCCATGCCCGAGATCGGTCGTCGTCGATGGTTCGCTTTCCGACCGGAACGCGGAGAAGGCCTGGGCACGCCGGCGATCGACTTGATTCTACGAAGGATCTTCCCGCAACGGCGGCGGTGCGCCTGCCGAAATCGGGAACACTGGAGAAAATGGTCGGGGTGACAGGATTGACTTCGGCTACGCCTTTGGACGCTTCGCTCGACTCTTCGAGTCGCCTGTCTCACTTCGTTCGGCTGTCCGTTTGCCTCCGGCGATCTCCACTCCGTTCCGATTCCGGTCGCTGGCGCTCCCTCCGGCTCGAACTCCGTTCTTCATCCAGCCCTCTTCTTCTTGCACTTTCGCTGACGCGAAAATGGTCGGGGTGACAGGATTCGAACCTGCGACCTCGTCGTCCCGAACGACGCGCGCTACCAAGCTGCGCTACACCCCGAAAAAGTTGCTGGAAAAACCGAAGGCCTCGATCCGCCGCGCTCCGGTGCCGGTCGAACCGACTCCGCCGCGCCTTGTGCCGTGGCCGTCCTTCCGGTGGCACACCCGTAGGGATTCGAACCCCAAACCTCCTGATCCGTAGTCAAGCGCTCTATCCAGTTGAGCTACGGGTGCGTTACCAAAGGACGCTCCGCCGGTTGGGACGAAGCGAGCGCTAATCTCCGCAGATTCGGCGGTATTACAAGGGATTTTTCCCCGCGGCCGTTCCCTTCACGCGCGGCTTGATCCCGCGGCCTTGTTGTTGTTGAATCCCAGGCTATTCCGATCCTCCCATGAAAACGTCTCCCCTCCGGACCGCGGGCAAGGTCGCCGGCATCCTGCTTTTCGGTCTCTTCGCGTGGTTCCAGCGCAACGACGTCGATCCGGAGATCTACTACAAGCCGTCGGGCCTGGACGCGACGCTGTGGTTGCTGTTCTACCTTTTGATCGCGATTCTCTTCGCGGTCGCCCTCTTCCGTCGCGTCCCGAAATGGCTTCTTGTCGTGGCCGCGATCGCCTGCCTAGTGCAAATGGGACGCTCCGGCCCCGGTCTATACTCGAACTTTTTCGGCGAGGAATCCTTCACCGTGACCCAGACGAGCATGTCGGCGGAGGATCCCCGGGTGGAACTGTCGCGAGAGTTTTTCGGCGCCGGGCTGGCACTGCTTGGCGTGGGATTTCTCCACTTCCAGCAGCGGAAATCGCCGGCCGAATCGCCGGCCGAATCGCCGGCCGGAGAGGGTTGAGCCGGTCGCTCTACCCCGTCGGCTTCGGGTCGGCGGAAACGATCCGGAACAGGCCGCCGCGCCAGTCGAGAACGAGGGCTTCGCCGTTCTCGTCGGGGCAGAAGGCGGTCGGTTTCACGGTGGGATCTTTCGGATCCTCCGGCTTTTCGAGGTGGTGGTTCGCGGAAACTTTCCCGGACGCTTCGTCGTATTTCAGCGCCCAGAGGTTGCCGAATCCCCAGTCGCCGTAGAGGAAATGTCCCTGCAAGGCGGGAATTTCCCCGCCGCGGTAGACGAATCCGCCCGTGATGCTGATTCCGTCGGCCCGGGAATACTCGTGGATCGGATCGATGAACTCGGCGTCTTTCGGCGCATCGGGCTTGCGTCCGAGCATCGTCATGAACGCATCGCGCGGCGCGAAGGGGTGGGTGGCCTCGCGGTATTCCCAGCCGTAGTTCCCGGCTTTCTCCACGATGTTGATTTCCTCCCAGAGATCCTGCCCCACGTCGGCGAGGTAGAAAGTCCCGGTCTCGGGATCGATGTGGCAGCCCCACGGGTTGCGGAGCCCGAGGGCCCAGATCTCGGGACAGGCGTTGGGGTCGTCCGCGAAGGGATTGTCCTCGGGAATGCCGTAAGCCAACGCGCCGGTGCGGCCGTCGACGTCGAGGCGGAGCACCTTGCCGTTCCAGCGAGTCAGCTTCTGGGAGAGCATGAAAACGCCGTTTCTGAAGCCGCCGTCGCCGACGCCGAGGTAGAGCAACCCGTCGGCCGGGCCGAAGAAGACGTTGCCGGAATTGTGGTTCCACTCGGGCTGCTGGACTTCGAGCAGAATCCGCTCGCTGCCGGGATCGGCCCGGCCCGGATCGTCGCCGGAGACGGTGTATTCCGCCAAGACGAGCCTTTTCGGTCCCTGTCGGGAGTAGGTCGCGTAGAAACGGCCGTTGTCGCGGTAATCGGGATGGAAGGCGAGTCCGAGAAGTCCTTCTTCGAAATCCTTTTCCACGCCGATCGACTCGGCGAGGTCCAGGAAGATCCCGGCCTCGGAAGCCGATTCGTCGGCGGGGAGAATTTTGATTTTTCCGGTCTGCTCGACGAGAAACCGACGATTGGTTCCGTCGTCGGGAATCTGGACGGAAACGGGTCGTTCGATCTCCAGGTTTTCGTAGATGGGCTGGAGTTCGATGTTCGGGGCTTCGCCGAGGGCTTCGCCGGAGACTTCGCCGAAAGCGAAGGCAGTGCCGAAGGCGGTGACGAAAATCGTGGTTACAAGGGCAAGCAAGCGGGTCATGGCGCGAGGTTACGGAGGTTTCGGCCTCAAGGCAACTCTTGTCGGCGTCTCGAAAGTGCCATAGGCTCGCGCGAGTCGATTCGAACGATGCCCCTGCCCAGCCAGCAGCTTCTTGCCCGCCTTTCGCGCGACCGCGGTTTTCTCGTTCGCGCTTCGCTGCTCATGGTCGCCGTGGCCCTGGCGATCGCCTTTTTCTCCTCCCTCGCCTTCGGTCCGAGATTGTCGGCGGCGGAGCTGCTCGAGATCATCGAAGCCGAGACCGAGACTCCGACCACGGTGAAGGAGTTGATTTCGCTGGTTCGCTTCGGCGATCCCTCGCCGGAAGAGCCCCGGCTTCTGGACTGTCGGAACATTCTCCGCGATCCGAGACGGACCTGGACGGAGGAGGAAATCGACGAGTTCGCCGCGAAGCTGCCGCAGCCGACGGGCTCCGATCTGATCGCTCCCTGGTGGAAAGGGCTGCGCGGCGAGGACCGGGAAACGGCCGTCGGCGAGCTGCTCGCGATCTCGCCGGAGGTGCCTTACCGCAACGAGTTCCTGGGGGACTTGCACTTCCTGGAAGGAGACTGGACCCGCGCGATGGAGGCCTTCGCGGAAGAGGTGAACCGGTTCGGCGCCTCGACCTACTCCCGGCGAAGCGCGGTCGTGCTGGCTTCCCGCGAGCGGCAACTGGATCGCCTCGAGAGCGTTTTGGAAGATCCGGAATTCGATTCCTTCTTCGAGCCGAAGGAGTTGCTGGAAATCTATTCCGAAAGCCGCCGGTTCGGGGCGCTCGGCCTGGCCACTTTGAAGGCGGAGCTGGACATGCTGCGCTCGCCCTACCTCGCTCCCGCCCTTTTCACCGCGGCGATCTGGTTCCTCATCTTCATGGCGTTCTGGACGCCGACTCCGGTGCGCTTGGCGGCGGCGGGCTTGGCGTTCGTGGCCGGCGCCGTCAGCGCCGTGCTCACGCTGTATTTCGCGGTGGTGCAGGAGAACGTCCAGGGCTTCGCCTTCAATCCGCAGGACACGGCCATCGCCCAGTTCCTCCATCTCGTCGCCGGGGTCGCCCTGCGGGAGGAAACGCTCAAACTGCTCTGCTTTCTCCCTTTCGCCTTCTGGGCCGGGCGCAGGAAGAGCGGACTGGAAGCGATTCTGCTAGCCGGAATCGTGGGGCTGGGGTTCGCCTTTCAAGAAAACCTCCAGTATTTCCAGAGCGGCGCGGGTTCGTACGTCGCCTGGGCCCGCCTGCTGACGGCGAACGCGCTGCACTATTCCCTGACGGGGGTCGCCGGACTCTATCTCTACCGAATGGTGTCGCGGCGAATGCGGGGATGGGAGGAATTCCTTGCCTGCTTCCTCGCGGTCGTCCTCGCCCACGGCGTCTACAACGCGGTCTTGTCGATGCCGGATTTAATCGGCTACTCGCCCCTGAGCGTGATCCTCGTGGCGCTGATCGCCTACCGGTTCTTCGATCCGCTCCGCGAACAGATGGAAACCCGGGGCATCGGACAGCGGGTGTCGCCGCTCGGGATTTTCGTGCTCGGGTCGGTGGTGCTGACCTGCCTCGTCCTGATCGCTTCGGCGACGATGCAGCCTTTCCGTTTCGCGCTGGGCGCTTTCGCCTCGAGCGTCGGCGGACTGGTGCCGCTCGCCTTCGCCTTCATCAGCCGCTTCCGCGATCTTTAGACCGAGTTTTGGAAAAACCGCCGAACAACCGCCCGGAACGCCGAAGCGCGTAGGTTTCGACGGCCGTGTGGCGGATGAAATCCTCGTGGGACCCCTTGGCGAACCTGCCGAAAAGCCCCAACTGGCTGCCGTGGCATTCGAGGGCCCGCCGGCGCGTCTCGTGGTGGCGGGAGGCGTCGATTCGGAGAAAGGCCGCATCGTCCCAGTTGAGCAGCCGCGGCATCGGGTGGTCCGGATTCCGGGCGAGAAACGTGATCCAGGCAGGCCCTTCCTGCTCGTCCGCCGGGAGGGCCGCCTTCGCCGCCTTGAAAACCAGCAAGTGCCCGGGATGCCAGTATTCGCCGTTGCTCCCGTGCGTGACGACGAGATCGGAGGATTCCAGAAAAGGCCGGATGCGGCGCCCGAGTTCGGCGGGCGCGACGGCGGGCGCGTACATGCGGAAGCCGTTCGGCTCGGGGTCGAGGTGATCCAGGAAAACGAGTTCGTCGACACCGAGTTCGGCGCACGAGCGCTCCATCTCGGCGGCGCGGATTTCTCCCAGCGTCTCGCGCGGGATCGTCCCGTTCGGACCGCCTTCGCCCTTGGTCAGGCAGAGAACCTGCACCACGGCGCCGCCTTCCTTCAGTGCGCAGACGAGTCCCGAACAAAAGGTCTCATCGTCCGGATGGGCGACCACGACGGTGGCCTTTCGAACCGAAGCGAGCACTGAGATGTCGTCGAGACGCGGGGTGTCGTCGAACCTCCGGAATCGTCGAATCAATCGGCGAGCCTTCTTCTGGTAGAAAAGCGGATCAACCGACCGTTGCGAGATTTTCCTCAGTAGCGTCATGAATGCCCGACGGATCGGGATTTCGAAAGTCGCGTACCCTTCGACGAATTTCCTCCATAAAAATCTTCGGCCCGAAACGGTTCATTTCCCCGGGCAGTTCCCGGCGAATGGCGGCGGTATCCTCCGGCGAGCGAAGCAAGCGGACGATTTTCTCGACGGCTTCCTCGTCGTCGTCGAATTGCAGCCGCGGATCCCCCACGATCTCCCCCGCCCCGCCCGTCGAGGGCACGAAGGGAACGCAACCCATCGAAGCCATTTCCGCGACGGCGATGCCGAAAGCCTCGATGCGGCAGGCGTGAAGAGCGTAGGTCGGCCTCGCCAGAATCGCCTGCTTTTCCCCGAGGGCGAGAAACCCCTCGGGGGTGATCCACTCCGCGCGATCGCCGATCAACTGCGCCACGCGACGGGCGTAGGCCGAATCGTCGAGATTCCCGATGAAGCGAAGCGTGACCGGAAAGCCGCGCCCGCGCACGGCTTCCAGGATGCCGACGATGCGTTCGATTTCCTTTTCCGGAACCACGCGTCCCAGGCAGACGAATTCCAAGGGATCGCGCTCGGCGCCGGCGGGCGCTTTCGGCAGAACCACCGGCGGGTAGAGAACGGCCGCTTCGGCGAGGCCGAAGAACTCCTCGAGTTTTTTCGCGCTCCACTCCGAATTCGCCAGGACGAGATCTCCCCGTTCGTTCAGCGGCCGCCGTTTGATTCCCATGAGGTTGCCCAGGGCGAGGTAGGCTTTTCTCATGACCGTCTCGCGGTGGCGAAAGCGGCTCTCGCCGTGGACGTAGAGTCGCTTCCGCATCTCTTCGCTGAATCCGAAGTCGCCGATCAATTGGATGGAAGGCTTCCCGAAATCGATCGGATTGTAGGCCGAAACGCAGAGATCGTAGCGGGGCGCGATCCGATGGCAAAAGCGCTCGAAACACCGGAGCTGGAGGTGGACGAGACGATCCGGACCGTCCACGGTGGGAAGCCTCGGCGCCCGGAGCAACTGGATTTTGCCGGGATCGACCCGGGTGCCGTAGGCGGCGTTCAGTTCGTCCCAATCCACCGGCGACGCGGTGACGAAAGTGACGTCGAAGTCGTCCTGGAGAGCTTGGAGCGTCCACATGGCGGTGGCCTCCGAGCCCCCTCGGCCCATCCAGTGGTGGGCGACCAGAACCGAAGCGCGACTCATGATTCGACGACCCTTTGCCGTTCCGCCAGGACGGCGTCCGACTGAACGCGCCGCGTCGGTTCCCACACGCTGCCGCGCACCCCGCGGGCGTAGGAGAAAAAGCCCAAAAGTAGCGCGGCGTTCATCGAGTAGAAGTATCGCACGTAACGGAGACTTTTCACATGGAGGCCGGGACGACACTTCGCGAGAATCCAGTCCAGTCCGGCCGCTGCGAAACTGATCGCGAAAGTGGCCAGCGGAACGAGGTAAATCGGCGACAGAAACGAGAGCGCGAGGCAGGACGCCATCGCCGCCAGCAGCAACATCGGTCCGAGCCAGCGCAACCCCTTGTGGGACCAGAACGCGAACCAGTTCGCCCAGCCTCCGCTCCACGGTCGGTACAGTTTTCGGAAATAGTGCATGTTCTGGTAGTTCCCCGCGGCGATGCGCTTCTTCCGGCGGAACTCTTCGCGAATGTCGGTGGAGACGGCCTCGTGGCAAACCGCTTCGGGGTCGACGATGGCCTTTTGTCCGGCTTCGATACATTTCATGGTCAGGAAAAAATCGTCGACGACGAAGTTTTCCGGCACCGGCCGAAACAGGCTCGCGCGCATCGCGTAGCAGGCACCGAAGGCGCCCATCGTGTTCCCCCAAAGAAGGCCCTCGTAGTATTTCACGCGGTTTTCCCGCTCCACGTAGGCTTCCTCCTCCTCCGCGATGCCCTCGTGCCGCCGACTCGCGTCGACGACGTTCGATCCGACGAGACTGACGTCGTCCCTGTCGAAATGCCGGACGAGATTCCGCAGCATCCCAGGCGTCCAGGCCACGTTGGCGTCGCACAGCACGAAGGCCGCGGATTCGGGCTCGCCGAATGAAACTCTCGCGGCGATCGCCAATTGATTGACGATCCGGATCTTTCCGTTGCGGCCGTGAAACACGCTCAAGCTCAGCTCCGGGTGGTTTGCCTGAAAGCTCTCCACAATCTCGTGGCTGCGGTCCGTGGAACCGTCGGACCCGACGAAGATCTTCAGCTTCCCGGCCGGGTAGTCGGACGCCAGCATCGTCTCGAGGGTCCGGCGGAGCACGGCCTCCTCGTTGTAGACCGCCATGAGCACCGCGACTTCGGGAAATTCCTCGTCGGTTTCGAACCGTTCGCGCGGCAGGGATTTTCCGCGGCCCAGGAAAGCGAGGACCGCCGGATAAACGACGTAGTTGTGTCCGATCAGGAAGACGGATCCCCAGAAAACGACGGACAGGACAAGGACGAGGGCAGGTTCCATATCAGCGAACCTCCTTCCCCTGCGGCGCTTCGTATTCGTAGCGGCAATCGACCAGGTGATGTCCTCCCAAGGGCGCGGTCGCCGGTCGCGGCGGAAACAGCTCCTCGTCCTCCGCCGCCTCCCCGTCGAGAATGAGTTGCGGGGCGTTCCGACCGACGGCTTCGCGGTAGCGGAGGAAGCAGGCCCGGTTGTAGAAAAACTGCGGCAGAGCGATCATGAAGCCGAACAGCACCCCGGCGAACCGCTCGTCGAAGGGATTGCGGGTGATGCTCTCGCTGAGGGTAGCCCACATCGCGACGAACGGCAGAAACATCAGGAACGAATCCCAGGCTCTCGCCCCCATCACGGTTTTCGAGTTGAGCCGGGCCGAGTGCAGGCTCAGACCCATCGGAATGAAGAACGAGAGCAGCATCGCGCCTACCCCGATGAATCCGGTGGAAAACAAGGTGTAGGTCCAGATGCTGTGTCCCGCGCTGTAGATCTCGTCGGGAAACTGATGCCGGTCCTCCGGATAGACCAGGAACAATTCCGGGTAGTAGCTTTCGTCCCAATAGTACGATGCGCCGAGACCGCGACCGTAGAGGAAGCTCTGCGGCTCCTTCTTCAGGATGTCCCACATCGATTTGGCTTCGGCCTTGCGCATGAGGGACGAAAGATCCTCGCTGGTGGCGCCGCCCTCCCCGCGGTTGTCGAACACGCGCTCGTACCAGCGGTCCGCCAGACTGGGCTGGGCCAGCGCCGTTCCGAGAATCACGAGAACCGCCGCGAGGCCGGTCACCAGAATCGGACCGACCTTTCTGAAGGGGAACCGCGGCTCGTAGATGCGCCACAGCAGCGCGATGACGAGGCAGACGCCCGCCATGATGAAGGAGACTCCGATCGGGAGAATCATGCTGCGGGTGACGGAAATGGCGGCGACGGCGAGCGGCAATCCGAAGACGAGAACGCTCCACCAGGTGAACTGGCGTCTCAGCAGGAACGCGCAGGCCGCCCAGGCGAAAAGGAAGCCCATCGCCGGAGAAAGGATCTCCATGCGGATTTCGGACAGTGGCACCCCCGTCGCCACGGCACCGAAGGCGAAGCGCCAGACGACGTTGACCATTCCCGCCAGCAGAAACCACCGCACGGCTTCCCCCGCCCGCATGCCGTTGGCGGCCGCAACGAGCGTCGTGTTGATGCCGAAGCCGACCAGCAGCAGCGGAATGGCGAGCCGCAGAATCCGGCCGGTCTCGTTTCCCCAGAGAAAGGCCACCGCGAGCGCCATGGCCACGTAGCCCCACCACAGCAGGACCAGGTAGACTCCGGGCCGGACCAGCAAATGGCGGAACCCGAAAAGCGTCGCCAGTCCTCCGGCGGTCATGGCGATCCCCAGAAAGGCGAACTGCGCCGGCGAGCCACCCGTTTCCGCCGCGCCGAATTCGATGTCGGGCGCCTTGTAGTCGAACACGAACGAGAACAGGAAAACCGCGAAAAGAACGCGGAACCACTTCAGCGCCGCGGTGGGCGGCGCGTCGATCTCGGCCTGCGCGTTGGCAGTCGCTTGCTTCAGCCAGTTCACTTGGTCAGCACGCTCCTTCCCGTTTCACGAATGTCAGAAGCATGATCTGAAAATCCAGAATCACGTTCCAGTTCTCGATGTAATGCAGGTCGAAACGGACCCGCTCCGAAAGGTCGGTGTCCCCGCGCAACCCGTTCACCTGCGCCCATCCGGTGATGCCCGGCTTGATGTTGTGCCTCGCGTTGTAGTGGGGAATTTCCTCCTTGAACTGCTCGATCAGTTCCGGGCGCTCGGGACGCGGTCCGACCAGGCTCATGTCGCCCTTGAGCACGTTCCAGAACTGCGGAATCTCGTCGATGTTCCAGCGGCGCATGAACACCCCGACCTTGAGGCAGCGCGGGTCTCCCTGGACCGTCCAGCCGACTCCGGAGGTCTCCGCGTCGAGCTTCATGCTGCGGAGTTTGACCATGTCGAAAACCGTGCCGTTGGCCCCGAGGCGGCGCTGGCGGTAGAAAATGGGGCCGGGACTTTCCCGGTATATCAGAAGGCCGAACAGCGCAACCACCGGAGCGGACAGGATCACTCCGACGAGCCCGCCCAGGATGTCCAGACAACGCTTGAGCATCTGGTTGAGAGTGGAGTGGAGAGGCAGTCTGGAAATCCCCAGGATGGGAATGCCTCCGACCGACTCGAGATGGAGCCCGCTCAACAGCACCTGAAAACAGGTCGGAACGATTTTGAACTCGACCATCTCCTTCTCGCAAAGGGACGCGATGCGCATGAGATTGCCGCTCTTGAGCGCGTCGTCCGCCACCACCACCACTTGGCACACCTTGAGTTGAAGCAGAGCCTCGAGGCTGTCGTAGCTGCCCATCACCGGCATGTTGGACGGCACCTTTGTCTGAAATTCGCCGTCCGGCGGCGTGACGACTCCCACGATGTCGAAGGGACGATCCGACGCCTTCCCGAAAGTCGCGACCGCCTTGGCGAAATCTTCGCTCCATCCCATCACCAACGCCCGCTGGCGCAGGCTTCTGGAGTTCTCCTCCCGGCGGAGAACCCGCCAAAGGACGCCCCGCCATGCGGGCAGGACCACCAGAATCATCACGAATCCGATGGCGCAGAAGACCCGCGAGATGGGCGGATCGAACTTCAACAAGAGAGTGAGGGCCAGGTAGGCGAGGATCCAGACAAGCGCCGCCTTGAAAATGATCCGGAGCGAATTGGTGAACGACAACAGATTCTCCCGCGAATAGAAGCGGAAGTTCGTCAAAACCATCATCATGAGCACGCCGCCGAGAGCGATGTGCCCGACGTAGTCCCAGGCACGCATCGGCCCCCGCGCGGGCACCCCCAGATCCGACACCGGCGTTTCGAAACGGATCCAATGCGCCAGGACCAGAGCCATCGTCACCGCGAGCAGATCCACCAGAAAAGCGCCGGCCACGAGCCGATGATACCGGGTTTTCGAAGTCGAAGCCGATTGCTTCAGCGGGAGTTGCGCCCCTTTTTCCTTGTTGATATGACTGATGCTCATTTCTAGTAAATTTTGTAACTCTTTAAATTATAAGAAGCGGGTCCGAATGGGTCGTAGTCTTGGCGAAGGTGACGAAATCAGGTCGAGGTGCCGAGCGGCGCCAGGGGCGTCCCGGACGAAGGCAGCGAGCGGGCGGTCCCCTGCACGTAGTTTTTCCGGGAGACATTGACCTCGGAGCTGCCGTTGAGCACGCAGCCGACCAGCGGAGCGCGCATTCGCTGCAGTTCGCGCATGGCCTGCTTGGCGTCGTCCGCCTGCGTCATGCCGGCTTTCACCACGAGGACGACGGAATCGGCGTGCCGGGAGTAGGCGAGTCCGTCGCTCACGATGTTCAACGGCGACGTGTCGATAATGACGCAGTCGAACGAGGTGTATGACTCGTGCAGCATCCGGGCGAATATTTCGCTGTTCATCGGTTCGACCGAGTCGGAGGTTAAACTACCGCACGAAAGCAGGTAGAGGTCCTTGTAGATGGTTTCCCGGCAGACGTTCTGCGTCGCTATGGCACCCTCCTTCGCCTCGCCCTTCATGGGATCGATGAAAATTTCCGCCATGCGCGGCTTGCAGAAATCGGCGTCGATCAGGAGCGTCCGGTAGCCCATGTTCGCCTGCAGCACGGCGAGATTGCCGGCGCAGAAGCTCTTTCCCTCCCCCGGCGACGCACTGGTGATCATGACGCTTCGCGGCGTGTAGGCCGACAGAGAGGTCCTCAGCGAACGGAGGCTTTCGCTCACCACGGAGCCCGGGTCCCGGGTGACGAAGAGGGAATCCTTCAAGTCCCACTCCTTCTCGAAGGCTTTGGGCACCTCGGCGAGAACGGCGAGCCCGAGCGTCGATTCGACCTGCTTGCGGCTGTTGAGCGTGCGGTCCAGAAGCCCCATGCCGACGACCAACGCCAGCCCGCACATGGAGCCGAACACGCCCGAGACGGCGAGGATCAGCTTCTTCCGGGGAGCCACCGGCTTCGACGGTATCAGCGGTTCGCTGAAAACGCGCACCCCCGTCTCGTCCACGCTGTTGGTCGCGTTGGTGTCGTTGATTCGGTCGAGCAATCGATCGTAAGTCGAATAGGCGGCGTCCACCGTCCGCTTGAGAGTCCGAAACTCCTTCTTCACTCCGTCGACCTCGATCAGCGTTCGCTTCTGCGCCTGCACCGTTTCGCGGAGCTTCGCCTCGTGGTCGACCGCGCGGCGATACGCGTTTTCGATGGACTCGCCCACGCTCTTCGCGACCAGCCTGACCTCTTCCTCCAGCCCGTCGAGATCGGCCTTGTAGGCCTGGTAGGTGTTGTGGACCGGCTGGAACTGCTGCTTGATCTTTCCGAACTCGGCCCGCTTCTGGTTCCGGGCGAGAAGCAGCTTTTGGATGTGGTCCTGCTTGTCGTAGTCTCCCACCTCGAGCACTCGGGCGATTTCATCCTCGGGAATGCTCTTGTATTGCTCGAACTGGGCGCGCTTCACGAGCACCTCGTTGTTCGCGAGGCTCAGGGCCTTGTCGAGATCCTCCAGCTTCGCGGCGACGATGTCGTTGTCCTCGTCGAGGGGCACGTCGGTGTGCTTCAACCGAAAGCCCTGCAGTCTCTCCTCGACCTCGTTGACCCGCTCGAGCTGCTTCTCGGCTTCGTCCAACAGGGTCTGGCGGGTTTTCGCCGCCGCCTCGGCGTTTTGCTCCCGGATCAGGGCCTGGAATTCCTCGATGAACGCCGCGGTCATCTTCTGCGCCCGCTCGGGAGAGTGGCCCTTGACCGCCACGTCGATCAACCGAGTGCCTCGGCGCAATTCGGCGTCCACGGTTTTCCCGACGATTTCCACAATCTCCGAATCGTCGTAGCCGCCCTCGCGAGGCTCCAGGAAGTCCGGATCGTTGCGCAAATCCAGCCGATCGGCGACCCGGAGGATGACGGTGCCGTTGGCGATCCCTTCCGCCATCGACTTGAGGGCGTCGAGCGTCTCCCAGCTCGCCTTCTTCGCGCCGCGCATTCCCTCGAAGACCGCCCCGTCGCTGTTCGGACCAACGTAGATGACCGCCGAGGACTCGTACACTTCCGGCGCGAGAAACGCGTACGTCGCCGCCAGCGCCACGAAGACCAGAGCGACGACTGCCGCTAGCCAGAGCCGCTTCCTGACGACGGTGACCAGCCTCGACAGATCCAACGTCGGCAGTCCCGGAAAGAGAGCTTCCGAGGGCGCCGGTTGAGAAGGTCCTGCTCCAAATTGATTCATGCGAGGGTTAAGCGAGGCAGAAGCGAGTTTCGGTCCACATTAATTATTGTTAATATGAGATTTCTGGAAACCCTACGCCACCCGGCAAGGTCATTCAAGGCCAATCCTAAAATTATAAGAATTACCATAATAAACTAACCCGGATTATCGGTGTCCGGAAAGCGTCGATTTCCGCGAATACCCTCCAGCCAGAGTTTGCAAGGCTTTGGCAGTGCGATTAAGGTCTGGATTTTCCCGCAATGACGGGGATTGATCACAGAGGACGCGAGCGAACACTTCCTCCCGCCCGCCGACCCATTTCCACCGACCTTCCCTGTTCCCACCCCCCAGGATGAATCATCATCGCCTGTTTCACCTCCTAGTCATTTTCCTGACCGCCGGACCGGTTTTTTCCCAAGAGCAGGAGGCCCAACCCGCCGCCGCTCCGGAAGCCGCGGCAGCCGAGACCGGGACAGCCGAGTCGATCCTGGATTACCTGCTGGAAGGGGGTCCCTTCCTGATGATCCCTCTCGCGGCGCTGTCGTTCATCGCGGTTCTGCTGATCATCTTCTACACCTTCACGATCCGGCAGGGGGCCGTCGTCAGCGACAAGTTCATGAACGCCGCGGACGCCCTGATCCGGAAGCAGGACTACCTCGGCCTGATCGCCGTGTGCAACCGGGAGAACGAGTGCATCGCCCGAATCGTCTACAAAACGCTCGATTTCGCCACGAAGAACCCCACGGCCAGCTTCGACGAGGTCCGCGAGGTGACCGAGGCCGAAGGCACCCGTCAGGCCAGCATCCTCAACAACCGCATCAGCTATCTCAACGACATCAGCCGGGTCGCTCCGATGGTCGGGCTTTTCGGCACCGTGGTCGGAATGATCAAGGCCTTCGAGAGCATCGGAAGAAGTTCCGGCGTGCAGCACATGGAGTTGGCTCCCGGCGTGGCCCAGGCGCTCGTCACCACGGCGGCCGGCCTCGTGGTCAGCATTCCCTCGTTGGTGTTCTATTCCATCTTCCGCGGCAGGGTGCAGAAACTGATCGCCGAGCTCGAGGCCGCGATGACCCACATCATGGCTCTGCTCGCCGCCCAGTACAAGCGGGCCAACTACCGGGCCTCGGCCCGCCGCGAGACCTCCGAGACCGAGTGAAGCGCAGCGCGGCGAACTCGCCGAGCCCCCATGAAATTCCGTGAGACCAACATCCAGCAAGGCGCCGAACTCGAGTTGGCGCCGATGATCGACGTGGTGTTCCTCCTCCTCATTTTCTTCATCGTCACCTGGCAGTTCGCACGCTTCGAACGCGACATGGACATTTCCGTTCCCGCGGCCGAGGAAGCGGAAGACCAGGATCGCCAGGCCGGCGAGATCATCGTCAACGTGCGGAGCGACGGCTCCATCATCCTCAACGGGCTCGCCGTGACGGAGGACGAACTCCTCTCCAAGCTCCAGGCCATTTCCGAAGCCTATCCGGACCAGGCCGTGATTCTGCGCGGCGCCTCCGACGCCGATTTTCAGTCCATCATCAACGTTCTCGACGAGATTAAAAAGGCCGGGATCTGGAACGTCGCCTTCGCCACCACCAAACCCGACTCCTGACGGAACCCCTCCCATCCGACCCTGTTGGCCCACTGACATGACCCTGTTGAATCGCCAGCCCCTTTTCCGGCGTTTCGTGCAGGCGGCGATCGCCGTCGCCGCGCTGCTTGCCGGGGCCGCCGTGCCTTGTCAGCTTCAGTCCCAGGACGAACCGAAGAAGGAGGTCGAGGACATTCTGGCGTACGCCGACTTGCTTTACAGCCGGGACCAGTACGCCCTCGCCGCTCAGCAGTACCAGACCTTCATTCGGGAAAACGAGGACAGCCCCAATCTTCAGGCGGCGTGGTTCCGGCTTGGCGAATGCTATCTGAAAGTCGACCAGACCGAAGACGCCGAGGCGACGTTTCAATACCTCGTCGGCAACTACAAGAACGGGCCCTTCGTGGGCTCGGCGGCCTACCGGCTCGCGGTGCTCAGGTTCAACGCCAAGGACTACCGCAACGCCCTCGCCTTCTTCAAGGTGGCCAAGGACGAACTGACCAATCCCGACGCCAAGCTGCAAGCCCAGTTCTACCATGCGCGTTCGCTGCAATTGACCGAGCAACCGAAGGAAGCGCTGGCCGAGTACGAACGGGTCGTGGACGCCAAGCCGAGGGAGGAAAATCCGTTCTTCGAGCGCTGCCTTCTCGAGTCGGCCCGTCTCCACTTCGATCTCGGCAATACCGAGGAAGCTCTCGACCGCTTCATGCTCCTGGCCGACACCGCGAAGACGGAGGAATTCCGCCAGGAAGCCATCGTTCGCGGAGGTCTGCTCGCATCCGAGGCCGGCGACCTCGAAAAAAGCGAGGAGCTTCTAGACCGGGCGACCAAGTTTTCCGACACCAGCCCTTGGAAGTCGCTCGCGCAAGTGGGCGCGATCTTCAACGCCTTCACCCGGGAAGACTACGACCGCGTCACCGCGCTCTACAACGCCGGCGCCTACGCCGCCCCCGACGAGTCGCGCGCCAAAATGCTACTCGTCGTCGGTCATTCCTTCCGGATCAAGGGCGACCTCGATTCCGCGCTTCGGCTCTATTCGCTCGTCGAGAGCAAGTATCCCGACCGCGAAGAAGGTATCGAGGCCGGATACCGCAAACTCCAGATCCTCCACCAGCAGGGCGACGAGAACCTCCCCGCCGCCGCCGAGCAGTTCGCCGAAAAGCAGCGCGGGATCGATCCCGAAAGCAAGTTCATCGACATGGCCTACCTCATGAAGGCTGAGTGGCATTTCAACCAGGCCGAGAACTCCGCCAGCGGGGCCGGATCGGACTACGCCGAAAAGCACTACGCCTCCGCCGCCGAGGCCTACAAAAAGGTTCGCGTTGCCAACATCGACGAAAAATACCACGAGGTCCGCCTCTACAAGCAGGGTTGGTCCGAGATCGAATCCGGCAATCGGCAGGACGGCATCAAGACCCTGTCGGAGTTCATCGAGGATCATCACGAGAGTTCGCTCGCTTCCTCCGCGCTGGCGAAACGCGCCATGGCCTACCAGGCGCAGGAAGATCACCAGTTCGCCCTCGGCGACTACCGGAGCATCGCGGAGCGCCACCCCGAGGCTCCCGAAGCCGAGTTCGCCCTGCAGCAGATCGCCCTCATCCATGCCCACGAACGGGAGATTCCGGAGATGATCGACGCCTACAACGAGCTTCTGGAGAGGTTCCCCGAGACCGACGGGGCGGGCGAAGCGCACTACTGGATCGGCGTGGGATATTTCGATCTCGACCAACACCAGCAAGCCGTCCCCGAACTGACCAAGGCCCGCGAGCTGAATTCTGAATACGCGGACAAGGCCACCCTGCGCCTCGTCATCAGCCACTACCAGTTGGAGAACATCGAGGAACTCGCCGAAGAAGCGAAACGCTACCTCGAGGGCGCTCCCGAAGAAGCTGAACAGGAAGGCGGCCGGAAGCGTACGGAAGTACCGCCGCAGATCCTCGAGTACCTGGGCCGCAAGCTCGCCGCCGACCGGAACTACGAAGACGCGGAGTATTTTCTCAGCGCCATCGCCGATCCGGACGCCCCCGAAAAGACGAGCGCCTCGGTCTGGAAGCGCTTGGCCGAAGTCCGGATGAAGCTTGAAAAGCACCACGAGGCCATCCTCGCCTACGACAATTTCCTGGTTCGGACCGAGCGCCCCAGCGAGCGCGCTTCGGCCTACCTTCAGCGCGGCATCGCCCAGCTGAGCCTCCGGGATTTCGAGGCGGCGCGCAAAAGCGCCCAGGAAAGCCTGCGCTCGCAGAAGGAGGGCCGCACCAACGCCGAGGCCCGCATCCTTCTCGGAGACATCTCCGCGGCGAACGGCGATCTCGAGGAGGCCGCCCGGGAATATCTCGTCGTCAGCCAGATTTTCATGGATCCCGAAGTGACTCCCAAGGCATTGACCAAAGCCATCAATGCCTACGGTTCGCTGGGCAACAAAGAAAAGGCCGCGGAGCTGCGGGAGGAACTCCGAACGAAGTTCCCCGACTACGTCGCTCCCGACAATCTCGACCGCTGATCCGCCGGGCTCTACTCAGGGTCCGAATCCGCCTCCGGCTCTTCTTCGGGTTCGTCCGAGAGTTTCACGGGCTTCGCCTCGATCGCTTCGATATCCTCGCTGATCGGCCACCGGTCCGGTTCGATTCGAATTCGCTCCTGCGGCTTCAACGGGATACCCGGCCCGTCGCCGAATTCGTATTGACGCTCAACCAGGGGAACGGCCGTGAAAATCATGGTGCTGTCTTCCAGCCGCTCGATGTGCAGGACGGCGGCGCAGGTCGACGACTCCTCCACTTTGATGGTCCGACCGGGCTTCGGAAGGGCTCCCTCCGGAACGTCCTCGGCGGGCAAGGCGAGATCGAGCACCGCGTCGGGAAAGATCGTGGATCGCCCGCGAACGACGATCCCGCCGGAGAAAACGTCCCCCTCCCCCATCCGTTGAACCGACAGAACGGTGAACTCGCCAGCGAGATAGGTGGCGTCGTCGCGCTCCGCGAAATTCCTCAGATAGTGGCGCTTCAGGATCCCGTTGTAGGCCCGCAACTCGGTCTCATTGAAGGAATAGACCTTCGAATAGAGGTCTTTCGCGGAGTGGAACTTGCCGCGCGGCGCCGACACCGGCGTGAATCCGACGATCGGTTCGAGCTTGTCGAGCCGGGTGAGCAACCGGTAGTTCATCGGGTGCTCCGGTTGACCGAAAACCCACATGCAGAAGGACCATGAGGCGAAATTCAATCCGATCAGAATCGCGATCGCCGCGATCCAGAGCACGAGGTTACCGCTCGCGTAGCGTCCCTCGTCCTGCTCGCGGGAGTGGCGGGAAAAGGAACTCTCGTCCGACAACGCTTCCATCACTGGGTGCCGACGGCGCTTCGGATCACACCGCGGCGGACTCGCTGCCGCTTCCGCCGCATACCTCGCCGTCCATCGTTTCGGGATCGTATTCCGCGTCTTCGCCCGCCTTCGCCGGTTCGAAGGACGTCCCGCAGCCGCAGCTCCGCGCCGCATTCGGGTTTTCGATTTTGAAGCCGGAATCGTTCAGCGCGTCGACGTAGTCGAGACGGCACCCGTCGAGAAACTCGAGGCTCTCGCGGTCGACGAAGACGCGGACGCCCGCTTTCTCGATGACCAAGTCTCCCTCGTCGATCGCGGAAATCCGCATCGCGTACTGCATCCCGGCGCAACCGCCCCGCTCGACGAAAAGCCGAAGACCTTTCTCGTCGGGAGAAAAATCTTTCTCCTCGAGGAGGTCGGAGAGATGCTTGGCTGCGGATTCGGTCACTTCTATCATGATGAGAGGAGGGTTCCCAACGGGTGCTTCCCAACGGGTGCTTCCCAACGGGTGCTTCCCAACGGGTGCTTCCCAACGGATGGTTTCCATCCGAATGGACTCTTCAACTATACCGTCGGCGGCGGACATCCCCAAATCATTTCCGGGTTGCTTTTGAGTCCGGGGCGTCCTCAGTTGCGGATTCCGTCACGCCATGGGAAAAATTCGACTTCTCTCCGAAGCCCTCGCCAGCCAGGTCGCCGCCGGCGAAGTGGTGGAACGTCCCGCCTCCGTGGTCAAGGAACTGGTCGAAAACAGCATCGACGCGGGCGCTTCCAACGTGGAGATCAAGGTCCGGCGGGGGGGGATTTCCCTGATCCGCGTGACCGACGACGGTTGCGGGATGAATCGCGACGACGCCCTGATGTGTCTGGAGCGGAACGCCACCTCCAAGATCCGAACCAAGGACGACCTCGCCGCCATCCACACGCTGGGCTTCCGCGGAGAAGCCATTCCGAGCATCGCCAGCGTGGCGAAATTCCGCCTCGCGACCCGCGAGCCCGGAGCCCTCACCGGGACCGAAATCGTCGTCAACGGCGGCAAAGTCGCCAGCGTTCAGGACTGCGGCGAACCGCCCGGCACGCAGATCGAAGTGCGCTCGCTCTTCTACAACCTCCCGGCCCGGCGGAAATTCCTGCGGACCGAGAACACCGAGTTCTCCCATCTCGAGCAGGTCGTCAAAACCCAGGCCATCGCCCACGAAAAGATCCGCTTTTCTCTCGTCCGGGACGAGCGGCTCGTCTTTCAGCTTCCCGCCACCACCAGCCTGCGCGAGCGGATCGGCGGCCTCGTCGGCAACGATCTCGCCGGACGGCTGCTCGAAATCGAGCCATCCAGCCACAAGGGCGTCACCGTCGGGGGTCTCATCGGACCTCCCGGAATGGGCCGCTCGGATCGTCGGCAGCAGCTCACCTTTCTCAACGGCCGCCCCGTCGAAGCCGCCATTGTGGCCCGGGCGCTCCGCGAGGGCTACCACACCGCCTTGATGAAGGGCCAGTATCCGGTGACCTTCCTCTTTCTCGAAACCGACCCGACCGCCGTCGACGTGAACGTGCATCCCGCCAAACGCGAAGTGCGCTTTCACGACGGATTCGGCGTCCAGGACGCGATCATCGGCGCGGTTCAAAGGACGCTGCGCGAACGAATGACGCGTCCCGTCTCCGGCGTCGGGCTCACCGGGTCGGAATCCGCGAACGCGCTACCGGCGTCCATGGTGCAGGAGGACCTCGTTCCCGAGGCCGAACAGCGTACGCTGCGGAACGACTGGAACAGCTTCGGGAAGCCCTCGATCCGCGACCCCGCTCCGAAGCCGGAACTTTTCACGGCGACCGAACGCCAACGCGTCGAAAGCGCGGGCGAACAGGGTGGCGTGGAGGACTCAACCCCGTCGACAGCGCCGAAAGCGCCCGCGGCGACACCCGATCCCGGCAAGCCCCGCGCCTCCGATTACCGGCTCACGGGTGTTCTCGGCAACCTCTACGTGCTCATGGAAAGCAAGGACGGCCTCGTGCTCATGGATCAGCACGCCGCGCACGAACGGGTGCTCTTCGAGGAAATGAAGCGCCGGATGGAAGCCGAAGGCGTTCCTTCGCAACGGCTCCTCGCGCCCATCATGGTCGATCTCCCGCCCCGCGATTTCGACTTGGTGAGCCAAAACCTCGAGACCCTTTCCAAGCTTGGCCTTTCCGTCGAACCCTTCGGCGGCAACACCCTGAAAATCGATTCGCTGCCCGTCTTTCTCAAGAGCGACGATCCCGAGGCGTTTCTCCACGAAGTGATCAACGAGATTCGCGCGACCAGCGACCGGATGTCCAAGCTCCGTCTCGGCGAGGACATGATCGCCACCACCGTGTGCCGCCACGCGGTCAAGGCGAACGACCCGCTGCACGAGCGCGAATTGCAGAAACTGCTCGAGGACCTGCTCGTCTGCGACATGCCCTACTGCTGTCCCCACGGTCGCCCGACCCTGATCCAGATTTCCTACGCCGAACTGGAGCGGAAATTCGGCCGACGGGCCTGACCCCGCTCCATCTTTATCTTTATCTTTATCTTTATCCTTTTCTCTTCCAAGAGGATCCCATCTCTCAGGCTCGAAAAAGCCCCGCCCGACCCACGGCTTTCCAGACTTCGCTCCGGGGCACTTTTATCTTCTCGCGCACGACGCGTTCGACGCCCGCCAAGGCCAGCCGATCCGCCGTTTTCTCCGCCAGCAGCTTCGGGAGCCGGGTGCAGAAGCGCACCCGGCGATGGCGGACGTCTCCGGCGTAGCCCTCGGACTCGCCGAGGAGGCGCCGGCAGGTTGCCAGCCATTTGGCGAAGACCGGCTCCAGTTCACCGGTCGTCGGCGCCGCGCTTCCGTCCCACCCCGCCGCGCGCAGGTCTTCGGCCGGCAGGTAGCAACGCCCCTGCGGCAGGTCCTCGTGCAGATCGCGGAGGACGTTGATCAGCTGCAACGCCTGCCCCAGCTTGCGACCGCCGATCAGCATGTCCGTGGCGCGGTCCGGCGGCGCGAAGCGTTCGCCGAGGTTGGCGAATCCGATCTTTGTCCAGAACTCGCCGACGCAGCCGGCGACCCGGTAGGTGTAGCGCAGCAGATCGTCTCCCGTCTCGCAGGCGGTGAAACGGTCGGGATCGAAATACTCGACGTCCCATTGCTGTCCGTGAACGATGGTGAGCAACACTTCGCGGAGGGGCTCGCGGTCGGCGTCGACGAGCGAGAGGAACCACCGGAGGAGGTCGGGGAAGCGGCGAAGCAGTTCCCTCTCTCCCGGGCGGGACGATTTCTCGACGAAATCGGACACGTCGATGTCCGTCGCCGGGTCTTCGTCGCGAACCGCACGCCGCGCGGCGTCGAGTACATCGAGCCGTCTCGCGACGGGCAGGCCGGGGGCGTCGGCGACGGTGTCGGTGAACCGCGCGAGGAGGTATCCCACCGCGATCGGCTCCCGCATCTCCGTCGGCAGGAACCGCATGCTGAGATAGAACGACCGCGAAACTGACTTCAAAAGGGCGTAGTCGGCGGCGGTCATCGCAGAGCTTGGAATATCTTCCTTTTCGTTATCCTTCTCTTTTTCTCTCCCTGGCCGTGAACGTGAAGGGCTGCGCGGGAAAAAGAAAAGGATTAAGATAAAGAGCTGGGCCTCAGCGTCCCAGCTTCTCCGCCGCGGCGCGAATGATCCGTTCGGTCGTCTCCCACCCGATGCACGGATCGGTCACGGACTGGCCCCAGGTCATCTCGGAGCGGTTCTCGAGGATCTTCTGATTCCCCTCGACGAGGTTGCTTTCGAGCATTGCGCCCACGATTTCGGGATTGCCGTGGGCCCGCTGCCCGACGATCTCTTCGAAAACGAAGGGCATTTTTTCGAAGTCCTTCGAACAGTTGGCGTGGCTGGCGTCGATGACGACGGCCTTGTTCACGCCTCCCTCGGTCAACGCCGCGGCGGCTTCCGCCACGGCCAAGCCGCCGTAGTTGGGCCCGCCGTCGCCTCCGCGGAGAACGGTGTGGCAGTTGGGATTCCCCTTGGTGCTGACCATGGAAGCAACGCCCTCCGGGCTGATTCCGAAAAAAGTCTGCGGGGCGCTGGCGGCCTTGAGAGCGTTCACGACGGCGCCCATTCCGCCGAAGGTGGTGTTCTTGAAACCCACCGGCATGGAAAGCCCCGAGGCCATCTGACGATGGGTCTGCGACTCCACGGTGCGGGCGCCGATGGCCGCCCAGCAGATGAGGTCGGCGATGTACTGCGGCGTGATGGGATCGAGAAACTCGGTCGCCGTGGGCAGCCCGAGATCGACGATGTCGCACAGAAATTTCCGCGCGATGCGGAGCCCTTCGGCGAGGTCGGCGGTGCCGTCGAGATCGGGATCCATGATGAGCCCTTTCCAACCAACGGAGGTGCGCGGTTTCTCGAAATACACCCGCATCACGATCTCGATGCTGTCTTTCACCTCCTCGCGGAGACCGGCGAGTCTTTCGGCGTACTCGACCGCTTGTCCCGGATCGTGGATCGAGCAGGGCCCCACGATCACCATGAAACGGTCGGACTCTCCCTGCACGATCTTCTCGATGCGCCGACGCGCGGCCGCGACCGTGTCGGCCTGGGCGCCGGTGCGCGGCCTCTCGTGCATGAGCAGGGCCGGTGCCGGCAGCGGCACGTTGTAGGCGACATTGAGATCGGTGATCTGGTCCGTCATAGGAAGGGAATGAGTCGGCGGTGAGTCCTCGGGTGTCAACCCAAAGGGCGAAGTCGCTGACGCGCGAACGCTCAGATCGAGAAAGCGGTCAACTTCTCCCCGGCTTCGACTCTCTGGCCCGGTTCGAGCCGGACGAGACAGTTGGCCCGACTCAACCCGAAAACGGCGTGGGACTGCTGCATTCCGGAAAGCCGGATCGCGCCCCCGTTCTCGATCCCGCGCAGATAGTGAGGACGGTCGCCGGGGTT
The DNA here is from genome assembly GCA_040905585.1 of Verrucomicrobiales bacterium. GTDB lineage: Bacteria > Verrucomicrobiota > Verrucomicrobiia > Verrucomicrobiales > DEV007 > Arctic95D-9. Next base: position 26,226 of record JBBDRG010000085.1, read on the forward strand.
TTCCATGGCTTCCGCCGCGATCCCGCCGATCGCCCCGGCGCCGACGAAGTCGTCCCCGACGTAGCCGAGAAGCCGGTGGATCGCCGGAACCACGAACAGGCAAAAGGTGACGTAGGCGGAAACGGGATTGCCCGGAAGGCCGAAAACCAGGGTGCCGTCGGGATGGCGACCGAAGACGAGCGGTTTCCCGGGCTTCACCCTGACCCGCCAGAAATCCGTGACCACGCCGAGACGCCCGAGGGCTTCCTTCACGAAATCCTTTTCCCCCACCGAAACGCCTCCGGCGACGACGACGATGTCCGCCGCCGCGAGGGCCCCGCCCAGCACGCCGGTCAGTTCTTCGATATCGTCCCCCGCGTGGGACACGGCTGCGATGCCGCCCGCACGCACGACCGCCGTCTGGAGCATGGGAGCATTGCTGTTGTAGATCTCGCCGGGAACGAGCGGCGCCCCCGGCTCCACGAGTTCGTCCCCGGTGGTCACGATGTGCGCCATCGGCCGCCCGTGGACGGGAACTTCGGGAATGCCCTGCGACGCCAACAGACCGATCCGGGTCGGCGTCATCACGTCGCCTCGCTCCAGTAGCTTCTGTCCCGAGCAGACGTCGCCGCCCCGTCGACGAACGTTTTCCCCGCTCGCCACACCCTCGAGTATTTCGATCGCGTCGCCGTTCCTCTCGACATCTTCCTGCATGACGACCGCGTCGGCCCCTTCGGGAATCGGGGCTCCGGTGAAAACCCGGATCGCTTCGCCCGCCCCCAGCTCCAGGCTGAGATCGACGCCGGCCGACTGCGTTTCGCCGGCGATACGCAGGATCGCTCCCGTGGAAGCGTCGGTCGCCAGAACCGCGTAGCCGTCCATGCTGGAATTGTCGAACAGCGGCGAGTCGAGCACGCCCGTCACGTCCTGGGCCAGCACCTGGTCGAGAGCGAGTTCGAGCGGGACCCAGGTCACCGCGCCGGGACCGACCGATTCCAGGATTCGCCGACGAGCCTCCGATTCTTCGAGCATGGGAAAGACGAAAGGGGGGAGAGCGAAATTAGTCAACGCCGCAGTTCGGGCGTCCCGACCTGGGGGCCGCCGGTGCCGCGACCCGGCCGGTCACGCCAGCCTTCCCACCCGCACCGAGAGCGGCCAGACCACCGGCCGGATCGCGTCTCCCCAGCACGGGAGGAGAGCCTCTCTCACCCATTCCAAGGGATCGATGCCGCTCGCTTGCCGACAGCGCTGCGTGGCGGACCAGCTTTCGAGATAAGCGCCAGGCCTCACACCCTGCCCGCCAGCAACTCCCTCTGGAAGATCAGTTCCTTCGGGAGGTGATCGTAAAGGTCGAGATAGAGGGCGGCCTCGGCCAGCAGCTCCTGCCGCGATTCTTCGGGGCTGACGCTCATGAGACGATCGAACTTCTCCCGCGGAAAGTCGAGACCGTCGAAGTTGAGTTCGCCGTAGTGGGGCACCCAGCCGAGTTGGGACTCGTGGCCCCGACCGCGTCCGCGAACCCGGTCGAACACCCATTCCAGCACCCGCATGTTTTCCCGGAATCCCGGCCAGAGATAGCTGCCGTCCTCGTCTCTTCGGAACCAGTTGACGTGAAAGATGCGCGGCAGGTCGGCGATCAGCTTCCGCATTTCCAGCCAGTGCGAAAAATAGTGTCCCATGTTGTAGCCGCAGAACGGGAGCATGGCGAAGGGATCGTGGCGAATCTTTCCCACGGCGCCCTCGGCGGCGGCGGTCATTTCGGATCCGAGATTGGCGCCGAGAAAGACGCCGTGGACCCAGTTGAAGGATTGGAAGACGAGGGGCATGGTCGTGGCGCGGCGCCCCCCGAAAATGATGGCGTCGATGGGAACCCCGTCCGGATTCTCCCACTCGGGGTCGATGGCGGGACACTGGGCGGCGGGCGCGGTGAAGCGGGAGTTGGGATGCGCGGCCGGGGTGCCGGACTCCGGCGTCCAGGGCCGGCCGCGCCAGTCGGTGAGATTGTCGGGAGGCGTGTCGGTAAGCCCTTCCCACCACACGTCGCCGTCTTCGGTCAGGGCGACGTTGGTAAAAATGGTGTTGCTTCGCATCGAAGCCATCGCGTTGGGATTCGACTCCTCGGACGTCCCCGGAGCGACGCCGAAATAGCCGGCCTCGGGGTTGATGGCGCGGAGACGCCCGTCGTCGCCCGGTCGCAGCCAGGCGATGTCGTCGCCGACGGTGGTGACTTTCCAGCCTTTCTCCTGGTAGGAAGCGGGCGGGATGAGCATGGCGAAATTCGTCTTCCCGCAAGCGCTGGGGAAAGCGGCGGCAACGTAGCGCTTCTCGCCTTCGGGATCTTCGACGCCGGTGATGAGCATGTGCTCGGCCATCCAGCCTTCGTCCCGACCCATCACGCTGGCGATGCGCAGGGCAAGGCATTTCTTTCCGAGAAGGGCGTTGCCGCCGTAGCCGCTCCCGTAGGACCAGATCTCGCGGTCCTCCGGAAAATGGACGATGTACTTCGTTTCGCTGCAGGGCCAGGGAACGTCTTTCTCTCCGGGCTGGAGCGGCGCGCCGACCGAGTGAACGCAGGGGACGAACTCCCCCTCCGCCCCGAGTTTCGCGAGGGCGGCCTTCCCCATCCGGGTCATGATCTTCATGTTCACCGCCACGTAGGCTGAGTCGGTCACTTCGATACCGACGATGGAATGGGGAGAATCGATCGGCCCCATGCAGAAAGGCACCACGTACATGGTGCGCCCTTTCATGCAGCCGTCGAAGAGCGACGCGAGCGTCCCTCGCATCTCCGCGGGAGCGCGCCAGTTGTTGGTGGGTCCGGCGTTCACCTCGCGTCGGCTGCAGATGAAGGTGCGGTCCTCGACCCGGGCCACGTCCGTGGGATCGGACAGGGCGAGGTAGCTGTCGGGGCGCTTCTCGGGATTGAGCTTCGTGAAGGTTCCGGCATCGACCAGCAAGCCGCAGAGACGTTCCCACTCCTCGTCGGAACCGTCGCACCACACGACGTCGTCGGGCCGGCACAGCGTCTCCATCTTTCGAATCCAGTCGATCAGGCCTTGGTGCGAAGTTGGCGTATCCCGCATGGCGCGGAAGATAACGAAGGTCGCGGGAATGTCGAGTGATCGGTTTTTCTGCCGGGGGGCCGGGCTTCGGGGCGGAGGGGCTCCGCAGGGGGGAACCACGGAAGACACGGGGTGCCCCGCACCGAAGACACGGAAGGGCCGGGGCTCTGCGCGGGTCCGATGTCACGTCCTTCGCATCCAGCCTCCGGATTCTCGACAACTCCTTCCCTTCTTGACTTCTTCACTACTCTACTTCTCGGTTCCCTCCCTGCTCCCTGCTCCCTGCTCCCTGCTCCCTGCTCCCTGCTCCCAACTTCTCCCATTTCATCTTCTCTCCGAGCATTTTAGGCCTTCGGCGTTGGACGTTGGACGTTGGACGTTGGACGTTGAACGTTCCCACCCCCATGTTCACCCTCCTCGAAACCGACACGCAGACCGCCGCGAGGCGCGGGCGGATGACGTTGGCGCACGGCGAGGTGGAAACGCCCGCCTTCATGCCGGTGGGGACCCGCGGCACGGTGAAGTCGGTGCACCCTTCCGAACTGACCGATCCCTCGATGGATTGCCGCATTCTTCTCGGCAACACCTACCATCTCCATCTCCGGCCGGGGACGAAGGTGCTGGAGGAGCACGGCGGTCTCCACGAGTTCATGCAATGGGACCGCCCCATTCTGACGGACTCCGGAGGTTACCAGGTCTTTTCGCTCGCCAAGCTGCGGAAGATCACCGACGAAGGCGTTCGCTTTCAGAGCCACCTCGACGGAAGCCCGCTTTTTCTGACGCCCGAGTCCGTTCTGGAAATCCAGCGCTCCATCGGCAGCGACATCTGCATGATCCTCGACGAATGCCCACCCTTCCCTTGCGAGCGGTCCTACGCGACGAACTCGCTCTCGCTGACCCGGCGCTGGGCGGAACGCGCCCGCGACTGGATCGAACGCCATCGCCCGGAGAACCAGCGCTATTTCGGGATCGTGCAGGGAAGCTGCTATCCGGATCTGCGCGAGAAAGCGGCCCGGGACCTGGTGGCTCTCGACTTCGACGGCTACGCCATCGGCGGGCTGTCCGTCGGCGAACCGGTGCCCGAAATGCTGAAGGCGGTGGACGTCGCCGTCCCCGTTCTGCCGGAAGGAAAGCCGCGCTACGCCATGGGGCTCGGCCAGCCCGATCAGATTCTCGAACTGGTCGCCCGCGGCGTCGACATGTTCGATTGCGTGCTTCCCACCCGCGTGGGCCGCAACGGCACCGCCTACACCGCCGACGGCACGATCAACCTGAAGAACGCCCGGTGGGAGACAAGCCGCCTCCCGCTCGCGCCGCCCGGCGAAACCCACCCCCTCTGCGAGGGATTTTCCCGCGGCTACCTCCGCCATCTCGTCAAAAGCGACGAGATCCTCGGGCTCAGGCTGCTGACCCTGCACAACGTCCACTTCTATCTCCACTTGATGAAACGGGCGCGGCATGCTATTGACACCGGCACCTTTGCCGATTTCAAGGCAGATTTCCTCCGCCGGTACCGAAACGGGGAAATCGACGCTTGATCGACCGGCATCGTTTTCGGCCCCTGAAGCTGACTCTTTTAGAAAACAAACATGATAATGACCCTTTCTTTACTCGCCCAGGAGGCAGCCCCCGCCGGAGGCGGAGGCGGTTTCGGGATGCTCGTTCCCATGATTCTGATCATGGTGATGTTCTACTTCGTCCTGATCCGGCCGCAGCGGAAGCAGCAGAAGGCGCAGGAGCAAATGCGCTCCAATCTGAGGGTCGGGGACAAAGTCATCACCGTGGGCGGTGTCCATGGCCTCGTCTCCGGGATGACGGACAAGACCGTATCGGTCAAGGTCGCCGACGGGCTCAGCATGAAGTTCGATCGCAGCGCCATCGCCACGGTGACGGACAGCAAGGCCGACGGAAACACCAAGGCGCTGGAGTCCACGGACGAGACCGAAGAATCCGAAGAGACGAAAGAATCCTGACCGAGCCTCCCATTCATCCCTGTCGACTCCCGCACCCAACCCCGTCGGGTCGACGACGCCATCCTGCTTGCCGAGTCGACCTTAGGGTTGCCCAATCCCCCCACTTTTTTTCCACATGCAACTTCAACCAGACACGGTAGAAACCCCGGACGCCGATCCCGACGCCGCCGCCGATCCAGCGGCGGCCCAGGACGCCCCTCCAGCCGCGACGACGGACGAACCGAGCGACGCCGAGCCTGCCACCCAGGGCCTCGATCCCGGCGGCAACCCCGTCTCCGAAGCCCATGAAAGCATCGCGGGGCCCGACACGGCCGACGTGGTCGACGCCGCCAACAACGCGGTGGCCTCGGGGATCTCGTCGAACGTCGTCTTTCTGCTCGGCCTCGGGCTCCTGGCCTTGTTCGTGGTTTATCTCGCCGCGGAGTCGAGAAGACGGAAACGCCTCATCGGATCCGTTCTCGCGGTGGCCGTCACGGGCCTCTGCGTCTGGCTCTACTCCAGCCTTGGAATGGAGCAGGGAATCGAACTTCGAGGCGGCGTCTCGATGGAAATCAAGATACAGCCCGCAGAAGGGAAGGAAGTCACCAGCGAAACGCAACAACAGGCCATCGAAGTGCTTACCAAGCGGCTCAATGCTCTCGGAACGGGCGAGGTGGTCCTGGCGCCCTCCGGCGACGACGGCATCTTCCTGCAAGCGCCCAAGGTCGGGCAGGACGAACTCTCCGAGATCGAGGAAACACTGGCTAAAGTCGCGAAACTCGAATTTTCGATCCTCCATCCGCAAAGCAGTTCCCTCGCCCCTCGGGTGGCGGACGGCTCCGAAGTCGTTCCGGGCTACGAGGCGCTCCCCTACATGGACGAAACCGGCGACGACGGCGAACCGCTGGGGCCGCGCTACGCCCTCGTGAAAATCAAACGGGACATGTCCGGCAAATACGTGTCGAGCGCCGGCTACTACTACGGCGATCGCGGCCACGCCATCAGCGTCGACTTCTCGAGCGATGGCTCCAAAATCATGGGGCCGCTCACGATGGAGAATCAAGGGCAGCAGTTGGCCATCATCATGGACGACGAAGTGATCTCCGCGCCGGTCATCCAAGAGCCTTTTTCCTCGGGCTGCTCCATCACCGGCAGCTTCACCCAGGAAGAAGCGACCGCCCTGGCCTCGGCTTTGGAAAACCCGCTCGAGAACCCCATCGCGATCGAATACTCCAACTACATCTCTCCCACGATGGGCGAGGCCACGATCAAACAGGGCGTCACCGCCGGCCTTGCCGGCTTGGCCATTACCTTGCTTTTCATTCTCGTCTACTACCGCTTTGCCGGCATTCTCGCGCTCATCGGCCTGTGCATTTCCATCGTCATGATCTTCGGAACAATGGCGCTGTTCCAGTTCACCCTGACGCTACCGGGCATCGCCGGCATCATCCTGACGATCGGCGTCGCCATCGACGCCAACGTGCTCATCTACGAACGACTGCGAGAGGAAATGGCCGCAGGCAAGTCGCTGCCCTCCGCGATCACCACCGCGTACGAAAAGGCCTTTTCGGCCATCGTCGACGCCAACATCACCACTCTCATCACCGCCATCATCCTCTACGCCGTGGCGGCGGGAACGGTGAAGGGCTTCGCCATCACCCTCATCATCGGTATCTTCGCGACGCTTTTCACCTCGCTGATCGTCAGCCGAGTCTGCTTCAACTGGGCGACGGAGACCGATTTTCTCAAGAAGCTCAGCTTCATGAACCTCGTGCCGGACAGGACGATCGATTTTCTCGGTTACCGGCGCGTTTGCCTGATCGGTTCGATCATCGTGATACTCGTTTCGCTGATCGTCGTTCCCACGATGGATCCTCGGGGAGTCGAACTGAAAGGCGGCGACTCGCTCACGATTCAGTCAACCGGGGAGCTCACCAAGCAGAACATCGGAGAAGCCATCGGCGATCTCGACCTCGGCGCCGCCCCCATCATCCAGGTGCAGCAACCGGTCGGCGCCGAAGGCGAATTTTTTCTGATCCGCTCCCCCGACAACACCGCCGCCCAGATCCAGGAGGAGATTCGCAAGGATCTCAACGTGGAACTGGAAGACACCACCGTGAGTTCCGTCGGATCCGCCGTCGGGAAGTCGATGCTCCTTTCCTCCGCGCTGGCGCTGCTCATCGGCATTGGCGCCATTCTGATCTACGTGACTCTGCGCTTCGAGTTCGCCTTCGCGCTGGGAGCGATCGCAGCCCTTTTCCACGACCTTATCGTGGTCGCCGGCATCACGACGCTGCTCGGCCAGGAAATGACCCTCATCACAGTCGGCGCCTTTCTGACCATCGCGGGTTACTCCATCAACGACACCATCGTGATCTTCGACCGCGTCCGCGAGGACCTCGCCTCCAAGCGGGGAGACATCAAGGACATCATGAACCACGCGCTCAACAAGACGATGGCGCGGACTTTGATCACCAGCGTAACGACGCTCATCACGGTGACCGTGCTGTTTCTCTTCGGTGGCCCCGGGTTGCGCAACTTCGCCCTGACCCTCATCGTCGGCGTATTGGTGGGAACCTATTCCTCCATCTTCGTCGCGGCTCCCATCGTTCTCTGGTGGGCCCGCAAGTCCGGCACCAACCTCCGCCGCGAAGTGCTCGACACCGAACAGTCCAAGATCGAAGCCTCGGGCGCACAGGGAGCGTAGTGGCGAGGGCGAGGGCGAGGGCGAGGGCGAGGCCGTGGCCGTGGGCCGAGCTCTTTAGCTGTTAGCTGTTTTGCCGTTTAGCCCGCATTTCTCACCGTTGAGTTTGTTGATGGCGATTTGACGGTGACTCGGTGGCAGTTCTCGATGTGCGGCACTTCTCGAGGGTATATATTGGCGAGGGGATATCATTCTTGGAACTAACAATACACTAAAGTTTACACGAAGGCATGGTGACCCCGGATGCCGATAGGCACCTTGGCTCGGTTGTGAGTTTGGTGTGCTGTGGCGAATTGAACACCAACACTTTACATCAAACTTCAACCTGCCGTAGCTCTTATCGGTGAGAAATGCGGGCTACGGAGGGAGCGAAAGGAAGTGGCGGAACTGGTGACACTTCCGGGCGGACGACCGGGACGGACGCTTTGGGTACGAGTTCGGAAGATTCACATCTTCCACTACGGAGGGCACGGCAGTCACCACTCCAGGCGCATGACGAAGTCGTCCATCGCGAATCCGGCTCCGATATCGAGGCAGTCTTCGGCGACGATCGCGAATCCGTTCCGGCGATAGAAGGCGATCGCGCGGGCATTGCCTCGGTTGACCCGGAGTTCGATCCCGGTTGCGGACGCCTCCCGTAGTTTCGCTATCAGAAGAGACAATCCCCGGGAGCCGTGACCCCGATTTACGAATGCGGGAAGCACGTAGCATTTGTGGAGAAAAGACCGTCGCTCCGCCTCGAACGGTCCCGCCGCGAGAAACCCCAGCTTTTCGTCGCCGCCGACAATCCAGAAATAGCGGATGCTCTCCGCCTCGATCTCCCGGGCAATGACGGAGGGGGAATACATCCGATCGAGCATGTAGCGAATTTGCGCTTCGCTGATGATTTCACGGTAGGCGTCGGGCCAGATACGCCGAGCCATTTCCTCCACCGCCGGCGCTTCGTCGGCCTGCGCTTCCAGAAGGCGGGTCGGTTGGGGAGCGGACGGCATCGCCCTACCATACGCGAAATTCCGCCTTTTGCGTCTCCCCGAGGCGGTGTCCCGCGTAATGGATGGGCAACGAAACCTCCCACGCAAGGGCGACCAAACAATTGACTTCCCGCGAAACCGGGCTTCTTTCCCCGCGGTCATGAGCGAAGAACACACAGAATCGAATAACCCCGCAGGCTCGGTGATCGGGGCTGTTTTTCTCTTTCTTATTCCGGTCTTCATGATCGCGATGCTCGGAATCGTGGGCGTCGCTTTCCTGAAGGGCATGAAGTCGGAGGACGACCCCGCCGCGGAGACCGCGGCTCCGGCTGCCTCGTCTGCTGCCACGCCGCCGCCGGCCGCTCCCGCTTCACCGGGCGAGGGTGCCCCCGCGACGGCCGAAGGGGAAGCCGCGGGCGAGCCCGGTTCCGGCAGCGAGGGAGACGTCGACCCGGCGGTCATGGCACTCGGGCAGACGGCCTACGCCACGTGCGCCGCCTGTCACGGACCGGACGGGAAGGGAATCCAGGCCGGTCCCGCGCTGATGGCGCCAAGCCTGCTTGGCTCCGAGATTCTTTTGGGAGATCCGGAACTGCCGCTGCTGATTGTTCTCAAGGGAATCCAGAAGGAGAACATGGATTACATGGGCGCCATGATGCCGTTGGGCGCGGCGCTCGACGATCAAAAACTCGCCGCCGTGCTCACCTATACCCGCAACAACTGGGGCAACAGCGCTTCTCCCGTGACGCCGGAAAAGGCGGCCGAAGCCCGCGCCAAGTACGCCGATCTCGATGCTCCCACCGGAATCAAGCGCGATCGGATCGAGGAAATCGTCGCGGCGCACGAGTGATACCAACCGGCGGGATTGGTTATTTCGACGCGTCGGTCGAAGTTCGTCTCCCGCCCGAAGCGAGCCGGCGGCAGCGCGGCGAACGCGGGCGGCAGGATTACTCGGTCGTCGCGGGGCGGCCTTCCGCGGGGCGGCCTTCCGCGGGGCGGCCTTCCGCGGGGCAAGAAGGGCGTGTTCACTCCTCCGTAAGATGCCGCCGGACGACATTCTGCTCCTGGCGGTTCTTCACTATTTGCGTATTCCCGAGGACGCCGGCCCAATGGGTGCCGGGATAAACGATGCAGTCGCGGCCGAGGATGGAGCCGGGACTGAGGACCGCATTGCAGCCGATCTCGGTGCGGTCCCCGACCACGGCGCCGAATTTGCGGAGCCCGGTGTCGGTGGAACCCTCGATCGTTCGGATTTTCACGCGAGCCCGATCGAGCCTGACGTTCGAGCAAATCACGCCCGCCCCGAGATGGGCTCTGTGGCCGAGGATGGAGTCCCCCACGTAGTTGAAATGCGGCGCTTCGCAGTCGTTGAACAAAAGGCAGTTCTTGAACTCGGAGGAGTTGCCGAGGACGCAGTCGCTTCCGGCGATGACGTTTTCCCGCAGATAGGCGCCACTGCGCACGACGGTTCCCGGTCCGATCCAGGCGGGGCCTTTGACGACGGCGTGGGGTTCGATCGTGGCACCGGGAGCGACGTGGACGCGGGGGCCGACGAAGGCGCTTTCGTGCACCTCTCCCCGAACGAGTGGTCCGTCGATCCGTTCCAGAAGGCGCTCGAGATAGCCGCCGATATCGGAGAGAGCGGACCAGACCGGCTGGCCGGCGGGAAAGAGCTCGGCGTGCTCGGTCTCGGACAAATCGAGGATGTCGGCAGGTGAAAACATGAGCTGGCTCTTTAGCTCTTTAGCTCTTTAGCTCTTTAGCGGGTAGCTGTTTAGCGCTTCAGGGGTTCAGTATCGAACTCCTTTACTTCTCAACTTCTCAACTTCTCAACTTCTTGCTCCTGGCCCCTCGCTACACCGTCATAACATCCTTCTCCTTCGCCTCGAGGTGTTCGTCGATGGACTTGACGTGCTTGTTGGTCAGTTCCTGGACTTCCTTTTCGAGGTCGTGAAAGACGTCTTCGGTGATCTCGCTGCTTTTCTGTGCGGCTTTGAGCTGGTCCATGGCGTCCTTGCGGGCGCTGCGGACGCGGACGCGACCTTGCTCGGCCATGTCCCGGATGATCTTGACGAGATCGATGCGGCGTTCCTCGGACAGCTCGGGAATGGGCAGCCGGATGAGCCGGCCGGCGACGGAGGGGGTGATGCCGAGTTTCGACTCGCGCAGCGCCCGCTCGACGTCCTGCATGATGGACGGGTCGTGCGGCTGCACGGTTAGCATGCGCGGCTCGGGGGCCGAGATAAGCGCGAGTTGCTTCAGTTGCATGCTGGACCCGTAGGCTTCGACGTTGACGTTGATGTTGTCGAGCAGCGCGGGGCTGGCTTTGCCGGTGCGGATGCTGGCCATCTCCTGGGAGACGAAATCGACGGCCTTCTGCATGGCTTCGTCGGTTTCGAGTTGGAAGGTTTCGGTGTCCATGGTGAGCAGGGTTGGTTTGGGGTGGGTAAAGTTGAGCGGATCGAAGTCGATGTGTCGATTCAGCCGTGGACGATCGTGCCTATGTCTTCGCCGACGAGGGCTTTGCGGATGTTGCCGTCCTCCGTCATGTCGAAAACGACGATGGGGATGTTGTTTTCCTGGCAGAGGGTGAAGGCGGTGCCGTCCATGATCTGGAGATTCCGCGACAGAGCCTCGTCGAAGGTGACGGTGTCGAACCGGGTCGCGTCGGGATGTTCGTTGGGATCCTTGTCGTAGACGCCGTCGACCTTGGTGGCTTTGAAAATCATGTCCGCGCCGATCTCGCTAGCGCGCAGGGCGGCGGTGGTGTCGGTGGTGAAGAAAGGGTTGCCGGTACCGGCTCCGAAGATGACGACCCGGCCTTTCTCGAGGTGGCGCATGGCGACGCGCCGGATGAAGGACTCGGCCACGTTCTTCATTTCGATGGCGGTCTGGACCCGGCAGGGGACGCCGACGGATTCAAGCATGCTTTGCAGGGCGAGCGCGTTCATGACCGTCGCGAGCATGCCGACGTAGTCCGCGGTCGCGCGATCCATGCCGCGCCCGGCCGCCGAGGCACCGCGCCAGAAGTTGCCTCCGCCGACCACGATGGCGATTTCCATACCGGTTTGGTGGGCGGTTTGGATTTGCCTCGCGATACGTTCGACGATCTCCGGGGAAATGTTGTCCTGGCTTCCCCGCTCGCGAAGGGCTTCTCCACTGAGCTTCAGGACGACTCGCTTAAACTCTCTCGACATAATCGGTTCCGCGTAATTGGCTCACCCTCCGCCAACTAGCAACTTTTTCAAAGAGCAATATTGCGGAGCGTCGATCGCGGTCCGCCAGGCGTGGTTGGTGGGTTGCGGACCGCCGGTCGCGGACCGCAGGTCACCTGCGTCCGAAAACGGATCCTTCGGGTATCTCGACGCCGCGCAGGAAATCCGAGGCCGCCAATCGCCTGCGTCCCTCCAATTGCACGTCGCCGGCTAGCCTGACACTGCCTTCGCCGCAAGCGACGACGAGTGCGCCGTCGCGCGCCGCGATCGCGCCCGGGGGGGCAACGGCGTCCGGAAGCGGGGTCACGGGCGGGTAAATCTTGAGTTTGCGGGACTTCCCGCCGAGTTCGAGCGTGCTATACGTGCCGGGCCAAGGATCGTAGGCTCGGACCAGTCGCTCGATGGAGGGGGCGTCCTCCGTCCAGTCGACCAGTCCGTCTTCCCGGACAAGCTTCCCGGAATAGGTCACGAGCGATTCGTCCTGCGGTTCGGAGGGCGGATCGCCGCGCTCGAAAAGGGACAGGCCCCGCGCCATCACCAGGGGACCCAGGTCGGCGAGCCGGTCGTGAAGCGATCCGCCCGTGTCGTGAGGGAGGACGGGGAGGCTTTCCTTCAGAATCATGTCCCCGGAATCGAGCTTGGGCGCCACGTGCATCAGGGTGATCCCGGTTCGCTCGTCTCCCTCGCGAATGGCCGCCTGCACGGGAGACGCTCCGCGATGCCGGGGTAGAAGCGACGCATGCAGGTTCACGCACGCCCTCGACGGTGCCGCGATGACACCCCGGGGCAGGATTTGCCCGTAGGCCATGACGACGACGAGGTCGGGCCTCAGCTCTTCCAGGCCGCGCACGGCCCCGGTGTCCTTTCGGAACAACTCGGGCTGAAACACGGGAACCGCCGCTTCCTTCGCCGCCGATTTGACCGGCGAAGCCGTGAGGATTTGCTTTCGTCCCACCGGTTTGTCGGGCTGGGTGTAGATGGCGACCAGCGGGAGTTCGGATCTCCGGTCGAGAAGCCAGCGGAGCGTGGGAAGACAGATCTCCCCGGTTCCCATGAAAACGATGCGCATACGGCCGCTAATCACGGCCCGCAGGGGCGCAGGTCAAAAGAAATGTAAGTATTTGCCGCGGCTTGCAATGCCTCTCCGTCCGCTCTAGAAATAGAAGGTCGAGTCCGGGCCGATCCGGACCCCGCCGATTGTGCTCATGAAAGGATTTCTCGCCACCTTGTTCGTGATTTGCGGCCTCCTTGCCGCCGGTTACTTTCTCTACGATCCGGTTGTCAAGCCGCTGCTCGAGGGCGAAGGCGGCGAGGGCCTGAGCTTCAGCCGGGGCGAGACCGAGAGCGGAGTCCCGGCCGAGCCCACCGACGAGACGGCGACGCCGGAAAAAGCCTTGCCGGCGAAACCGGTATCATACAAAACCGAGCCGGACGACCCCGACGAGGTCGAAAAGTCGGAAGTCGATCTGTTTTTGGAGGAGCGGTATCCGATGCCGGACATTCTTCCGCTGATGGTCATCGTCGACAACTGGAACGCCGTCCCGGCGCGCGCCTACCCGGAGGAAGTGACGGCGAAAGAGACGGTCGCTTTCGATCTGGAGGTGAACGGCGAGAAGATCGGCTCCAGCAATGTCCCGCCCGGAACGCCCTTGAAGCCCGTGCGTCTCGTCGGCGATCAACTCACCGTGGCGAGTCTCGCCAACCCGGCCATGAACCGAAGTATCCAAGTCGACAAGACCGATTTCAAAGACCGCATCACCCAGCGCTACGAAGAATTCGTGACCATGAGGCAGAACGAAGTCGCCACCGCCCGGGCCAAGGCGAAACAGGCGATCGAAGCCAATCCCAATCTCATGGCGAAGCTTGCCGGGGGGGACGCGACGCCGGCCGTGTCCGCGGACGATCCCAAATTCGGACCAGTGAAGGCGAGCCTCCGCAACGGCGAAGTGGCGAGCGTGACCTTGGAGGAGGCCACCGATTTCACTTGGAACGGAACGGAGCAGATCGGGGGAGACTACGAGGGAACCTACGAGACGGTCACGGTTCGATTCGAGGTGGACACCATTTTCGGAACGTTCCCCACCGTGTACAAATGCCTCATCGAAGGAGGGCGGGTCGTTGCCTGGATCGACCCCGTCACGGAAGACCGGGTTTGAACGCAACCGCGATGCGATCCATTTTTTCATTGGTCCTGTGCCTGGCGGCGGGCACGTCGCTTCCGGCGCAGAATTCCTTGCCGACGATTCCCGAAATAGAGCGTCGCATTCCGCCGCTTGGCGGAGTGGAACTGCCCGCCGAGCTTCGGGAATCGCTGGAATCCCGCGTGGCTGAATACGACGACCGGCTAGCGAAGATCGAACATAGCCCGCACGCGGCGGACGTCGGCGCTCTGGTGAAGGCCGTCGACTTCGCACTTCGCTTCGACGAGTTCTACAACGAGAAGGAACTTCCGGTCGCGGGCGAAATGCTGGACCTGGCCGACAAGCGCTATCGCGAACTGACCGACGGGGCGTCGCCATCGTGGACCGACCGGAAAGGACTCGTCGTTCGTGGCTATCGGTCGAGCATCGACGAATCCTTTCAGCCTTTCGGGCTCGAGATTCCCGAGAACCTCGATCTGTCGAAGCCGGTTCCCGTGTTGGTGTGGCTTCACGGGCGCGGGGACAAGGTGACGGATCTTCATTTTCTCAAGCGCTGCCTGACGAAGAGCCAAGCCTTGGGCGGGTTCGTGGCAGATCAGCAGGACTGCATCGTGATCCACCCCTTCGGGCGGCATTGCGTCGGCTGGAAGCACGCCGGCGAAATCGACGTTTTCGAAGCCATCGAAAAACTGAAGGAAGACTACCCGATCGATCCCGATCGAATCGCGTTGGCCGGATTCTCCATGGGAGGGGCGGGCGCCTGGCACATCGGAGCCCATTACCGCGACCAGTTCTGCGCGGTCCATGCCGGGGCCGGATTCTCCGAGACCAAGGAATACATCGGCCTGGCACCGGACGATTTTCCGCCCGACTACGAGCAGACGCTGTGGAAGCTCTACGACGTGCCGAACTACGCGCGGAATTTCCGCAACGGTCCTCTGCTCGCCTACTCGGGAGGGGAGGACAAGCAAAAGCAGGCCGCCGACGTGATGGAGCGGGAACTGGCCAAGGTAGGCCACGACATGCGGCACGTCGTCGGGGAGGGGATGGGTCACAAATACAACCAGGAATCGACCGACGAAATATGGGCGTGGCTGAAGGAGGCGTGGGAAAAAGGGCGGTCCGTTCAAGACGAGAAAGTGGTCTGGCAAACGCCCACCTTGCGGTATCCGGGATACGGCTGGCTCCAACTGCGCGGTCTGGAATCGCACTGGCAGGACGCCGTGGCGACGGCGGAAAAGAAGGGAGAGTCGAATCTCGTCAGCCTCGACCTCGAAAACGTAACCGCCCTCGAGATCTTCGCGCGGGAGGGCGAAGATCTGGGCGGAAGCATTCTCGAAGTCGACGGGGAGAGGATCGCGGCCGAAGACCCGGCGTTTCCCGTCCGCTCGCTCGCTCTGTTGAAGAAAGACGGCGCGTGGACCTGGGGCGAACCCGGCAAGATGTCGAAACGTCCCGGCATCCAGGGTCCGATCGACGATGCCTTTCTGAGACGCTTCGTCGTGGTGCCTCCGACGATCGAGCCGCGCTCGCCCACGCTGGCGCGGTGGGTGGCCTTCGAAGCGGAGCATTTTCGCCAGCGCTGGAGCGAATTGCTGCGGGGCGACTTGCTCGAGAAGGCCGCCGAGGCATTGGATTCCGACGATATTGCCGAGGCGAATCTGGTTCTGTGGGGCGACCCGGCATCAAATCCGATGATCGCGGAAATCGTCGAGCGGCTACCCATCCAATGGGACGAAGATTCGTTTTCTTTTCGGGGCACGACCTACCCGACCGCCGATCACGCGCCGGTATTCATTTTTCCGAACCCGCTCAACCCGGACCGCTACGTGGTGATCAACAGCGGACTGACCTTTCGCGAAGCGCACGATCGAACGAACTCTCTGCAGAATCCCAAGCTGCCGGACTGGACGGTGCTGGGCTTGGACCGTCTGCCGGACGCCGAAGCGCCTGGCAGGGTCGTGGACGCTGGATTTTTCGACGAAAACTGGAAGTAGTGCGTCACGACATGGCGGCGAAGCTTCTCACTCATTCCGGACACGATTTCGAGCGTCTCCTGTCGAGGTGGGAGGCGCTCGCCGACCGGAGCGGTTGGCAATTGAACACGCTCGCCGAGGACGGCGGTTTTCCGGTGCTGGTCGTGGAAAACCGAGAGGCAGAGACGAAGGACGCTCCGGGCGTCTATCTCAGCGCCGGAGTTCACGGCGACGAATGCGCTCCGGTGTGGGGCCTGTTGCAGTGGGCCGAAGAGGCGGCGAACCGCGAATTCACGAGGCCGTTCGTCGTTTTTCCCTGCCTCAATCCTCACGGGCTCGTCCACAACATCCGCCGCGATCACAATGGCGTCGATCTGAACCGGAAATTTCACGACCCCGATCAGCCGCTGATCGCCAAGTGGCAGCGATTCCTCGAGGGACGCCGTTTCGATTTTTCCCTGAACCTTCACGAGGACTACGACACCACCGGGATCTATCTCTACGAGCTGGCTCGGAAAGAGTCGATCGGTCACCGTCTCCTGGCGGCCTGCGAAGACGTCATCTGCCGGGAACCGCTGCAGGAGGTGGATGGACGCCAGTTCGAATACGGGCTCCTGAAAGCGGAGGGGAAGGACGTGTGGAACATCCTCCGGGACGAACTCGACGGAGATTGTCCGGAGGCGATCCACCTCTACCTTCATCAGCGGGCCCACGCGCTTACCTTTGAAACGCCGAGCGAAATGGATCTGAGCCGCCGCGTCGAGACGCACCGGCGACTTGTCCACGCGGCGGTGAAGATGCTCTAGCCCGCATTTCTCACCGATAAGAGCTACGGCAGGTTGAAGTTTGATGTAAAGTGTTGGTGTTCAAATCGCCACAGCACACCAAACTCAACGGTGAGAAATGCGGGGTAGCGGAAGATGTGAATCTTCCGAACTCGTACCCAGGGCGTCTGCTGCGCCGAGGATTTTTTCTTGGCCAACTTCCGCCGAAGCGGCGAAACTGGGCCGGTGGCGACCCCTCTCGATCATGATTGGCTGGAAGATCTGCGGGAAGAACTTCATCCGGCGGGCGACAAGCTTTGCTCGCTGATTGCGGATCTGGCCGCGCCCGAGGCCTCCGAAGCGGGAACCCAACTTTCCCTCGATCTGGAGAAATTGCGCGCCGAAGGCGAGACGTTCCGGGAGGAGTTGGACAAGTGGTTTCCGGCGGACATTGATCGCCGCGATCCGGCAGCCTTCGAGACCGCGATGCGCTCCGCCCGGCACGACGCGCGCAATCGGCTCAATCACCTCTTCGGCGTGGTGCAATTGATTCAGTTGGCGCCCTGCCCGCCCGAGACGCTCGAAAAGACCAGGGAGTTGATGGCCCATTTGGAGGTCTGTCTGGCTGCCGTCTCCAGGACGGCTCCCGAGATCGAATCCGAAGCGCCGCCTCCTCTGAGCCCGGCGGACTCGGAACTCGCCGGAGCGGCCGGCTACCTGCTCGTCGCCGACGACGATCCGGAGAACAGGGAGATTCTCAGGCGCCTCCTGACGCCCTGCGGCTTCCGCCTCGATTTCGCCGAGAACGGGCTCGAAGCCATCCGGCAGATCGAAGCGAAAGCGTTCGACGCCGTCTTGCTCGACATCGAAATGCCCGAGATGGATGGATTCGAGGTGCTGGCCCGCCTCCGGGAGTCCGGGCATCTTCGACACACCCCCGTCATCGTCGTGACCGGCCTGCAAGAGGAGCAGGACGCGGTCCGCTGCATCGAGATCGGTGCCGAGGACTTTCTTTCCCGTCCGATTCGCCCCGCCCTGCTGATGGCCCGCCTCAACGCCAGCCTGGAAAAGAAGCGACTCCGGGAAAAGGTCTTCGAGCAGCACTTCACCCCCGAGTTGGCCCGCGAACTCGCCCGCAACCCGGATCCGATGAACATGCAGCCGCGCCAAGCGGAGGTGACGGTGCTTTTCTGCGACATTCGGGGTTTCTCCGCCATCAGCGAACGTCTCGGCCCTTCCCAGACGATCGACTGGCTCGGGGGAGTGATGGGCGACTTTTCCTCCATCGTCATAAATCACGGCGGCGTACTGGTCGACTACACCGGCGATGAATTGATGGCGATGTGGGGCGCTCCGAGCGCGCAACCGGATCACGCGACCCTCGGCTGCCGGGCCGCTCTCGAAATCATGGGTCGCCTGCCCGAGATCAACGCGAAGTGGCGACCCCTCGTCGACGCGGAAACGGAAGTGGGCATCGGAGTCAACACGGGCGAGGCGCTCGTCGGGAACATCGGGACCCATCGGAAATTCAAATACGGCCCGCTCGGCACCACGGTGAATCTCGCCAGCCGGGTCCAGGGGGCGACCCGTTTCCTGAAGACCTCCCTGCTCATCACGGGGAACACGGCTCGCCAGCTGCCGCCCTCGCTGCGCACGCGCCGGCTGTGTCAGGTTCGCGTTCAGAACATCAGCGCCGCGGTGGACCTCCACGAGATGGAATTGCCGTCCGCGCCGAAGGACTGGGGCGTCCTCACGAAACGATACGAGCAGGCACTGGAAGAGTTCGAGCGGGGCAATTTCCGCCAGGCATCCTCCGTCATCGGCGACATGCTGGTCGCGGTGCCCGACGACGGCCCCAGCCTACAGCTCATGGCCCGCATCGTGGACGCCATGCTCAAGGAAGGGGAGGATTTTTCCCCGATCTGGACCCTGCCCGGCAAATAGCTTCAGGCGGCGGTGCAGCGACAGATCGCTCCCGCGCAACCGCAGCTTCCGCACATGTCGAACCGCCCGCCGCACTTCGCGGGCAACCCGAGCAGCACCCGCTGAATCCGGCAATGGCAGGCGCGGCACCCGCTTCCGGCGCCGGTGGCCTCCGCCACCTCCTCGAGGCTGTTCGCCCCTTCCTCGTGGACCGCCGCCTGCACCACCGATTCGGCGACTTGCGCGCAATGGCACAACACCTCGTGCGGGACCGCCGGAACAAACCGGCATGGGTCGATTGGTGAGGGGGAGGTCTGATTCATTGTTTCAATCCTCGCTCGACTCTCCGAACATCTGGGCCAAATAGCGCTCGATCCCGACCATGCCGATGAGATCGAACTGCGCTTCGCACCAATCGATACTCTCCTCCGACTCGACCACCATGCGCTCCATGAGTTCGCGAGTGCCGGAATCCTTGACCTCGAGGCAGAGCTGAATGCCTTCATTGTAGGTGGCCACGCCCTTCGCCTCGAGCTGGTGGCTGTCGCGGATCTGTTGCTCCGGCTTGTCCCCGACGAGGATCTTGTCGTAGCGGGCGATCTCCGGAACTCCTTCAAGATAGAGAATGCGGTCGATCACCTCCTCCGCGTGCTTCATTTCCTCGATCGATTCGTCGTAGAAATGCTTGGCGAGCGTGTGGAGCCCCCAGTCTTTGCACATCTTCGAGCAAATGAAATATTGATTGATTGCCGTGAGCTCTATGGTGAGCCCGGCGTTCAACGCGTCGATTACTTCTGGATTACCTTTCATTCGATAGGTATGGGCGCGTTGGCGTTGCTTTTCAACAACCGTCGGCACGCAAATGCCCTTACTGCTATTGAGACTTAATCGCAACAGCCGAATATGCAACCGGATTCCGTGGTCGCGATCGCGCCAGGAGACGGCGTCGAGCCTCCGCCGGTCTACTGGATCCCGAAACGCACGACGACGGTCGACGTGAGTTCCACCTCTTCGAAATCGCTGCTCTCCCCCTGGGCGAATTCCGGACTGCCGACGCGATTGGTGGTGAGCATGGGGAAGGCGGGCGGGTCGCCTCCTTCGCGAACCGTCAGGACTTCGCCGAGAACGACACCCAGTTCGCCCACCATCAATTCCGCTTTGGCCCGAGCCGCCGCAACGGCGTCGACGACGACCCGCTGCTTGAGCCCTTCGTAATGAGAGGATTCGAGACTAAGCCGGTCGATTTCGACCCCGTCGTCCACCAGAAGGGCGGATTCTACCGCATGGCTGGGCTCGAGAGAATCCAGCTGGATCACGGCTCCGCGTTCGACGAAATAGCCCGTCACGACTTCCTCCCCGTCGCGCAAATTCCTGAGACGCCCCGATTGCATTCGACTGAAGCGCATCGAATTGCCGGGAAGTTCCAAAGCCGAGATCCGCTCGACCAGGCCCTCGGTGGTCTCCTTGAGCGCCTCGGCGGCCGCGTCCAGGGATTCGCCCTCGCCCCGGATCCGGAGATGCCAGGCGATACGGTCGACGTCGGCCTTCACCGTCGCCTTCCCCGTAACTTCGATGAATCGGTCCTCGGCGCGGCTCGAACAAAGGAGGAGAACGGAGAACGCGAATATCAGAGCGGAGGTTTTCATGGGGCACTATGGCCTATACCCGGCACCGAAGCCAGTCCGACGCGGAAACCGGCTTTCACGGCGCTCGGGCCTGATATCTTCGGGGGTCCTGTCCAGTTCCTCCGCGTCGGTCGGCGCCAGGACGCCCCTGTCGTAGCGCCACGACGGATTGGACGGGGTGCAACTGCTCAGAACCGCGAGGAACAGTGCGACGGCCAGAAAATGGATGGGCGCTCTCATGCAAACGATACGCCCGTGTCCAGCGGGCGGGTCGATGTCGTCTGCGTCGAATCCAAGAGGGTTGGGTCCGTCACTCGACCCTGTGGGTTCCGGAGCGATCCCGGATGGCTGCGAGCGGAGTCAGCCTACAGAGAGTCGAGGAAATCGAGGAGGGCGTCCCGATCGGCGGCCGGCAATTCGCGGTAGAACTCGCGGGATGCCTCCGCTTCGCCGCCGTGCCAGAGAATGGCTTCCTCGACGGTGCGGGCGCGTCCGTCGTGCAGGTAGTTCTCCACGCCGTTGACGGCGCGGTTCAGGCCGAGTCCCCACAAGGGCGGGGTGCGCCACTCCGCGGCACCGGCTTGGAAATCGGGCCGTCCGTCGGCGAGATCCTCGCCCATGTCGTGCAGGAGCAGGTCCGTGTAGGGCCGGATCGTCTGGCCGGCCAGTTCGGCGATGCCGTAATCGGCCGCCGTTGCCAGCTTCGGCACGTGGCAGGCGGCGCATTTCGCTTCGGCGAAAAGAAGTTGCCCGCGGCGGACGTTCGGATCGTTCCAGTTTCGGCGCGCCGGCGGCGCCAGGGTTTGCTGGTAGCGCACGACCTTGTCGAGAATATCGTCGCTGACTTCCGGGCTCTCGCTCTCCGGCACGTCCTTCCACACCGCCCGCTGAGCGGCGGTGTGGGCTTCGCCGGGAAACAGCGCCGAGGTGATTCCCATGTCTCCGACGAAGGCGGCGGCCGTCTGCTGGCGCACGTTGGGCTGGTTGGCTTTCCAACCGAATCGGCCGAGGACGGTCTTCTTCCGGACGACGTCCCAGACGAGGTTGGGACGCCCCGAGATGCCGTCTCCGTCCGCGTCGTCCGGGTCGGCGCGTGCGAGAATCGCTTCCTCGGGTACCGCCTCGAGCAACCCGACGCCGTGGACCGGCGGCGCGAGCCGCGGACCGAGCATGATCCCGTCGAGGTCGGCCTCGTAGGCTTCGCCCGGTTCCAGTCGATAGCTCGGACGACGAAGCCGGTAGGGCGACCCGTCGCCGAAGCGGCCCGCGAACTCTTCGTATTCGATCTCGACGTCCCCTTCCGGCGAAGCGCCGGGAATCGCCCGCACCGCCAGCTGGTCGCCGTAGACGGGATGCGGCTTGGGGCTGCCGTGAACGCCCTCCCCCGGCACGCTGAGGCGGAAGAGCAGCCCCGTCATCAGTTCGCCGTCGACCGGCACGGCACCGCGCCCGTCGCGCGTGTGGCAGGCGGAGCAGGACACCGCGTGGAAGAGCGGCCCCAGTCCGTCCCGACCCGCGGTCGAGGCCGGAGCGGCGACCCACGGCTTGTTGAAAAACGAGTTCCCCACGACGTGAAGCCGGCGGTTCTCCCGTCCGATGTTCGCCAGCGGAAGCGAAAAGGCGTTCTGGCCGTCCTGGAATACCGTGGTCGCCCCGCCGCTGAGTTCCTCTCCCGGCTCCGGCATCGCCAGCTCAGGCGGTTCGTCCGCCCTCGCCGGCGCGGCGATGGCGAAGGCCGCCAGCAAGAGTGCCAGCTTGCGTTTCATCTCCGATTCGTCTCTTTCACCAGCTCCTGCTCCAAGTCGGCGAGCATGAACGCGAAGTCCTCGAGATGCTCGACCGCGGTCATGATCGCCCGGCGTCCCGGCACCTCGTCGTCGCCGAGGATGGCCTGATCGAAGGGTGCGGGAATCTCCCCTACCGACTCGATCACGGCATCCATCTTGGCATCGTAGTCTTCCACCTTCCCCGGCATGAGAATTTCCGCGAGCGCCCTCGCGCCCGGACCTGAGATCGTCTTTCCGTCCAGAGTCTCGTAGCGACCGCGATAGACGTTTTCGATTCCCTTGGCGTCGTATCTCGCATCCTGGTCGGTCGTGTCGCTGAAGCAGCTGTGCTCGTCCTCCTGTTCCTGCGTGTCCCAGGCCACCAGAAGCCGCTCCCCCGCCAGCTCCTTGCCCGCCAGAAAATGGATTCCGTAGAGAATGCTGCGGGCCGCTTCGAGCGGCGGTCGACCGGCGAACTCGGCGCGGAAGTTGTCGTCCTTTCCCGGCACCCATTCGGAGACCAGATAAGCGAGGTGGTCGGTAAGCAAATCGGCGCAGACGGTCAGATAGGTGGCCCGGCGATCGGCGTGCTTCGCGGTGGTGTAGTCGGTGGCCGGGCGATCGCCGGGACCATCGGCATTCGTGTCCTGCCCCCAAAGGAGAAACTCGATCGCATGGTAGCCGGAGGTGATCGCGGTTTCGCCCGCCTTCTCGTTCAGGCGGGCGACGAGGTCCTTGTCGATCTCGGGATAGTTCGAGACGTCGCCGACGATCCCGGCCTCGGGCGCCCCCTCGACGTAGTCGACATGGTACTCGTCCATGGGCCAGCCGTTGATCATGGGTTCGGGACCGTCGTCGTCGTCGTCGATCGGACCGGCGTAGAAACGGTAGGCCTCGGTCTGCAGATACGGCTGGCGAGCCGCGATCCACGCTTTTTTCGCCGCTTCCAGGCCGGCTTCGTCCGGATCCTCGAGGAAAGCGGCGATTGCCTCCTCGAGTCGGTTCGCCTCGGCCAGGGAGTCGCGGTAGCTGGCGTGGACGATTTCGCCGTAGTTCTCGACGAGCTCGCGGCAGACCTCGGCGAGGTTTTCCGGGTTCTTCCCGTCCTCCGCGGCGACGAGGACCGACGCGGTCGGCAGGGCACTAACGAGAATGATTCTCAATATCAACGCGATCATGGAAGGCAACAATCGCCAGAATCTGCGGAATCGTCAACTCCAGAAGAGCGTTTTCAAGAGCGAACGGCTTCCCGAACCCCTTCCGCCAAGCCGACGAAGGCGGCCGAAATGGCGTTCTCGGCCGGATCCACCGTGGCGACCGGGAGGCCTTTGTCGGCGCGGTCCCGGGTGTCGCCGTCGAGCGGAATCTGGGCGAGCAAGGGGACGCCCAGACGCTCGGCTTCCCTGGCGCCGCCGCCGTCGCCGAAGATATAATATTTTTCGCCGTGGTCGCATTCGAACCAAGCCATGTTCTCGACCACCCCTCCGACGGGAACGTTCACCTTTTTGAACATCGCCGCCGCCTTGCGGGCGTCGATCAGAGCCACCTCCTGGGGCGTGGTCACGATGACGGCGGCGTCGACCGCCACGGTTTGAACGATCGTCAATTGGATGTCGCCGGTTCCCGGCGGTAGATCGAGGACGAGAAAATCGAGTTCGCCCCACAGGCATTGCCGGAGAAACTGCTGCGTGTAGCGGGTGGCCAGCGGTCCGCGCACGATCACGGGAGAATCGTCGGCGAGAAGGAATCCCATCGAAATCGCCTTGATGCCGTGAGCTTCGATGGGCACGATCTCGTTCTGTTCGGTGGCCATCGGTTGCTGATCCTCGGCCCCGAGCATCATCGCCACGCTCGGTCCGTACAGATCGCAATCGCACAACCCCACTTTCGCGCCGGAGCGGCCAAGGGCGACGGCCAAGTTGGTCG
The DNA here is from genome assembly GCA_040905585.1 of Verrucomicrobiales bacterium. Classification (GTDB taxonomy): domain Bacteria; phylum Verrucomicrobiota; class Verrucomicrobiia; order Verrucomicrobiales; family DEV007; genus Arctic95D-9. The sequence goes on from JBBDRG010000085.1 coordinate 50,230, forward strand.
CCACGGTCGATTTTCCCACGCCACCCTTGCCGCTGGCGACGGCGATGATTTTCTTGACGCCGGGGATCTTGGACTGCCCCGCGGACGCATCCCCGCCCGCGGTGGAGGCGGGCGCGGGCGGGTCCTGGATATCGAAATCGATCCTGATCTCTCCGATGCCGTCGATCCCCTTCAGCGCCGCTTCCGCCCTTTCGTGAATCTCGCGGGGAACGGCCGCGTCGCGGGTGGCCAGGCTGAGACCCAGCGTGACGTCGGACCCTTCGATCGCGATTTCCTTGACCAGGCCGAAGGACACGATGTCGCGACTGAACCCAGGATAATTAACTTTACCCAACACGTCGCGAACCAATTTTTCCGTAATCATTTATTCTATCCTCGAGACCCTTCCGATAGGCCAATACGCGGAGAAGTCCAACGCGGAGGCACCGGCAAAACGTCCGACGGCTTCAGCTGGCGACATCCTCCGGGGCCTGGATCGGCGACGCGCGACGGTGGACCACTTCTTCCGCCTCGCGGGAGGCTTCGCGGCTGATCGTTGCCAATTCGCGAGGCAGATGGGTTATCCGCGGGGCGCACAGGAAAAATTCGCGAGTGTAGGCGTAGGTCGGATTGTCGAGAATTCGATGGGACGGCCCGGCCTCGAGGATTCCGCCCTCGTAAAAGACGGCCACGCGGTCGGCGTACCGGTCCACGCCGCGAAGGCTCCCGGTGGTCAGCAGCACGGCCACCTGCTCTTCTCCGCGAATTCGGGAAAGAAGCTCGATGAACTGCCGCTCGGCAATCCGGTCGAGTCCGGCGGTCGCCTCGTCGCAGACGATCAGCCTCGCCTTTCCTATCAGCGCTCGCATCAGCATGAGACGCTGGACCACCAGGGAGGACAGGTCGCCCATGGTGCGTTTCAGAATTCGCTCCGGCTCCACGATTCCGACGCGGTAGAAAAAATCGCTCCACTTTTTCTCGTCGTCGAGTTCCCGGTTCCCCGAGAGTCGAACGGCTTCCCGAAGCCACCGCCGCACGGTCCGCTCGGGATTGAACTGCTCGTGGACGCCCCGACCGACGGCGGCGATCTCCCCGCGCCGGAGCTTTCTCCGATCGCGGGAGCGCAACTTCAGCAAGTCGCGACCGTCGAAGAGGATTTCGCCGTCGAGCGCACGCACGCCCGGGCCGGGCAACCCTACGACCATCCGGACGAGAGCCGATTTTCCGCAGCCGGTTTCGCCCGCGAGAACGAGGATCTCGTCGCGGCCGAGGCTGAGCGAAACGTTGCGGAGTCCGATGCCCCGCTCGCCCATTTCCTCGGGCCGCTCGACGGTCAACCCCTTCACTTCCAGCAACGATGTCGGTTCCTCTCGCATTCAGAAAATTCGCGGCAGGGATCCGCTCCCCGTCGCTTTAGCAACCAGCCATCCCAACAGGGAGAGAATCATGACTACCGCGGTCGCCAACAGGCCCGGACAGGCGGCCAGCCAAGGTGCCTCCAGGAGGGAGTTCCGCCCGTAGGCGACCATGGCCCCGCAGCTCAACCGATCGCCCGTGAAACCCATGAACGACAGCGCCATCTCCACCAATACGACCACGGGGACGAGCTGGGCGAACACCCCGACGAGTCGACGGAGCACTTTCGGCACGACACGGCCTGCCAGAATGTGCGATCTCGACAGACCGAGTCCGAATCCCGCCAGGACGTCGGGACCCTTTTCGCCCTCCTGAAACCAGACCGCGAGCACGGGGGCGAGATGCAGCCCCGCAACCACGATGAGTCCCAGCATTGCCACGGGAAGACTACCTCCGGCCCCTCCGGTGAAAATCACCAGAACGACCATCGCGGGAAGAAGAAAGCCGGCCCGGCTCACGATGAACATCGGCCGGAAGCGCTTTTCGTCGGCGTCGAAGGCGAAAAGGGACGTCAAAAGCAGGGCGAGGCAAATACCGAGAAACGAAGTCACCACCGCCACCGCGACGGAGTTGCCCATGGCCCGCCGGCTCAGCTGAAACAGATCCGCGCCGTTCGCGGTCGTTCCGAACCAATGGGACTCGTCGGGCGCCTCCCATACTGGCGTCTCGGGAATCGAGAACATCTCCGCGGGCCGGAGATCCATGCGGCTGCTGCCCACGAAAAGCCACGAGAGGAGCACGAAGTACGGGATGGCGAGAAGAACGACGCAGCGAACCTGCCAGACCCGCGCCAGCAGCCGAAGCCCCTCCTTTTCCAACCTGGACGTTCGTCGATTCGCCATCGCTGTCATCCGGGACGAAGAAATTGTTCGGCAACCTGCCGCGCCATCGTCGCCAGGCCCACGATCGCGGCCATCCACAGCCCCCCGAGAAAAATCCCGGGGTAGAATCCCAACCGCACCGAATCGACGATCAGGCTCCCCATCCCCTCGTAGCGGAACGCCCATTCGGCCACGATCAGACTTCCGAGGACCGAAGGGAGCGTGCGGTCGAACAAGGAGACGATACCGGGAACGGCGCGCCGAAAGACGTTGCCGTAGAATATATCGTCGTCGCCGTAACCGGCGAGGTAAAGTCCCCTCACGAAAGGCCGGGACGCTTCGGCCTCGATCACGGAGGCGACGCTCCGGATCTGCCAGGCGGCGGCGGGGGCCATGGCGGGAAGAGCCACGACCGCGGCGTGCCACCACGCCAGAAAGTTCGGTCCGGAATCGACGACGAGTTCGTCCGCGAACCCGGGACGTTTCCAGACGACGTACGAGTAGATGGCCACGAGAACGACGAACCAGAAACCGGGCACGCAGGCAAAAGCGCTGAAAGGCAGAGCCAGAATCGACGCGGCCCGAAAGCGCCGGAAACGCGCCGCCAGGATTCCCCATCCGTATCCGACCAGAACGACGCCGCCGTAGGCCAGACCGAGGGCCAGGAACGACGCCGACGATCGTTCGCCGACCAGTTCTCTCAATCCGGTCGGCTGAACCGAGAGTGGCGCCGGGACGGATCCGTAGGACTCCGGCAACCACACGTGCCGATTCGACCCGCCGACCACGCAGAAGGAGAACTCCACCAGCAGAAAGAGGAAGAGGCCCATCGAACACCAGCGGGCCAGCGCGAGTGCCAAGCAGCGGAGGAAGACGCGCGTCATGGTGAATCTGGGGAAGCGTCACTCCGCAAATGCCGGGCGACTTCCGTGCGAACCCACCAAGGCCGCACGCTTCGCAGTCCCGCCTTCCCCACGCCGACGGGCAGGACGCTGGTTTCGCCGTCGACCGGCGGGCGGACGATCTCGATGGTCTCCCGTCTCAACGAAACGATGCGGCCGGAGTCGCAGACGAAGAAGCAGGGTTGAAGGCCGGCTATCTTCTCGTTGAGTCGCCCGGTCAGATCCCGAGCACGATCGGAGTCGGGTTCGTGGCGAATCTTTTCGAGAATCTCGTCGACGTCTTGGTTCCGAAGGCCGCAAAAGTTCCCGCCTCCCGGATCGATGCTGCTGGAATGCCAGGTCTGGTAGCGATCGCGTTCGAAGGGAAGCTCCCAACCCAGCATCACCGCGTCGAAGTCGCGGGCCGGAAGTTGCTCGGTGAGAATCCGGTTCCAGCTCAAGGGGGTGACTTTCACGGTGACTCCGACGCCGGCCCACTGCTCGGCCAAGACCCTCGCCAAGCGGAGATGTTCCCCGTTTTCCTCGTTGACCGTCAACGTGAGGGCGAACGGTTCCCCGTGCTCGTCGACCCGGACGCCTCTGCTTTCGTCGAGAGAATACCCGCTTTCTTCCAGAGCCCGCTCCGCCGAACGCGGATCGTACACCGGCAGCGTCATCTTGTCGCCGCCGTACGGCATGCCGGGAAAAAACAGACTCTCGGTTGGTTGCTGAAATTCGATGGCGGTGTCCAGCAATACGGCATCCAGGTCGATCGCCCGCGCCAAGGCCAGTCGCACTCCCTTCCGATCGAGAGGCTTCCGGTCCAGATTCCACGCCACGAACTGCTGGTACCTGGGAATGCCTCGGAGTTCCCGGATCAATCCCGGATTGCGATCCGACCAGCCGGAGAAACGCTCGTCGGGGACGATCGCGTGGACTCGGTTCGAGCGGAGCGAGAGCAGGATCGACTCGAGCGATCCGAATTTCCGATAAACGAGCTCCTCCTGCAGCGGAGGGCCCCGGAAATACATCGGGTTGGCGGCAAGCTCGACGCCGCCGTCCTTTCGTCGCCTCGTCATTCGATAGGGTCCGTTTCCCACCGGCCGCCTGAAAAATTCGACCCAGTCGCCGTCCCCGATGCCGCCCCCCATCAAGTGCTTCGGCACGACCGGCAGCTTTTCCCAACTCTCCAGAATGATCGCCGGGGTGTCGCGGCAGGCAACCCGGAGCCGATAGGCGTCGATCTTCTCCAAGTCCTCCACGAACCAGAAGGCGCCCTCGAAACCGAAGGGAGAGTCCCTGCCCGTCAGTTCCCGGTAGGAGAATACGACATCGTCGGCCGTGAACCGCGCTCCGTCGTGCCAGCGGACGTCCCTGCGCAGGTCGACGAGCATTTCGTGCCGGCTGGTGTGGCTCTGCTCCCCCAGCGTCTCGATGACCGGGTCGAGGCTTCGGTTCGATCCGTAGTAGAGCCGGAGTTCCCGCAGAAACAAATCGGTATCGCCCTCGACGAAAACGTCCGCGACCGTATCGCCGTCGTATTCGATCATTTCAATCTGGCTCTTCTCGACCGACCCTTCGAGAAACGCCCCGAGCGAATCCCGGACGGAGTGGTTCACGGAGAGGCGGATCATCAGATGGCCCCCAAGGTTCTCCGGATCGAAGCGCTCAAGCAGCCGGGTTTCCACGGCGGGTTCGAAACCCTCGATCGTCACGCTCAGGACGTTGCCCGCCCGAACGAGCGCGAGGAGATCCATCCCGTCCACCAGGTATTCCCCCGATCGCAGTTTCGCCTCCGCCTCGCCCGCCGCCTCCTCGCTCGAGCAGCGGACCGTAACGACGGTCTGAAAAGTCCACGAGTCGATCAGGTTGGGACGGAGGTTCAAGTTGTCGTCACGCGTCAGAAGCGGCTCGAAGAGAAGGTCGGTGACCTCGCGGTCGATGCCGGTGAGCGGAACGAGAGGATTCAGGTAGCCGATCGGTTCCTCGATCGCGTAGACGAGTGCTTCCGTCTCGTGGGAAAACCTCAGGTCGGCCACCCGTTCGAACAGCCAGACCCCCAGCGCCCCCGTCGCCAGAGGCGCAGCGAAAACAAGCGATCGAAGCCACAGCATCGCCTTCAACTATATCGAAGCGCGCCCGAATGCCAAACTTACTTTGGGTGGGGAGAGGCTCCGAGGGAGAGGGCACAAAGGCACAAAGGGAGTTTCGGTCGAGGACCCTCGGGCTTTCCGGAGTTCAGCGATTCAGGAATTCAGGCAGATCGTTCGGCCCCAGCCTCCCAATCCTACTCCTAATCTTCCTCCTACTCCCCGCCAAGCCCCCCGGTCTTTTTCCTTTTCTTTATCCTTTTCCTTTTCCCGGCGAAGCCGACCCGGCCGCGCAAAAACGCTCCTGCGGCGACCCAACCCTGTGTCGAATCCCACGAAGACGCTCGCCCGCCTTTACCGGAGGTCGAGACACTTCATGGTCTCCTGTCCCCGGACGATGAGGCGGCCGTCGCTCAGCGCCATGGGCGACCAGTACTTGAAGTCTGGCATCTTGACGACGTCGCGGCCGCTCTGCTTGGCGATCTGCTCGTCGACTTCCGTCTTCTTGCCGAACACGTCGGCCTGGGCGACCTCCCGGTAGCCTTCGGGAGAAGGGAGGACGGTCCGCAAATAGCCGACCTCGCCGTCCTGAATCAAGAGGTGGCCGTCGACGAAGATCATGTTGCCGCGTCCCATGAACGGCTTGTCTCCGGTGTTCCAGAGGATGTCGCCGTCGAAGGTCATGCAGGTCAACCCGCCCGTCTGACGGGCCTCGCCCTTGTGATTGGCGTTTTCGTTGGCGAGAAAATAGATGTGGTCTCCGATCACGAAGGGTTGGTGAACCTGCGTCCCCTGCTCCATGTCGAAGACTTTTTCCACCGACCAGGCGTCGCCGTCCTTCTCCACCCGCACCATGCAGCTTCCGTCTTCGTAGCCGCCCGTCAGGAACACCAGTTCTTCGGTCACCTTCGTCGGAAACGGAATCGGGATGCTGTTGAAATAGAGTTCCGTCTTCCAGAGGACTTCCCCGGTCTCGGGCACGACGCTGATGGTGGTGCCTTTCTCGGCACCGTCGTCCCGCATTGTGGCCACGAAAACGACCTGCTCGACGCCCTGCAGCGTCAGCACCGTCGGCGTCGAATGGGAATTGCCGAATCCCTCCGTGCGCCACTTTTCTTCGCCCGTTTCCTTGTCGAGACCGACCAGCCCCACATCCTCGCTCATGGCGGGGACGACGAGAATGTCGCCCACCACGAGGGGGCTCTGCGCCCAGCCCCACTTGGGCGGTTCGGCACCGTATTCGTCCTGAATCGAGACCATCCAGTCCTGTTGGTGGGACTCGCGGTCGACTCGGAACACTTGACCGAAGCCGCCCACGAAATACACGGCGTCATCCTCCACCAGCGGAACGCCGCGACTGCCGGCGTGGGGCAGCTTGCCGGGGTAGTCGAAACTGAAGCTCCACTGCTCGGAGCCGTCCTTCAGGGCAAGGCACAGCAACTTGTCCGTTTCGCCCAATACACGATCGACCAGAAAAACTTCGTCTCCCACGATGGCAGCACCACCCCAGCCCTCGTCGAGTTCTTTCGTCCACAGGAGAGGGGGGCCCGACGCGGACCAGCTGGCAAGGTTCAATCCGGTTTCGGGAGAGGTGCCGTCCCGATTAGGGCCTTGGAATTGCGGCCAGTCGGCGGAGATCGCCGTGGCGACGAAAGAAGCGGCCAGGGAAAGCGAGAGGAATTGAAACTTCATGGCGGAAAGCTGCCAACGGCAGTCGTTGTTTGCAATCCGGGATTTCGCAACAATCGCGCCAGAACCGGCGGTGTCCGGTCAGTAGCTGCGGCGCATGTGGCTCGGGAGAATGTTCAGTTCCTCCCGGTACTTGGCCACGGTGCGACGGGCGATCTTGATTCCCGTCTTCTCCAGTTCCTCCACCAGTCGCTGATCGCTGTAGGGCTTTTTCGCGTCCTCCTTGCCGATCAGTTCTTCGAGCGCGCCCTTGACGCTGGTGTTGCTGAGGGACTGCCCGTCCTCCGTCTGGTAGCCGGTGGTGAAGAAGTACTTCATCTCGAAGACGCCGTGCGGCGTGGCCATGTACTTGCCCGAGACGGCTCGGCTAACGGTGGTCTCGTGGACCCCGACCTCGTCGGCGATCTGAGCCATGTTCATGGGTTTGAGCTTCGAGGGACCGCGCTCCAGGAACGCGTCCTGGCGTTTCACGATCTCGGTCGCGATCGACTGGATCGTCTGCTGCCGCTGATGGATGCTCTTGATGAGAAATTTCCCCGCCCGTATCTTGTCGCGGATATAGGTGCGCGCCTCGCGTCCGCTTCCGTTGGACATCAAGTCCTTGTAGGAGTTGCTGATCCGCAGCCTCGGAATCTGCTCGTTGTTCATCGAAACGACCCACTCCGTGCCGATCCGCTCCACGGTGACGTCCGGCGTGACGTAGGAGTTCGTATCTCTGCCGAAACGGCTCCCCGGATGGGGGTCGAGCGACGAAATGAACGCGGCAGCCTTGGTTATCTGCTCGGGCGCGACACTGAGTTTCTTGGCGATCTGAGGGTAGCGCTTTCGCGCGAGATCCTCCAAGTGATGGTCCACGACGCGGTATTCGAGACTGTGGTGCTTGCCCAGTTTCTCCAGCTGGATCAGGAGACTGTCCCTGAGGTCGACCGCGCCCACCCCGACCGGATCGAAGCTCTGAACCTGCGCCCGGGCGTCCTGCAGATCCTCGATCGGAATTCCCATGTCCATGCTGAGTTCCTCGAGATCGATCTGCAAAAAGCCGCTGTCGTCGATGTTGCCGATCAGAGTTTCGCAGATCTTCCGCTGGTCCTCGTCGAGTTCGGCGACACCGAGTTGACTCATCAGGTGATCCTGGAGGGTGATCGGCTCGACGATGGAATCCATCATGAATTGATGCCTCTCTTCGGCATCGTCGCGCTTGGGCGCCGCCATTCGGGACTGGGCCATGTATTCCCGCCATTCTTCGTCGAGTTTGGAAAGCTCGGCGAACTCGTTTTCGAACTCCTCGTCCTCCCCGGGTGTGGAAGCCTCTTCGAGGGACACGTCGGTGGACTCTTCCTCCAGCGTGGGGTTGGCCACCATCTCCTGTTGGACCAAATGCCTGAGTTCCAGGGTCGGCGTTTGCAGCAGTTGCAGGCTCTGCTGCATCTGTGGAGCAATCGTCTGCTGCTGAAGCAACGAATGGGTTTGATCGAATCGCTGTTCGGGCATGGTGGTCGTTCGCCGAGTTAAGCGAGCTTCCGCACGTTAGCACAATTCAGACCGGGCAAGAACGGAATTCACCCTCATCGGCTCGAAGGTGAAAGTCTTCGCTCGAAGGTGAAAGCGATACGAGGCCCGGCGGCAGAAAGTTGACGAGCGCCGAAATTCCCCTCCAAAGTTGCGCGCATAAATAAAAATCGATTAATGAATTTGATTATTATGGATATTATAATAAATTAGGTGAGCGTATCGTCCCGGAGGACGGAATTTCAAGCGATGGAGAAAAAAACAGCAATGCTTCTTGTCGGAGTTTTACTATGGTCCGTCTGTCACGGACAGGAGCAGCGTTTGCGCGCACTTCCGGACGCCGGCAACCACCCCTCCGATCACTGGGAGGAGCTGAAACCCCTGGCCAAACAACCGATCGAGCCGGTGCACGAAGTCCGAGTCGTTCCGACGCGAACGCCGGTCTGGCAGACCCGCTACACGCTGGGGCCGGGGGACGCCCTCACCTTTTCCATCTACGATCGTCCGGATTTGACCCGGGAAAACGTGCAGATTGCGCCGGACGGCACGATCAGCTACCTGCAGGCGGTCGCCGTCCGCGCCGAAGGACTCACGTTCGACCAGCTTCGGAACCGGATCGAAGAGGAACTCTCTCAATACCATAAGAACGTCAAGCTCATCGTCAGTCCCTCCGGGATCTCCAGCAAGAATTTCTCCATCATCGGCCGGGTTCAGAAGCCGGGCAGCTACACGCTGGACCGCCCCACTTCCATCCTCGAGGCGATCGCTCTCGCCGAAGGGATCCAGATCGGCACCGTCCGCGGCTCCGCCTTCGAGCTCGCCGACTTCGAGCGGTCTTTCGTCGCCCGGAACGGCGAGAAACTCGACGTCGACCTGGCGCGCCTCTACTACGAGGGGGACTTCAGCCAGAACGCCTATCTGGAACCGAGCGACTACGTCTACGTCGCCTCCAGCCTGGACAACGAAGTCTACGTCCTCGGCTCCGTGAACGATCCGGGTCGGCGCAAGATGCCGATGAAGCTCACCGTGACCCAGGCGGTCGCCGAAGCCGGAGGATTCTCCGAATACGCCTTCCGTATGCGGGTTCTTCTCATTCGAGGCAGCATCCACGCCCCGGAAACGGAGATCGTGGACATGAAGGCGATCCTCAAGGGAGAAGCCCCGGACGTGGAACTGCAGAACCGCGACATCGTATTTGTCAGCAAGCGCCCCTTCGAACTCGTCGAGCGCGTTCTCGACAACGCCATCGTGACCTTCATGCAGACGGTCACCGCCGAGGCCATGAACCAGAACTACAGCCCGATCCTGCTCGGCAACTGACATCCTCTTCCCCTCGATTCCCATGAAGTCCCTCCACTACCTTCCGCTCCTCGCCGTCCCGCTCGGCGCCGCGCTTTGGTCGACCTCGTGCGTCCCCCTCACTTCGATCGACCGCGAATTCCACACCGCAGCCTACTTCGACGAGACCGAGGGCGACTACGCCGACGAGGAAATGACCGCGGACGAGGCACTCAAGCGAATTCCGAAGAACCCCGAGTTCGAGCAACTCGACCTGTCCCGGGAATTGAACCCGAGCCTTCTTCAACCGCCCGCCGGCGCCTACCGGGTCGGGCCGGGCGACGTCCTCGACATCGAGGTGGCCGAGAACGAATCGACCCGCGCCCAAACGAAAGTGATGCCCGACGGAATGCTCTACTACGACGTCGCCAAGGGGATCGACGCCAAGGGCAAGACCCTCAAGGAGATCTCGACGCTTCTCTCCCAAAAACTGGAGGACGACTACGTGAACCCCGTCGTCACCGTCAACATCGCCGACGCCGACAGTCAGCGTTTCTGGATGCTCGGTCAGGTCGAGAAGCCCGGCACCTATCCGATCAAGCGCCCCACCACGCTCATCAACGCCATCTCGCTCGGCGGCGGCCTACTTTCGAACCGCGACGGAACCGAGGTGACCAACCCCGAGGCCGCCGATCTCGAACGCGCCATACTCATTCGCAACGGCGAACTGATTCCGGTGGATTTCGAGTCCCTCATCACCGAAGGCGACATGTCGCAGAACGTCTACGTCCAGGGTGGCGACTATGTCTTCGTGCCCTCGCTCACGGCTCGCTCGCTCTACGTCCTCGGCCACGTCAACAGCCCCGGCCCGGTCTTCTACGAGCGGGGCGCGACGGTTCTTTCGGTCGTGGCCGCCGCCGGCGGTCCCAAGCCGGAGGCCATCGTCACGAAAGCGCTCATCATCCGGGGCGGCACCCGGAAACCGCAAATCGCCGTCGTGAACATCAACGGGATCATGAAGGGTCACGAGCCCGACCTGAAGCTCCAGGGGGGCGACATCGTCTGGGTTCCCCGCAGTCCCTGGACGAAGCTGAAGAACTACGCGGAAGCCGTGCTGGTGACGGCCGCCCAGGCCGTGGCGGTACAGGAGGGACTCGGCGCCCTCGGAGTCAGCGGCGGGGCCGACGTCAGCATCAGGGCCGGAGGCAACTGATCCCGCGACCCAATTCCGCCGAAGCGTCTCGCCGTTTCTCGCCCCGCAAAAGACTGGCGGCCGGATGGGCGGGGTCCATCCGCTCGATCCAGCCTTTTCTCGCGGCCGCCCAGACTTCCGGGTCGCGCGTCACCGTTACCCCGTCCGGCAACCGGCCCGGATAGGGCCCGTCGCCCAGCCACACGATCTCGACGTTCTCGTATATCCCGGGAGGGAATTCCGCGTCGCCCACGCCGTTCACCGACACCGCGTCGATTCGGACGACGCAGTTCTTCATTTCGACCGTACCCGCGTCCGGCGCCCATTTGAAGAGCATCCCGGGAGCTCGTCCGATGCCGTCCGCTCCGAAGTGGATATTCCGGTCCCTCCATTCCTTGCCTGGAATCCCGTCGTGCGGCTGCGCCTGAACGTGGATCACGCAGTCGCGAATCGTGGTGACGCTCTCGCTGGCGCGGGCCGGTTCCGAGCGCTGCGACAGGAAGGTGAAGCACCCGTCGACGAGACAGTTCACCACCTCGCCGGAAATCAGGTCGTCGTTTTCGATCGCGTCGTCCCTGATGTACTTCAAGTAGGCGTCGCGCAAAGACCAGTACTCGACGCCCTCGTTCGGCCCGAAACCGTCTTCGACGTTTTCCCAGAAGACGCTGGAAACCGCGACCCGGCCCCGGCAATGCTTCACGTGAAGCGCGTCCCCGTCCCACATCTCCTTCATCACCCGCCAGGGCAGTTCCCCCGGTTGGACGCCGATCACCGTGAATCCGGAAATGGACGGACTTTCCATGTCCCGAAGCTGGATCGGATAGCGTTCCTCGTTCGGCAATTCCCAGGCTTGAAGGCGTTCCGTCGATTCGTAGCCAACCCCTTCGCCGGGGGCGCGATCGGGATCGCTGAACAAGCAGAACCGCGGCGGCGGAACGAATCGGTTCGACGCCCCGCCGAACAACGTCAGTCCCCGCGCGTCGAAATGGGTGCCCGCGGGCGCGTCCTTCAGCCACAGCTGCTCGCGAGTCTCGCCTGCGGGAATCACCTCGACGCGCTCTGGCTCCGCCACGCTCTCCGCCAGTCCGGCGCATAGGCAAACGAAGAGCGCTCGGAGCAATCGCCCCCCGGCGCGGTGCGTCGAAGATCCGGGACTCATCTTTCTCAAGCCGCCCGGGTCCGAGGCGTCCGGCGGTGAGCGAATTGAGGATTCGCCGAATCGAACAGAGCCGCGATCCCGTCCTCCAGCCGCGTCCGCGCTCGGAACCCGAGAATTTCTTCCGCCCGAGCGGGGTCGCCGCAAGAAGGATGAAGAATCCCCTCGTCCCCGGACGCCGCGAAAACGGGCTCCGGCGCGTCGGGAAACCGCGCGCGAAACATGTCCCGGACATCGAGCAGGCTCCGCGGCCTTCCGGTGCAGATGTCGCAAACGGTCGAGGAAACCTCGGGCAACGTCGCCGCGAGCGCGTTGGCACGGGCCACGTCGGCGACCGATACGAAATCTCGGGTTTGCTTGCCGTCGCCGGAAACAGTCACCGGCAGGCCGGCGGAAAACCGCTCCGCGAAAACCGCGATTTCCCCCGCATACGGAGAGGCGGGGTCCTGACGGGAACCGTAGGCGCTGAAATAGCGGAGACAGACGGTTTCCAGGCCGGAGGACCCGCTGTATTCAAGCAACAGCTTTTCGGAGAGATGCTTGGCTTTGCCGTAGAGACCGACGGGCCGAGCCCGGTACGAGTCCGCAGACGGTCGAGGGCTGGTGCCGTAAACGGCGGCGGAAGAAGCGTACACGATTCGGTCGACCTGGTGGCGGAGGGCCGCTTCCGCGACGATTCGGGTGGCCTGGTGGTTCAGGCGGTAGTTGAGTATAGGATCCGCCTCCGCCCGAGCCGCGCTGACCAGCCCGGCGAGGTGGACGACCGCCTCCGGGCCAAAACCGGAACACAGGGCATCGAGCGCCCCTGGATCGGTCACGTCCGCCTTCGCGAACTCGAAGTTCCCCGAGCCCATCGCCGCCCCGAGATTCCGGAGGGCGCCGACGCTCAGATTGTCCACGCCGAGGACTTCGCAATTCACTTCCAACAAACGATCGACCGTATGGCTGCCGATAAAGCCAGCCGCGCCGGTCACAAGAATACGCGTGCGCTTGTTCATATTATTACACATTAAGAACAATCATTTCTCCCTGTTACCATAACTAACGTAGGAAAATAGGCGCTTCATGATTCGCAATCAAGATAATAATCACAGAAATTAGAATCGGCTCCGCGAGAGTGTCCCTCGGACTCCGACCCGACGCCGTGTTCGTCTTCCGAACCCAGCCGAACCCAGCCGAACCCAGCCGAACCCAGCCGAACCCAGCCGAACCCACGCCGCAGGTCGCAGGTCGCAGGTCGCAGGTCGCAGGTCGCAGGTCGCAGGTCGCAGG
>JBBDRG010000085.1:63612-83113 GCA_040905585.1 Verrucomicrobiales bacterium
CAGGTCGCAGGTCGCAGGTCGCAGGTCGCAGGTCGCAGGTCGCAGGTCGCAGGTCACTTCTTCCTACGGGCGCTCGCCGAGGCGGAAAACGATCAAGGACGGCGGCGAGAGGCTTCTTCCTGATCGGGCGGAAAGCCGGCGCGGGGAACTCGACCCGCGTCAACCATCGCCATCGCCATCGCCCTCTTCGTCCTCGTAACCTTCGTGAAGCTCGGAGTCGACCTCGTCGCTGATCGAGGAAAACTTGCGTGGCTGGTACTGGTTCTTTTCCTCGTGATAGGAATCCCCTCCCCAGTGCCAGAACACGGCCGCTTCCCAAAGCAGTCCGGAGGCCGCCGCGTCGTGATCTCCGGCACTCATGTCTTCCTCCGTCGTGAAGGCGTCAGTGCCGTCGGAATCCACCTCTACCGCCTGGAGGGTGAGGGCGCCGTTTCGCCACTCCCTCAGCTTGCCCGGTTCGTTGTCCTTCACGTCCCCGGTATTGGTCGGGATGATTTCGGCGTGCAGAATGACATCCTTGTCGAACTGCAATTCCAAGCCGGTCAGCTTCGCCGCGCCGGTACCTCCCCCCAGGCTCAGCACCGTCAGAGAATCGATCGGCGTATCGTCGTAGGTCTCGGCAGAAGAGGAGGTTCTTTGGGCAACTCCGTCGCTTTCCTTGTGGATGACGACTCTCATGCCTGGCGACAGATCGCCGTTGACGAGCAGGAGTTTGAACTTTTGGCCGGAATCGGTGATCGCCTCGTTGATCTCGATCTGCTTCTCTTCCGGAATGGCGAAAAAATCGATCCCGGTGAGATTATGCTTCCCGGTGATGTCGTGGGTATGGGCCGAGGTGTCCCCGCTGCCGACAGCCGCTAGAAAATTGGAGGTGTCGAGGTCGAGGTGTCCCCCGAAGAGACCTTCCTCCTTGGTCGCGAATCTCACGGTGGAGTCGCTGTCGAAGTATTCCGACGAGAGCGCCTTGGCATACGCCCTGACCCCGAATCCGGAAGGGTAAACGAACCGATAGACTTGGAAAGGACCGGTGTAGTCCTGGTAATCGGTCCGGGTTCCCGAACCTCCCGGGACCGGAAAAATCTCGTACCTGACGACGGAACTCCCCTCGGGATTCGGATTCTCAATATCAACCGAGATCACGGTGACCGGATCATCCTTGTCGTCGCTGAAATAGTCCCGGCTGAAATGGATCACGGGCGAGTCGAGCTTGCGAGGCCCCGCACCGACCCGGAGGATGGAGACGACGCTGTCCTCGTAATACTTCGAGGTCCCGACCGCCTTGGCTTCGACGTCCACGCCATCGGGGTAGGAAGCGTAGGTGACCGTAAAAGGGCCCCCGTAGACTTGCCATGCCCCTCCGTTAAGCCGGTACTCGAGACTGGAGACATCCGCTTCGTTGGGATTCTCGAGAGAAATTTCGACGACCTCCGCGTCCGGCACGTCGAACTTGGGCGCCGACGAATCGATTTCCGGTGGCAGCAATTGAATCGGGGAAGCGCGGTAACTCTCCTGCCCCACGGCGGAATTGCTGTACCGCGAGCGGTCTTCGGCGATGGCTTGCGCTTGGATTACCGAATCCGGTTCCACCGAAATCAGCGAATCGTTGTATAGCTCCCAGGCTCCGTAATCGGCCGAATAATAAATTGAGGAGGACCCTTTAGGATTCGGGTTGCTCAATGCCAACCCGAGATCGTAGTCCGTATAAGGACGGGTCGTCGAAGGGATCGAGAAAATCGGCGTCTCCAGCGGCTCGATCTCTGGCTCCGGAGGCAAGGGGTCGGCGGGAGGAGGCGAGGAATCCGGAACTTCATGGGTCGGCGCGGACGGATTCGGCGCAAGCACCACCGGGTCCGACTCCGTGTAGTCCCAAATCCAGCCGTCGCTCTGCGCCAGGTCCAGAAAGGCTTCGCGCGCTTCCCCCGGCGGGTCCGATCCCCCGTAATCGTCGAGGGCGAAACCCTTGATGTTCCCGTAACCGTCGCGCGCCAGTTCGAGCCGTTGCTCTTTCCCGTTCCACCGGATCCGGGGCATGCCGTCGGAAAGTTCGCCCCCCTCGTAGTAGACCGGCCGGATTCTCCCGTCCACGAACGATCCGGTGATCCCCAGCATGCGGTGGGCCGAAGACAGATCCGCAGTGCTTTTCAGCTTGAGCAAAACGTCCTCGACGGACTCGCAACCCTCGACACTGCCGTTGAAGCCCAAGTAGGATTGGATCGCCCGATTGATCGTCTCGACATCCGACTCCGCCTTCGTCTCGACGACTCCGCGGCGCCACTCTCCGATCCCGGTCACGCCCATGGCGGCGGCAATCCCGAGAACCGCGATAACGAGCAGAGCCTCGACCAGAGACAAGGCTCTGGTTCGGCAAGGAGTCGGCACTGATCGAGGATTTCGCATACGACTTAAAATATATTTTCCATAAATTATATAATTTATGGAAAAAAGTCAAGCGACTGCCTTTGGTTGGCGGCCTCCGAGAGCTCCTCTTCTCGCAATCTGTAATTTCCGTGAAAAATGCTTTTTTTGTAATTATTTAGAGTGATATCGTTATGGTTTATGCGTCTCAATTCCTGGTCTTCATGGCTTTCGACGAGTTGCTGAAAATCCACGAGACGAACGAGAAACTCAAACCTCGACTGGCAGATCGTTTACCTTCCCCTCATCCTCGCCGGCGGGCTGAGTTGGACCGCCGTCTGGCGGCGAACCCGCGGACTCGCGTGCGTCCTCTGGACCGCCGGAGCGGCGGCTTGGGCCACCTCCCAATCACGACGCCCTTCGGAAGGGCCCGAAGACGAAGCCGCGAAGGTTTCCCTGCGCCGACCTGCCTTACCCAGGAACCGTTATTATAATATTTGTAAAAACTGTAAAAAAAGCCTTGCTAGTGATTTACTAAAATGCGAAACTTTTGAAAATTACGTCTCGTTCCTGAGATTCAAACCGTTCCCCAACCGATGACCCACGAACCTTCTCACTCTCTCGACTCCGGCGCGTCGTCTCTGGCCGTCGCTTCCCCCCGGATGCCGGAACTCATGGTCGATCCCCTGATCGACCGGTTCGATCTCGCCTTCCTGCTCAGGAAGCACTGGAAGCGTCTGGTCGTCGTCCCGATCGTCGTCGGCGCTCTTGCCGGTCTCTTTCACCTCGGCCGGACGCCCCTCTACGAGAGTTCCGCGTTGCTGCTCGTCGATTCGAGCCTCGATCAACTGCTCCATTCCGGACGGATCGAGGCCGGCGGAGCGAGACCGGACTCGGCCCAGGAATCTCTCAAGTCCTTGGAAGTGACGGTGGTGGCGGATTCCGTCGCCCTGCGCGTGATCGACAAACTCGAGCTGCGCGAGGCACCCGGTTTCCTCCCGGCCGACTTGGCCGAGGACCCGAATCTTCCCGACGCCAAGCTGCTCAAGTTCCTCCGAGAAAAGCGGATCAAATCGGTGCTCCAGCCGGAAACGCGCCTCATCAATATCAGCGTTTTCGATCCCGAGCCGGAAAGGGCCCGTCTCATAGCCAAGACCTTCGTGGATGAATTCGAAGCGTTCCTCGCCGACCAGCGGAGAAGCGAAATCGAAGAGGTTACGAACGCGCTCGAACTCAAAGTCGCCGCAAGCCGGGAACGCGCGCTCGAGGCGGAGAAAAGCCTGAGAGAGTTTCGCGAGGCGAACTCGGAACTCCCCATGGAACAGGACCACGATCTCTTTTCGGTTCGCCTGTCCAAAGTCGGGGAGAACCTCAACAACGCCGTCCAGAACCGGGTCGAAGTCGAAAGCATGGCCGAATCGATCAGCTCGCTGGACCCCGAGTCGGACCCGATCGAGATTATCGAAATCGGCGGCTACCGCGACGTTGCCCACGTTTCGGCCAGCCTCACCGCGCTGGCATCCTCCCGCTCCCTTCTCGCCGCGGCGAAGGAACAGTACACCGAAACGCATCCCTCCTACCTCTCGGCCAGCGCCGCCATGGAACGCGACAGCGAACAGGTCCGCGAGATCGCCCGGGACATCAAGACGACGCTGGAAGCCCGCTACAACGCCGCCTTGAAAAAGGAGGAACACGTCACCCGCGAGTTGGCGGCTCTCCAAACCCAACTGGTTGAACTGAAGTCGAAAAGTTCCGAGTTCCGTGCCATCCAGGAGGAAGCCGAAGGCCGCTGGCTGCTCCACAAGTCGCTGCAGGAGCGACTCGGCCAGAGCATCATGTCCACGGAGATGCCCGGAAATATCGCCACGGTCGTCTCCGAACCGCTGACCCCCTACGACAAGGCCGGCCCGCCGCTGCTCCTCTTCGTCGCCGCCGGCGTGGTGCTGGGCTGCCTCGCGAACGTCGGATGGCTGGGTTGGCGACTCCTTGCCGGGCTGCCCTTCTTCACCAGCCGCCAGCTCGAGGAGCGTCTCGGACTCCCCGTCATCGCCGACTGGTCGGAGGCGAAGGCCACCACCAGGCAACTCGGCTCCACCGCCAGGTTGACGCAGTATCTGAAGAACAGCCAGAGCCAGACCATCCAGATCTCGGCCCCCGGTATCAACGGGACGGGCGAGTCGGTCGCGGAGAGAATCGCCATGTTCACCGCCACGAGCGGGCTGCGAACCCTGATCGTGACCGTCAAGCCGGGCGAGCATCACCCCGAAATCACCGACACCGCGGTGAGTGGACTGCGCCGCCTCGTCCTGAGCCCTTCCGACGTCACCGACGAATCCCGTCTGCCTTCCGCGCTCCCTCGGCTGCGCCGCGAATTCGACAAGATCATCATCGAAGCCGGGGGCGTCGACGATCCGACGCTGGTGAGTTGGATATCGCGCTTTTCGGACCAGGACGTGGTCGCCGTCGGCCGAGGCGCCATTCCCAAGAGCGAAATCGCCGACCGCATTCGCCACCTCTGCCCCGGAGCTTCCCTCCCCGTCGGCCTGATCCTGGTGGACGCCGACAAAGGGAACCCGACCAAAGCGAAGGATCACCGCCGGAAACAGCGCCGCGAAGATAAACGGTCCGCCATTGCCGAAACGGCCGAGGTCTGACTCGCCGCCGCGCCATACCAAAACCCGAAAACCCGAACCGAATGAACTCGTCGTCCTCGTCCCATCGAATCCTCTTCGTCATCGCGCGCGGCGACGCCTTCGGAGGATCATCCCTTCACGTGATGGACATGGCCTCCCAACTCGAAATGGACGGTCACAAAGTGAAAATCGTGGTCGGAGGCACGGAGGACATGGAAGTCCCCCGCCGCTTCGCCGTCAGGAATCTCAATTTCGTTTGCCTCCCGGCCCTTCGGCGCGAGATCGATCCGCTCAACGATCTGAAGGCGGTGCGGGGCATCCGAGCCTGCATCCGCGATTTCGCCCCGGACATGATCTCTCTCCACGCTTCGAAAGCCGGAACCCTCGGACGGCTCGCCGCGGTTGGTTCGGGAATCCCCGTGGTCTACACCCCGCACTGCTGGTCTTTCGTGGACGGTTTCCCCAAGGCGAACCTGTTCCGCCGGCTCGAGAAATTTCTCGCCCCGCTCGCCGCCCGCATCGTCACCGTCTGCGAAGACGAAAGAAAGTTCGGGCTCGCTCGCGGGGTCGGTCGTCCGAGCCGAACGATCGCGATACACAACGGAGTGAAGGATGCCTTCGGCGGGCGGACCAAAGCCCGTCCGGTTCCCGGCGCACCCGTGCGGATTCTGATGGTGGGGCGGTTCGAGCAACAGAAGAACCAGGAGCTTCTCATCCGGGCCCTGGCGAAGCTCGCGGACCTCGACTGGACTCTGACACTCGTCGGCGAGGGCCCGTTCCGGGATCGCTGCCGCGACTTGGCCACGGAGTTCGGCCTCGACGGGAGAGTGGACTTCGCCGGCTACTCGAGCCGCGTCGACAGACACCTCGAATCCCACGATCTGTTCGCTCTCGTCACCAACTGGGAAGGATTCCCGCGGAGCATTCTCGAGGCGATGTCCGCCTCCCTGCCCGTTCTCGTTTCCGACGTGGGGGGGAGCCGGGAGTCGGTGGTCGACGGCAAGACGGGGCGACTCGTGCCGCCCTCCGACGAAGCGGCTCTCGTCGAAACCTTGCGGGAACTCCTGACCGACCCCGAAGAACTGTGGCGCATGGGACAGGCCGGCAGGCAACGCTACGCGGAGCGCTTCACCTTCGAAACCATGTACGCGAACTACACCACTCTCTACGAGCGCCTCGTACCGAGGGCGCGGAAACCCCGCCGCATGCCATTCTCGCCGGCAAGGAGAATCCGCCGTTTCCTCGAGCCTTTTCCGCCCACTCCGGCGAAGGCGGTGGCGGGCGATTCGGCGGGCCGCGACGTCGACGCCGGTCGGCGCTGACCCCGCAGGCTGCCCCGCCCTTTCCTCATCCATGCGCCTGAGAAAAAAGATCAAGGCCGGCCTCGACTGGGCCGGAAGCCGACTCGCCGCCAAGGGCGGGGTCCTCCTCTACCACCGCGTCGACGACAAGGGACACGATCCCTTCAACCTCTGCGTCTCGCCGAAAAACTTCGACGAGCAAATGGCGGTCCTCGCGCAGACGGGCAAGGCGCTCTCCCTCGACGAGTTCATGGCTCGCCGGAAAAGCGGACGGCTGGAGTCCGGCAGCGTCGCCGTCACTTTCGACGACGGCTACCTCGACGTGTTCGAAAACGCCCTCCCCATACTCGAGAAACACGGCATCCCCGCGACCGTCTTCGTGGCCACCGGAAACCTCGGCGAGTCGTTCTGGTGGGACCGTCTCGCCATCCTGATCCACGAGACCGCGACCCTGCCCCGCGTGCTCGACTTGCCGCTGGACGGCGAGCGGATTGCGGTCGGCGACACTGGCCGAATCTCGAGAAGCGAGCTTTTCGATCTGTTCTATCCGATCTTCAACAGGGTTGACCCGGAGACCAGACAGAGTCTGTTCGACACCCTTGAGGCAATTTTCGCCCACCCGGCGCTCCCGCCGGCACCCCGCGCCGCCACTCCCGCGGAAATCAGCCGGGCCGCCGGCCACCCGCTCGTGACGATCGGCGCGCACACCGAAACCCACTCCAGGCTCGTCTCGCTCGACTACCGCAACCAGGTCCGCGAAATCGAGTCCTCCGTGGACCGGCTCGCCGGGATCGTCGGCGCCCGCGTGAACGCGTTCAGCTATCCCTTCGGCCTCCGCGGACGGGACTACGACGAGGAAACCATCGGGGCGGTCGCCGAGACCGGCATTGATCACGCTTTCACCGCGGATCTCAACGTCGTTACTTCGCGGACCCGACCCCTCGCCGTCCCGCGACTCTGGGTCCACGACCGGTCCGGAAGGCGGTTCCGCCGCGAGCTTCAGTTTTGGCTCGGCGCGCCGAGTTCGGCCTCCGCGCCCGTCGCCGCATCCGCTCCGGCCGAGTCCGGGCCCGGGGCGACATCGCGGACTCTGGAACCGGTCGCAAAGGACTGAGGCCCGACATCCGGCCTTCCGCGTTCCATTAAACGCCCGGCGAGGTACGGCAGCCACAGAAATCCGATGGTGGACGGGCCGAAACAGTCGCTCAACTGGTTGCAGATCACGTAGACCGAAGCGCCGAAGTAACAGGCAAGAATCCGGATGTCTCTCTCGTTTCCCCGCCCCGCCAGCACCGAAAGCGTCTTGCCGCCGGTGCGAGCCAGGATGGTGACACAGAGAAGGACGATGGCGGAAGCCCCGAAGAATCCGATTCCCTTGAAGTAGTCGAGCACCAGGTTGTGGGCGTGGCTGATGCCCAGGACCTTTTCTCCCGCTCCGGTCCCGACGATCCAGTGTCGGCGTCCCTCGTCGATCGCCGTGCTCCACAGTTCCTTGCGGGACTCGATCGACTGGTAGTTCGCCACGCCTCCCTCGATGATGGTGCGGAGTTTTTCCGCGGTGACGGGATTTATCATCTCCGCTATGGCCAGTCCCCTCGTCCACACGACGAAGGCCAGCAGGCCCATGACCGCGACCATGATCCCGATTTTCAGAAAGCTCCGCGTCCGCAGCGCGAGGACGACGTAGAGCATCGCGCCGCCGGCGAACCCGACGAACATCGCGGTCTTGGATCCCGCCCGGAAGGCCGTGTAGGCGAAAACGAGCAGGGCAAGCCCCCATGCCAGCTTCCTGGCCCCCGCGCGGGCAGTGATGAACTGGACCACGACGAGCGGGACGATCGTCGCCAGCGCGATCGAGTGCTGGATCGAGTTCTCGAACATCCCGCGGAATCGATACTCGCCGAAAAGATGGGCTTTCAGCGGCGGCACCGCCATCGAGAGAAACAGGGGCCCCACGCTGAAAACGAAAGCGCATACGATGAGGAGCCGGGGAATCTTCGCAAGCCTCTCCGGAGCGAGATAGGCGACCACCACCAAGTGGGCGAAAATCGCCATGGGCAGAACGCTCGGATAGACGATCCGAAAACTGCGCAGGGGCTCCTCGCTGTTCACCAGCGACAAGATGCTCAGCGCGACGATCAAAGTGAGCAGCGCGAATTCGATCCCCACCCTTCCCAAGGAGGAGAGGAAATAGGATCTCGGTATTCGAACGGTGAGGAGACCGACGATCAGGAGACCGGGCGCCAGGAGCATCAGGGAAAACGTTTCTCCCAGCGAAAGCGGTCGAACCAGAAACAGGCTGATCGCGAAGAGGACGAGCGGCACCCCGAGAATCAGCGACACCAGCACCGATTCCCGACGCCGACGCTTCCCCGCGACAGCGTCCGCCGGCGAACTCCCTAGAGGGCGCGAGGCGGAATCAATCATGTTCCCCCTCCTTTCCTGCCGCGATTGAACCGCGCCCGTGCTTGGCCACCCGCAGCGCGAAACCGAGATACAGAACCTTCTCGAGAATGATTCCGAACCCGAGCACGGCGGCCAGGCCCGCCGCTCCGAACCGGGGCACCACCAAGAAGGCGAGCACCGTGGTGATCACGAAATGGATCAGCGAAAAGAACGCCATCCGGCGAGTGCGCCCGACCATCAGAAGAACCTGATGGGCGGGCCCGAGCAGCAGCGACAGGAGACCGAACACCATCAGGATCCGCAGCGCCTGGCTGCCTCCGCTGAAGTCCGCGCCGAAAACTTCCATGACCGAGGTAGAAAGCACCAGTACGAGCAGCGCCGGCAATCCGAGGATACCCAGTCCCTTCATGGCGACCGAGCCGTAAATGGAGCGAAGCCGCGGAAGATCCCACACCACGGCCGCGCGCGAGAGCTGCGGCATCGCCAGGGAGTGAACCGCCTTGGCCAAGACATCGAAGAGCACGAAAATGCGAAGCGCCGTCGTCAAGTAGGACACCTCGTCTCCCGGATGGGTCCGTTCCAGCAGCGCGAGGGGAATCAGCATGGCAAGGCCGGCAAAGAGACCACTCAGGAAGATGGGGAACCCCTGCCCGAGAAGCTGTTTCAGTTCGGCAAGCTCCGGCACGTTCACTTTCGGACGAAGGTCGCGAAGTCCCGGCCCTGCCAGAGCGCCCAGCCCCGACAAGGCGAAAGCGATCGTGTAGGCGACGAGGGCGAGATCCGCGGTCAGGCGTCCGGCGAGGAGGGCGATCATCAACAACAAGGCGACGACAGCGATGGTGTGGCGATAGACAATGGCGAGAACCGGCCTCCCCATCCCGGCCATCGCCTCTCCGTTGATCATGGTGAAGGCCACTCCGAGGACGGCGACCGGCGGCAGCAGATACCACCAGGCGGGCCGGGGAACATCCGTCTGCACCCAGAAAGAATAGGCGCACAGACCGCCGGCCAACACCAGACTGAGAAGCAGGGCTGCCGTCCGCACCGAGGCGAGAAACTCCCCGACGGAAGCGGAAACGTCCTGCAATCGCGGCACCTGCCGGAGCGCCAAGCGATCGAGGCCGAAGGTGGCCGTCTGCCCGGCCTCCATCATCGCGGCCGCCCAGAAGAAATAGATTCCCGCCGCTTCGGCGCCGAGCGATCGAGCGATCAGGACGGTGGTGAGAAGCTGGACGAAGGCGCCCCCGAGGCGCAGACCGGGGGGCCACGCCGACGTCATCAGGGCGGAGACGGGCGAACGCCGCGCCCGCCCGATGAAGACTCTCGCTTTTTTCTGAAATGCTGATGCAGTTGCCGCCATCGCCCGGGAACGAATCAAGGGTCGGAAGGCTCCCGCACTTCCGCGCACAACATTACTTTAAATTCTATAAAATACAATTATTATGGTAATCATGCTTTCAGCAAACTGCTGTCCGGAAGAATGAGCCATCGGTCCGACATTCTCATCATCGGGGGCGGGATCGTGGGGTTGTCGACGGCCTTCGCCGTTCTCACCCGCTCGCCCGGGAAAAAGGTGATCCTGGTGGAGAAGGAATCGGGCTTGGCCCGGCACCAGTCGGGACACAATTCGGGAGTGCTGCATTCGGGGATCTACTACAAGCCGGGATCCCTGAAGGCGGAAAATTGCCGCATGGGAAAGCGGGCGATGGAGGAATTCTGCGCCGCCGAAGGACTCGATTTCGAAATCTGCGGCAAGGTAATCGTCGCGGTGGCGGAGGAGGAACTTCCCGTCCTGGAGCGGATCCTCGAGCGAGGTCAGGCCAACGGCGTGGATTGCCGGATGATCGGCGGAGAACGGCTCCGCGAGATCGAACCCCACGCGGCAGGAATCAAGGCGATCCACGTCCCCGAGGCCGGCATCGTCGACTACGGGCAGGTGTGCGAGCGCCTCGGCGACCGGATCCGAGGGATGGGAGGCGAGATCTTTCTGGACGCCCGGGTGACGGGATTCCGAACGTCGCCCGGTGAAGTGGCCGTGGAAACGACGCGGGGCGCCTTCGTTGCCGACAGGGTTGTGAACTGCGGCGGGTTGCATTCGGACCGTCTCGCGAGACTCTCGGGAAAGGATCCGCAGGTGAAAATCGTGCCGTTCCGCGGCGAGTATTTCAAACTGAAGCCGGAAGCCGAGGCGCTCGTGAACCATCTCGTCTATCCCGTGCCGGATCCCGCCTTCCCATTTCTGGGGGTGCATTTCACGCGCATGATCGAGGGCGGCGTCGAGTGCGGACCGAACGCGGTCCTGGCTTGCTCGAGGGAAGGGTACGAAAAATTCAATTTCCACGTCGGCGACCTCTGCGAGTCGCTGACCTATCCGGGCTTTCTGAAGCTCGCGGCGAGGTACTGGAAAACCGGCGCGGCGGAATGTTGGCGATCGATCAGCAAGCCCGCTTTCGCAAGAGCCCTGTCTCGCCTGGTCCCGGAAATCAGGGCCTCGCACCTCGAACCGGCCCCCGCCGGAGTCAGGGCCCAGGCCGTCTCGTCCGCCGGAGAGATGGTCGACGACTTTCTGATTGTCGAACACGAGAGGGTCGTCAACGTCTGCAACGCCCCGAGCCCCGCCGCGACCGCTTCTCTCGCGATCGGACAACGCATCGCCGAGCGGGCCACTCGCTCCGGATAGGCTTGGAGGCGAAGATTGACATCCCGGCAACCAGTTGTAGCTTTTATATTCAAAGAGGTTAATTAGATTTTTCACAGATTTTCGTTGCCACCGCATGCCGCGAGGTGTCCGGTAATTTTTTAGTAGAAACGCCGTTGGCTCCCGACACCCGAAAGATGAAAGACCTCGCAGTCCTGATCACGGTATACAACGACGAGGAAGGGCTCGTGTCCGCCTTGGATTCGATTCGGGAAACCGACAACTCGTTCACGGTCGTCGTCGTCGACGGCGCCAGCGATCCGCCCCTCGTCCTCCGTCCGGAAGCGTACCCGTTCGAGACAGTTCTCATCAGGCAGGAGGAGCGGTCGGGGATTATCGGCGGGCTCAACGAGGGGCTCGACTACGTCCGCTCGCAGGGCTTCAGGTATCTCGCCCGGTTCGACGCCGGCGATTTGCAGCGGGAGAACCGCCTCGGAATCCAGTATGCGCTTCTAGAGGAATCGGAACATCTCGCCATGGTCGGATCGAACGCGGTCTTTCGGAGCGAAGAAAGCGGCGAAGATCTCTTCGTAACGGACCTGCCGCTCGATCCCGAAAGCATTCGGAAATGGAGCGTGTTCCAAACCTGTTTCATTCATCCCACCGTCATGATGCGCCTGGACCGCATCGCCGACTCCTTCCGCTACGAGACGAGATACCTTCACATCGAAGATTACGTGCTCTTCAGCCGGATCGCCGAGCGTTACAAAACCGCCAACATCGACGAACCTCTGGTAGAATGTTTCGTCAGGGAAGCCGGAATCAGTCGCAGCAACGACGCCGCTCAGCTCCGGTCGGGCTTGAGACATCACTTGGAACATCCCAGACCCTTCAACCTTCTCTGGCATGCCTACGTGTTGAAGCGCCTCGTCTACCTCGTCACTCCCTACCAGATGCGATTGAAGTGCAAGCGTTGGATCGGATTCGTCAAGCCGGCCGCTGGGGCGAACTCATCCAAAGCCCTCTCCCCATCCGTCATTCGCCCGCGTAAAACCGAGGGTACGGGATCTCTATGAACGTTCCTATCGATTCCGCGGGCAGAAACCCCTTGAAACAGCTGGTCCAACCGACCGAGCGAAATCCGAGACCGGCTCTGGTTCTACCATCGGTCCCGATGAGCACCCGATGGGGATCCGAGCGCGGAACCCCGGTCGATCGCTACTTCATCGACGGTTTCCTCGAGTCCCGGGCCGATGTCATCGCCGGTCGAGTTCTGGAAATCAAGAACCGCCTCTACACCACCAGGTTCGACCGAGGCGTCAGCGTCAGCGACGTGCTCGACATCGACGAGTCCAATCGTCACGCCAATATCGTTGCTGATCTCGCAGCCGCCGACGAGGTGCCGTCGGACACCTACGATTGCTTCATACTCACCGAAACCCTGCACGTGATCTACGAAGTGAAGAGTGCGATCTTTCACGCGCACCGCATCCTCAAGCCCGGAGGCTCCCTCCTGGTCACGGCTCCCTGCATCTCGCCGATGGATTCCGAACTTGCCGACATCGAGTCCTGGAGATTTACCCGTAACTCGTGCCGACTGCTGTTCGAAGGCGTCTTCGGCGAAGGCGAGGTCGAGATCGAGACCTACGGCAATTTCGTAACCTGCACGGCCTTCCTGGCCGGGATGGCGGTGGAAGAACTGGACCGGGAATGCCTTCTCGAATCATCGGACATCTACGTGCAGGGCGTTTGCGTGCATGCCCGCAAGCGCTAGAAACGTCGAAAAATCGCACCGTCACCGAGCCAGGACCGAAAAGAAACATTCACCCGATTCCTCGTAACTCTTGAAGGACGGCTGAACCCAGGTGCGGGGGAAGCGCCAGAACGACCGACCCGCCTGTGTCAGTCTTGTTTGCAAGCTCTGACACAGACACCCTGGATGAACATCCGCGACCTTTCCTCCCGCAACTCCGGAGCAATCTCCTCCGTTACCACACCCGCGAGGCCGGCCAGGCAGGTCAGGTAGTTTCCGTAGGTTTCGACCTCCACCCGCTCGTGACCGAAGACGTCGCCGAACAGTCGGCGGCAGGAGCGTTCGGTGAACCGCCACAAATCGACCGCGCTCGCTTCCGGGTCGTGCTGGGCGGTACAGGGCATCGTGGCCAGAAGCACCCCCCCGGGTCTCAGAATCCGGTGGGCGTGCGCCAAGGCGCCGTCGAGATCGAAGACGAACTGAAGTGTCTCGTTGATGATGAAACAATCATAGCTATTCGAAGGCATGCCGTCTGCCGAGGCCAAGTCCGTGACGAAGCCGGCGTGCGCACTGGAAGCGTCCAGGTCGAGAACATCCGCCCGCTCGACCCCTTGCCCGAGACTGTCGGCGTAGTGCCGATTCTGGATCGCCAGAACGACGCCGCGGATGTCTTCGCTATGCTTCTCCATGAAGGCATCGACAAAATGCCGCCGCAGCGGTGTCCCCCGCTCCAATCCCCCATCCGTGCTCAGAGGTTCCTTCGGCATCACCGAAGGTTTCTTGAGACTGCGGATCGTTTTTTTCGCCAGGTGTTTCAGTGTCGTTTTCATAGTCTCCCATTTAATTTTCGGTATCTCGGTTCAGCCGCCGCAGCAGAATTTCGGCGCGGCCGAAGAGCAGGGCGGCGGAGAAGAGGCTCACGAGGGCAGTCGACAACGCGACTCCCTTGACTCCGTACCAGTCGATGAACAGCAGGTTCAGCCCCACGTTGAGTCCCAATCCCAGCCCAGCCGAAACCACGATGAATCCACCGTCCCGGAGCGCCATGACAGCGCGCGCGTTCAAGGCCAGGAGAATGGAACCGGGGACTTGGAACCCCGCAAAACGCAGCACCTCCGCGACTTGCCGCGTATCCTCGGGAGAGAATTCCCCCCGCTGGAAAACGATTCTCACGAGAGGCTCGGCGGCAAACCAGAAGATCGCCACGATGGGGGCCGAAAGCACAACGATCAGTGTGCCCAATCTTCCTGTCGTGGCGCGAAACGAAGCCCAGTCTCGCTTCGCCGCCAAACCGGAGATGTGAGGAAACAGCGCCTGAGCAATCGCGGCACCCACCAGGCAGACCACTCCGCAGACTCGCTCGCCGTATGTGAGCACAGCGACGCTGCCTGGAGGGAGCACGGAAACCATCAGGGTGTCGACAAAAAGATAACTCTCCATCACCAGCGCCCCGGCGAACAATGGCGGAATTTGGGGCAATAGCACTCGTCCCACGGTTGACGCCGGTCGCTCACGCCGGAGTCTTCCGCAGCGGAGTCCACGGTGGAGCCGGTAGCATGCCGACAGGAGAACGATGAACAGTGCCGCCGCACCCAGTGAAGTGGCGAGCGCGAGCCGGGTGCCGCTGGCCTGTCCCGGGGCCAGCAGCACGGCGATGATGGTCCCCGGAATCAAGGCGGACGCCGCGGCCGAGACGAAAAAGCGACGATGGGTCTGAAGGTACCCTCTCAGGACGATCCCCACGCCTACGCAGATGGTGTAGAGGGACACCATTCGAAAAAATTTCACGCACAACGCCGTCTTTTCCGGGGAAAACCCCGTCGCCACCCAATCGATGATCGATTCGCTGAAAATCACGGCGCCCGCCGTCAGAACCAGCAGCAGAACGAAACAGATCCGGACGGTGTCGGACACGAGCCTTTCCGCCTCCATCGGCTTTTTGAGCCGCTCCTCCGCATAGACGGGTACGAAAGCGTCGCGGAACGCATTGCCGACCGACAGAGCCACAATGGATGGAATCAGCATGGCGACCACGTAGGCATCCACTTCGTCCGAGGTGCCGAACCGATGCGCCACCACCAATTCCTTGAGAAACGCCACTCCTTTGACCCCGAGGGTGACCACTCCCACGATCACCGCCCCCGACAATACGTCGTGGTCGAGAAAACGCCGCAGCAGCGGCTTGGCGGGTGCGAAAAGCATTGCGATGAACGGATCGGAACCAAATCGGAATGGAAAGAGTTATAAATTAAACTATTTATTAACATTATCATTGTTTTTTATAATTGTTGAAATACGCTTTATTCTGCTTGAGACCTCCTTCGAATTTTGGGGCGTTCTCCGCAGGGGGGCGGCCCCATTCCAGTTCAGACAATCAGCCCATGAAGAAACATGCGATCATCCTCGCCGGCGGCAAAGGCCGAAGGTTGCAGCCCTACACCATCACTTTTCCGAAGCCCCTCGTCCCTGTCGGCGAGATGCCGATCCTGGAAATCGTGATTCGGCAGTTGAAGGCTTCGGGCTTCGAGAAGATCACCATGGCCGTCGGTCACCTCGCCGAGTTGATCATGGCCTACTTCGGAGACGGCTCGAAATGGGGCGTCGAAATCGCCTACTCGCGGGAAGAAAAGCCGCTCGGGACTGTCGGGCCGCTCGCTCTGATCGACGATCTCCCGGAGTCCTTTCTCGTCATGAACGGCGACGTGCTCACGACCCTGCGCTACGACGAACTCTACAACTACCACATGAGCACCGGCGCCGAACTCACCATTGCCAGTCACCGCTGCAACTCGCAAATCGACCTCGGCGTCATCGAGTTCGACGGGCGCCTCCGGGTCACCGGCTACCGCGAAAAGCCGGTCCTCCCCTACGACGCTTCGATGGGGATCTATCTCTTCAACCGAAGCGTCCTCGAAACCTTCACCGCCGGAGACTACGTCGACTTTCCAACCATCGTGCAAACGCTCGTTCAACAAGGGAAGCCGGTGAAGGTCTTCCTTTCCGAGACCGAATGGCTCGATATCGGTCGACCCGACGACTACGCACGGGCGTCCGAGCGCTTTCAGGAACTGCGCGGCGAGTTCCTGCCCCATGAACTTCCCCACGAAAATCCAGGTTCGAGGATCCTCAACGAGCATCCCTCTGCCGCTCCCCTCACCGCCTAACTCATGAAAATCCTCGTCATCGGAGGAGCCGGATACGTCGGCTCGACTGTTTCACGCGACCTCTGGGAAAACGGCCACGACGTCACGGCTCTCGACCTGATGTCCTTCGGCGGAGAATCCCTGGTTTCCCTCTACGGAAAAGAGCGCTTTCGTCTCGAACGGGGCGACATGCGCGACCGGGCGCGTCTCGCAGAAGTCATGCCGGGACACGACGCGGTCGTCGTTCTCGCCGCCGTCGTGGGAGAGCCGGCCTGCAATCGCGACCCCGAAACGGCCGTGTCGACCAACCTCGACGGCACCCTCACCGCCCTGGCCGTCGCCAAGGAGTGCGGCGTTCGCCATTTCGCGTTCGCCAGCACGTGCAGCAACTACGGGGTCGCCGACGGAGACGATTTCGTGACCGAGGACGCTCCGCTCCAGCCCCTTTCCACCTACTCCGAAACCAAGGTCGCCGCGGAAAAAGAGATTCTCGCCTCGGCCACGGAGGACTTCTTTCCCACGGTTCTTCGACTCAGCACGGCGTTCGGCGTTTCGACCCGCATGCGCTACGACCTACTCGTCAGCGACTTCACTCTCGCCGCCGTGCAGGACGGCAAGATCCTGATTTTCGGAGAACAGTTCTGGCGCCCCTTCGTCCACGTTCAGGACATCGCCCAGGCCTTCCGGCTCGTTCTCGAAGCGGACCCCGAAACGGTTTCGGGGGAAGTCTTCAACGTGGGTTCGAACGACAACAACACTCAGAAAATCGAGCTGGGACGCAAGGTGAAGGAACAGGTCGTCGGCACCGAGTTGGAGTTCGTGAAAAAGGACACCGATCCCCGCAGCTACCGGGTGGACTTCTCCAAAATCCGGGACCGTCTCGGCTTCGAGGCCAAGTGGTCCATCGAAGACGGCATCCGGGAACTGCACGCAGCGCTGGAAGCCGGCGTCTGGCCCGACCCGTCCGACGGCCGCTACAAGAACTGATCCCGTTTCGAAACATCGATCCGATGAAAGAGTATCGCCTTTCCGAAATCGACATGGGCGAAGAGGAAGCTCTCGCCGTCGCCGAAGTCGTCCGCAGCAAGTGGCTCTCCGTGGGTCCCCGAACCGCCGAATTCGAAGAACGCTTCGCCCGGGAAATGGGGGTGGACCACGCCGTCGCCGTTTCCAGTTGCACGACCGCCCTGCACCTCGCCCTTCTCGCCGCCGAAGTCGGCCCCGGAGACGAAGTGCTCGTTCCGAGCTACACCTTCGTGGCCAGCGCCAACGCCGTCGTCTACCAGGGCGCCACACCCGTCTTCGTCGATATCAACGGCGCCCACGACCTGAATCTGGACGTGGAAGACCTCGAACGAAAGATCACTTCCCGCACCAAGGCCATCATCCCCGTCCACATGGCGGGATTCCCCGCCGACCTGGATCGCATCATGGAACTGGCCGAGACGCACGGACTCGCCGTGGTCGAGGACGCCTGCCACGCCATCGGCGCCGACTACCAGGGCGGAGGGTCCAGCCCCTACCGCGGTCGCAAGGCCGGAACGATCGGCCATGTCGGCTGCTTCAGTTTCTTCGGCAACAAGAACCTGGTCACCGGCGAAGGAGGGATGCTCGTCACCGACGACGCCGACCTGGCGGCACGAGTTCGTCTCGCCCGGTCCCACGGCATGTCCAAGACAAGTTGGGACAAGGCCGAAGGGCGGGCCATGGACTACGACGTCGTCGGACTGGGGTACAACTACCGCAGCACCGAACTGACGGCGGCCCTGGGACTGATTCAGCTCGGGAAACTGGCCGCCGCCAACCGGCGCCGAAAAGCCCTCGCGGCCCGTTACCGCAAGCAGCTCGTCGGTGTCGCAGGGATCACGATTCCCTTCGCCGACCGACTCGAGGACAGCGCCCACCACATTTTTCCCGTCGTGCTCGACGACCCCGACTCGAGAACCCCGTTTCGCCTCGCGCTCAGGGACAAAGGGATCCAGACCAGCGTCCACTACCCGCCGGTCCACCGCTTCTCCTTCTACCGCGACCTTCTCGGACCGGACGTGGTGCGCCTGGAAAGAACCGAAGACGTCGCCGCCCGGGAAGTAACCCTCCCCTTGCATCCCTTGCTGGAAGAGGACGACGCCGACTTCATTTGCGAAGCCGTCGCGGAGTCGTTGACGCCCGCGCTCGCCTGAGCCAACCGAGACACCCGAGACTCGACGGCCTCCGGAACATCGCCGCTACAAGGCGACCCGCGACGCCCACTCCAGATTGTCCAGGTACCACTCGACGGTGCGGTCCAGGCCCTCGCCAAGTTCCACCTCCGGTTCCCATCCCAGTTCGGCTTTCGCCTTGCGGATGTCGGCGGACGTATCGACCATCTCCGAAGCGCTCATGGGCTGGAACACGAGTTCCGCTTTCTTTCCCAGCCTCTCTTCGATCATGCCGATGAAGTCGAGCAGGGCGATGGGCCGTTTGCCTCCTCCCAGGTTGATGACACTGTGCCCGACCGCCTTCGCCCCGAGCAAGGTCCCCCGGGCGATGTCGTCGACGTAGGTAAAGTCGCGGGTCTGGCTTCCGTCGCCGAAAACGGTGATCGGGGTGCCCTCTTCGATCCATTTAATAAATCGGAAAGGCGCCATGTCGGGCCGGCCCGCGGGACCGTACACCGTGAAATACCGCAGGATGGTCACATCCAGATCGTAGAGGTGGTGATAGGTGTAGGTCAAAACTTCCGCCGCCTTCTTGGAAGCCGCGTAGGGAGAGAGCGGCTGTTCGACCGGCAGGTCTTCGTGGAAGGGCATGGGCTGGCCCGCGTAGAGGGACGAAGTGGACGCCTGGACGAGCTTCCGGCAGCCGGAGTCCTTCATTGCTTCCAGAATGTTGAGCGTGCCCTGGGCGTTCGACTGCAAATAGACGTGCGGATTCTCGATGCTGTATCGAACTCCGGCGCGGGCCGCGAGATTGAAGACGACGTCGAAGGCGTGGTTCTCGAAGAGCGGTGTCAGGTCGCTCAGGTTTTCGATGTCCGCTTCGTGAAAGACGTAGTTGTCCCGATCGGCGAGCTCGCCTTGACGATGCTCCTTGATCCTGACGTCGTAGGCATCGTTGAGATTGTCGACGCCGACAACCGATACGCCGGCGTCGAGAAGCCGGCGGACGACCCGATGGGCGATGAACCCGGCGGATCCGGTGACGAGAACGGTTTTCATGCGCGAAACATTGAATCTTTTAGGAGACTGTTGAAAAACTCTGGAATGGAAAACTGCGAGTCATTTTGTTTGCTG
>JBBDRG010000086.1:0-82723 GCA_040905585.1 Verrucomicrobiales bacterium
AGATACTCTTCCCAGCGGCAGCGAGGTCGGGGTGAAATCGGCTAAACTATTACCCGGAACCCGACCCCGGAACCTGCGTGGATCATTAAAGTCATTTCGTCTCGACGCGGTCAGGGCTTGAGTGCCTCGGCTCGTTCGCTCCTTTACGCTTGTCGAACAGCTCCGAATATTCGTGATCAAACTTAAGAATAGGCAGATCTAAATCCTCGAATATGCTACGTAGAACTTTCCAATCCCACTGCGTTTGCGGTATCTCCCAAGGAGTTATGGTACCACGGTGACATTGGAAGCAAATCTCGATGTAGCCCAAAATTGAGTCATCCTCGCCGAAAAAACGAACCCGTGGTGAGGACTATAGCAGTTCGCGCCTCTATCTCCATGATGCTCAGAATCGATTGCAGCAAAAAGGGCTTTACGCTCTCCGCGGGTCAATATCGCCCCGTCGCGATTAATGACTCCCGGATGCAGCTTTCCCTTATCCACCAGATATAAGGGGTTCGCCTGCGTCCAATCGTACACGTAAGCGCGAACATCTCGAAACTCGCTCGGAGGCCAGTCTGATCCCATGGAACACTGGAAAAGAGCGAAAATTGAAAGAAGCACTATCGAAGTTGATTTCATTCCCAGTCCGAGCGCCGAAGTCCTCCTACGCCTGACCGGGGGCGAGGCTTCGACTGCGGGTTGAGCGTAGAACGGGCATGACGGCTAGAACACCCGGCGGGTCAGGCGTTAGGAGCGACGCCTTGTTAGCGCTTGTCCGTGTTCACGAAGCAGCCCGCGAATAGACAGATCTTCGTCAATATCGGGCCAATGAAGACCCATCGGACTGGTTTCAATGTTTGCCCGCGCTGCGGTCGTTGCGGTGGCTAATCGCGGATAGGCAGAACATGGAAAAGAGAACTCCATGCCGCTCTCCAGTAGGACAACGATTGTTCCGTTTTCGTATCGTGCCGAAGCAGGAGTATCAATCAAAGTATTCATGCCACTTATCAACAATATGCTTTTGGTGCTCGATTGCAAGATCTTCTGCTCTCGCCAATTCCTTGGTCTTCAGTCCCACAGACTCACGGAGTACCACCTCTCCTTCCACCTCAAACACCGCTTCCCCATCTCCCCGCCTTACATGCACGTGAATCGGAGCATGATCGTTGCTGTAAAAGAAGAAGCGAAATCCGTCTTTGCTGAACACCGTCGGCATCTGGTTGGATTATTTTGGCGCTAACAGTATCGATCAGCGATTTGCGAAGCAAGTCCGCTGCATCGACTGATCCGGTCGGAGGGCGATTGTAGCGGCCCGCCGCGTTGGGCGTCAAGCCCGTTCTTCGTGTTCGAAACAGGTGGGTCGGGAGATCGGGCGTGCCGCGCGTTTCACGTTCCCGCGCGAGCAAACCCACCGCCAGCACCCTCCGCCGGCTCGAGGCTCGGATCGCCGCGACCGATTCGCGGATCGACGCTTTCGTCTGCGATTTCTACGACCTCGCCGCCGACGAGATCGCCCTCGTCGAGGCCTCGCGACCGCCTCTCCGCGTGAAAACCACCCGCCCGACAGGGTCGAGTCACCCACTCGACCCTGTTGGGCAATGCCTCCCGGACCGTCCCGAGGCTCGGGAAGGCGTTTGAAATCTCCGCAAGTGGGTTCTTCACGCCCGAGAAGGTCTTTGAAATCTCCGAAAGTGGGTTTTCGAGGCTCGGGACGCTGGTTGGAGCATTTCCAATGCTTCTTTCCGACATTTGGTGACCGTTTTTGGCAAAAAGCTGTCGATTTCCGATTTCCGATATCCGAGGGCATTTTTCTTGCCTAGCGAGGCAAATTATCGCCAATCTGGCCGGTGCTTGGCGATCGGGAATTGCGGAGCAGCGGCCTGTTCAAGAGCCATGACGAGAAAGCAGCCGGGAGAATTCTATCCGAGGCGGAGAAGCACTTCGGCGAGCCGATGGAGACGTTGAGGAAGGGGGGCGGGGCGCTGGCCCGGCGGACGACGATGCGTCAGAAAGCGATCGCGGAAGCGACCGGCCTGCGGACCGCCGCCAACGTGAGCCAGAGAATTCGGCGGTTCGAAGGGATGGACGAACGAGAGTTGCCGAAGGAATTGAGAAAATGGAAGGAGGAATATTCAAAATTTGTCTGCTGCCCCCTCGTTCCCGCCGCTACCGTCTCAGGAGAAACGGAGGTAAATATTTCTCCGTCCGGATCGAATGGGTCTCGCCGCTCTCGCATTCCTTGTAGAAAACCAACGCATTTCCCGAAGCGTCAGTTTCCAGCTCGTCGAATTCACGGAGATACCGCCACCCCAATCGTCTCAAGCCCTTTTCATCGAGCGCCGATTTCTCCCAATCTCCGCCGGACCCGCTTTTCTCCGAAAATCGGTTACTCACAGCAATAAAAACAAGTCCGCCTTTCTCGACGGTAAAATTCAGCGTGTGGGAATGCTTTCCTTGGACAGAAAATTTCGTCCCTTTCAAACTCTCCGGTACGTTGGCGAAAGTATATTCCGCATCGGAAAAGCATTCGGCCCCGACTTCCAGATCCCTGAACTCCGCGTCCGCGACCTCGACGGATGCCAAGGACCCCGCGCCCCCTTCAGTTGTCAATGACTCGGAGGGCGAACCGACTCGAAACTGCGTTCTCGCACCGACAGGAGACGAATCGATCTTCTCCTCGATCTCTTTCATAGTCGCGTCCACTTTCTCGATAGCCGACTTCACTTCGACGGCGTCTTCGAGTTTTTTTTCCTGCGTCAGTCGGGTCTGCATCTCTTCCAGCGAGGCTTTATAGGCAGCCATCAGTTTCAGCCGCTCCGCCCGAATCCCCTCCATCCTCTTTTCATGCTCGGTTGAGTAAATGTCGCGTAGTCGCTCAAGTTCGGGAAAGAGGTCCTTCTTGCCCTCCTCGCCACCGCTCCTGAAATTTTCCATTTCGTTCTTTACAAGTAGAGCGTCCTCCAGCTTCCCTGACTCGGTAACCTGGTCCAAGAGACGATTCAACTGAGCAGCATAACCCGTCTCCAACGTTGTGATCGGAGCCATCAGCTCAGAATTGCGGCTCTCGAAAAGAGTATTCAGTTCCTCAAGCGAACGGCGCTGTGAGTCCTGAGCACGCGCCAAGGACGCTCCGACGAAAATTAAAGTGGTGCAAAAAAGGCACAGCAGCGTCGCACGGGAAATCGCTATCGTTCTCATTTTCATCCAGTACATCAACTTCATTACTGATTCCGCAGTTTGAAGAATTTGCGGAACGATAATGAATTTTCTATCATGGTATCTGCTAGGGGAACAAGCCCAAATTTAGGGTCTTCATCGTTTTGGAAAACGGTGTCAGGGAACCAATTCCGAATATCAGCCCATTCCTCGGCGTCGCAAGACTCGAGAACCTTCCCGGCGCCGCTTGACGGATCGAATGGGAGACGGGGTCAGAGAAGGGAACCCATGTCCAATTCGACAACGTTTCTCCAAGAGCCGATTCCGTCCGGGAGGAGATCTGAATTTCCGCCTCTCCGGGGAAAGACCCGGCCCGGGAAAGCGGCCGGCGGCGTCAAAACGGGAAAAACCGTTCTGGACACCGCCGCGTGCCGTCTGGTTTGATGTCGGACCGCGAAGCCCGGCATCCGGGCGACCGCGTTTTTCCCATGAAACCACTCCCGCTTCTTCTGCCGCTCTTTCTCGGTATTGCTCAAGCCGCCCCGGCCCCCGATACGAATTTGGTCGTCAACCCGTCCTTCGAGCAAGCGGCGGCGGAAGGGGTCCCCGCGGAGGACTGGACCACGCGCGAAGGCATCTTGGTCGAACGCCGCACCGACGGCGGCCGCACCGGGGAGGCCCGCATGCGTTTTCTCGACGACGATCCCGCCGCCGGCCAGTTCCTCGAATCCCGCCGCGTGCCCGCCCGGCCCGGCGGCGACTACACGGCCTCGGCCTGGCTGCGCAGCTCGGACCCGTGCCGGCCCGGGGTGTATCTGAATTTCTACGATCTGTACGGTCGCCGCATCGCGCATCGCTACGAGCGCCTCTCCGGTCCCTCCGACGACTGGCAGCGGGTCGAGGTTGCGGATACCGCTCCCGCCGACGCGTGGGAGGTCGGGCTCGCGATCTACGCCTTCGCGGGCGACGTGGGCGAGTTCGACGCCGACGACGCGGAACTGACGGTGGAAGGCGGCGGCGAGCCGGGGGCGGCCGGCCTGACCCGCGCGGAACCCGGCGACAAGGAAGCGTATGAAATCGGGAGCCGGCGCGAGCTGTTCGTCGACGAGTTCCTGGTGGACGGACTCAGCGGAACGGCGGGACGGCGCCTGCATCGTCCGGTGCCGCGGGAGGTGGCGCTGACGCTGGACCGCCCCTGGGAGGGCGAGACCTCCGCCTATTTCGCGCTGGTCGAGGACGGGGAGCGTTTTCTTCTCTACTACCGGGGCAGCGTGGGGCCCGGCAGCGCCAACCAAGTCTGCTGCGTGGCGGAGAGCATGGACGGCATCCGGTTCGAGCGGATCGACGCGGGCCAGTTCGAGTTCGAGGGATCGAAGGAGAACAATATCGTCTGGAAAGGCGTGGGGGGACACAATTTCACTCCTTTCCGCGATTCCAACCCGGCGGCACCGGACGACGAGCGATTCAAGGCGATGGGCTATTCGCACCACGGAAAAGGGCTGGGTGTTTTCGCCTCGCCCGACGGCATCCGCTGGCGCGAGCTGCTGGACCGGCCCGCCATCGTCGAGGGGGCGTTCGACTCGCAGAACGTGGCCTTCTACGACGCCGAGCGCGGGCTTTACGTCGATTTCCATCGCAAGGGACGGAACGGGGTGCGCGACATCATGACCTGCACCAGCGAGGATTTTCGCACTTGGACGGACCCGGTCTTCCTGGAGTACGCCGACGACCGGCACGAGCATCTCTACACCA
The DNA here is from genome assembly GCA_040905585.1 of Verrucomicrobiales bacterium. Lineage (GTDB taxonomy): Bacteria > Verrucomicrobiota > Verrucomicrobiia > Verrucomicrobiales > DEV007 > Arctic95D-9. Next base: position 4,891 of record JBBDRG010000086.1, read on the forward strand.
ACGGCATCCGCCCCTATCCGCGGGCTCCGCACCTCTACCTCGGTCTGCCGGCGCGTTTCGTGCCCGGACGGACGAAGGTGGAGGGGCGGGAGGAGGCGGGGGTGAGCGACGCGGTGCTGATGAGCAGTCGCGACGGCTTGAATTTCGAGCGCTGGCCGCAAGCCTTCGTCCGCCCTTCGCTCGAGCCGGAAGTGTGGACGGACCGCAACAATTTCCCGGCCTTGGGCATGGCGGAGACCGGGCCCGGCGAACTGTCGGTGTATTGGACGGAGCACTACCGGCACCCCGGGATGCGGCTGCGGCGCGGAACGATCCGGACCGACGGGTTCGTGTCGTTGCAGGCTTATGGCGGGGCCGGGGAAGTGTTGACCCGCCCTCTCGTGTTCGACGGCGAGCGTCTGCTGGTCAACCACGCCACCGACGCCGTCGGCTGGCTCCGGTTCGAGCTGTGCGCGGAAGACGGCACCGCGCTGGAGGGCTTCTCCTTCTACGATTCCGAAACCCTCTTCGGCAACGAGATCGAGCACGAAGTCTCGTGGTCGGGCGGTTCGGACGTGTCCGCCCTGGCGGGCAAGCCGGTGCGCCTGCGAGTACGCCTGGAGAACGCCGACCTGTTTTCGTTCCAGTTCGCGTCACGGCCGTGAGGACGCCGGAACGGGTCACTTCTTCCGCCCGGCGATCGAGACGCCGACCTCGGCGGCCATTTCCTCCATCCGGTCACGCAGTTCGGCGCCCCGGTCGGGCAGGCTCTCGGCGCGGTTGACGCGCTCGTAGGGGTCCGTGACCATGTCGAACAACTCGTCCTCTCCGCCGGCGGTGCGGAGTTTCCAGCGATCGACGCGCACGGCCTCGAGTCCGCGGCGGAAGTAGAAGTAGTCCCGCCGGGGCGAGCGGTCGGTTTCGCCGAGGAGAAAGGGCGTCAGGTCGTGGCCGTCGATGGCGTGCTCGGGCAGCGTGCCGCCGCCGGTCTCGATGAAGGTGCGGTAGATGTCGGGCATGCCGACGAGTTCGCCGGAGACGCGACCGGGCTCGATTTTTCCGGGCCAGCGGAGAATGGCGGGCACGCGTGGGCCGCCCTCGTAGGTCTGCCCCTTGGACCCGCGCAGCGGTCCGGTCGACCCGGCGTGCCAGAGTTCGTTGCCGGCCTGCTGCATGCGTTCGGGCATCTCGATCCAAGGGCCGTTGTCGGAGGCGAACAGGACGAGGGTGTCGTCGGCGACGCCCTTCTTTTCCAGCGCCGCCAACACTTCGCCGACGGACCAGTCGAGCTCCTCGACGACGTCGCCGTAGAGTCCGGCGTCCGATTGGCCGCGGCGTTCGTCGGAGACGTGAAGCGGCAGGTGCGGCATGGCGTAGGCGAGGTAGAGAAAGAAGGGAGCGTCGTCGCCGGCTTCTTCGATCAGCTTCACCGCCTCGGCGGTGTAGCGGGTCGTCAGGGGATCCTGATCGAGGGGATGCTCGACCATTTCCTCGCCCCGGTAGAGCCCGAGCGGTTCGTCGGTCTGCACCCAGGGCTTGATGTAGTCGTTGGAGTAGGGAAGCCCGAACCAGGTGTCGAAGCCTTGGTTGACCGGCAGGAACCGCTTTTCCTTGTATCCGAGATGCCACTTGCCGATCATGTGGGTGCGGTAGCCGGCGTCCTGGAGCGACTCGGGCAGGGTCCACTCGGAATCCGGCAGACCACCCTCGCCGTCGGATCCCGTGCCGCCGTTGAATTTCACCCGCGGCATGTAGCGGCCGGTGACGAGTTGGGTGCGCGAGGGCACGCACCACGAGCCCGTCACGAAGGAGGTCAGCCGAAGGCCCTCTTCGGCGAGCCGGTCGAGGTTCGGGGTGCGAATGAGCGGATGACCGTAGCTGGCGAGGTCGCCGTAGCCCATGTCGTCGGTGAACAGGACGACGAGGTTGGGCCTGCTTTCGTCCGCGACGAGCCGTCCCGCTCCCGGGATCAGGAAGAGAAGCGCGGCGACGAGGAAGGCGAGCCAGGTGGACTGGAGACTGGTTTTCATGAGGTTATTATGCCGGTGCCCGAAGTCCGCGAAAGCGCCGATTTGCGGAGGAACGGCGCGCCGAGTTTTTCAACAGACTCTCAGTGCACCGGCTCGCCGATCACGTTGCCGGGGGGGTTGTAGTTGCAGACGAGGATGGTCATGCCGCGGTAGGGACCGGTGCGGCATACGGCGATGCCCGCGCCGATCTCGGTCGTGTTCCGCCAGATCATCTGGGTGTAGTGAGCGGCGGGCATGTCGCCGCGGCCGAAGGCGGGGTTGCCTCGGAAAAGACGTTTTTCGGCGTACCACTGGCCGGCGAGCGACGCCGCGGTGTAGCTGCCGGTCGTCCCGGAGGCGAGGTTCTCGCCGTAGCCGTGCTGCTGCCGGGGGCGGTGCTTGAATTCCCCGGTGCGGGCGAGTTCGTCGGCCCACTCCTGCGCGAAACGGGCCAGGCGGGGATTCCACTCCACGGGTTCCACCCCGACTTCGCGCCGCGCCTGGTTGTGAAGATCGACCAGAGCCCGAATGTCGGCCTGGCCCAACCCGAATTCGATTTCGCCGTTGGCGGAGGTGGCCTGGTCTTGGGAGGTTCGGACGGACGTCGCTTCTCGAGCCGGGCTGGAATTCCGCTTCCGCAGCCAGCCGAAAAGTCCGCCTCGCTCACCGTCCTGGGAATGGACGGGCCCGGCGGGCAGTAAATTGACGGCAACGAAGGCCGCGGCAAGGAACGCTTTCATTAAGGATTAAAAGATTTTCCCACGTGGAGCGCCCTGCCGACAGGCTCGAGCAACCACCCGCGTGTCGAACTCGATTCGCGGGGACTCGCGGCGGAAGAGAGCTTCCCGCCGAAACGCCGTCGTTTCAACCCGTCTCGATTGGCTTTTTCCCCGGCGCCCCTCCCGCGTTGACGGCGCTCAAGACGCTTGATGGCGGCACCGGGCGTCTGTACAAGGACGCCACTTCCGATCATGAATCCACCCGCCCCCCTTCCGCTGTCCTTCCTCTCCCCGGTCCGGCTCGCTGCCGTCGCCGCGCTGCTGCTCGCGCCGACCGGACTACCGCTCTCCGCTCGCGAGCCCGGCAGCGACGTCGTCGCCCGCACCAACACGATGGTGGCGATGCGCGACGGCGTCGAGTTGGCCACCGACCTCTACCTGCCCGCGAAGGGGGACACCCCCAAAGAGGGGCGCTACCCGGTCATTCTCAGCCGCACGCCCTACAACAAGGACGGGCAGCGTTCGTACGGCGAGTACTACGCCGCCCGAGGCTACGTCTTCGTGGCGCAGGACACCCGGGGCCGCTGGAACTCCGAGGGCATCTGGCGCATGCTCGTCGACGACGGCCCCGACGGACAGGACACCGCCGACTGGATCGCGGCGCAGGAATGGTCCGACGGCCAGATCGGCATGATCGGGGTTTCCTACTTCGGCGGCACCCAGCACGCCCTCGCCACGGCCGGCTCGCCGCATCTGAAGACCGTCATCCCCGCCGATGCGATGTCGAACATGGGCCACCAAAGCATGCGCAATGGCGGGGCCTTCGAACTGCGTTTCTGGAACTGGATCCTCATCAACGCCGCCCGCGGCAATCGCCACGCTGAAGATCCCGGCAAGGTCGAGGCCCTCGAGACGATGTCCGAAAACCGCGGCCACTACCTGCGTCATTTGCCCCTCCGGCGGGGGACGACGCCATTGCGCCTCGCTCCCGAATACGAAGAGTGGCTCGTCGGAGCGATGGAAAACGGAGCCAACAACGACTACTGGCGACAGAACAACCTCATCGACCATCCCGGCGACTACCAGGACATCCCGGTCTATCTCGTGGGAGGCTGGTACGACTCCTGGGCGGGCAACACCACCGCCAACTACCGGGTCCTGAGCCGGGCGATTCAGAAGCCCGTCTACATGATCATGGGGCCGTGGATCCACAACGGTCCCCACGGCCACCAACACGGCCAGGTCTCCTTCGGCAAGGAAGCCGCCATTCCCGATCACCGCGCCTGGCGGCTGGAATGGTACGATCACTGGCTCAAGGGCATCGACAACAAGGTCGGCAAGGAAGCGCCCTTCGCCACGCCGGTCCGCATCTTCGTGATGGGCACCGGGGACGGATCGAAGACCGAGAAAGGTCTTCTCCAACACGGCGGCTACTGGCGCGACGAAAACGACTGGCCGCTCGAGCGCGCCGAGATCGTCCCCTACTACCTCCACGAGGACGGCACCCTCTCGGCGTCCGCTCCCGAGGCGGCCGACGCCTCCACGACCTACCTCTACGATCCCGCCGACCCCGTCCCGAGCATCGGAGGGCAGACATCCTCCGGCAACGATCTCATGCTTTCCGGCGCCTACGACCAGCGCGGCGGCGAACACATGGAAACACTCGTCCACCACGATCTCGGACGCGAGCCCGTTCCCCTGTCCGCACGGCGCGACGTTCTCGTGTTTCAAAGCGAACCCCTGGAGGAAGACCTCGAGGTGACGGGCGAGCTCGAGGTGAAGCTCTGGGCCTCGTCCTCGGCCGTGGACACGGACTTCACCGCCAAGCTCATCGACGTCTATCCCCCCTCCGAAGACTGGCCCGACGGATTCGATCTCATGCTCGGCGACGGCATCGTGCGGGCCAGGTTCCGCGATTCGCTGGAGGAAGAAAAGCTGATGGAACCGGGCGAAGTCTATCCCTTTACCATCAAGCTCTACCCCACCTCCAACGTGTTCAAGAAAGGCCACCGCATCCGCGTGGACATTTCCAGCAGCAACTACCCGCGCTTCGATCTCAATCCCAACACGGGGGAACCGCTCAACGACCATCGCCGCGTCGCCACGGCGGAGAACACGCTTTACCACGACCGGGAACGCCCCTCGCGGATTTTGCTGCCGGTCGTGCCGTGATCCGCCTGCCGATTCCGGTTCGCCTTCCCCCTCGCCTTCGCTCTCGGAACTGTACGGGATTTTGAAAGACACGTCGGGCCAACCATACTCAATCACGTGATCGTTTGTCGGTCCCGGCAATGATAGAGTGTCTATCGTCAATGACCGCACCCCATCCATCCCGCCGTGATTTTCTTGTCGCATCGACAGCGGGGGTCGCGGGTTTCCGGTTCGGCACTTCGATGCTGGGGGCGAGCGATGCCGCCGTGGCAGTACCGCCGTCCTCCGCGGCCAAGACGACGATACTTTTCTTTCTCTGCGGTGGTTCTTCCCACGTCGACATGTGGGACGTGAAACCTGACGCGCCCTCCGAATACCGAAGCCTCTTCGGGGTCGTTCCCACCGCCGCGCCCGAAATTCAATTGTGCGAACACCTGCCGATGACGGCCAAGGTCGCCGACAAGCTCGCCATCGTCCGCTCGGTGACGGACTACGGTCGAGCCACCGGCGATCACCATGCGGGGTACTACTTCAATCTCACCGGGCACGCCCCCGACCAGACTTTCAAGACTCAGGGAAACGATCGGCGCCCTCATCCGGACGACTGGCCGTTCATGGGCAGCGTGGTCGGATCGAAGCGCCCCCGCCACCCCGATCTCCCGCAGGTGATTTCGCTGCCGCACAAGCCAAGCCGGGCGCCTTACACCAGACCGGGGCAGTTCGCCGGGAAGCTGGGGCCGCTGCACGATCCGCTCTATCTTTACGGCGACCGTGCCGAACCCATGAAAATCAGCGCCCCCTCGCTGCGACTGCAGACGAGCAAGGGGCGACTCGAGGACCGGCGCGCGCTTCTCGGAGCCCTCAACCAAACCCGCGCCGACCTCGATGCGAACGCTTCGATCCAGGATTTGGGCGTATACCAGGATCAGGCCTTTTCCCTTCTCGATTCGGCGACCACTACCTCGGCCTTCGATCTACAGCAGGAATCGGAAGCGACGCGCGAGCGCTACGGAAAAACGATCAACGGGATGAGCCTGCTCATGGCCCGTCGACTCGCCGAGGCGGGAGTTCCCTTCATCACCGTCTTCTGGCGAGAGGATCAGGATCTGAAAAGCAAATGCCGCAGCGCCGGGGGCTGGGACACGCACGGAAACAATTTCAACTGTCTCGCCGACGCCTTGCTGCCCGAATTCGACCGGGCCTACTCGGCTCTGATCGAGGATCTCTCGAATCGCGGAATGCTGGACGAAACGCTCGTGGTCGTTTCCAGCGAAATGGGTCGCAAACCGAAAATCGGAGACCGTCGTTCCGGCGGGGTGGCCGGCGCGGGAAGGGACCACTGGACTGCCTGCCAGAGTATCGTCATGGCCGGGGGAGGAATCCAGGGAGGGCAGACGTTCGGAAAAACGGACCGCTACGGCGAACTCCCGGTCGAGAACGCGGTCGGGCCCGAGGACATCACCAAGACGGTTTACCACGCCATGGGAGTCACCGACCTGGATGCGATCGATCGCGCCGGACGGCCGATCAACCTGCTCTCGGAAGGTCGGGCGCTGACGGAGCTCTTTTGAGAGACTGTTGAGCAACGACACCGCGTTCAGACCCGCCTCAACTTGATCGGATAGGTTTTCCCCGAGTTCCACTGCGGGACGTAGACGCTCTCCTCCTCGTCGATCCAGACGCCGTGCGGGTGGGTGAAGGGACTCGATTCTTCCAGCTTGGCGGGAGCGGCGAGGATTCGGTCCTTGCCGTACTCCGGCTCGGTGCCGCCAGGATGGGAGACGACCCGGTTTCGCTTGTCGACCACGGAGATCAGGCCCTCCAAATGCACGGCCACCATGTAGTCGCCGTACATCGCGAGCTGGCAGACGCGCATGCCGGGAATCGGGATGGTTTCGAGATGGACGCCGGCCAGAGTGAAGCGCTTCAGCGCGTTCTCGCCGCGGGAACAGATCATCAGCGTGGGATTGTCTGGATCGCGGGTGTCGACGATGCCGCCGTGCGGGGTGTCGAGACTCTCCGGCTTCTCGCCTTTCCCTCCGAAAACGTTGAGCAATTCGCCGTCGGCGGCATGCTGCGTGACCCAGCTGCTGCCGTACCCGTCGCCGACGTAGAAGGTGCCGTCCGGGGCGGACATCACGTTGGTCGGCCGAAACGGTGCCTCCGGGTCGGCGTACTGCGGCAGATCGGGCCGCCCGATCTCCATGACGACTTTTCCGTCGAGGGTGGTTTTGAAAACCCTTCCCTGCTTGGTGTCGGTCAGAAAGAGAAACTCCTCCCCGTTTTCGGCGACGATGTCGAGCCCGTGGGCCCCGGGGTATTCGGTCCCCCAGGTGTCGAGCAACTTGCCGGACTTGTCGTAGACGATGACGTTGTTCCTGGTGTCGGTCTGGAACAGGATGAGCCGGCCTTTACCGTCCTCGACCATCTCGTGGCAGTTCCCGACGGGGACTTTTTCGGGGTCGAGCTGTCCCCAGCCTGCCACGACCTCGTATTGGAAATCGCCGTGGCCGACGACCTGCGGGGCGGCGCCCCGGGTCTTGGACGTGGAGAGATGGAAACCGCTCAGCGCGGTGGCGGTCGTCGCGAGAAATCCGCGGCGGGAAGTCTTGGGGCAGGGAGTGTTTTTAATCATGTCAGGGTGACTGAGTTCGGATTTGCGGAAGATCGGGCGGACGACCGCCTCGGTTCGGCAAAGGCGGCAAGTTGTCGTTGTGGTTGCGGACGACTTCGTTCGCGACCGCGATCGACCGGCCTCCCCTCTCGAGATACAGATCGTAGTGCTGGAAGAGAAGGCTGCACACGCTGAGCAGCAGGATCGTCATCCACTTGTCCCGCGTTTTGAAAAGCCCACTGCAGGCAGCGCCGAAATCGATCTGCATTATCCCGAAGCATAGCGGCCCGCTCCGCCGGGGCAAGACGATCCTGCGGCGAGCCCGGGGTTTTCCGTCACGGGATCAAGATTGGAATTTGGTTGCAGTGGAAAGGGCGTCCCCCTAGTCTCCGTCACGTTACAGGCAGGAAAATCCCGCCGCGAAACCAACTGAACCGACTTAAAAAAACATGAGCAATATTGTTCCTCTCATCAGCTCCGGCGTGGCCGGCCCCCTCGGCGTGCTTCACCTCCCCCGCCTCTGGCTCAAAGTGTCCCTCGACGCCGTGGGCAAACTTCATTCGGACTATCCCGCCATCGGCGCCGGATACGACCAAATGGTGCTCGACGGCATCGGCATCGACAAGGGGGACTTCGAAAGCTTCGTCAAGGAGTCCAAGCCCACCTACGTCGAACTGGAAAACTGGATTCTCCAGCAGAAGGGCGGTTCCCTCGACCAGGACGCCGTCGACAAGCTGAACGCCGCCATCACCGGTTACGTCCACGACGACGATACCCGCAAGGAGATCCTCGCCGACGCCGGCCGCGAAGACGACGGCACCGTCAAGGACGCCGTCAGCCTGAACGCTCTGGACGACTGGGCGATCTTCCACGCGCAGGAAATCAAGTAATCCGTCTCCAAGACGCCTTTCGAAAACCCGCGGACGCCTCGAGGCGGTCGCGGGTTTTTTCGCGCCCGCGAGCCGAGTCGCTTCTCCCGAGCGGTCCCGTCGGACAGGGTCGGGCTCTGCATTCAACCCTGTCCGGTCCCGTATCCGCAATCGTTTCCTTCGCACGAATCGGTTGTTTTCGCGCCGCGCGGTTGCTATCGCTCGGAAAATCGCGTTATTCGAAATTCATCATGATCATTTCTCCCAAGACTCGAGGTTTCATCTGCACGACGGCCCACCCGGAGGGTTGCGCCGCCAACGTGCAAGCGCAGATCGACTACGTGAAGTCGCAGCCTCGCCTCGCCGATCCGCCGAAGAACGCGCTCGTCATCGGCGCCTCCACCGGCTACGGCCTGGCCTCGCGCATCGTTCCCGCTTTCGGCGGAGGCGCGTCGACCATCGGCGTCTTCTTCGAGAAGCCCGGAACCGAACGCAAGACGGCCAGCGCGGGCTGGTACAATTCGGTCGCCTTCGAGGAAGCTGCCAAGAAGGAGGGGCTCTACGCCAAGAGCTTCAACGGAGACGCCTTTTCCAACGAGATGAAGGCGCAGGTTTTCGAAGCGATCAAGAGCGACCTCGGCCGGATCGACACGGTCGTCTACAGTCTCGCCTCGCCGCGGCGGACCGACCCGACCACCGGCGAGACCTACAAGTCGGTGCTCAAGCCCATCGGCAAGCCCTACACCCAGAAGAATCTCAACACCGACACCGGCGAGGTCGGCACGGTCACCATCGAGCCGGCCGAAGACGACGAGATCATCCACACGGTCAAGGTGATGGGCGGCGAGGACTGGGAGATGTGGATTCACGCCATGGACGAAGCAGGGCTGCTGGCCGACGACTTCACCACCGTGGCGTATTCCTACATCGGGCCCGATCTCACCTACCCGATCTACACCAACGGCACGATCGGCCGCGCCAAGGAACACCTCGAACAGTCGGCGGTCCGGATGAACGAAACCTTCGGCGAAGGCTCTGCCTTCGTTTCCGTCAACAAGGCCCTCGTGACGCAGGCGAGTTCGGCCATCCCGGTGGTGCCTCTCTACATTTCGCTCCTTTACAAAATCATGAAGGAAAAGGGTCTCCACGAAGGCTGCATCGAGCAGATCCAGCGGCTCTTCGGCGACCATCTCGCCGGCGGATCGGAAGCGGAACTCGACGATCGAGGCCGCATCCGCCTCGACGACCGCGAAATGCGCGACGACGTCCAGGCCCAGATCGAAGAGGTCTGGGAAAAGGTCACCACCGAGAACCTTTCCGAGGTTTCTGACTTTTCGGGTTACAAAAGGGAATTCCTCAGGCTATTCGGATTCGGGCTCGAAGGCGTTGATTACGAAGCGGATACCGACCCCGAGCGAGATCTCCTTTCCTGATCTTTTCAGAAAACAGGTAGTATAATTGTCATAATTATTTGTCTTTATTGTAATTCGAGCTATTGTCTCGAACACACAAACACCGACACGCTCAGCGCGTAGTCACAGACAAATACAGACAGTTATGAAGAGAAGAGTACGCTCGTGCGCTCTTTCGTTGTCCCTTGCCCTGGGTGCGACGATGTTTTCCGCCTGCTCACCCATTGGGGAACGCAGCGACACTGCCTCGGCAGCTCGTTCCGGAAGTTTTTTCAACAAAAGCTTCATTACCCGACCGACCGTCGAGACACACTCCAGCGGCGCCCGCGTCAACACGTTTATGCTCGCCAAGAGCACCCGCAGCAATACCCGCGTCGTCATCGACGTGGCGGATCAGCGCGGCTACCTCCTGGTCGATGGAAAGATCGCGGTGGAGACCCCGGTCTCCACCGCCCGGCCCGGCAAGTGGACGCCGCGCGGCAGTTTCAGCGTGTCCCAACGGGTGCGATCGGGAAAAATTTCGACCATCTACGGGGTCCAGATGCCCTACTGGATGCGACTGAGCGGAAGCGTCTACGGAGTCCATGCCGGCTACCTGCCCGGCTATCCCGCGTCCGCCGGATGCATCCGGCTGCCCGACAGCGCCGCCCAGGTGATCTTCGACAACACGACCTACGGCACCCGGGTCAACGTCTACAGTAGCTGGGACGGGGCCTGACGAGGACGTCCGCCGAGTCCGCGCCTCGAGGAGGACGCTCGCGTCGGTGACGGTCGCGTCGGCGACAAGGAACCCGGAAACCCTCAATCCGCCGCGAACGCCTCGAAGGCCTTGGCGATTTCCGCCGACTCCGCGTCTCCTTCGTGGAAGATGGTGCGGTAGCGGAAGGTCAACGAATCGCCGTTCTCGATGGTGTGGTTCCCGGCGCCCTCGGGCGCGTCCTTTTCAAAATTTCCCTGTCCGAAGGGGTTGGCCGTGAAAAGACCGTAGTGCCGGGCGTGCCACCAGGTCGGGTGACGGAAGTTGGACGGATGGTCGAGGATTGCGATCCCCACCGGATTGCCCTTCTGGTCCGGCCCGAAATAGTCGACCCAGGCGGCCCGCTTGCCCCAGGCGTCTTTCCCGGTGACGCCCTCGCTGTTGACGATACTTCCTTTCGCCACGTCGCCTTCGAGACGCAGCGTCGGCTGGGTCCGGATCGACCACGCGCCTTCCTTGTCGTCCCGGATCGTGACGTCTCCGGCGTCCGCGATGAGTTCGATGGTGGCGTCGACGACCAAGGCGCCGTCCTTGCGATAGAACAGTCGGAACTCGCGACGATCCGAGAGAACTCGCTTCTCCGGGTCGTCTTCGGCGAGCCATTCGGACTTGGTCGTAAAGGCGAGATCTTGCTTGGACATCGTGATCCCGTTCATCCCCACGTGGCGGATCGATCCGAATTTCTTGTCTTTCTTCTTCCCGTCGCCGGCGAAATGCCAGAAGTCCAGACCGTTGACGTTCCCGAGTCCGTACCACATGCCTCGATGATGAATGTGGTCGGACGCCTCTCCCTCGACGCCTTCCTTCATGGGCCAGTGGCGGGTCATGTGTTCGCCGGTGGGTCCGATGACAGGATAGAAGTACGGCTTTCCCGCCTCGTTGCCGGCATGGTAGCTCGTGACGTGATCGTCGCCGTGGAAGATCATGATCGGGTCGCTGCCGCGCACCGACCAGCCGCCTCCGGTGTTTCCGATGATCTGCGCGGACAAGTCCGCAGGGGCGACAAGGAGACCGAGGCCGGCGAGAGAGCAGATGAGTGATGGTATTTTCATGGGGAGCAATCGAGTGACGCGTCTGCGAGTATCTCAACTGTTGCCGAGACCGGCAAGCACCGATACCATACGTCTATGAGTCACCCCATCCCGTCGAGCCGTCGCGAATTCATCAAATTGTCCGCGGCGGGCCTCGCGCTGAGCCCGCTCGCCGGCGCCGGCGAAGACAAGCCGTCCAACTCCCGCTTCGAGTTTTGCACGTTCACCAAGGCCTTGCAGCTCTTGAGCTACGAGGAGATGGCGGAGCAGATCGCCGCGATCGGATTCGACGGCGTCGAGGCGCCGGTGCGCCCGGGCGGTCACGTCGTTCCGGAGAAGGTCGAGGACGACCTCCCGAAGATGGTCGAGGCGCTGAAGAAAAATGAGCTCAACCTGACCCTTCTCACGTCGGGCATCAACGAAGTCAGCGAAGATCAACGCACCGAAGCGGTTCTGCGGACCGCGGCCGACCTCGGAGTGAAGCGCTACCGGATGGCCTACTACAAGTACGATTTGAACAAGCCGATTCACCCTCAACTCGACGAATTCCGCCCGAAGCTGAAGGACCTTGTCGCCCTCAGCAGCGAACTCGGGATCAAGCCGGTTTACCAGAACCATTCGGGTAAGGACTATTTCGGAGCACCGCTCTGGGACCTCGGCGAAGTTTTCGCCGAACACGACCCCTCGGAACTCGGCGTCGCTTTCGACATCGGTCACGCCACCGTTGAGGGTGCCAAGGCCTGGCCGCTCAACTTCGCCATGATCAAGCCCTACATCGACACCGTCTACTTCAAGGAACCCGCCTGGAACGACAACAAGCTGAGCTGGGGTCCGCTCGGCGAGGGCGCGGTCGACAAGGCATTCTACGAAACGCTGAAGAACAGCGACTTCGACGGCCCGGTCAGCTTGCACGTCGAATACCTGAAGCACAAGGATCCCGAAATGCTGCCCAAGGTGGTCGAGGCGATCAAAAAGGATTTCGCGACGCTGAAGTCGCTGCTCGCGTGATGTTCGACACCCGCGAGAAACCCCGCATGGTGGAGAGCGCCTTTCTCATCGGCGCGTACTTCGACCGGGACGACGAGGAAGCCGCCGAAAGCCTCCTCGTAGAGCTGGCGGAGCTGGTCTCCACCCTCGGAATCAAGGTCGTCGCGAAGCGATGCGTCTTTGTCAGGACCTTGACCAAGAAGTACCTGACCGGATCGGGAAAGGCGAAGGAACTCCTCGACGAAGCGGCGCAAATGGGAGCCGACTGCATTGTTTTCGACAACGAACTCTCCCCCGGCCAACAACGAGTGTGGGAGGCCGAAGGCGACATCACCGTCATCGACCGCGAAGAGGTCATCCTCGATATTTTCCGGATGAGGGCGCAGACGAAGGAGGCCACCCTGCAGGTGGAACTCGCCCGCATGCAGTATTCCCTTCCCCGCCTCGCGCGCATGTGGTCCCACCTCGACCGTCAACGCGGAGCGACCGGGGGCGGCAAGGGCGGCGGCGGCGCGGCCCGCGGCGAAGGCGAGCAGCAGATCGAGGTCGACCGCCGGCTCGCCCGGAAACGAATCGACCGCATCAAGTCCGACCTCGAGGCGGTGCGGCAGAATCGCAGAACCCAGCGGAAGCAGCGCTCCGACGAGGGCATCTCGCAGGCTTCCGTCGTGGGCTACACGAACTCCGGGAAGAGCTCGCTGCTCAACGCGCTCGCCGGCTCCGAGGAGGTTCTGGCGGAAGACAAGCTTTTCGCCACGCTCGACCCGACGACCCGGCGCGTGGAACTGCCGGACGGACAGCCTCTCCTGGTGACGGACACGGTCGGCTTCGTGCGCAATCTTCCCCACCGTCTCGTGGAAGCCTTCAAGGCGACGCTGGAGGAAGCGGTGGTCGCCGACTTTCTGATCCACGTCCTCGACGCCAGTTCCCCCCAGATTTTCGAACTCTACAAAACCACCATTTCCGTCCTCGAGGAACTGGAGGCCGCCGACAAGCCCGTGGTCGTGGTTCTCAACAAGGTGGATCTCATCGCGGACGATCCCGAGCGAATCCACCAACTGCAGAATCATTTCGGCGAGAACGCAGTTTTCATTTCCGCGACGACCGGTGAAGGAATCGATCGCCTCAGGGCGCGCCTCTGCGACATGATGGTGGACCGCGTTTCGCGATTGACCTTGAGAATCCCGCAGGCGCGCCAGGATCTCGTGGCACTGCTCCACCGCGAAGGAAAAATCGTCCGCGAGGCCTACGAGGGAAACGACGTCGTCCTGAGCGCCATCGTGCCGCATCCCTTGAGGCACCACTTCGAATCCTTCATCGATTCCCGTGCCGCGAGCGCCGAATCCGAAAAGCCGGCCTAGGCTGCGCCGCGTCCAGTTCCACCGTGTTCGCCGCTTTCTCGCTTCCCGTTTCGGGCTTGATCCGAACCACGGGATAGGACGGTTCGTCGGTCTCGACGACGTAACTCAGAAAAGCCGCGGACAGGACCCCGGACGCCGCCTCGACCGCGTGCTTCGTTTTTCTGAGACGGGCGGTCGTGTGATCGCGGTACGGCGCGACCACCACCGTGTGGTCGGCGTACTCGACGAGCGCCCCGGCCTCGGAATATTGATGAATCGACGGGGAAGCCACGATGATGTAGTCGAAGCGGCTCCTCATATTCCAGACCAGATCCTTCATCCGCCTTCCGGCAACGAGCCCGCAGGGATCGTCGTGCATCGGTCCGCTCGGCATGAACCAGAGATTGTTTCTCCGGGTCTTGAGGATCGTCTCCTCGAGGCGCATCTCGCCGCTGAGGTAGTCGGAAAGGCCCGGATGCCGGGCCGCCTCGAAACACTCGTGGAGTCGGGGGTCCCGCAGATCGGCGTCGATCACGAGGACGGTGTGTCCCCCGTCGGCGTGGACGGCGGCCAAGTTAACCAGCGCCTCGGCAAGGCCGCAGTTCTCCCCCTCGGGAAGGAGCGTCAGAAACATGCAGTCCGCCGCGGGAAGACGATCGATCTTCGTCCTCAGATCGCGGTACGGCTCGATGACAGGCGCGGCGGGCCGGACCCGCTTCATGAACGAGGTTCCCGTTACCGGAGTGAACCCCGTCACGGTGAGGTCCAGCTTTTCGCCCAGCTTTCCCGCTACCGCCCAGCGCCCCTTTCCGAGAGCGCCCAAGGCCACCACCCCGCTGCCCAGAAACGCACCCGCGAGGATCAACCCTCCCAGGGTCAGCCAGAGGTTTCCGAGGGCGACGGCCGCGGCGGGGTCGGCGGGAAGAGCGAGAATGGCGACCGTTTTCTTTTCGTGCGCGTCGATCATCGCCGCCTGATGCCTCGCCTCGAGGGCTCTGAGGAGATGATTTCCCGAGATCAGTTGGCGACGAAGCTCCGCCACGAGGGTCCCGCCGGATTCGGGCCCGCGATTCAACTTGAGAAGTCGTCTTTCAAGCGCCTCCATGGACTCTCTCTGGTTCCTCGCTTCGCCGGCGAGTTCGGCGGCCCGCCGGTTCGCCTCGACCACCGCGGCGGAAGACTTCCGGGAGACGAAGCGTTCGCCCAGCGCGTTCGCCAACTCCGCGGCGCCTTCCTTCGACACGTCCTGAACCTCGATGATGAAGGCACTGCCGTGCGAACCTCGCCGCACCTCGAGGCGGTCGCGGAGCAGGGCCCTGGCGTGAGCCGCGCTCCCGAGCTTCCATCGATCGACGAGATCGCAAATTCTGACGACGTCGGCGAGCAAAGATCGGCTTTTCATCTCCGCCATCTCCCGGCCGAGCCGATTCAAGGCCGAGGCTTGAACCTCGGTGGATCGCCGGTAAACGGGGTCGTCGGCCACCCGGTTCAGCAATTCCACCTCGGCTGAAGCGCGGTACATCTGCGGGAACCGCCACCGGATCGCCGCGCCCGAGACGAGCACGATCGAGACGATGAGAACCACCAGCGACCAGCGCGCCCGGATCGCCTGGAGGCAGTCCGCCCAATCAAAGCGAGCCGCGTAGCGATTGGAGATCATAAATATCAGACTATTCGGATATTAAAGTAATACAAATTAATTATTCGCGGTAGCGAGACTGACTCGAATGCCGGCCCCCAAGCTACCGGAAATGCGGCCTCGGGTCGCCCGATCGCCGCCCGGGGACCGTGTCTCCTGGGGTGCGGAGGCTCGCTCCGTGGTTCCTCGCGAAAGAGAAGAAAAGCCGGAATTCTTCCAGCGCCGGCCAGCCCCTGGGCGGGCACGTTTCAAGAGTCTTTCAGTGCCGCCAGCTCCGCCAACTCCTTGCCGAAGCCGCTGCTGAGGATGGGAAAGCGGCACCATGTCTTCGGATCGAGATTCTTGTCGTCGACGTGAAATCCCGGGGCGTAGCGCTCCCGTTTCCACTGGTTGCGGCTCCAGAGTAGGAAAAACTTCGTCACCCATTGTTTCAGTGCTTGGGGATCGTAGTCGAGGTGACTCTCGCACATCAGCGTCCACACCTCGACGGGCAGCTTCTTGTCGCGGATCGCCAGCCTCTCGATGGCGTCGAGAACCGGATAGGGCATGAGGTCCGACTCGTCGGTCTGCTCGTCTTCGGGGGGGCGAAGTTCGGCCGTGGGCGTCTGGTCGTTGACGGTCTTCAATTCCGGAACGGGGTGAATATCGGGTTCGTGGCCCTCGGTTTCCATCCACAGGAGCCAGTGCCGCAGAAACGCCTTGTCGATGCCGGAAATCGGACAGAGCCCGCCGGCGGTGTCGCCGTCCATGGTCGCGTAGCCGACGGCCGCCTCGGAGCGGTTGCTCGTGGCGAGAAGGAGGGCGTTCCGAATGTTGCTCAGCATCCAGACACCCGGCGCGCGCACCCTCGCCTGGATGTTCTGCAACGTCAGATCGTCCGTTTCCCAGGAAAGCTCCCGTCCGACGGCGTTCTCGATTTTGGCGCGGTAGCCGTGGACCAGATCGTCCACCTCCCACTCGTGGTAGTCCGCGCCGATGGCCACGGCCACCGTCTCCGCGGCGTGGCGGGTGGTCTCGGAACTGTTTCGGGTGCTCTGGTAGACGCAGCTGAGCAATTGATTCACGAGCGGGCGCTCGTCGAACGGGATGTGGCCGAGCCTCTCGCGGAATCCCTCTTCACCGAGATCCGCGATCGCCAGGTCGACCATCAGTTTCGCCAGCACGGCAGTGGCGGCGGAATCGGTGCCGCCGCTCAGCGAGACCACGAAGCCGCACGAATAGCTCTTCCGCAGGTAATCGAACAGCGCGAGCGCCACCGCCCGGGTGAAATCCTCCTCCTTCGTCTCTTCGCCGATCATCGCCCGGCTGAAGGGAGTCGTCACCGAGCCGCGCCACTCTGGCACGAACCCCACCCGCACCGTCAGCTCGGCCGCCTCGCCCACGATGGGCCGATGGCTGACCTGCCGGGCCTGGTGCAGGCGCGTCACGTTGATGTCAATCGTCGCCGCGGTGACGACGTAGTCGCGGAACGAAAACCGCTTCCCCTCCGCCAGGTACTCGCCGCCGCAGGCGATCACCGTGCCGCCGTCGTAGATGATTCGGCCCGCCTCGTTGCCGAGCAGATTGGCGTAGACGTAGCCGCAGGCGAACGCCCGCGAACCCTCGAGAACGAAACGTTCCCGTATCTGTTGCTTGCCGAAGGAGAAATGACTGGCGCTCGGATTGAAAATCAGGTCGACGCCCCGCTGCGCCAGTCGCGTGCCCGGCCGCGCGGCCACCCAGGCGTCCTCGCAAATTTCGAACCCCAGACGAATGCCCCCGATGTCGAAAACCAGATCGCCCAGCGGCAACAGCCCGCCTTTCCACGCGATCATCTCGACTTCGTTCTCCCGCCACGGCTTGAACCACCTCGTCTCGTAGTGCAGACCGTCGCCCGCCAGATTCTGCTTGGCGACGAAGCCGACCACCTCCCCGTCCGCGATGAGGGCGACCGCATTGTAGACCGAGCTCTCGAACCACAGGGGCAGTCCCACCGCCACGATCATTCCCCCGCATTCCGCAGCCAGTTCCTCCAGCATTGCGACGGCGCGCTCGCCCACTTCCGGAGAGAGAAACATATCCTCGCAGCCGTAGCCGGTGATGGCGAGTTCCGGCAGACACAGAAACCCGATGCGCTCTTCCCGCGCTTCCCGGATGGCGGCGACGGCACGACGACAGTTCCCGTCCCAGTCCAGGGGGATTTGATTGAGAGAGGCGGCTCCGGCGACGACGCGGTTCATGAGCGGGTTGGAGAACCGCACTGTCCGTCAACATCAGGTTCGGGGCAATATGCAGTTTCCCGCCGGGCTTGCCCAGCCCGGCCGACCGGTCTAACCGTAAGCAACACCCGTCGCCCATGCCCGATCTCTACCCCATCGCCCGCCCGCTGCTTTTCGCCATGGACGCGGAGACCGCCCACCACGCGACCCTGTTCGCGATGCGGGCCGCCGACTCCCTCGGGCTGCTGTCCATCGTGGCCGGCCCCGTTAGATCGAAGAGGATCGAGCTCATGGGCCTCGAGTTTCCCAACCGGGTCGGTCTCGCCGCCGGACTGGACAAGGCGGGGACCGCCGTGGGCGCCTTCGGTCATCTCGGTTTCGGCCATGTCGAAATCGGAACCGTCACGCCGCGCCCGCAGCCGGGAAACGAAAAGCCGCGTCTGTTCCGTCTCAAGAGCCACCGCGCCATCGTCAACCGGATGGGATTCAACAATCCGGGCGTCGACGGCCTCCTCGAGAATCTTCGCCGCTCGAAGAAGAACTTTCGCGGTGTGCTGGGAATCAACATCGGCAAGAACTTCGATACGCCGAACGAGCGGGCTGCCGACGATTACCTCGCCTGTTTCGAAGGCGTCTACGCCGAGGCGGACTACGTCACCGCCAACTTGTCCTCGCCGAACACCAAGGGTTTGAGGGATCTGCAGAACGACGCGAGCTGCCGCGAACTCGTCCTCCGCTTGCAGGAAAGGCGAGAGTCGCTCAAGCCGACGCACGGCGGGAAGCACGTCCCCATCGTGATCAAGATCGCCCCCGACCTGACCGACGATCAAGTCCGCTCGCTCGCCGCCGTTTTCAACGAAACGGGAGTCGACGGGGTCATCACGACGAACACCACCGTCGCCCGGGACGCCGTCTCGGACCATCCGCTGGCCGGCGAGGCCGGTGGCTTGAGCGGCGCGCCATTGACCGGCAAAGCGACGGAGATCCTCGGTCTCCTCCGGTCGGAGATGGACGCCGCCATTCCCATCATCGGCTCCGGTGGGGTCATGTCCGCCGCGGACGCCCGCGCCAAGTTCGACGCCGGCGCGGCGCTGGTCCAGGTCTACACCGGTCTCGTCTACCGGGGACCGGCCCTGGTGCGGGAGATCGCCGAACTCGGTTGAGGACGACGGCTACGCCGCTTTCTTCTCCGGCAGCATGAAGCCGAGCAGCTGCCCCAGCTTTTCGCGCATTTCCGAACGCTGGACGATCATGTCGACGAGACCGTGCGCGAGCAGGAACTCCGCCGTTTGAAAACCGGGAGGCAAATTCTGATGGGTGGTCTCCTTGATGACGCGGGGACCGGCGAAGCCGATCATGCACTTCGGTTCGGCCATGATGACGTCCCCGAGAGTAGCGAAACTGGCGGTCACGCCGCCCGTGGTCGGGTGCGTCAGCACCGAGATGTAGGGCAGCCCGGCTTCGTGATGCCGCGACAAGGCGCCGCTGGTCTTGGCCATCTGCATGAGGCTGAGGATGCCCTCGTGCATCCGGGCACCGCCGGAGGCGCTCACGATGATGGCGCCGCGCCGCTCCTCCGTCGCCGCCTCGATGGCGCGAGTCAGTTTTTCGCCGACCGCGGAGCCCATGCTGGCGCCGAGGAACCGGAAATCCATCACTCCCAGCGTGACCGCGTTGCCGAGAATCGTCCCCCGCCCGGTGAGAACGGCCTCCTTGAGCCCCGTCTTCTTCTGATAGCCTTTCACCTTGTCGCTGTAGCCCTTGAACCCGAGCGAGTCGACGGACTCGAGGCTGGCGTCCATTTCTTCGAAGGAATCCGAATCCAGCAGCATCTGGACGCGGTCCTGCGAGGTCAGGGTGAAGTGGTGGTCGCACTTGGTGCAGACCCGATGCCGCTGCTTCAGCGTGATCTCGTCGATGATGGCGCCACAGGACGGGCACTTGTTCCACAGGCCTTCCGGCATGTCGGACTTCTTCTTGCCCAGGCTCTTGATGGAGCGCTTCTTGAAAATGCCCATGTGATGAATTCAGCGTTTGCTTTGAGTGCGCGGGATCCGCTACGCGGATTCCCCAGAATAGAGGAAAAATGCCTTGCCACAACCAAATTCCTCACCCCCGGAGCACGGACACCGCGGCGACGGCCTCGACTTCGAGCGCTCCTCTGAGGACCCCGGCGCACTCCGATACGGTCGTTCCGGTGGTGACGACGTCGTCGACGATGAGCCATCCGGCGGGAACTTTCGCCGACTTTGGAAGACGGCCCCCGATTTCGAACGCGTCCGACAGGTTCCGGAGGCGGTCGTGCCGGTCGAGTTGCGCCTGCCTCACGGTGTGCCGCACCCGTTTCAGCGCGGGACACAACGTCAGGTTCACGTTCGCCGGAGCCCGGCGCACGAGTTCGCCGGCGATCTCGTGCGACTGGTTGAAGCCCCGCTCTCGCATTCGCCGCGGGTGCAGGGGCACCGGCACGACGAACCAGGAGTCCCGGTGCAGGCGCCGGTCCCGCCAGACTTCGTCGAGAAGAGTCCCCATCAGCCGCGAGAGATGGCGCTGCTTTTCGTACTTGAATCGATGCATCAGGCCGCGGGCGACGCCGCTGCTGCGATAGGCGCTCACCGCGAAGTCGATTCCGAGTTCCCGGTCGCCGCAGTTGGCGCAGCGGGAGAGGCGCGAAACAAACGCGTGGTAGCGCTGGCCGCAGACGCCGCAGTAGTCCTCGCCGACAGGCTCGAGGGTCGATTCGCACTCTTCGCAGAGAAAGGGTCTGTCCACTTGGCGCGAGGTCTCCAACGGCTCTTCGCAGGCACCGCAGACCGGCGGGTAGACCCAGCCGACGAGCGTCTGACGGAAGCGTCGCAGTCGTTTCATGCAGGCGTCTCCTTGAACGCGTCGCCGGGCTTGCGGCGGAGCCAGAGCCAAAGCACCGCGCCGGTGAGACAGATCACGAGGAAGGATACCGCGCCGACCCGGAGAGTATCGCCGAGCCACGGCATCATTTCATCCCTCCCGAAAGTGCGCCGGGTCGAGGGTCCGAGCGTCTTGACTCCGAAGACCCAACCCGCGTGGAGACCGATGCCGAGCCAGAGCGAACCGGTCTTCATCCGCGTGTATCCGAGAACGAGGCCGATGGCCAGGAGCACGGCGAACTCGGCCGCGAGGAAATAAGGATCCGCGAACTGGCCGAAAAAGTGGCCGAAGATTTTCCCGACCATCCAGAACCCGGTCGACGCCGTGACGTCGCCGATTTCCAGCCCCCCCGGCGCGTTGAAAAAGTGGATCAGGGCGAAAAACACGGCGATGACGAAAAAAACCGTCCTGGGCTTGAGCACCTTCGCGAGAACGGCGTGCAACGCCCCCCGAAAAACGAACTCCTCCAGCAGCCCCACGGCCAGTGCGGTCCCTAGCGCCCCGAGGAGCACGTTGGTCAGCGGCATGCCGGGATCCTCCATTTCGTACCAGCCCAGGCCGACGTAGCCCCAGCCGAGCAGCAGCAAGCTGCCGCCGGCCACGACGAACCCGAGAACTAGGTGCCCGAGCCAGGACGGGTTGGGCTCGAGCATGAGCGCTTCGCGCCTGGACGGTCGCGAGGTTCGGCCCGCGTTCATCCATTTCAGGATCGGCCCGAGCATCAGGAGCGCCCCGAGGAGCACGGCCCGGTTGAAATACCGCGAAAAAGCGGCCCGTTCCATCGATTCGTGGAGCCCGTGCAACCAACCTCCTTCCAGCCAGCCCTGGGCCACGACATACTTGCCGCCCCAGTAGAGCGGCGGCGCCAGAAGGGCGGCGAGCAATACGGTCCCGGCCAGGAAGACGAGGATCTTCCACGCGCTGGATTGAAAAAACGAACCGCCTTCCATGCCAGCCCAATACGCTCGAACGTCTGCCATTGCAACGCGGAGAGCACGGCAGGGGCCCATCTGCGTCCGACAAAAGGCTTTTCCCAGTAAATCTTTCAGTGTAAGTTTCCGCTTCCGTGACGCTCTAATACACGAAAAGGGGCGATCCCACTCAACCAGACGCGACCAGATTCCCATGTTCCCCATCCGAATTCCCTCCTTCCAAATTCTCTCCGGTTTGCTCGCCGTCGTCCTCGTCGGCTCGCTTTGCCCGGCGCAGCTCGACGCCAAGACGCAATACGGCGACCTCGCGGCGCGCGTCGTCGGCATGCTCGAAGACGAGCACTTCCTGCAGGAGCCGTTCCAGGACGAAATGTCCGCCCGGGTCCTGAAGACCTATCTCGAGATGCTGGACTACAGCCGAATCTACTTCACCAAGGAAGACATCGAAAACTTCGAGAAGAAGCACAAAACGCTCATCGACGATCACGTTCGCAAGGAGGGCATCCCGGCAGCCTACGACATCTTTTCCGTATACGAAGAGCGAGTCCGCGACCGAGTCGCCCTGGCCCGCGAACTGGCTCAGCCGGACGTGTTCACCTACGACTCCGACCGCACCGTCAAGATCTCCCGTAAAGACTCGGAGTGGGCGTCGGCCGGCGAAGAGCACGACCAACTCTGGCGCAATCTCATCGAAGGCGACCTGCTCCGCGAACAACTCGTCGTTGCCGCCGTCGCCAAGAAAAAGGCCGAAGAGGAGAAGGAGCGCCTGGAGAAAGGCGAGGAAGCGGAAGACAAGCCGGCCGCCGAGGAACCAGAGAAATCGATCTACGAAAAGGTCTCGGACCGCTACAGCCGCGTTCTCAAGCGGGTGAAGGAAAACGACACCGAGGACGTCGCCACGCTCTTCGTCAAGTCGGTCGCCCGCGCCTACGACCCGCATTCCGAGTATTTCTCCCAGCAGCAATACGAGAACTTCCGGATCGGCATGAACAAGTCCCTCACCGGAATCGGAGCCATGCTGCAGAGGGACGAAGAACAGGGCGGTGCCACCATCGAAGGTCTCGTCGTCGGAGGTCCCGCCTTCAAGGGCGGCAAGCTTGAGGTGAAAGACCGCGTCATCGGAGTCGCCCAGGGCAAAGACGGCGAATTCGAGGATGTCGTTGAGAAAAAACTTTCCGACATCGTCGATCTCATCCGGGGAGAGATCGGAACGACGGTGCGGCTCAAGGTCGTGGCCGTCGGCACAACGGATGAAATCAAGTTGGTCGACGTCAATCGCGACCAGATCGACCTGAAGGAAAGCCTCGCCACGGCCGACCTCATCATCACGAAGGATCCGAAGGGCGACGAGCAGAAACTCGGGTGGATCACCCTGCCATCGTTCTACGCCGACATGGACGGCGGCAACACCAGCACGACCGCCGACGTGGAGAGACTCCTCACCCGCCTTTCGATCGAAGGCCTCGACGGACTCGTCGTCGACCTGCGCGACAACGGCGGCGGCTCGCTCGAGGAAGCCATCAACATGACCGGCCTCTTTATCAGGAAGGGGCCCGTGGTCCAGTCCGTCGACTGGCGCGGCAACAGCGACCAGAAGTATTCGCGCAGCAGCGAGGCAGTCTACGACGGTCCCCTCGTCGTCCTCACCAATCGGGCCAGCGCCTCCGCCTCCGAAATTTTCGCGGCGGCCCTCCAGGACTACGGCCGCGCCGTCGTCGTAGGAGACAAGTCGACCTTCGGCAAAGGGACCGTGCAGCAGCTGCGCCCGGTGCTCACCAACAACCTCATCCTGCCCTTCAACCGCGAGACCAGCCAGCAGGGCGCTCTCAAGCTGACGATCCAGACGTTCTACCGCATCAACGGTTTCTCCACGCAGGGCGACGGCGTCGTTTCCGACATCCGCCTGCCGTCCATGCTGGACGTGGCCGACATCGGGGAATCTTCGCTTCCCAACGCTCTCGAAGTCGAGCCGATCGAGCCGAGCAAATACAAGCCGTTCTTCGATTCGCCGCTCCCCGCCGATCAGCTGAGGGAGGCTTCCGAAGCCCGCGTTCATTCGCGCCAGGGCTTCGAATACATCCTCGAAGACATCGCCGAAGAGAAGAAACGCATCGCCGAGAACCGCCGGTCTCTCAACCTTGAAAAGCGGCGCTTGGAGAACGAGGAGGCGGAACAAAAGCGCGAGAAGCGAAAGCAGGAGCGGATCGCACGCTTCGCGAAGGTGCGCGAGGAAGAAAAGGACCTTTTCACCATCTACAAGCTGACGCAGGACAACGTCGTCGACGAAGAACTCACCCTTCGGGACGATCTCTCCGACGAGGACCTCAGTGGCTTTCGTGGCGAGAAAAAGGAGGAAGATCCCGAGGAAAAGGCTCTCGAGTATCCCCACAGGTTCGATCCCTACGAGCGCGAGACGGTCCGGATTCTCCAGGATTTCATCGCCATCACCGAGACCGGACGGCCCGTCAACATCTCGAAGGCCAGGTAGGGGGGAGGGAAAGGCACTTAGGCACAAGGGAGAAGGCATAAGGGCTGGGCTTCCGCGGGCCTTAACTCCTTAACTCCTTAACTCCTTAACTCCTTAACTCCTGAATAGCTGAAAGGCCGGGGCCATAGCGAGCTAGACGGCTCTCGGTTCCCGAATCCACTTGGCCCTACGCCGCCGCGGGGATAAGCCTCTTGTGATGCCCGCCATGGTGGGTTACCCGTGTCCATGGAAGTTCTCTCACCAAACTCGGCCATTCTCGAAAGAACCCGCGAACTGTGTTCGCTGATTCTGCAATCGGATGAATACCAGGAAAACGCGGCGAAGGTTGAAACCTTTTTCAAGGACGACGAAGCCCAGACCGCGTACCGGGAATTCGGACAGCTGGGCGAGGAACTCCAGCAGAAGCAGCAGAGCGGCGGCCTCGGCCAACCCGACATCGACCTCTACGAGAGTCAGCTCGAAGACTTGAAGAAAAACCCCGTCGTCGCGGATTTCATGGAGGCCGAGGCCACGCTCAACGGCATCGTCCAGCAGATCGCCCGCCAAGTCGGGAAAACGCTCGAACTCGGACGCCTGCCCACCCCCGAAGATCTCGAAGAGGGTGGCTGCTGCAGCAGCGGTGGCTGCGGCTGCGACTGAGAGCTGCGGCTCGCCGTCACGAGATTATTCGGGAGGCTCGACGTTCAGGAAGCTAGAACGTCGTCGCTCGCTCGCACCAGCGCGTCGACGGCCTGCGCGATCTGTTCTCCGCTGACGCACAGCGGCGGCAGCAACGTCAGGGTGTCCCGGACGGGCCGCGTCAGCAAGCCGTAGCGGCGGGCGCGCTTGCAAATCCGGGCACCCGTTTCCAAGCGCCAGTCGAAGGCTTTCCCCGTTTCCGCGTCGACGACGTCGAGTCCGGCGATCAATCCCGTCTGCCGAACGTCGCCGATGTGGGGCGACGACGACGACGCCCCTCGAACCGCCTCGGAGAAAATCTCGATTTTCTCCGGCAGCGACTCCAGGACCGACTCCTCCGCGAATACCTGGAGACTACCCAGCGCGGCCGCGCATCCGAGCGGATTGGCGCAGTAACTGTGTCCGTAGAAGAACGTCTTCAGTTCCTCGTAACGACCGAGGAAGGCCTCGAACACGCGCTCGGTCGTGAGCGTGGCCGCCAGGGGCATGTAGCCGCCGGTGAGCCCCTTCGCCAGGCAGATGAAGTCCGGAGCGACGCCCTCGTGCTCGCAGGCGAACATCCGTCCGGTGCGCCCGAAACCGGTCATCACCTCGTCGAGAATCAGAAAGGCCCCGTGGCGGTCGCACCATTCCCGAACCTCGCGCAGCATCCCGGACGGCCAGGTTTTCATTCCGGCGGCCCCTTGAACGAGGGGTTCGAGGACGACCGCGTTCACCCGGGAACTCCGTTCCTCGTCCAAGCCGCGCAGAGCCCCGGGCTCGGCCACGCGGGTCACGGGGTATCCGAGGGACGCGAAGCGGTCGTGAAAGGTGCCGATCCCGCCTAGCGAAGCGGCCCCGACCGTGTCGCCGTGATAGGCGCCATCAAACGTGACGAACTCGGTCCGCCGGTCCTCCCCTTTCAGCTGCCGGTACTGCACCGCCATTTTGCAGGCGCACTCGACGGCGGTGGAGCCGTCGTCGGAAAAGAACACCCGCGTGAGCGTATCCGCGGGAAACAGTCCCACCAGCTGTTCCGCCAACCGCACCGCCGGCTCGTTGCTGAATCCGAGCGCGGAGCAGTGGGCGATTCGATCGAGTTGCTCCCGGATCGAGGCATCGATGGTCGGATGGCGATGACCGTGGAGGTTCGTCCAGATCGAGCTGTTGCCGTCGATATAGTCCTTGCCGTCGACATCCGTCAGCACCGCGCCGCGGCCCGACGCGATCACGAGCGGGTCGTCGTCCGAAGCGCACCAGTCCCGCATCTGGGTGAACGGATGCCACAGGTGCGCCTTGTCGAGGCGGCGGAGTTCTTCGTGCCGACCACTCATGCTCCTACGATCCCAGCGAGGCGCTGAGCAGGGTGCCGCCAACCCGCATCGCGGTGTCCATCTTGGCGGTTCCCGCCTGCGCCTTCTGCTCCGCCACGGTGTCCATCGCTCGCGCGATGCGAGTTTCCAACGCGGCGACTTTCTTGCCGTAGCGCTCCTTTAGCTCTTCGACCTGCCGGTCGCGCTCTTCGTGAGCGGCGTGGAGGAGCCGCGCCCGAAAGTCGCCTTCCGATTCGCCGATGTTCGAATGCAGGCCCGTAAGGGGACTCCTGAAGACGGTGGTGGAATGCCGGGCGTAGAGCCAGTCGATCAGGTCCTTTCCCAATCCGTTCCATGTTTTCGAATTCAACATTGTCTGCGGCAGCTCGACGAACGAGGCCCCGTCGACAGGCTCGCGCCCGAGCTGGCCGACCTGCAAGCCGTCGGGCAGTTCGAGGTCTTTCGACCAGTCGATGTCTCCGGAGCGAAGATCGATCTCGTTCACCTTCGCGACTTCCACGGTGCCGGAGATACCTTTGGCGTGATCCTGATAGATTGCCTCGCCGATCCCTATCACCGCGGGCGCATACTCGATTTCCTCGCCGGCGACACCGGCACCGGCAGGCACGAAGAAGTTTTCCGCTCCGCGGGGAAGCCGCGGAATCTGCCGCTTCGGTGCGACGGAACGCGGCACCTCGGCGGGCGGGGGCGGCACCGAGGACCGGGCCGCCTCGCTCCGCGGCCGCCTTTCGTCCATGAGTTCCTTGATCTGGCGTCGCGCCAGCGGTCCCGTGAGGTAACTCATCACCCAACGAACGTGAAAAACCACGGGGCCGTCCTGGTGGACGTTGTTCATCAGGAAGACGCGGCTGCCGAGCCCGGCGAGAAGCCGCTCCATTTCCCGCCGGTCGAATCCTCCCTCGTTCCCGGCCGCGGCCCCTTCGAGACCGTCCAGGACCCGGGCCTTGTCGCGCTCCGTCTGGAGTCGTCCCAACCACCAGGTACCGATGTTGGAGAGAGCCTTGTAGTCCAAGTCGACGGGATTCTGCGTCGCCAGCAGGACCCCGATTCCGAATGCCCGTCCCTGTTTCAAGAGGGTCATCATCGGTTTCTTCGAGGGCGGCATCGCCGTGGGCGGCAAATACCCGAAGATCTCGTCCATGTAGAGCAAGGCCCGCAGACTCGTGGTGCCGGTCTGGGATCGCATCCAACCGACCACCTGGTTGAGCAAGAGCGAGACGAAGAACATCCGCTCGGCGTCGTTGAGATGGGCGATCGAGAAAATGGAGACGCGGGGTTTACCCTCGGGCGTGTGAAGCATCCGCCGGATATCGAGCGGCTCGCCTTCGAGCCAGGTCGCGAAACCGGGCGAAGCGAGGAGGTTGTTCATTTTCAAAGCGAGAGCGCGACGATCCTTTTCGGGGCACACCGTTTCGAGGTCCATCACCCCGATTTTTTGGAAAGGCGGCACTTGGATGCTGCGGATGAGGCTCTCGAGCGTCACTCCACGCCCCGCCCGCCAAGAGTGGCTGAAAATGTTGGACAGGAGAATGTGCTCGGGATCCTGGATCGGATCGGCGGCGTTCCCCACGAGAGACAGTAGGCTCGAGACGGTGGATTCGATCCGTTCTCCGAACGCTTCGGCGTCGTCCACGATCTCCAACTCGGGCAGGTCGAGAGAACTGAGAATCGACACCGGCAGGCCCGCGCTCGAGCCCGGCGTGTAGATCGCCATGTCGACTTTCTCGCGCAGGGCGCGAATTCGCTCTGGTCCCTGGCCCCAGCTCGCGAGGCCCTCGCGCCAGAGATCGGCGGTCCGGGAGGCGTGCTCGTCGGGAGTGATCCCCTTCTTCGCGGCATCTCCCTCGTTGATCCAAGGTCGAAAGTCCTCCGACCTCAGATCGGGAAAGGTCAGCAGCAGATTGGCGATGTCGCCCTTCGGATCGATCACGATGGCGGGCACGTCGTCCATGGCCGCTTCCTCCAGGATCGCCATGCACAAGCCCGTTTTCCCGGAACCGGTCATTCCCAGGACCGCGCCGTGCGTCACGAGATCCTTGGAGTCGTAGAGAACGAGTTCATCCTCGAGTTCCTTCGCGCCGAGATCGTAGGATCTCCCGAGATAGAACTTGCCAAGGGTTTCGTAATCTTCGGTTCGGATTTCCATGGGCTCGCGGCGAGGGCTTCGAATAGCGCCCCGCGTCTATGCGGACATCCGATCCTCGCCAGAAAGAGTGCTTCATGATAAGAAGGCACTCTGCGTTTTCCAACCATTCTTATGATCAAATACTTCCTTGCCTGCTGGTTCGCTCTCAATCTTCTCTCGCCGGCTCCGATCGCCGCCGAGGATGCCGAGAAACTCCCCAATGTCGTGATCATTTTCACCGACGACCAGGGCTACGCCGACGTCGGCGCCTACGGGGCGGAGGGATACGAAACGCCCCACCTCGATCGGATGGCCGCGGAGGGCAGGCGCTTCACGCACTGGTACGCCGCCCAGCCCGTCTGTTCCGCGTCTCGCGCCGCCCTGCTGACGGGATGCTACCCGAACCGCGTCGGCATCAACGGCGCTCTCGGCCCGGGCAGCCGCATCGGCATCAACGCCGACGAAATGACGCTCGCCGAGATGTTCAAGCAGAAGGACTACGCCACCGGCATCTTCGGCAAGTGGCACCTCGGCGACCACGAGAAGTTTCTCCCGCCGAACCACGGCTTCGACGAATATTTCGGCATCCCCTACTCCAACGACATGTGGCCGCAGCACCCAACCTCGGATCGTTTCCCGCCGCTGCCGCTGATCGAAGGCACGAAACCCCTGCGCGCGGCCGACGAGCACGACCAGAAAATGATGACGACGTGGCTCACCGCGCGCGCCGTGGATTTCATCAACCGCAACCGGGAGAAACCCTTTTTCCTCTACGTGCCGCACCCGCAACCCCACGTCCCTTTGTACGCGAGCGACCGCTTCGCCGGCACCACGGAGCGCGGCCTCTACGGCGACGTCATTGCCGAGATCGACTGGTCGGTCGGGGAAATCCTCAACGCCATCGCCACGAACGGACTCGACGAGAACACCTTCGTCATGTTCACCAGCGACAACGGACCATGGCTGTCCTACGGCACCCACAGCGGCTCGGCGGAACCCCTCCGGGAAGGGAAAGGCACCGTCTGGGAAGGCGGCGTGCGCGAGCCCTGCATCATGCGGTGGCCCGGGAAGATTCCCGCAGGCACCGTCAGCGACGTGCCGGGAATGCACATCGACATCCTGCCCACTTTCGCCAATCTGATCGACGCCGAACTGCCCGATCACCCCATCGACGGGAAGGACGTCTGGCCGATCATCGCGGGCGAGGAGGGCACCGAGAGCCCCCACGACAGCTACTGGTTCTACTACAAGCAGAACGAACTCCAGGCCGTGCAGAGCGGGGAGTGGAAGCTCGTCCTGCCCCACCACTACCGGACCCTCGCGGGCGCGGAGGGCGGCGACGGTGGACGGCCCGTTCCCTATGAGAGTCGGAAATCGGACCTCGAACTGTATCGCCTCGCCGACGATATCTCGGAGACGACGAATCTCGCCGCGGACTATCCCGAGGAGCTCGAGGCGCTCCTGGAGCACGCGGAAGCGGCCCGCGCCGAACTGGGCGACAAGCTGACCGACCGGACCGGCGTCGGCAACAGGCAGCCGGGCAAACTCACCGACGAAGAAGCGTCCGCCTTGGAGAAGAGACTCTGGCCCGAAGGGAAAAAGAAATAGGCGTTCGAGCCGGCGGAACGGACCCCGCCGGAAAAATCCCTGCCAGATGCCCGGATTCGTGCCAAGTTAGCGCGACATGCACATCCAGGACATTTTCGCTCAACAGAAACCGACGTTTTCGTTTGAGTTCTTCCCTCCCAAGACCCCCGAGGCCGCCGAGGCGCTCTACGGGACCATCGCCGAACTCGAGACCTACGAACCGGCTTTCGTCAGCGTGACCTACGGAGCGGGGGGTTCCACCCGCGAACTCACCCACGACCTCGTCCTCCGCATCAAGAACTCCACCTCGCTCGATCCCATTCCCCATCTCACCTGCGTCTGCCACCAGGAAAGCGACATCCAGGCCATCCTGGAGCGCTACGCCGCCGAGGGCGTCAGCAACATTCTCGCTCTCGGGGGAGATCCGCCGCGGAACTTGGAAAACTACTGCAAAGCGGACGACGCCTTTCAGCGTGCCGCCGACCTCGTCCGCTACATCAAGAAATTCTGCGCGGCCGGAAATCATCCCGATCCGCGCGGCTTCGGCATCGGCGTGGCCGGTTTTCCCGAGGGGCATCCCGGGACGCCCAACCGCCTCGCGGAAATGGACTTCCTCAAGGAAAAAGTAGACGCCGGGGCCGACTACATCGTGACCCAGTTGTTCTTCTGCAACGAGGATTTCCTCGACTTTCGCGACCGCTGCGAACTGGCGGGGATCAACGTCCCCATCATCGCCGGCCTCATGCCCGTGACGTCGACGAAAGGCATGCGTCGCATGGGCGACCTGGCGGCCGGAGCCCGGTTTCCCGCCCGACTGCTGCGCGCGCTCGACCGGGCTGGCGACGACCCCAAGGCGGTGGAAAAAGTCGGCATCCACTACGCGACCGAACAGTGCTTCGACCTGCTCGAAAACGACGTGGACGGCATCCATTTCTACACGCTGAACAAGTCCCACGCCACCCGCGAGATCTACGCAAGCCTGGGACTGCGGACCTCCAAGTCGCGGGTCGCCTGACAAGCCGCCAAGCAAGCCCGGCATGAAGCGGTTCCCGTGGCGCAGCGTCCTTTACGCCGCCCTTCTGCTCTATCTGATCACCGACCTCAAGTTCTGCGGCGGCCCTCTCAGGAAAGCCATCGAGGAACGCCGAACCTCCGTCCAAGAAGCGGCAGAGGAGAACCGCTGGGTCGCCGTCGTCAACCAGGAGCCGCTCACCAGCGAGCAACTTGACCTGGCGGTCTTCCGGCACCTCTACCAGCGGGGCATGACGGACGCCGACATTCCCGAGGCCAACCTCGCCATGATCCGGCGAGCCGCCCTCCAGTCGCTGATCGACGACACGCTGGTGCGCCAGTACGCCGACGGCGACGCCTTCGAGGCGCCGGCCAAGGAGATCGACCGCTTCGTGGAGTCGTGGGAGTCGCAGTTCGAGACCGACGAGGAACTGGAGGAAAGATCCGACCTGCAGGATATCTCCGCCGAGGAGCGCCGCGCCGAACTCGCCCGGATCTGGACGCGCAAGCGCTGGCTGGAGCAGCGCGTCTCCCCGGGCGTCGACGTGACGGACGCCGAAGTGCGGGAGTGGTTCGAGGCGAACCGGACCGACGGCGACACCTTCTCCCGCGAAGGTTTCGTGGAACCGGAAAAGATCAGGGCGCGGCACATTTTCCTCAGCACCGTCGAAGTCGACGACGACACGCGGGAAGAGATGATCCGCGATCTTCACCGTCAACTCGTCGAAAAGGAAAGCACATTCGAAGAACTCGCCGAGGCATTTTCGGAAGATCCGCGGACGAAGAAACGCGGCGGCGACCTCAACTGGTTCGCGCGCGACCGGATGCCGGAGGATTTCGCCGAGGCCGCCTTTTCCCTGGAGCCCGGCGAACTCGGCGAGCCCTTCCGCACGAGCCTCGGCTGGCACATCGTCGAGGTTCTGGACCGCCAACCCGAACGCCCCGTCGAGTTCGAGGAAGTCGAGAACGAAATCCGCCGCCATCTCCAGAATCGCCGCACCGCCGACACCGTGAAGATCCTCCTCGAAAAGCTCCGGAAGGCGTCGAACGTCCGCCTGTTTCCGGAACACTTTTGACGGATCGATTTTTCCGGCCCGAAACAGCCGATGTTTCGCGAATAGGGGCAGGGCACGTCCCGCGCGGCTCGAACTCGACCGTACTCGATCTCCCCCGCGAGCGTGATGCCTATGGTTTCAACAGATTGATCGGCAGATGCGCCGCATAGCCGCTGAAGTCTGCGTCGTCGGTGAGGATCGCCATCCGATGCCGATGCGCTTGGGCACAGATCAAGAAATCGACGGGCGAGCCTTGAACACCCTTGCGCCGACATTGATTGAAGAACACCGCCGCTTGCGTGTGGTCGTCCGCAACGGCCAGCAGGTCTGGAAAGCTCTTCAATATCTCGCCGATCTTTTTGAATTGCGACGGACTTCTGATTCCGGAAAGCAATTCTTGCCGAACAATCCCGAGCATTTGGACGTTGTTGTCCTTGATGGCCCGGCGCAGGACTTCCAGAGATCCGGACTCGGCTGGCTCGTGGCGCCTCAAGAACAGCGACCAAACGGAGGTATCGACGATCACTTTCATCGCTCCTGTCGAAGCTTCTTGTGATCGTAACCCTCGAAGAAATCCACCTTGCCCTCCCACTCGAGAATATCCTGTTGCCTCCGATGCTGGATAAACTCCGTCAGCGCTTGGTTCACCGCTTCCTTCTTGGTCCGGAAACGACCAATGCGCTTGGCCTCCTCAAGCAGACCCGAGTCGATTTTCAGATTGGTCGCCATGTGTCAACCGTGACACATCTCCGTGTGTCTTCAAGTGGAATTCTCTGATCCCGGCACGGCAATCCCGGCATCCGGGTCGTCACGGAACTCCTACCACGCAACACGCCCTGCGGGGCGGAACCGAGCCGGGAATTGAATGCGAAGCTCCCGGGTGTCCCTAGGCAGAGGCCGGGCTCCCTCAAAAGCTGTCGTCTTCCCCGCCCAAGGAAGCCCGATGGACGGCGAGACGCGGTTGAAAGACAAACTCCCGGCGATAGAATGACGGATGATTCCCGGAACGCGCTTCGCCTGTTTCCCGCTCTCTTTGTTTCTCATGGCTACCCTTTCTCTCGCTGCCGAGGACAAGCTCGGTCCGATGCCTCCCGATTCGTTCAGCATCGTCGTGGTCCCGGACACGCAAGCCTATCGCGGGCGGGACACCAAGGCCCAACCGGAGAGCACCGATCCGGTCGCCAACGAGATCTTCGAGGCCCACGTCCGGTGGATTTCCGAAAACATCGAGAAGCAGAACATCGCCTTCGTCAGCCACGTCGGGGACATCGTCGACAAGAACTCGCGCGACCAGTGGAAGGTCGCCCGCGCCTGCATGGACGCGATTCACGACAAGGTTCCCTACGGCATCTCCGTCGGCAATCACGACATGACCTCCCGGGGTGACTCGTCGCTCTTCCAAGAATACTTTCCGGCCTCCCGCTTCGAGGACTTCGAGTGGTACGGCGGATCGTATCCCGGCTCCCCGACGGGACCGCAAGTGTCCGGGAACAACGCCAACAGCTACCAGTTGTTCTCCGCGGGCGGAATAGACTTCGTGTTCCTTCACCTGGAATGCAATGCCCCGGACGACGTTCTCGAATGGGCCAACGCGGTCCTCGAAGAACACGCCGACCGAAAGGCGTGGATCACCACCCACATGGGCTGGGGACCGCGGCAGAAGCCGAAGTCCGCCGAGGATTTCATCGTCGCCGAAAAAGGGCGGATGGAGTGGCTGAAGATTCACGGCGAGCGGGGCAACACGCCGCAGCAGATGTGGGACAAATGCTTCCGGAAACACGAAAACCTGTTCATGGTTCTCGCGGGGGATCAAAGCCGGACCCAGGCGATTCGGGCGGCCACGCCGGGCGATCACGGCAACGTGATCCACGAAGTGCTGCAGGACTACAGCACCGGTTGGCTGCGGCAGTTTCGGTTCCTCCCCGCGGAGAACCGGATCGACGTCGTCACCTTCGACCCGCGCACGGAAGAATTGTGCGAAGGAACCGAGCTGGTTCCCGACCGCGATCAGCATCAGTTTCGACTGGAGTTCGAGTAGGGCCGAAGAGCCTGCCGAAGGATTCTCCAGCGGCGCGGGGAAGCAGTTGATCCGGGATCGCCCCGCAGTTCCCAAGTGCCCCTCTTCCCAATGCCCCGGAAGGCCGGCCCACTCCAGGACCTTCGCGCGAAACTCGAACATCGCCTGCCGCCGCGACAGCGTCTTGGAGTGCGGGCAGTCCTCTGCCGCTTTCCGAACCACCCCGAGGCGCCCGGTGGACTTTCGCTCGTGGATCACCCCGCTTTGCCTTCGGAAGTTGTCACCACCCGGTCAATTGGGAACTCGCAAACGACAATCGGCTTGCCATTCCCGGCGTCCTCCGTCATAATAAGACCATGAAATCCCCCATTTCGAGTCTCGTCGCGGTGGTACTGGCGACGGGCGTCGCGGCGGCCGGCGACCTCGGGGATAACGCGTTTTTCCAAGCTCTCGAGGGAACCTGGCGGGGCGAAGGCTCCTTGACCAACGCCGAGGGCGAAACCCAGGATCTGAAGAACGAAATCGAGGCGGGATTTGCGGACGATGGAGGAACCTTCACCATCGAAGGCAGCCTTCTGATCGGCGACTCGGACGAAAGCGAGTCGCTCGACTATCGATGGCTGTTCACCGAACACTCGCTGGAGGGGCTCTACCTGGGTCGTTTCATCGACCTGACCAACGATCAGGAGCGGGAGTTCGAAGTCTCGATCAACGAGGCGGCGCGTTCGGCCAAGCTGACCGAGACGTCCGGATCGTCCGCAGGAAACCGAATCGAGCTGACGAAGCAGTTCGAAGGCGAGAACTACGTGGTGGACATCGCGTTCATCGATTCCTCGGGGAACAAGACCTTGGAGGGGCACTTGGAATTCGAGCCGGTTGCCCCGTAAACGGTTCGGGTCGCCGGCATCGTCCTCAAGTGGCTGCGAGGAGAGAAAGAGATGAATTATCGCCGCGCCGAAGCGTTGATCCGCGAAGAGATGCCGACTTCCTGATCTACCCCTCGGGTGGCATGTTCGGACCCCGGCGTTTACATCGTCTTCGTACACCCCGCGGAGTTTCTGGTGACGGATCCGGAAGGCAACATCCGCCGTCGCACGATCCTGGGCGAACAACTCGAAGTCAGCCCGGACCAGATCGAGGGGACGGAGGATTCCCAATCCGTATTCTACTTCGACGTGCCAGGGTGAATTTCCGGCCGGCCGATTTTCCCGCTCAAAGCCAGTGGTCGCAGCGTTTCCAGGCGTCAGGGCGCGGCTCTTTCGCCGGAGGCGCCGTCTTCATCGGATCGAAAATAACTCCGCCATCGATTCTCGACCAGCTCTCTTTCGATCCGACTCCACCTCCCTCATCCCCCGCCCCTCAGCGACACGTAGGGCATCAGTCCCTGCAAGCCGCCTTCGCGGCCGAAGCCGCTCTCCTTGTAGCCGCCGAAGGGGCTGGCGGGATCGAATTTGTTGAAGGTGTTGGCCCAGACCACTCCGGCCTCGAGACGGTCGGCGATGTGGAAGGCCTTGCTGCCCTTGTCGGTCCAGACCCCGGCGCTGAGGCCGTAACAGGTGTTGTTGGCCCGCTCCACGGCTTCGTCGGGGGTGCGGAAGGTCATCACGCTGAGGACGGGGCCGAAGATCTCTTCCCGGGCGATGCGGTGGCTCGGGGTGACGCCGGTGAAGAAGGAGGGGCGGCACCAGAAGCCGGCCTCGGGAAGGGGGCGGTCGGGCTGGTGGAGGTCGGCGCCCTCGTCGATGCCGGACTGGACCAGGTCGGCGATGCGGGCGAGTTGTTCCTTGGAATTGATCGCCCCGACGTCCGTGTTCTTGTCGAGCGGATCGCCCACCCGCAAGGTCTCGATCCGCCTCTCGAGGCGGGCGACGAATTCGTCGTGGATGGATTCCTGGAGCAACAGGCGGCTGCCGGCGCAGCAGACGTGCCCCTGGTTGAAATAGATGCCGTTGACGACGCCCTCGACGGCCTGCTCCATGGGGGCGTCGTCGAAGACGATGTTGGCGGCCTTGCCCCCGAGTTCGAGGGTCA
The DNA here is from genome assembly GCA_040905585.1 of Verrucomicrobiales bacterium. Taxonomy (GTDB): domain Bacteria; phylum Verrucomicrobiota; class Verrucomicrobiia; order Verrucomicrobiales; family DEV007; genus Arctic95D-9. The sequence goes on from JBBDRG010000086.1 coordinate 40,740, forward strand.
GTCTTTTCCCCGAACCGGCCGTCTCCCGCGCAATCTCCCGACCGACGGCGGTGGAGCCGGTGAAGGCGACCTTGTCGACGCCGTCGTGCCGGACCAGCGCCGCGCCCGTTTTTCCGGGACCGGTGACAATGTTGACGACCCCTTCGGGGAGGCCCGCTTCCCGGAAAACGGCGGCGAGATGCAGCGCGGTGACGGAGGTGGTCTCGGCCGGCTTCAGGACGACGGTGTTCCCGCACGCCAGCGCCGGGGCGATCTTCCACGCGGCCATGAGCAGGGGGAAATTCCACGGAATCACTTGACCGGCGACGCCGACCGGCGCGGCGGTTCGGCCGGGAAAGGCGTAGCCGAGCTTGTCGGCCCACCCGGCGTAGTGGAAAAAGTGGGCCGCCACCAGGGGGAGGTCGACGTCGCGGCTTTCCTTGATGGGCTTGCCGCCGTCCATGGATTCGAGGATGGCCAGTTCGCGGGCTTTTTCCTGGATGAGGCGCGCGATGCGGAACAGGTATTTTCCCCGCTCCGCCGGGGCCATCGGGGCCCACGTCTTTTCGTAGGCGCGACGGGCGCTCTTCACGGCGGCGTCGACGTCCGCCGCGCTCCCCTTCGCGATGCGCGCGAGCCGCTTCCCCGTCGCCGGATTCACCGACCAGAAGTACTTCCCCTCCCTCGGCGCCACGAATTCGCCGTCGATAAACAAGCCGTACCGCTTCCGCACCGCCACCGGCGTCGTCTCCGGTGCCGGCGCATAAGCAAAAGCCTCTCCAAAATTCAAACTCATCACTCAGTCCCTTATCCCTTATCCCTTATCCCTCTCTTCCCCCCTCAGGCCTTCGAAAAATAGTCCGCGCTTTGGTAGTTCCCGTCGATCGCCTTGGCGATCTGCCTTTCCACGTCTCCGAGCAGGGAACTGGCACCGAAGCGGAACAGGTCCGGCGTGAGCCAGTCGTCCCCGGCGGTTTCCTTGACCATCGCCAGATACTGCAGCGCCTGTTTCGCGGTGCGGATGCCGCCGGCCGGTTTCACCCCGACGCGTTTTCCGGTGGCGTGGAAGTGGTCCCGCACCGCCTCCACCATCACCAGGGTCACGGGGAGCGTCGCGGCCGGGGCGACCTTGCCGGTGGAGGTCTTGATGAAATCGGCGCCCGCCTCGATGGCGAGCTGGCTGGCGAGCCTGACATTGTCGTAGGTCCGCAGCTCGCCGGTTTCGAAGATCACTTTCAGATGGACGTCGCCGCAGGCGTCCTTCACCGCCGCGATCTCGTCGCCGACGCGTTCCAGGTCGCCTTCCAGAAACGCGCCCCGGCTGATGACCATGTCGATCTCCGACGCGCCCTCGCCCAGGGCGAAGCGGACGTCTTCGAGACGCAACCCGACAGGGTATTGTCCACTGGGGAACCCGGTTGCGACCGAGGCGACGGGAATCCCGCTGCCTTCGAGCCCGGCCACGGCGCGGGCGACTTGGTTCGGGTAGACGCAGACCGCGGCGCAGGGCGGGCAGTCGTAGCGCGGCGCCATGGGTTGCCGGGCCTTGCGGCAGAGGGACGCGATCTTGCCGCGCGAGTCCGCTCCCTCGAGCGTGGTCAGGTCCATCATGGCCACGGTCAGGCGCAAGCCGGTCAGCTTGGCTTCGTTCTTTATCGAGCGCCTGGTGAACGTGGCGGCGCGCTCCTCGACCCCGACCCGGTCCACGGGCGGCACTTTCGACTGGAGAGAAAAAGACATGGCGATTCGAATGGCGATCCGGGGCGAATCAGCACATTCTCACCATATCTTTGACCAGTTGAAAGTAGAGATAAAAAAGCCCGCGCCACGAATAGCGGAAGGTCCCGGCGGTGTCGCCGAGGCGGATGAGGCCCGCTTCGAGATTGTGTTTGATCTGACGCCCGGTCTCCTGCTCGATCAAGCCGGTGAGGTCTTCCGGCGCATCGCTGGCGAGATCCTCGGGGGCGAATCCCATGTCGCCGATCCACTCCCGGTGTTGCTCGAGAAGCTCGTCGAACGACTCGGCGAAGGGAAACTGCTGCAGTTCCACGTCGGGCGCCTTCTTCATAGGACTGCTGAAGGGGACATTCGTGGTCCGGAACACGCGCCCGTCGCGATGGCGGGAGGTGAGGGTGAGGCAGACCCACGAGACGCCCTCCTGCTCGGTCAGGCAGATGGCGGCCTGCACCCGCTCTTCGTCGTGGTAGAAAATGCGATAGAACTGGTTCATTCCGTCCCAGTCCCATCCATTGTCGGAAACGTATTCGAAGCCTTGCTCCTCGATCTCGTCCGTCGTCTCGGTCAGTCCCGGAAACCTCGCATTGCCCGGCGGGGACTGTCTTTCCAGCGACTTGGCGACGGGCAGGCGCAGCTTCCGGATGCGGGTGAGCAACTCGAGCCACGGCAGCAGGAACCACAGCAGCAGCCCTCCCACGCCGGCGGCCATGCTGCCGGTGGAGTAGTAGAACACCAGGAAGGTCGCCGCGAGAATGCCCGCCGCGCCCAGCTTGCGGACGTAGCGGTTGGTGAAGGAACGGAGGGCGAAGGATAGAACGACGACGCCCAGGACGATGAAGAGTTCGGTCATGGTCTTTCTAATAATTACGTCTCATCTGCTCGAGTCGAAAGGGAAAAAACAACGGGTCCGGTTCGGCGCGCCGCCGGTTTCACTTTCTCACTCCCGGTCGTGGACTGCCGAATCGCTGGTTCGTTCGAACATGGCGATCAATTCGCCCGAGATGGCGCGGAGAATGTCGTTGTGGCCGAACCCCGGTACCGACCGGTAGCGGACATGCTCGCCGCTCGGATCGCGGTCCGCGAGAGCGCGACCCATTTTGTCCGGGACCAGGAGGTCGTCTTCGCCGTGGAAGATGGTCACCGAGGCTGACGGATCGCGCTGCAGCAGGTCGTCGATGGCCGTTTCGTTGTCGTAGTGGTGACTCAGCAGGGGCGAAAGCACGCCGCCGAACTGGCGGTCGGCCATCGCCCTCATCGTGGTGAAAGGCGAGATCGCGACCACTTCGTGCATCGCGTGCCGGTTCGCGGTGTCCAGCGCCACGGCCGCGCCGAGGGATAGCCCCACCGCCACGGACCGGGCCGTCAGATCCTCCGGCGTCAACCCGAGCGCTTCGGCCAGCGCCGGGATGGAATCGTCGACCGACTTGCGGATGCTGATCGGGTGCGGCCTGCCTCCGTTGAGCCCGTATCCCGGATAGTCGAAGAGGATGAATGCCTGATCGATCGAAGGATCGACCATCCTCACGAGAGACAGCCAGTCGAGAGCGACGGAGCCGTTCCCGCCGAACAGCCACCAGACCCGGTCCGGCGAGACCCGGTCCGGCGAGACCCGGTCCGGCGTCGTGCCGGCCGCGTTGTTCACCACGAAGGCCCGTTGCTCGTGTCCGCGGGAAACGTAGGAGACCGCGTCGGCTTTCTCCAAGTCCGCGAAATTTGCCGCGTAGCGCCGCGGGAAATAGATCATCCGTCCCTGACCGAAGTAGATGAACGCGAGCACCACCAGCACGACCACCACGATGAAGAGAAGCAATTTCATTCCAGGCACGATACGTCGGCGAAGCCTCGGCGAAGCTCACTACTGCTTCCGCCGGAACATGGCGACGTGCCGGTCGACGGACTTCCCAGGCGTGGTCAGCGGGCGGGTTTCCGCGTTGAACTCGCTCCGCATCAATTCGCCGCCGAGCCGCTGAATCGCTTCCAGCGCGAGCACGTGCTCCCTGTCGAAGTAACTGGTGATGACCAACCGCCCGTCGTCGCCCAGTTTCTCCAGTGCCTGGTCGAAAATTTCTTCCCAGGTGCGGTCGCCGTTCCAGTAGTTCTGGTGGCGCATGAAGACGAGATCGAAGTCGTCGCCCATCTCGGAGTGGCCCTTCAACTTCGTCGCGTCGCCGGCGAGAAATTCGAACTCGCGCCCGCCACGCCGCCCGTCCGGCCCGTGGCGGCCGCCGAACCGCTTCGCGGCGTTCGCGATTTCCCGGGCGCGCACGTCGACGCCGGTCAGTTTCACGCGACTTTCGCCACCTTTCAGATCTTCGATAAAGTCGGTCAGCACCTCGGCCTCCCGGCATTCCCCGCAGGCGATGTCGAGAATGCGCGCCTCGTCCCGGCCCGCGAGGCGGCGACGCACCGTTTCGGCGTCGTCTCCCGCGACTCGGCGCAGCATCCGACGGAGCCTTTCGAGGTCCTCCTCGTCCGATGTTTTCACCCCTTGCGACATATCCGGCGTTATTGCGAGCCTGTTCACTCGGCCTGGTGGGCGTTCCGGTAGTGCTCCTTCAGCACGTCGCGTCCGAAATCGCCCTGGAAGTCCCGCCACACCGCGTGAACGTGGTTCGCGTTGTTCTGGGTGTTGGCGTACTCGAGCAGGAAAGCCGGTCCTTGGACGCGGTAGTAGTGGGGCTCGCCTTTTTCGAGTCCTCCTGCCCAGGAGAAGACGAGCTTCTCCCATCCCGCCGCCTCGATCAGGGCGAGTTCGTCCTCCGCCACTTCCGTCCGAATGCGCCGGACGTAGACCTCGACGAGTTCCCGCAGATTCGCGCGCTGAGCGTCGTCGAGATCGCCCCAGCCGATGCCCGCGTCGCCCAGGGATACGACGGTCGGCTCGGCCGACGTGAGAATATCGCGCGGCGCCTTCTCTTCCACCACCGCCGTGTCTTTCTGCTCGTCGGAAAGCGACTGCACCAGGCGCCGGGCCACGTCCTCCTCGCGATCGAGCACGCGCAGTCCCTTGCGCGGCCCCTCGAGGACCTCGCCGGGATTGGAGGCGAAGAAATTCGGCGTTCCGGAAACCACCGTTCCTTCGGCGACCGTGAAGTTCACGGAAAGGTGGTGTCCCTCGACGCGCCAACCCCAGGCATTTGAGCCCGGCTCGCCGAAGATGGAGAAATAGTACATCTCCGGATTCCTGCGGTCCGAGTTTTCAAGCTCCCAGAGCACCTGCTCCAGGCTCATGATCTGCAGGGCGGTGAGATAGCTCCGATGGCTCAGGCCCGTGCCGAGCAACGCGTAGGCGAGGTGCTTCTGATCGCCCCGCATCTCCTTGAGTGGCAGACCTCCGCGCCTGCCTTCGCCTTCGAACGGCTTGGGAACGAAATGCCAGTTTTCCCGTTCCGGGTCTGTGATTTCGTAGACCGCCTTCTCGCGCTGCTCGTCGTCGAGCGTGGCGAGAAAACTGCCTGCGGCGTCGGCCATCTCCTCCGCGGTTTCGTGCGCGTGCGAAACAGAGGCGGCCAAGACGGACAAGGCGGAAAGGAGATACAAGAGCGACTTCATGATCGTGTACATAGGCAAGGAACGATCGAAAGGGCAAGGACGCATTCACTGCTGCGTCGTCGGGGCGGCTCGTCCAAATTTTCTGGTCGAGTGGGGTTCCGTTGTGGACCGGACGGGGCGGCTCTGGCATTCTTATTGAAATCCCATTTATGAGGCCCCTTCTTTTCCTGCTCGTTTTCGCTCTCGCCGGTGCGCTCCCCGCCCGCGGCGAAGAACTTTTTTCCGATGCCTTCGACCGCGAAAAACCGGGTCCGGCGTGGAAGACCCACGAGAACGCCTTCTCCATCCGCGACGGCTATCTGGTGGTCCAGCAGCAGCCCGGGACGGACCACGGCGCGGTCGGGGAAACGCTCGTCGATTTCAAGGATGCGGTCATCGAGTTCAAATTCCGGTTCGCCGGCAGTCCCACCTTCAACCTCGTCATCGACGACAAGAACTACGAGGATTCGCACGCGGGCCACATCTGCCGGCTTCGGATCAACCCCCGACAAATCGTGATCGGCGACGACAAGATCGGCGTCATGGAGAACAAGATCTTCGCCATGCGCCGGGGCACGCCCGAGGAAAAGGCGAAGGCGAACGAACTGATCGAAGGCACGCTCGCAACCCTGCCGGCCGACTTGAATCCCGAGACCTGGTACCATCTCTCCACAACCCTCTCCGGTCCCACCATGACCGTCGTCCTCGACGGCGAAACGCTCGGGTCGCTGACGTCCGAGGGCATCGACCACCCCACGAAAACGGACTTCGGATTCACCGTGACCGGCGGCGAGATGCACTTCGACGACATCAGGGTAACGGCGCCCGCCGAGAGGCCGAACGACGAGGAACAGGCCGGCGTCTGGCCCGTCGAACGTCTCCAGGCGGAGACCCCGGAGTTCCGCGTCGACGACGACTCCACCCCGATCCACTCCCTGATCTACGAAGGCGAAGAAATCGGCGGCGAGCCCACCGAGGTCTTCGCCTTCTACGCCTCCCCGCGAACCCTCGACACCGCCGAGGAAGGCGAGACCTTTCCGGGCATCGTGCTCATTCACGGGGGCGGCGGCACCGCGTTTTCCGATTGGGTCTGGATGTGGGCGCAGCGCGGATACGCCGCCATCGCCATGGACCTCTCGGGTCGACGCCCGCCGGCGCCACGGTTTCGAGAGGACGGCGGCAAGATCGAAGACCACAACCACCCGCGCGAGGAACGGGTTCGACTCGAAAAGGGCGGGCTCGATCACACCCACGAGGAAAAATTTGAAAGTATCGGCGGCACGGTCGAGGACGACTGGCCCTACCACGCCGTCGCCAACGCGATGCGCGCCCACACCCTCATTCGCAGCCTGCCGGGGGTCGATCCCGAACGCACCGCTGTGACCGGGATCAGCTGGGGCGGCTACACCACCTGTCTCGTCGCCTCGCTCGACGATCGCTTCAAGGCGGCGGTCCCCGTCTACGGCTGCGGCTTTCTCCACGAAGGCGAGTCGGTCCAGAAACCGTCCATCGACGCCCTCGGCGAACGGCGCGACGCTTGGGTCGCCGCCTACGATCCCTCCAGCCACCTCGGGAAAAGCGAGGTCCCCATGCTCTGGGTCAACGGAACGCACGACAAACACTACCCTCTCGACAGCTACGCGAAATCGTATGCGCTGGTGAAAGGGCCCCGGACGCTCCGGATTCAACCGCGCATGAGCCACGGGCATGGACCGGGCTGGGCGCCGAAGGAGATCGGCCTCTTCGTCGATTCCATTTTGAAGGAAGGCGCGTTACTCGCCGAAGTCGGCGAAATGACCGTTCACGCGCAGACCGTGACCGTGCCTTTCGAATCTCCCACCGAAATCGTGAAGGCGGAACTGCATTTCACCTCCGAGACTGGTCCCCGCGCGGAAAGGGACTGGCGGAGCCTTCCCGCCGACATCGGGAACGGCGAAGCGGTCGCCCGCGGACTGCCCGCCGAGGCGAACACCTGGCTGATGACGCTGACCGACGATCGCGGCGCGATGGTGTCGAGCGAGGTCCGGTTTCGGAAGTAGCGGAAGACTCCCATCTTCCGGTCTTCCGCGCTGGCTCTTCCATTGAGGAGGCACCCCTTCGCTCACCGCTCCCTCGCGGCGAGGATCGCCTCGGCCAGCGCGAGATCCGCGGGAACGGTGATCTTGAGATTCGGCTCGGTGTTTTCGACGAGCTTCACCGGATGCCCGATCGCTTCGACCGCCGAAACTTCGTCGGTGACCGTTTTGTCGTGGGCCAGCAGCGTCTCGTAGGCTCGGCGCAGCAGGCCGCTCTCGAAAATCTGCGGCGTCTCCATGGCCCACAAGTCGTCGCGCGAAACGGTCTCGCGCACTTCGCCCGCCGCGTTCGCCCGCTTCAGGGTGTCCGTCACTCGATGGGCCAGGCTCGCGGCTCCGAATTCCGAAGCCGCGGCGGCGCAACGCCCGATCGCTTCCGGCGTCGCCAACGGTCGCGCGGCGTCGTGCACCGCCACGAGACCGAACCCTCCGCCGACCCTGTCCAGGCCGGCATGGACGGAAAGGTGACGCTCCGAGCCGCCTTCGAGGGCCTCGACGAATTTGGACAATCCGAGGCGCGCGGCGATGGCTCGGACCGAGGCGATTTTTTCCGCGCCGGTCACCACTCGAATTTCGTCCACTTCGGGACAGGCCTGAAGGACCATCATCGACCGGGCCAGCACCGTTTCTCCGCGGAGATCGGCCTCGAGCTTGTCGAAACCCATGCGTCGACTGCTGCCGGCCGCGACGATGATGGCGGATATCGTCATTGCGAGGCGGGCTGGCTCGTCGTCCCGCGATTTTCTGCGGGGAGTAGGATTAAGATTAAGAGAAGGAGGAGTCCGGGCTTTCAGCCCAGTTTCGTCATGACAGCCTTGGACAGGGTCTTACCGTCGGCCCGACCCGCCGTGCGTTCCTGCACCAGCTTCATGACCTGCCCCATCTCCTTGCGCGAGGTCGCCCCCGTTTCGGCGATGGCCTCGTCGACGATTTTTTCGATTTCCTCGTCGCTCAGCGACTCCGGCAAATACGAATTCAAGACGATGAGTTCGGCTTTCTCCTGATCGGCCAGGTCGGTGCGCGCAGCCGACTCGTACTGCTCGATGGAATCCTGGCGTTTCTTCACTTCCTTGCGGATCACGGCGGCCACCTCCGCGTCGTTCAACTCGGCGTCGGCGCCTCCCTTTTCGATCGCGGCATTCTTGATGGACGACTTCAGCATGCGGATGGTGCTCAGGGCGGTGGTGTTCTTTTCACGCATCGCCGTTTTCAGGTCCTCGGTAATCTTTTGGGATAGGTCGCTCATGGGCTAAGGTAGCCACGATCACCGCTTTCGCGACGTGAAAAAATCTCCCTCAACCACCCCGCGTTCCCCCGGCAATCATCTCTCCGGACGCCTCTGGAAAATCGGCCTGGGGCTCTTTCTCGTCCTCGCCGGGACCCTCTCGGCGCGGTATCTGTGGAACACCTACGAGCGCGCTTCGCAGATGGACGACTGGGTCGCCACTCCCTGCGAGATCGTCTCCGCCGACATCGACGACAGCCGGCTCAACCAGCGCGGCCTCGTCAAGTACGGTCTCGACGTCGTCTACCGCTACGAATTCGACGGGAACACCTATACGGGAGACCGCGTGCGGCGCCTCCCCGTCGAAAGCAGCGATCCGAAGAAGGCCGCCCGCAAGCTGGAGAAGTATCCCGCCGGTTCCGAAACAGTCTGCTACGTCGACCCCGACCGTCCCGTCGCGGCAGTGCTGGAGAAGGACTCGAAGGCTTCTCTCTACTCGATCTGGTTTCCCGGCTTGTTCATCGTCGGCGGGATCGGTATGATTCTCTCCGCCCTTTTCCGCAAATCCCGATGACGACAGGACTGCTTCTCGACCCCGCCTTTCGCGATCACGATCCCGGCGAACACCATCCCGAGTCGCCGGGCCGGATCGCCGCGATCGAAGAAAAGCTGACCGCCTCCGGCCTGGCTGGGAAATGCCGAGCCCTCGAGAAACGATCGGCCACCGACGACGAAATCCGCCTGGTCCACCACGCCCGCTACCTCGCCACCGTGCTCGACGAGATCGACGGCCGAAGCTCCGGCCAGCTCAGCACCGGCGACACGAATTACGGGCCGAATTCCCTCGAAGTCGCCCGCGGCGCGGCGGGAGGACTGCTCAACGCGGTGGACGGCGTCGTCGCCGGGAAACTCGACAACGCCTTCTGCGCGGTCCGCCCGCCCGGCCACCACGCCACTCCCGACCGGGGAATGGGCTTCTGCATTTTCAACAACGCCGCCATCGCGGCCCGCTACGCGCAGCGGAAGCACGGCCTCGAGCGAGTCGTCGTCGTCGACTGGGACGTTCACCACGGCAACGGCACCCAGGACATCTTCTACGAGGACGGCAGCGTCTTCTATTTCTCGACCCATCAGTCTCCGTGGTACCCCGGCACCGGCGCGAAGGACGAAACGGGGGCCGGCGAAGGACGCGGCGCCACGCTCAACGTTCCCCTGCCGGCCGGCTCCGGCATGGACGAGATCGGAGCCGCCTTCCGCGGCGATTTCGCTCGGAAAATGAAGGACTTCAAACCCGATCTCGTCGTCGTCTCCGCCGGCTTCGACAGTCGCGCGGGCGATCCGCTGGGCCAACTCACCCTGACCGACGACGACTTCGCCGCCTTGACCGACATCCTTCTGGAGACGGCGGCCGAGTATGCCGGAGGGCGGCTCGTCTCCGTGCTGGAAGGTGGCTACGACCAGAGCGGGCTGGCCAAGGCCGCGGCCGCCCATCTCGCAACGCTGTCCGGAGAAGGCAGCTGAAAACGCCGGCGCGGCGTTCTACGCCTCTTCCCCTTTTTGCCTGAGAATCGGGCGCAGGAGGCCTCGGTAGTTCTCTCCCAGGATCTGTCGCTTCGCGTCCTCGGGAATCTCCGCCGCCGTCACTTTCGACAACTCGGTTCCCAGCGAGCGGGATGGCAGGTGGCTGCCGAAAACGATCCGCTCGGCACCGAGTTCGCGCACGCCCATTTCGATAAACCCGGCGGTGGCGTCGAATCCGGAGGTCTCCACGAGCACGTTGGGCGAGTCGCGCACGGCGCGCATGCCGCGTTCCCACTCGCCTCCCGCGTGGGCGCTGATGAATTCCTGGTGAGGGTGCCGGGCGGCCAGCTCGGCGAGTTCCGACGGCGTCGACTCCCCCGGCCCTTGCTTGCCACCGGTCTTGAACCAGGTGTGCTGCATGATCACTCCCTTCAGCTCCGCGATGCGTTCGACGAGGGGATCGAAGTTCGGATGGGTGCAGGTCAGGGCGGACGGCCCGCCGCCGGCGAAATACACGCCCAGCATCGGTCCGTCGCGGATCCAGCGGTCGAGGGCGTCGAGCGAGGCGGGGACGTCGTTGGCGTTCAACTGGATCATCCCCAGAAGAAGATTGGGCCATCGCTCGAGGGCCTTGGTCGCCGTCTCCGGTTTCGCACGAACGAGCTTTTCGAAATCGGCGTCGTTGGTCGTCCCGAGTCCGACGTGCGCGAAGTAGCAGAGTCGTTCGATCCGCCCCAGCTCGATCGCGCGCATGGACCGCTCGACGTCCGCGAAGAGCCGGCTGCTCCCGTCCGGGCCGGGATGGGAATGCGACGGCGTGAAATAGGAATCCCAGGTGCGGTATCCCTTCAATTGCTCCCGCGACGGCAGGCCGTGTTGTCCCTTGGAATTCATCGTGTCGGCAGCTTGAAAAGTTGGTTCGCGTTCCCGCTCAGGATCCGGCGCAGCGGGGCCGCCTCGAGTTCGTTCTCGTGAACGGCGCGAATCAACGCCGCTTCGGGAATGAGGAAGGGGGCGTGGGTTCCGAAGAGGATCCTATCGGCCGGCACCGTTTCCAGGAGAACAGCGATCCCGTCGGTTGCGTCGATCCGGGCGGTGTCGAAATGAATGCCGGGGGTCGTAGCCAACGTTTCCGAGAGAGTCCCGCGCGGACGCCAGTTGAGCAGCTGGACGCGGCCGCCTCCGGCGCGTTTCATCGCGTCCGGCAGGGGAGCGAGATCGACGTCCGGCGCCCGGGCGATGTCGTTCTGGGTGCGGACGTCCTCCATGGCCGCCGCCACCTGAACGACGGCCTCCGCTTCCGCCGCCATTTCGAGAAGCCGGAGGAACCCCGGATGATCGAGAGCGTAGTCGTGGTAGTTCGGGTGCAAGCGCACGCCGGGCATGCCGTGCTCGCCCACGCAGCGGCGAAAGTCGTCCTCCCACCCCGGCGACGCCGGATTGACCGAGCCGATCGGGACGAGTTCGGGATGCCCCGAGCAGGCTTCCGCGAGCTGGCGGTTCACCGCCTCCGCGTCGCGCTGAAACACCCCTTCGAAACTTCCCGCCAGCGCCCGGCCGATTCCGAGGGAGCCCATTTTTTCAACCAGGAGATCCGTCTCGTCGAGCGGCAGGCGCCGAAAGGGCCAGCGAAAGAGGCTGACGTTGCTGTCGACGATCTCGGGAGGCGACTGGTCGCCCGCCGCCCTCGCGGTCAGGGCCGATGCGGCCACCACGGTGGAGGCGGTCTTGAGAAGTTCGCGGCGTTTCATTTAGGAGGCTGGGACTGGTCAGGAGAGGCTAACCACGGAAAGGGGCTCTGACTGGGCTTCTGCGGTGGACAAACCACGGAAGGCACGGATGACACGGAAAGGGGCTCCGGCTGGGCTTCTGCGGTGGATAACCCACGGAAGCACGGATGACACTTGGGCAAGCCACGAGGGTGCGGTCGACCTGGATTCCCGCGAGGGACACCCCCTGCCTTCCATGGTTCCCCTGCCGGCAGTCGATCTGTTCCGTGTCTTCCGTGTTCCTCTCCCCCAGCAGTCGACCTGAATTCCCTCGCTCCCATCCTTCGTCAGGCCAGAATATCCGTCACCACCCGCGGCGGGTCGAAGCCGGTCAGCTTCTCCTCCAGTCCGCTGCGCTCGAAGACGAGCTTCTCGGGATCCAGTCCCAGCTGATGCAGAATGGTGGCGTGGAAGTCGTGCACGCTGACGGGGTTCTCCACTACGGCGTGTCCGAAATCGTCGGTCTGTCCGTAGGTGGTGCCGCCCTTGATGCCGCCGCCCGCCATCCAAGAGGTGAAGGCCTGCATGTTGTGGTCGCGCCCGGTGTAGACGTCGCCGGACTTCTGCGAGGTCGGAGTGCGGCCGAACTCGCCGCCCCAGATCACGAGGGTGGAATCGAGCAGCCCGCGCTGTTTCAGGTCGCGCAGCAGGCCGGCCACCGGCTTGTCGGTGCGTTCGCAGACGGCGCGGTGATTGTCGTCGAGGTCGACGTGGCTGTCCCACGGCTGCTCTTCGAGGAAAATCTGCACGAAGCGCACGCCCCGCTCCACCAGGCGCCGGGCGAGGAGGCAGCGACGGCCGTAGGAATCGGTGGTCTTGTCGCCCACCCCGTACATTTCCAGGGTGTGCGGCCTTTCCCTCGACAAATCCAGCGCTTCGCCCGCGGACAATTGCATCCGGGCGGCGAGGCCGTAGGACTCGATCCGGGCGTCGAGTTCGGGATTGTAGGGGCGGTCGCGGCGATGAATGTCGTCGAGCCGGTTGAGCAGCCCGCGGGCCGACTCGGTCACGGGGGATGGCTGCTCGTACTGCTGCTTCAGGTTGAGGATCGGGGACCCGGTGGGCCGCAGGCGAGTTCCCTGGAAGGTCGGCGACATGAACCCGGAAGTCCAGTTGCGGGTGCCGTTCTTGGGAAGACCGAGCGGATCGTTGAGCACGACGTAGGCGGGAAGATTCTGGCTTTCCGATCCCAGCCCGTAGACGGTCCACGCGCCCAGGGTGGGATACCCCATGAAAAGGCGTCCGCTGTGAATCTTGTAGAGGGCGTTGTCGTGGTTCGGGTGATCCGTCCACATCGAGTTGATCAGGCAGATCTCGTCGGCCATCGCGGCGGTGTGGGGAAGCACGTCCGCCATCCACATGCCGGACTCGCCGTGGCGGGCGAACCCGTACTGGCCACCCATCATCACGCCGATGCTGTCGGTGCTTTGGTTGCCGATATCCTCCACGTTGCCCGGGTAGGGTTTCCCGTCCATCCCGTCGAGGACGGGCTTCGGATCGAACAAATCCATCTGGCTCGGCCCACCGTTCATGAACAGCTGGATAACCGACTTCGCCTGCGCCGGATGGTGCCCGCGCTTCGGCTTCAGGTTGTAGGCTTCCGGCTGTTCGGCGGCGTGAGCGGAACCGCCGAAGAAATCCTGACACAGCAAATGCGTCAGCGCGGCGCCGAAAAGTCCGTCGCTGGTGCGGGCGAAAAAATCTCGCCTGGTTGGGTGTTTTCTTGATAAATCCTGCATGTCCAAGTGCGGCTACGGGGGATCAGTCGATGTGGATGAAAGCGGCCGAATTCAGGACGGTGTGGCAATACGCTTCCAGCGGTCCCGTCGGCTCGCCCTCCCAGGCGGCTTCCAGAGCTTTCAGAGTTTCGACCCCGAGGCGTCGTTCCTCTTTTCCGGGGGGACGGCTCAGGGCGAAGGCGTATACGGCGTCCACCTTGGCGCCGGAATCGGGGGCCGCTTCGCCGTCGCCGACCACGGTTTCCTCGACCCGTGTCGCCAGGGACGCGGCGAGCTCACGGACCCGTTCGTTGTTCATCAGCATGAGCGACTGCGGGGAAACGGTGGAAACGGTGCGCTCGAAACAGTTCGGTCCCATTTCGGGGTAGTCGAAAGTCTCCATCATCGTCGGAATCTCGGTGCGGCGATACTGGGCGTAAACGCTCCGCCGCCAACCGCCGTTCACGGTGGGGTCCACGCTGACGAGTCCGTCCCGGTCCACCGAGACGGGGTCGGGCGGACCGCCGGGCGTGTCGTCGAGCTTCCCGGCGACGAAAATAAGCGAGTCGCGCAGCGCCTCGGCATCCATTCGCCGCAGCGGCATGCGCGAGAGGAGATGGTTCTCTGGATCGGCGGCCAGGCGGTCTTCGGAAATGCGGCTGGACTGCCGATAGGCGCGGGAATTCATCATGAGCCGGTGCATTTCCTTGACGCTCCAGCCGCGGTCGACGAACTCGACCGCGAGCCAGTCGAGCAGTTCCGGATGGGTGGGCGGAGCGCCTTGGACACCCATGTTCTCCAAGGTCCTCACGATGCCCGCGCCGAAATGGTGATGCCACATCCGGTTCACCATCACCCGCGCCGTCAGCGGGTGGTCGGGCTGAGTCAACCAGCGGGCGTAGGCGAGCCGCCGGCCGGTCTTGGGCGTTCCGTCGGGAAACGGCGGCTCGACCTCGAAGGAGGTTTTTCCATCGGTGAGGACGGCGGGAACGCCCGGCCCGACCAAGCGGCTCGGCTTGTCGTGTTCGCCGCGCCGGAGAATGTAGGTCGGGGAAGGCTCGCCTCGATCCCAGAGGGCGCGGATCGCGAGGGGCGGCTCCATCCGCCCCCGGACGCGGACGATGGCGTCCTCGAGTTCCGCCACGTTCCGGCGGGCGGCGCGGACCGCCTCGGGTTGCTCCTCGTCGGGCAGCGCGTCGACCACCCGGAATCTTTCCACCAGCGTCGCCTGCTCCCGCGTCCGCTGGTTGTCGGCCTTCTTCAGCGCGACCAGCGTCTTCTTGACCTCGGCTTCGGACACGTCGGGGTAATGCTGCTCGAGGACGGTGGTGGTGCGATCGGTCTCGGCTTGCCGCAGGCGGCCCTCCAGCGCTTTGAGTTCTTTCTCGAGCGGCGGGTTCACGGCGGCGACGCGTTCCCGCTGCTCCGGCGTCGCGATTTGGAGCGATCGGGTCTTGAAGCTCATCCAGTCGTGTTCGTCCAGCGCGCCCTGGAAGATCGCCTTGAAGCGGTAGTAGTCGCGCTGCGGGATGGGATCGTACTTGTGGGTGTGGCAGCGGACGCACTCCATCGTCAAGCCCATGACGCCGGACCCTAGGACGTTGATGACGTCGCCGATCACGCCGAGGCGTTCCGGGACGAAATTCATGGTTCGCGATCCGGTCTGGTCGATGCCCATCCGGAGAAAGCCGGTCGCGACAAGATTCTCGACCATCTCGTCGGTGACGACCTCGGCCTTTTCGCTGTCCAGCAATTCGTCGCCTGCGATCTGCTGGAGGAGAAAGCGATCGTAGGGCTTGTCCTCGTTGAAGGACCGGATCACGTAGTCCCGGTACTTCCACGCGACCTCGCGAAGCGGATCCGAAGAGACGCCGCCCTCGGAATCGGCGTAGCCGGCCAGGTCGAGCCAGTAGCGGCCCCAGCGCTCGCCGTAGTGCGGCGACTCGAGCAGGTGGTCGACCATGGCGGAAAACCAATTCGGGTCGGGGCTGGCGCGCCACTTTCGCCACTCCTCCGGAGACGGCGGCATGCCCACGAGATCGAGGTAGGCCCGTCGGACGAGGGTGTCGCGGTCGGCTTCGGGGGAAAACGTCAGTCCGTTCTCCTTCAGTTTCGCCTCGATGAACTCGTCGACCGACTTGCCACCCGGTTCCGCCGACGGCGGTTGGAAGGCCCAGTGTTTTCGATCCTCCTCGGTGACAAGCGGATCGGGATCGCCGGTGGCGACATCGGGCTGGATGTCGGCTTCCGGCGCGCCGGCGTCGATCCAGTCCCGCAGGATCGCCACCTCGGACGACGGGGGCCGCTTCACGAAAAACTTCAGCAAAAGGTTCTGCGGCGGGCAGGCCTCGCTTTCGATCCGCTGGATCATGCGGCTGCCGTCCGCGTCCCCCTCGACGAGGGCCGGCCCGCTCTCGCCGCCCTTCCGCATCGAAGCCGGCGTGCGGAGATCGAGACCGCCGTCCTGGCGACGGGGTCCGTGACACATCGTGCAGCGGGTCAGCGTGATCGGCAGCACGTCGTGCTGGTCGGGCGCCTCCTCCGTCAGGGTCGGCTCGTGGAGAAACGCCGCGCCCTCCGCGATCCACTCGCGGATGGTTTCGACCTGTTCTTCGGAAAGCGGATCGCCCTTTTTCGGCATCTCCCCGCGGTGAACGAGCTCGAACAAGTGGCTGTGTTCGGGATCGCCCGCCTTGACCACGGGACCGCTCTCGCCGCCGCGCAGAAAGCTTTCGGGGGAAGACAGATCCAGCTCGCCTTTCCGGGTCTCCGGATTGTGGCAGTCGGCGCAGTGCCCCTTAAGAATGGGGGCGACGACCTCCTCGAACACGGGCGCCGCCCCGGAATGGGTCAGCCAGCCGAGCAGCGCCAAGGCAGGCCAGCTGCGGTGGCCGGGCAATCCCAGTTGTGACAAGAGGTGCATGCGATGGACAATTTTCAATGCCGAGCCCTGGCCGATGCTGGATCGACAATCCTTGGAGCCCGTTGAAACGACTCACGGTTTTCCATTCCGGAACTTTTTCAATAGTCTCTTAACAGTGCCAGATATCGAGCCGATTACCCACCTCCGATTAACCGCATCTGCGTAGGCTGTACAAGTGCCCACCGGCTGTCCCGAGCGGCAAGATCCCCCCGAGGTTACGCGAGCGGACCGACGTCCGGGCGCGGCGAACCCAAGGGGGTTGAATCGCTCGTCGAACCCTGTCGGGTCCGGGAAATCGGCGGACGCGCGGCCCTTCCTCAGTTCATCCCGCTCCAACCGTCGAGGATGCCGAAGACGTTCTCTCCCGAGAGCGGCGGCACTTCGGGGGCGACGGGCTTGGACGGGGCCCTCGGTCCGGCGTTCGGATTCGCGCTGACGGGCGTGGCCCGAAGCACCGGGGTCGCCCGGAACTCGGCGGCTTCGGCCTTCTCCGAGAGTTCGCCGCGGGAGCCTCCGGCACGGCAGAAGTCGAGGGAAGCGTAGCTCCCGTCGTCCGGCAACCCGACGTAGCGATGTCCTCGCTCGGTGCATCCCTCGTGGGCCAGGGCGAACGACTCCAGACACACCGGCACGAGCTCCGGTTCCTTGTCCGAGTTGCCGGCGACGGCGTCGTCCGAATCGAGGACGGCGGCGAGCCGCGCCCACATCGGCAGGGCGGTGTCGCGGCTGAAAGCGTGCCGGTAGATCGGCTGCGGACGATCCATGCCGACCCAGACGCCCCACGTGTAACGGTCGTTGAAACCGACGAACCAGTTGTTTTCCGAATCCACGGAGGTCCCCGGCATGCCGGCGACTTGTCCCGACAGCGATCGGAGGCGGTCGGCGGTGTTTTCGTCGGCCTTCTCTCTTACGGCCTGGGCGAGCAGAGCCTTGATTTGGCGGGCGGTCCTCTCGCTGAAGGCGCGCACGGGCTTCTCCTTCTCCACGGTCCGTCGATAAAGAACTTCGCCCTCGCCGGTCACGATGCGGTCGATCATTCCCGTCCGACCGGTCCGCCAACCGTCGTTGGGAAAGGTGGTGTAGGCGTGAGCGAGTTCGAGCAGGCTGACTTCCCCCGCGCCGAGAAAGCTGGACGGGTACGACGGCAGCGGCGACCGGATGCCGGCCCTCCGGGAAAGGGCGTGAACGTTTTCGATTCCGGTTTGGAACCCCAGCCGCACCGTCGCCGCGTTCTTGCCCGAGATCAGCCCGTAGCCCGACGGGATCCGGCCCAGGTACTGCCGACTCAAGGTCTCGTCCCCCCATTCGCCGAGGATGCCGCTCTGTCCGCCCAGCATCACTTCGCGGTTGTCCATCGGCGCGTCGAAAGCCGCGGACATCGGCGTCGCCGCTCCAGACTCGTAGGCCGCCGCGTAGACGAACGGGTGGAAGGCGGTGCCCGCCTGGCGCTTCGACAGCGCCACCCGGTCGTAGCTGCTCTCGAAAAGATCGCGACTGCCCACCGCCGCGAGGATTCTACCGGTCCGGTTCTCGAGGACCACGGCGGCGCCCTGAAGATAGTCCGGCACGGGAGTTCTCCCCGCCAGGTAGTCGTTTCGGGTCGGATGCGGGTAGTCCCGCCCCTCCTGCGACTCGATCGCGGTGAGGTGGTCCGCCACGACGCTCTCGCCGAAGGCCTGCAAGTCGGAGTTGATGGACGTTTCCACGAGAAGGCCCCGGTGGGAATGATCCTGCAGAATCTCGCGGGCCTCCCGCCTCACCGCGCCGAGCAGATAGCGGGGACGGTTGTTACGGCCTTGGTTGTCTCTCACCGAAACCTCGGCGAATTCCGGATTCCCGAGAGCTTGTGGCTCGAGGGACCCCTCGACGACCATTCGTTTCAGGACTCCGTCCTTGGCCGCCTCGGCCAACTCCGGGTTGTTGAAAGGCGAGAGGGTGTTGGGCCGGCGAATCAAGCCCGACAGCATGGCTGATTCGGCGACGGTCAGCTCCTCGGGAGACTTGTCGAAATATCCCTTGGCCGCGGCGCCCAGCCCCCAGAAGCCGCTTCCGAAATAGACGCGGTTGAGATAGTGGGTGACGATCTCGTCCTTGGTGAACTCCTTCTCGATGCGAATGGCGAAAAACAGCTCCACCAGCTTCCGGTGAATCGTCCGTCCGCCGAGATCGTACGAATTCCGCGCCAGTTGCTGCGTGATGGTGCTGCCGCCTTGAGCAATTCCATTCTTCCGAAAATTCGCAATCGCGGCCCGGGTGATTCCAATGGGATCGAACCCACGGTGCTCCATGAACCTGGCGTCCTCCGCCGCCATCAGCGCCGCCACGAAGTGATCCGGAATTTGCTCGCGCCTCAACAGGATCCTGCCGTCGTCGGCCAGCGATCCGACGAGTTCGCCCTGCGAATCGTAGACGAGACCGCCGCCCTTGAACTCGGCCACGGCGATGGGATCGTATTCCTGCGCCTTCTCGTAGTAGCTCAGGCCGACGGGCACGGCTACCGCGGCGGCGGCGAGCACCGCCAGGAAACCGAGGACCAGGAAGGACTTCAGCGCGATTCGCAGGATGTAGTGCCGCTGCCAGAAGTATCTCCGGAACCAGAAGAGGAATCCGAGATCGAACCCGAAATGTCCTCTTTGTCGGTCCACCGTCATGCGGGAGTTGGAAGTGGTATCAATGGATGTCATGTCAAAATGTCAGTTGGAGCCTCCGAACAGCCGGGCGAAAAAACCTCGTTTCCGCCGCGGCTGCGGCCGGGGCTCGGCGCGAGGGTGCCGATCTCTCCCGACGATGGTTCGCCCGTCCCGGGAAGATCTCGATCTCGCTTGCGATCCCGGCTCCGACTGGGAGGCGGCGTACTGCCCGCCGCGGGGTGCGGCGAAACTCGGTTCCGGAGTGAGAGGCTCGTCGGGAACGGAAACGTAGAACTCGTCGGGCTCCTCGTAGACGGAGCGAAGAAACTCGCCTGCCAGCGGCGCGGAATTGCGTCCGCCGCTCATGGTTTCGTCCTCCGCCCCCTCCGTCACGGCGGCGAAAGCGATCTTCGGAGAATTGGCGTCGACGAAGCCGGAGAACCACGCGGCCCGGAGATCCTTCCCCCTGCTGGGCCACTGGGCGGTTCCGGTCTTGCCGAAGACGCGGGGTTTTTCGAGCTTGGCGCGCTGACCCGTTCCCCGAGCGTAGTTGACCACGCCCCACATGCCTTCCCGCACGATGTCGACCGCTTCCTCGTCGTAGCCGAGAGGCTCCGACCTTTCCGGAAAGGCCTGCTCGATTTCGCCGGACAAGGGATCCTGGATCTGCAGAACGAGACGGGGAAGCGCGATGCGGTCGCGGTTGGCGAATCCGGTCATGGCCAGCGCCATCTGGAGCGGCGAAGCCATCAGCCGCCCCTGGCCGATCGCGGCGTTCGCGAGCCGCCCGTTGCTCGGGAGGCTCTCGTCCACGTGTCCCGCAGAAACCTTGCCGAGAGGAATATCCGGTGCCGTCCCGAACCGGAACCGGTGGGCGGCGAGCAGAAGCGGGTCCTGCTTCGTTTGCATCGCGGCCTGGTAGAACCAAGTGTTGCAGGAGCGCAGGAGCGCGTAGCGAACGCCGAAGGACCCCTCGTGCTTGTCGTTCCAGTTTTTGAATTCGTGCTCGTTGATCCACATCGACGGCGGGCCCGAAAATTTCGTGTGTTCCGAAATCGCCCCGGACGACAACGCCGCCAGCGCCACGAAAGGCTTGAACGTGGAACCCGGGGGATAAGCGCCGCTCACGGCACGATCGAAAAACGGACTGCCGTCCTGGTTGCCGAGCTCCACATAGCGGGCAAGCGAGAGGGAGGAAACGAACTCGTTGGGATCGAACCCCGGGTAGGAGGCCAAGGCGAGGATGTCGCCCGTCTCCGCGTCGACCGCGACGAAGGCACCGTTGTGTTCGCTTTCCTCGAGCTGAGCCATGGCCAACTCCTGCATGTCGAGATTCACGGAGGTGACGATGGTCTTGCCGGGAACCGGCGCCTTGAGAATCTCGCGGTTCACCTCCTTGCCCTCGCGGTCGTACAGCAGGCTCACCAATCCGTCCGTTCCGCGGAGTTCGTCATCGAAGGATTTCTCCAATCCGTAGCGGCCCTGCAAGGGAGGCCAGCGGTATTCGTTCCTGCCGTATGGGCCGTGCTGATCCGGCGCTTTCCGGCCGACGAAGCCGACCAGGTGGGAAGCGAGCTGCTCGCGCGGATAGACGCGGGTGATGACCGTTTGAATTTCCACCGCCGGGAAGTGGTCCTCGCCGAACCCGGACAAGGCCTTCAGCTCCGCGTCCGGCAACAGACGCGACACCGGAAAAGGCAGATAGGGCCGATGCTCGAAATGGCGCTCGATCGATTCCGGGTCCGGGGTGCTCACGGAGGGGCAAACGGTTCGCAACTCCTCGCAGAGATCCTCGACCGCTTCGGCCAACTCGGTTTCCCCGCTCCGGTCCGCCAGCGTCAGGAGCCTGACGGTCAGCCGTTTTCCGGTTTTCGAATAGGCCAGCGGCTTGCCGGTCCGGTCCACGATCAATCCGCGGGGAGCCGGAATCTTCGCGAGAAAGTGGCGATACTCGTCGGTGCTGTCGACCGGCACGGTGAACTCGTCCGCATGCACCGCAAGAGTGCCGCCTCCGGCGAGGAGAATGGCGGGAATGAAGGAGAGGAGGAGATTTCGAAGGGACATGGCTGACTATGCAACCAATGTAATTGCATAATCCGTGCCATCCGGGTTACCGCCCGTCCCACCGTCGATAGCGCCCCTAATTATGCGATCGGCATGAAATTTTCATGCACTCCGCAACCAGTCCTCGCCGAAAACCTTGCCGAACGCCACGGGCTCGGGGGCTTGCAAGTGGCACGGCGATTGCGCATGCTGAAGGGCATGAGTTTCTCACTGGATCGCGGTCACCTCGGCACCTATAAGGACGTCGCTCGCCTTTTCATCAAGTACAGCGGCAACGACGAGATCAGCCACGAGGTCTTCGCCTCCCAGTTTCAGGTCGACGGCGACGTGGAGCCGAGCGACGACGCCGAAAGCTTCACCCGCGATCTCGAAAGACTCGGTCCCACCTACGTGAAAGTGGGCCAGCTCCTCTCCACCCGGGCCGACCTGCTGCCGCCTTCCTGGCTGGCGGCGCTGCAGAGACTCCAGGACAACGTCGCGCCCGTTCCCTTCGAGGAACTGCGCGAGACCATCGAGGAAGAACTCGGGGTGAGAGCGTCCAAGCTTTTCATCGAAATCAACGAGACGCCCCTCGCCTGCGCCTCGCTGGGTCAGGTTCACCGCGCCGTCCTGCGCGATTCCGGGGCCGAAGTGGTCGTCAAGATCCAGCGGCCCGGCATCCAGGCAAAGGTGATCCAGGAACTCGCCGCCATCGGCGAAATCGCCGACTTCATCCAGGCCCACACGAGGTTCGGTAGGACCTACGAGCCGGGCCGGATGGTGGCCCAGTTCCGCAAAACAATCATCACCGAACTCAACTACACCCAGGAGGCGGCGAACCTGAACAAGCTGCGCCGCAATCTCGCCGAAAACCCGCTGATCATCGTCCCTCGCCCCCATCTCGACTTCTGCTCCTCCAAAGTCCTCACCATGGACTATATCAGGGGAACGAAAATCACCCATCTCTCCGGGGTGGTGCACACGGAGATCGACGGCCCCGGGCTGGCCGAGGCCATCTTCGACTCCTACCTGAAACAGATTCTCATCGACGGATTCTTCCACGCCGACCCCCACCCCGGCAACCTGCTCCTCACCTCCGACCACCGCGTCGCCATGCTCGATCTCGGCATGACCGGATTCGTCCCCGAAGGCCAGAAGGACCATCTGCTCCGGCTTCTAGCGGCGACTTCCGAAGGCCGCAGCGACGACGCCGCCGACGTGGCCCAGAAAATCGGCACGCCGCGGGACGACTACGACGCCGCCGCCTGCCGGAGCGCCATCGTCGAAATCGTGGAGAACCGCCAGGGACTAAACGTCGAGCAACTCCAGATCGGAGAAATGGTCATGGACGTCACCCAGGCCTGCGGACGGAACGGGCTGCGCATCCCCGACACCATGTTCATGCTGGGAAAAATGCTTCTCAACCTCGACGCCATCGGCAAGGCGCTCGACCCGCAGTTCAACCCCGACCAGTGCCTGCGCCGCCGCACCGGCGCCCTCGCCCAGCGGCGCCTCAGGGACGAGCTTTCCCTCGGCGGGTTGCTCGCCCTCCTCACCGACGTGAAGGAGCTGATCGGCCGGACGCCGTCCCGGCTCAACGATCTCCTCAAGATGCTCGCCCAGAATGAATTCTCCTTCGGCGTCAACGCGATCGACGAGGACAAGCTTCTCGACGGCTTCCATAGCGTCGCCAACCGCATCACCACCGGCCTGATTCTCTCCTCCCTCATCGTCGGGGCCGCCATGCTCATGAACGTCGAGACCGGCTTCACCCTCTTCGGCTACCCCGGCCTCGCCATCATCCTCTTCCTCGCCGCCGCCCTCGGCGGCATCCTCCTCGTCGTGGGCATTTTCATCAACGAGCGAGGAAAGCGGAGGTAGGGGGGAGGAAGCAGGAAGCAGGAAGCAGGAAGCAGGAAGTCGAGAAGACAAGGAGCCCTCGAGAATTCGAGGCTGAACGGCCGGTTGCCGAGGCGGAAGCGCTAATCCGCAAAAGAGCTACCCGCTAAACGGCTGAAGAGTTCCCTGTCGTCGGCCCCGGACCGGCTCGTAACACCCTACCGTCCCCCGCGCCCCCATGCTCGCCCTTGCCGTCACGCTCCCCTTCCTGCTGCTGCTCCTGCTGACTCTGGTGCTGCGTCGGCCGCTGTGGCAGGGCGCGGCGACGGCCTTCGCGCTGGCGCTGGTCCTTTGGCTGCGGGTGCCGTCGGTGGGAGCGGAGGCGTTCGCGGCCCCGGTCGTGAAAGCCCTCGTCGTCTCCTGCGAGGTCGGGCTCATCCTGGTGGGGGCGATCGCCTTTCTCGACTACATGCACCTGACCGGCACTACCGGCCGGATCAAAGAGGCGCTGGGTCGGTTCACCTCGGGAAACGCGGGGCTGGAAGCGCTTCTGCTGGCGTGGCTGTTCTGCGGGTTTCTGGAGGGCGCGGCGGGCTTCGGCGCGCCGGCCGCGCTGGTGGCGCCGCTGCTGACGTCCCTGGGCTTCCCTGCCGTGATCGCCGCCGTTCTCCCCCTCATCGGCGACAGCGCCGCAGTGCCCTTCGGCGCGGTGGGGACGCCGGTGCGCATCGGATTCGACGGCCTGCCCGCGGAATCGGCGGCCCACTACGGGGCGGGGATCAACGTGCTGGCCGGTCTGGTCGCGCCGCTGGCCATCTACGCCCTCGCGACCCTGGCCGGACCGAACGAAACCCGCGCCGGCCTCGGCGCTCGCGGCCTGGGGCTGTCGGTCTGGGCGGGACTCTGCTTCACCGTGCCCGCGTTCGCGCTGGTCTGGATCGGCCCGGAGTTTCCCTCGCTCGGAGGATCGCTCGCGGGGCTGTTGCTCTTTTGCCTGACGTTGGCGAAGCTGCCCCGGGTCGATTCGCCTTCGGGCAGTCCCGTCGCGGCCATCGGCAAGCTCGTGAAGGCCTTCGCCCCCTACCTGCTGGTCTGCGCGCTGCTGCTGGTCGGAAAGTTGCTGCTCGGCGGCGTCCAGTTCTCCCTCGCCGTTTCGGATCGGGAGCAGACGGTGGGGGCCTTCCAGCCGGGCCTGATGTTTTTGCTCGCGATCACGCTGCTGGCGCTGCGGCGGCGCGACAAGCCCGCGGAACTGGTTCGGATGCTCGCGGGCGCGGGCAAGCGCCTCCCCCGGGTCTGGCTGGCGATCTTCTGCATGGCCGCGCTGGCGCAGCTCGTGGTGCAGATCGGCGATCCGGGAGAGGCTCTCGCCGCGCTTTTCGCCGGGGACCGCGCCATTGTCCTGCTGCTGGTCCTCGCACCGATCGCGGGAGCGGTCGGCTCGTTCATCGCCGGCAGCGCCACGGTGTCGAATCTCCTTTTCGCTCCCTTTCTGGTTCAGGCGAGCGTTCTCGCGGGTGCCGACCCGGGTCTGGTCCTCGGTCTCCAACTCGCCGGCGCCGGGGCGGGAAACATGGTCTCGCTCCAGAATCTGGCCGCCGTCCAGGCGACCGTCGGCCTCGTCGACCGGGAACGCGAGATGCTGCGGCACCTGTGGTGGCCGTGTGCGATCTACCTGGCCCTGGCGATCCTGATGGGACTGGGGATCGCGAGGTTCCTATGAAGCTCCGGAGTTAGTCCTCGGCCCTGGGAACCTTGATCTCCTCGCCGACCTTGAGCTTCTGGAAATCGCGGCCTTTGTTGAGCTTGACGATCGCTTGGTGCTCCACCTCGAGGCGCTTCGCGATGGTCCAGGGATTGTCTCCCTGCTTCACGGTGTAGAGTTCCCAATCGTCGCCTTCGCGCGGCTCGGCGGCGGCGGTCGCGGTTTCCGCTTCCTCGGAGTTTTCCTCGGCGGCGGCCTCGACGACTTCGTTCTTGGACTCGATTCCCAGAGGCAGATTCAGAACGTCGCCGATCTTGAGTCGCTTGGCGTCCTCGATTTTGTTGGCCGCGAGCAATTGCTCCAGGGTGATGCCGTGCTCCTTCGCGATCGTCCAGGGATTGTCGCCCGACTGAACCACGTATTCATTGCGCTCCGGCTTGGATTTCGTTTCCGTCTCCGCCTTTGGCTCGGTTTCCGGACGTCGGGCGTCCGAAGACGTTTCCGGCACCGGTTCGGCCCGGGCGGGCTCTTCCTGCGCGGCGAGGCTGCCGCCGGCGAGGCCGCTGCCCACGAAGCAGGCGGCGGCGAGGAATGGGGAAATGAAATGCTTTCTCATGGTTCGTATCAGGTGTTTCGGAAGCTATTTTTGACATATTCGCGCCAAAATGAAAAGCCTGAAGATGAAGGAACGAGTCCGATCGTTCCGCCATCGTCACGACAAGTCGACGATCCGAGCCTTCGGCAGCGATTCGGCCAGCACCTCTTCCGCCAGGCTGACCCATCGGCCGCAGCCGTCGAGGATGCCGCTGTCGGCGGTGGCCACGACGCCTCCGGCGGGAGTGTGTTCCAGGACCGGGTCGGGATCCTTGACGAGCCGAACGCTCGTTTTCGAAGCGGAGTCCGCCCGCGCCGCCTCCTCGATCAGCTCGCGCAACCGGCCGCTGTTGGAGACGGGCTTGTCGAGATACCAGATCTCCCGCTTCGGCCCGGCCGATCGGAGACGCCGACGAATCAGCTCCAGGGCCTCGCGGGTGGTCCCGAGGACGCGGTAGTTCCCGTGCATGCTGGCCATGTCCCGCACGCAGCCGTCGCGCCCCCGGAGAAGGACCCCTCCGGCGAGCGCGGCTTCGACGGTGGTGAGGACGTTGAACCCGTCGACGAACAGATCCAGCCCTTCGAGCCGGTCGAGCGGCAGGCGTCGTTGGCGCCGGGAAGCGAGCGCGTCGTCGCTGCAGGCGCAGCGCGCCACCGCGATCCGCTGCCGGGCGGCGAGCCGGTAGCGGTCGCCGACCAGTTTCACCGAAGAGGGCTCGGCGTACCCCCGCGTCCGCAGCCAGGACAGATCCGCCGTCGCCTCGCGCAGAACGGACAGCCACTTCTCCCCGAAGAGCGCTTCGTCCCGGGGGTGCGGCCCTCGTCCAGTTCTCGTGCTCATTTCTCGAACTCTTACTCTTAATCCTAATCCTACTCCTAATCCTACTCCTCCACGCTCCCCTTTCCCCGGCCCGGGAAACCGGGTCGAGCGAGAACCTTATCGTCAAGAAGACGCTGAACGAGGACTGGTTTCTCTCCTCCCGGAACCTTCTGGTGGCGCGCGACGGCTTCGGCGACGTTTTCTTCGGCTACCTCGACATCAATCTCGGATACGAACTCGGCGACGACTGGGCGGTGGAGGTCGGCTACCGTTGGCAGGCGCAGAAGTTAGGCGACGATTGGAGCCATCGCCACGTCTTGGTGACGGGATTGCTTCTATTCTTTTGACGCTGCCTTTGCCGACTGCGACTCGTACATCCAACCTTGCATGAAAACCCTCCTCCCCGCATCCCTCGTGGC
The DNA here is from genome assembly GCA_040905585.1 of Verrucomicrobiales bacterium. Classification (GTDB taxonomy): domain Bacteria; phylum Verrucomicrobiota; class Verrucomicrobiia; order Verrucomicrobiales; family DEV007; genus Arctic95D-9. The sequence goes on from JBBDRG010000086.1 coordinate 67,268, forward strand.
GCTTTTGCTGGCTGCCTTTTCCCTTCCCGGTTCCTCCGCCGAGCCTTTTCTCGAGAAAATCGACCTTTTCGAAAACGGCGATCTCGGCTACCAACGCTTCCACATCCCCGGCATCGTCGTGACCGCGAAGGGCACCGTCCTGGCCTGGTGCGAGGCGCGAAAAAACGGAGGCGACTGGGACGAGATCGACATTCTCCTGCGTCGCTCCACCGACGACGGCCGCACCTGGAACGAACCGGAAAACATCGCCGAAGTCGACGGTCCCAAGGAAAAGAATCCCTTCGCCCTCGAGCTCGGACATACCGATCCCGACACGGTCACCTACAACAACCCGGTGCTCGTCGCCGACCGCGACGGCACCGTGCACATGCTGTTCTGTCTCGAGTACATGCGCTGCTTCTACCAGCGCAGCGACGACGACGGCCGGAGCTGGAGCCGGCCGGTCGAGATCACGGAAACCTTCGAGGCGTTCCGCGGCGACTACGACTGGAAGGTGCTCGCGACGGGGCCGAACCACGGCATCCAGTTGCGGAACGGGCGCCTGCTGGTGCCGGTCTGGCTGTCCACGGGGACCGGCGGCAACGCCCATCGACCCAGCGTGACCGCGACAATCTACAGCGACGACGGCGGCGAAACGTGGGAGGCCGGCGACATCGCGGTGCCCTGCACGGAGGAGTTCGTCAATCCGAACGAGACCGTCGCGGTCGAGTTGGCGGACGGGCGGGTGATGCTCAACGCACGAAACGAATCGAAGGCCCATCGCCGCCTCGTCGTGACCAGCCCCGACGGCGCCGCGGACTGGAGCGAACCCCGCTTCGACGACGAACTCCTCGAACCCATCTGCATGGCCGGTCTCGTGCGCTACGAGCACGGCGGCAAGAGCTTGCTCCTCTTCTCAAATCCCCACAACCTCTCCCGGGCCGACGGCAAGGAAGCGCCCGGCAAGAACCGGGACCGGAAGAACGTCACCGTCCACCTCAGCGAAGACGAAGGCGCGTCCTGGCCGGTGTCCAGATCCGTCGAGCCGGGCTGGAGCGCCTACAGCGACATCGGAGTGACGCCGGAAGGCACCATTCTCTGCTTTCACGGTCGCGGCGAGGAGGCGAGCTTTTCCGGCGACCGGCTCACCGTGGCCCGCTTCAACTTGGAGTGGCTGCTCGAAGATCCCGTCGCCGGACGCAGCGAGTTCGACGCGGACGTGTGCGTCTACGGGGGCACCTCGGGTGGCGTGGTCGCGGCGCTGCAGGCCGCGCGCATGGGCAAGAAGGTCGTGCTCCTCGAGCCGGGCCGCCACCTCGGCGGGATGACTTCGGGCGGACTCAGCGCGGTGGACATCGGCGAGCCGCGCAGCGTCGGAGGGATCGCCCGCGAATATTTCACCCGGCTCGTCGCGCACTACGGAAAAGAACTCGACTGGGGCGAGGCCTTCGACAGACGGGGCGGCGGCGGACCGGCCGCCGGCGGCGCCTATTCGATCGAACCGCACGTGGCCGAGCGGGTCTTCGACAACCTGATCGCGGAGGCCGGTGTAACGGTGCTGCGGGAAGCGCGGCTCGAGTCCGCGACAATGGACGGGGCCAAGATCACGGAACTGCACACCGAGGACGGTCGCGCCGTCCGCGCCGGGATGTTCATCGACACGACCTACGAAGGCGATCTCGTGGCCGCCGCGGGCGTGAGCTACACGGTCCGGCGCGAGGGAAACGCGAAGTACGGAGAAAGCTACAACGGCATTCACTACAGCGAAAAGTACCTTCCGCGGACCGGCTTCGACCAGCCCGGCGAGAACGGGCGGCTCCCGAGCGGCCAAGGCGTCTGGGACCGCGATTTCCCGCTCGATCCATGGGTGGTGAAAGGCGACCCGTCCAGCGGACTGCTCCCTCTGGTGAGCGAAGGCGAACCCGGCATCCCCGGCGAACCGGCGCCAGGCGTGCAGGCCTACTGCTTCCGCCTCTGCCTGACCACGGACGAGGCCAACCAGATTCCCATCGCCCCGCCGCCGGACTACGATCCGGACCGCTACGAGCTGGTGGCCCGCTTCGTCGAGGCCTGTCTCGCCAACGGCGACGACATGGACCTGCGCTGGTTTTCCAAGCACGATCCGCTGCCCAACCACAAATGGGATTTCAACACCGCCACCTTCGGCGGCAACCTGCCCGGCCTCAGCCACGCCTGGCCGGAAGCTTCCTACGACGAACGCGAACGCCTCGCGAAGGAACTGGAGAACTACCACCGCGGCCTCTTCCACTTTCTCCGCACCGACCCGCGGGTCCCGGAGAAAGTGAAGCGCGACCTCGCCCGCTTCGGCCTGCCGAAGGACGAGTTCGTCGACAACGGCGGCTGGCCTCACCAGGTTTACATCCGCGAGGGCAGGCGGATGGTCGGCGACCTCGTCATGACCGAGTACCACACCTTCGGGCGCGAGTTCGTCGAGCACTCCGTCGGCCTGGGGAGCTACGGCACCGACGCCCACGAGATTCGCCGAATCGTGAAGGACGGCGTCGTCGCGCGCGAGGGAAAAATCGCCACCGGGCGCGGCGGCTTCGGCCCCTACCAGATCGGCTACGGCGCCATCGTTCCGAAACGGGAGGAATGCGAAAACCTTTTCGCGACCTTCGCCCTCTCCGCGAGCCACACCGCGTTCGCCAGCATCCGGATGGAGCCGCCCTTCATGGTCACGAGCCAGTCGGCGGCGACGGCGGCGTGCCTCGCGCTCGACGAAGGCGCCGCAGTCCAGGCGATCGATTTCGAGCGGTTGGAAGAGCGTCTCCTCGCCGACGGGCAAGTGCTGGAGTGGAAAGGCCCCGGCAAGGAGGCGCGTCCCAGGCTCTCCGGCATCGTGATCGACGAGACGGAGGCCGAGTTCACCGGCGAGTGGACCGTCAGCAACGCGGCCGGCTCGCTGGCGGGTTCCCACTACCGGCACGACGGCAACACCGGGCGCGGCGAAAAGTCGGCGACGTTTTCTCCTACCATCGAGAGGACCGGAAACTACGAGGTGCGCCTTCTCTACTCCGCCCACGAAAACCGCGCCAGCCGGGCCCGGGTCGTGGTCCGCTCGACGGAGGGAGAAAAAAACCTGACACTGAACCAACGGCTCCCGGCGACGGTCGACGGCGCGCCCCGTTCGCTCGGCGTGTTTCGCTTCGAAGAGGGTCGAGTCGCCGAGGTAACCCTCTCGAACGCGGATGCCGACGGCTACGTTTCCGTCGACGGCCTGCAACTGGTGCCCGTGCCCGAACCGTGATCCGAAGGCGGACGACGCAGAAAAAATTTCGGCTTTCATCTCGGGGAAAAAGACCACATCGAGAAGTTCGCCCTGTGGGAAAAAACCAACCACATCCCCTTCATCATCGCGGTTCCCGGCGTGACCGAGCCCGGAACGCGATGCGACGCGCCGGTCGACCTGTCGGCGCTGTAAGTTCCGACGAACCACCTTCGACGGGCGAACCGGCGACTGCGGCGCACGCACGATCAGGCGCACGCACGATCAGGCGAGTGGACGACCGCGGTTTCTAGTTCACTGTGATCCCCAGCATGCGCATTCAACTCCCTTTGGTCCGACGCCTGACCCTGCTGGGTCTTCTCCTTTTCCCGCTCGCCGGGGCAGCGGCCGAAGAGCCAAAGCAGTGGCAGACCTACGACGGCTACAATCCGGAAGGCTACGGCCGGCACATCGTTTTCGTCTCGGGCGACGAGGAATACCGCTCGGAGGAGGCGCTGCCGATGCTGGCGAAGATCATGGCGGTCCGCCACGGCTTCAAATGCACCGTTCTTTTCGCGCAGGACCCGGAGGAGCCGGGCGTGATCAATCCCCAGGTTCTCGACCACATCCCCGGACTGGAGGCTTTGCGGACCGCCGATCTCATGGTCATCGCGACGCGTTTCCGGGCGTTGCCGGACGAGCAGATGGAGGAAATCGACGCCTACCTGCGCAGCGGACGCCCCGTGGTCGGACTTCGCACCGCGAACCACGGTTTCCGCTTTCCGGAGGACTCGAAATGGCATCACTACAGCTGGCAGTACCGCGGAGAGAAAGAGGCGTGGGAGGAAGGCTTCGGCGGACTGGTCCTGGGAAGTTGGTTTTTCTCGCACCACGGCTGGCACCGGCAGGAGAGCACCCGCGGGATCGTGGAAGAAGGCGCGGAGAAACACGAGATCCTGCGCGGCATCGAGCCCGGTTCCGTGTGGGGACCGACGGACGTTTACGGCGTCAAGGAACCGATCCCGGGCGACGGCGTGGAGATCCTCCTGCGCGGGCAGGTGCTGGCGGGGATGAATCCGGACGACGAACCCCTCGGCAAGGGCCCCTACGAGAAAGCGCCCGACTACGTGACCGAGGGCAGCAACGACAAGAACGACCCCATGCAGGCGCTCGCCTGGACAAAGAGCTACCGGGTTCCGGACGGACGGAAGGGGCGCGCCTTCTGCACCACGCTGGGCGCGTCGACCGATTTCGAGGCGGAGGGAACCCGGCGTCTCGTGGTCAACGCGATGTTCTGGTGCCTGGGGATGGACATCCCGGAAGAGACGGACGTGGAGTTCGTCGATCCCTACGAGCCGAGTGAATACCGGACTCATCCGCGGGAGACCTGGGAGGAGCGGCAGTTGAAGGTTTCGGACTTCGACTTGCAGGCGGAGCTGCAGGAAGCGGGCGGTGAACCGCAGGGCGAAGCGTCGCTGCCCTACCTCGACGTGAAGGGCGGACGGGACGGTCGGGGCTACGCCTTCGCCGATCATCCCCGCAACCGGCACCGGCTCTACAACTTCTACGAACGCCAGGCCGAGTTCTACCTCGACGGCAACGAGGTGCCGGACGTGCTGCCGCCGTATCCAGGGCTAGAGGCCGGGACCTTCGGGCATTGGGGCAAGTTCCACAAAAACAGCTACAAGGATCGGCGCTGGAACCTGGTGGACCGCGGCAACGCCGTCGCCGACGTGCTGCGGGCGGGCGGAAAATCCTATCCCGGCGCCATCGCGGTGCGCCTCGACGACGAGCTCGCCTGCGCCTTCGATCCGGAAACCCTGGAGTACACCCACGTGTGGAAGGGCGGGTTCGTGAGCCATTCGGCCCATCGCTGGGGCATCGGGAGCGGGATCACACCCGACGGGGAGATGGTCGTGGAGCCGGGGCCAGGAGATGCCGGGGCCAGGGACGAACCGGCCGAATTCGACGGCGTCTTCCACGGGTATTACCGGGACGGGGAGCGGGTTGTCTTCCATTTCACGGTCGATGGCACCGAAGTGTGGCAGTCGCCTTTCTCCCTCGACGGCGAGTTCGCCACCGACGTGGAGATCGCGGCGGAAGGAAGCACCGCCGGATGGACTTACCGCGGTCCGGGCGACGCGAGGCTGGGACCGCTCAAGCACGAGGCCTTGCTCGACGGGAGCGATCCCCGTTACGCGAACAAAACGATCGCTCTCTCCGGCGAGGTCGGCGAGCCCATTCCGGGCAGCCCCTTCGCCATCGACCGCATTCCGGTGCCGCATCACAACGAATTCGGATCGCTCATGTTCCTCGGCGGACTCGATTTTTTCTCCAACGGCGACGCGGCAGTCTGCTCCATCATGGGCGACGTCTGGCGGGTCGGCGGACTGGACGAGACGCTGGAAGCGGTCACGTGGACGCGCATCGCCACCGGGCTGAACCAGGCGCTGGGACTCGGCGTTCTCGACGACGAGATCTACGTGATCGGGCGGGGCCGCATCACCCGGCTTCACGATCTCAACGGGGACGGGGAAATCAATTACTACGAAAACTTCTGCGACGACTTCCCGACCTCCGACGGCGGGCACGATTTCTACACCGGGCTGCAGCGGGACGGCAACGGCTACCTCTACTTCGTGGCGGCGGACTCCGGGGTGATCCGGGTGGCCCCGGACGGGTCTTCGGCCGAGATCGTCGCCGACGGGCTCCGCAACGCCAACGGGGTGGGCGTGAGTCTCGACGGCCTCGTCACCACGAGCACGAACGAAGGCGACTGGACGCCGGCTTCGGCGGTGTTCGAAGTGCGGAACGGCGACTTCTACGGGAGGCATTTCAAGGCGGACGGCCCCGAGATCGCTCCTGCGATGTGCTACCTGCCTCGCGGCTTGGACAACAGCTCCGGGGGCCAGGTGTTCTGCGACTCGGCGGACTGGGGCCCGCTCCAGGGACAGCTTTTCCATTTTTCCTACGGGGCCGGAACCTGGATGATGATCCTTCGGGACACGGCGGAAAACCAACGCACCCAGGGCGCGGCGGTTCCGCTGCCGGGGGATTTCGCCAGCGGAGCGCACCGGGGGAAGTTCCATCCGGAGGACGGCCATCTCTACGTCGCCGGCGCCGACGGCTGGGGGAGCTACGCGGCGGAAGACGGCAGTTTCGACCGGATTCGCTACACGGGCGCGGACAACCGCTTGCCGGTGTCGTGGCAGGCGCACCGCAACGGGATCCTGGTCGAGTTCGCCGCGCCCGTCGATCCGGCCGGCCTGGAGGCGGAGAACTTTTTCGCCCAGGCGTGGAACTACGAGTACGCCGACGCCTACGGCTCGCTGGAGTATTCGCTCGCTCGACCCGAAACGCCCGGCCACGATCCGGTGCCGGTGACGTCGATCCATGCCGCGGGGGACGGCGGGAAGCGCGTGTTCGTGGAAATGCCGGGCATCGTTCCCGCCATGCAGATGCAGTTGCACGGGCGGCTGAAGGCGGCCGACGGCGACGATTTCACGCTCGACATGTACCCGACGGTCCTCTGGCTCCGCGACGATTTCACGGCGTTCGAGGGCTACGAACCGGGATCGGAAGACAAACCCGCCGCGCTGACTCTCCGCGTCGCCCATCCCTACCCTTTCGAACCGAAGCACCCCCAGGGGAAACCGGGAAGGAAGATCGACATCACCGCCGCGGTCGGCCTCCAGTACGAGGAAAAGGAGATCCACGCCAAGCCCGGCGAAGCCCTCTCCATCGCCTTCCGCAACCTCGACACCATTCCGCACAACTGGGTGCTCGCGGACATCGGGTCGCTCCAGGCGGTCGGCAGGGAAGCGGACCTGATGCTGGCCGACCCGGGCGCGGCCAAGAAACACCACGTGCCGGAGACCGACATGGTGCTCCACTACACGCCGATGCTGAATCACAACCGCCGCTACCTCCTGAATTTCACCGCTCCCGAGCAACCCGGACGCTATCCTTACCTGTGCACCTATCCCGGTCACTGGGCGGTAATGAACGGCGTGCTGGTGGTGGAATCCGCCGCGAGCGAATAGTCCCAACCGCTCCAACCGGAAGGAACGGCCTTCGCGGTTCGTTCCCGAACTCTATTCTTCCGCCAGCGCCAATTCGGCCAGATAGATCGCCGTGATCGGCTCGCCGTCGTCGTCCTTCTCGTGGCTCGAGTACCACGAAACCAACCCCTTGCCGTTGTCGAGTTCGACGAATCCCGGATAGGAATTGTCCCCGCCGCTGGGCAGCTCGGCGAAGCGTTTCAACGACTGCCCCTGCAACCAGTAGAGCGCCGTTCTCGGCCCGTCCTCCGTGTTGCGTCTGCCGCCGACCAGGTAGCGGTCGCCCCATTTCACGAGAAGAGGACCGCCGATGTAGTCCTCGAAATCGACCCGCGTCTTCTCGGTCCACGGCGGGTCGGCCCTTACCAGTTGGGCCGGCGCAGTCCCGCTGCGGCTCACGGCCACGAGAGCCCCGTCCTCCTCGAAGAGAAAGGCCGTCTCGTTGCCGCGGTCGGGCTGGAACAGGGAATGGAATTTCCAAACCAGTCCGTCGTCGCTCTCCAGCATCGCCGACTCCACCACTCTGGACGCGCCGGTACCGCTTTCCTCCTCCGAGTAGTTTCGCTTTCGCCGCCCGCATAGATAGGCCTTGCCGTCGTGGGTCGTGGCCCGCCAGATGTAATGACCGTAGGTGCCCTCGAGCTGCGTCGGCTCGCTCCAACCTTCGCCGTCTTCGGAGTAAACCGCGTAGCCGAGATGCCGATTGAGGTCGCGCGGCACCTTGGGATCTCCCGCCCACCAGGTCCCGGTGTAGACGAAAAGCTTGTCGTCGAAGACGAGAAAATGGGGATCCCTCGTGTCCCGTCGAGCCACCGAGAAACGATGCTCTTCCTGCCACGTTTCGGCATCCTCGCTGGAAAGGATCAGGATCGAGGAAGTCGGGTGGACCATGTGCCCGTCGGGACAACTGCGGAAGGTCAGCCAGAATTTCCCCTGCCACCGGACGAGATCGGTGAAGGCGTTGTGTTCGCCGTTGTCGAAGGCGAGCCGCACGTTTTCGACCGACACCTTCGGGGGCGGGTCCGCCGCGGCGGAAGCCGTTGCCAAGGCGAGCCCGGCGACGGAGGCTAATAGGGAGAGGGCGAAAAGCGGACGACGAATGCTCATGGGAACGTTTTAACAATGCGGCGATCTCGGCACAATTACCGCATCGCGGAGGTGTCCCCGACGGCGGCCGGCTGCGACGAACTGCCGCGGAGACGTCAGGGCTTCAACCAATACTCGAAAAAGTCGTAGATCACCGCGTTCGACTCCGGATTCGGGCCGTGCTCGGGTCGGTTGTGCATGGCCACGCGATTCTCGACCCCGAGCAATCGATTCACGGCGACCGAGTGGTTGAGCGCGCGCCAGCGCTCCGGGCCGTCCTCGCTTCCACCGGAGACGAGAAACGGCCGCGGCACCATGAGCGCGTGGAGTTCGTGCAGATCCCGGCCTTCTTCGAGCAGCCTTGGATACAGTCCGCGCGCCGGGTTGGCTTCCGTGGGCACGCCCCGCTCCCGCCACGGCTTGGGATGATAACCCAGGTACCACGGCTCCCAGTAGTTGACGCTGGGACGCGTGTCGAAAACGATTCCCGGATCGGACCAAGCCGCGCAGGCGAATTTGTCGTAGAGACAAGAGGCGAACATGGCCCACTTGCCGCCGAAGGAATGCCCGGCGACGCCGATGCGGTCGGGATCGACCTCGGGACGCGAAGCCAGCACGTGCCATGCGTTCGCCGCGGCGTAGGCGAGCATCGAGAGCGGCTCCACCTGGGCGTCGTCGATCGACGGCCAGTAGAGCGAGTAGGTCTTCGCCGCGGTGGCTTCGGTAGTCCCGATGGAGAGGGCCACGAATCCGCGCTTCGCCAACCGGTAGGCGAAATCGCGCTGCTCCGAGCCGAGCCCCACGGCGGTTTCGGGCTCGTAGAAAACAGTCAGGACGGCGGGAAATTTTGCGTCTGGGGCACCCTCGGGAATCAGGAGATATCCCGTGGTTTTCTCGGCGGGCGTCCAGTGGAACCGAATTCGCTGCTGGGTGAAGTTCTCCCGTTTCTCGGTGTCGAGAATTTCGACCTCGGGGCGCGTGATCACCTCCGGCCAGGAGCCCATCAGCCCGTGCCAGGCTCGAAGGATCTCGGCCCGTCGTTTTTCCCAGTCGGCGACCGTCTCGACCTCGGTCCCGTCTTCGAAGACCAGGGGAGAGCGGTAGTCGCCGAACGCGTCCGCATGCTCCGCCGGAGGCGAAACCGCGGACAGCAGCGACGGCGGAAGCGGCTCGTCGGCGACGGCGAGGGATCCCGCGAAGAACAGAAGGATGGCGATTCGAGTCATGGTGTCGGTCCGCCTTTCTCGCCGGCTGCCCTCGTCGGCTGCCCCGCGGCCCGGGCCTCCACAATCCGGTCGGCCCGGCGGGCCGTCGCTTTGTCCGGAACCTCCGCGGCCGGGTCCGGAGCAGCCAGCTCGGTAAAGTCGGCCAGGTGATCCTCCCAAACCGCGACGAGTTCCTCGAGCCTGTCCGGTTTCTCCATCGCCAGATCCGTCGACTCGTCGCGATCCTCGGCCAGATTGTAGAGTTCCCATGGCTCGTCCTTCGGCGCGACCGCCTTCCAGTCGCCGACGCGAATGGCCCGGTGTCCGTCGTGGAGCCACCAGAGAGCGTCGTGGTCGACGGTGCCGTCCTCGGCGAAAACCGGCACGAGGCTCTTGCCGGGCGACGGGGGGACGTCGGCGCCGTATTCCGCGCCGGAGAGTTCCAGCAGCGTCGGCACGACGTCGATGACGTGCCCCGGGTTCCGCCGGATCTCGCCTCGCGCCTCGATGCCCTCGGGCCAGGACACGACCAGCGGCGTGGAGATACCGCCTTCGTGCGTCCAGGTCTTGTGCCGTCGAAACGGCGTGTTGCTCGTCGTCGACCAGCCGGGACCGAGACAGAGGTAGGTCCCCGCCGAACCTCGCGGAGCGTTCGGGTCGTGCCCGTCGTCGCGGACCATGATCTCGGCGCTGGCACCGTTGTCCGACAGGAAAATCACCAGCGTGTTGTCCCACTCGCCCATTGCTCGGATTTGGTCGAAAACACGCCCGATCTCGATGTCCATGCGGTGAATCATGGCCGCGTGGATCGCCATTTTGTCGGCTTGGAACCGCTTTTGTTCCTCGGTCAGGGTTTTCCAAGGAACGGGAAGGCCCACTTCCCCGTCGCCGAGGATCTCGAACGCTTCGGGAAAATCATAGGGTGGTCCGAGTTCGCGCTCGACGCGGGAGAGCTCGTTCACGGCTTCCCCGTCGAGCAGCTCCATTTCCTGCAGGCGCTTCCAGCGCTTCGCCCGGATCGCCTCCCACCCATCCGCGTAGGTGTCGCGGTAGGCGGCGATGTCCTCCGGCAGCGCGTGGAGCGGAAAATGCGGCGCGGCGAAGGCGAGATAGTGAAAAAACGGCTTCTCCGCGTGTCCCGCGGCGTGTTCCTCCAACACTTCGATCACGTGATCGGCCAGGGCGGTCGTCGCGTAGAACCCGGAGTCCTTTTCAACCGGCGGCAGGGGCTCGTCGTCTTTCCAGTGCTTGGTCGGATTGAAAAAGCGCCCCTGATCCTTCAGGTAGTAGGAACGGTCGAAGCCGTTCTCGATCGGCATCCCGTCGATGTGCCATTTGCCGGTGTGATAGGATCGGTAGCCGGCCGGGTTCAACATCTTGGGGAGCAGGGCCGCCCAGTCCGGGCGATCCGCTCGGCCGCGCTCGCCCGACAGCCGCAAGTCGTCGCGTCGGATCTGCTGGGCGTAGAAGCCCGTCAGCAACGCTCCCCGCGTCGGCCAGCAGCGAGCCGTGTTGTAGAACTGAGTGAACCGCAGGCCGTTTTCCGCGATGGAATCCAGGTTCGGCGTCGCGATTTCACCGCCGTAGCAGCCAATGTCCGAAAAGCCGAGGTCGTCGGCCATCACGAGGAGGATGTTGGGTTTGGAAGGAGGATCGGCGGCGTGGGCGAACGCCGCGGAGGCGGCCGCGAACAGGCAAAGGAATCGAATCGGGGCTGGGCGGGACATGGATCGAAAAGGGTTGGAGCAAGACGATAACCCTGTCGAGCCGACGCTGTCACGGACGGAATCGAGGCGATGGAGGCAACAGGGGAGGCCGAGTCGAGCCGGTCCGGCGGGAGAAATCGGGCGAGGCTTGACGGCGCGGCTCATTCTGGCGACCATCACCCGCTGGCTTGGGCGGACCCCGCCGAAGAATTTGAGAACGCGACATGCCTGCGATTTTTTCCCTCACCCCTATCATCCGGAATCTGGTGCCAATCGGCGCCGTCCTCTTCCTCCCCGCCGCCGCGCTCGGCTGGGGCAGCGGTCACGTGGACTGGCAGCGCAAGCTTCAGGAAATCATGCCGGCCGCCATCATGGAGCGGGTCGACCCGGAAATTGCCGAGCGTTCCATCCACGAGTGGTCCAAATACATCGACAGCTTCGAGAGTTTCGCGTCCCAGGCCGATCTGATCGGGGAGGAGGGCATGGCGCGATTGGAACGGGCCGGGATTCGGCGCCGCTACGACTTGCACGGCGAAAAAGCCCGGGCGGTGAACTTCGTCCTGATCGTGGAATCACTGCGCGCCGAGCGATACGACGCCGCCCTGTTCTGGATCGCCTGCTTCGGCCACAGCGCGGCCGACATGTCGGCGGCCAACCACGATCCCCTCCTCCACTTGGCCACCTACGACTGGGGAACCATGGATCTGACCCTGGCGGACGGGGTCCCGCTGGGCCATGCCCTCCGGGCTCTGGACCTCTCCCACACCGCCCGACACGCGGAGGGACTGACCGCCTTCTCCGCGGCGGTGGAACGGATGCGCGTCCCCGACGACGGCCGGGAAGCGGAAGCCGCCATGCTGAACATTATGAGCTATGGGCAGAAAGGCGCCGCCTTCTGCGCCGAGCGCGGACCGACCATCCTGCAAGCCGCCGTGAAGCGGGCGCTCACGGATGAGCCGGCGACCCGCGCGGCGCTCTTCGAGCCCATGGCCGAACTGGGCGCCTGGGCGTTGGTCCGGGTGGCCCGGGACGTGGAGGCGGCCCTGCGGCTGGCCGAAGCCTCCGATCCCTTGCCCCAGTTGAACGAGTCCCTGTCCCGGAAACAGGCAAAACGGATGGAGGCCTGGGTCCGGAACCGAAAACTCGAGGACGATGCCTTTCTCGTTCCCATCCTGCGCCCCCTGCGCGACGTGTCGGCCACCGGAACGCCGGCCGCCGGAACGCCGGCCGCCGGAACGCCGGCCACCGGAGTGCCGGCCACCGGAGTCATCCTGGAACCCACTTGGCGGATGAACGAGGGCATGTTCAACCTGCTGGACAAGACCGTCGCCGTCGCCGTGTGCCGGACTCTGGAAAACTCCGGCGCTCCCTACGCCACGATCGACCTCCGCGCGCTGTTGAACGACGGCGCGCCTTCTCCGGAACGGCTCCCTTGTCTGATCGTGCCCGCCCGCTCGGTTCGCAACTACCACGGAATGACCTCGGCCCAGCTGAAGGCGAGCCTGCGGGACTATCGCCGGGCAGGCGGCAAAGTTGTCTGGATCGGCGGCAACACCCCTCCCCTCGCCGCCCCCGTCCTGGCAGACGCGATGAGCCAGGCCGAAGGAGGGCAATGGCCCGTCCCGCCGGAGCAGATGAAAGGTTCGCGGATCGTGCTGCCGGACACCGGCCTTGAATGGACGGTGACGCGGAACCCTCTCACCCCGGCGGGTTGGCATCGGCCGTTCAGCAGCGTGACGATCGATCCGACGGACGAACGAATCACCCCGTTGCTGGAACTGAAGTCGCGGAACCGGACCTTCACCACCGGAGCGGTGGAACATTCCGGAGACGAAGGCCCGCTCGCCTGGCTCCCCGTGTATGCCCTGCATCCCTGGCTGCTCGTCGCGCCGGAGTTTCCGGAAGATCCTGCGGACCTCGGGCTGGACGAAGCCGGAGCCGCGATTCTGGAAGCGGCGTTGGCAGCCGTGCGCGACCGAACCGCCCCGAGTCGTTGAGCGCGGGGTTCATGCTCGGTCGAAAAAAAAGCGGCACCCCGCGAAGGGTGCCGCCTGTTGAATTGAAATTTCAGTTGGAACGATCCTAGTAGCGGCCTCTGCCGCCACGACCTCCGCCGCCGCCGCCGCCGCGATCTTCGCGCGGGCGGGCTTCGTTGACTTTGATGGTGCGTCCATCCACGTCCTGACCGTCGAGAGCTTCGATTGCCGATTCCATGGCTTGCTTGGAATCCATCGTTACGAACGCGAATCCACGGGGCCTTCCGGTCTCACGATCTTCGGGAACGTGAACGTCCGTGACTGTGCCGTGATCCGAAAAGAGGGTTTCAAGATCTTCTTTTGTCGTGTCGAACGACAGGTTACCTACATACATTTTCATAATTTGGGGCGGTTCGCGCGTGCTGTTGTCTCCATAGACCGTTCCCTTTGGGCGGGTTTCAGATCGCCATTAAAAATCACCACTGAATTCTGATAATTTACTTGGCGACACTCCAGACCTTGATGTTGTCGCGTCTCGAACCGATTTCGACTAATACCACACCTTTCTTCCCGCGTCACCATTAAATGACGCAATCCCTGCCCCTTTCATCGCTCCACCGTCGCTTCCCACGCTTCCAGCCGCCTGCGGAGGTCCGCCGCGATTCGGGAAAAATCGTCGCTCAGATCGGACGATTCGGCGCGGTCCGCCTCCAAGTCGAACAACTCCGGAGCACCTTCCTCGGGCTCCACCAGCTTCCATTTCCCGTGCCGCACCGCGCGCACGCGGGGAACCGCTTTCCGCTTCGGTCCGGGACGCTGGCGCCAAAAAAGGGTGCGCTCGACTTCCCCGCGTTCGCCGCTCAGGACGGGGATGAGGTCGATCCCCTCGTCGGTCCCGACGGTTGCCTCCGCTCCGGCGAGCGCGGCGAAGGTCGCGGTCCAGTCCATCGTGATCGCCACCTGCTTCGTCGTCTTTCCAGCGGGAATCACTTCCGGCCAGCGGGCCAGGCAGGGAACGCGGATGCCGCCTTCCCACAAAGTCGTCTTTTGTCCGCGAAAGGGGGCGTTGCGAGCCAGGGAGGCGCCTCCGTTGTCGGACGTGAAGACCACCAGCGTCCGGTCCGCCAAGCCCAAGGCGTCGAGCCGGTCGAGCACGCGCCCGATTCCGGCATCCATCGCCTCGACCATCGCCGCGTAGGTCTCCCGGTCGCCCTCCTGCCACGCCTTCGTTTTCGGCTCGACGAGCTTGTCCGCGTCCCCCGGCCCTTGGATGGGGAAATGGGGCGCCGCGTGCGAGAGATAGAGAAAGAACCGTCCGTCCCGGTTCGCGTCGATGAAGGCCAGCGCGTCTTCGGTGATCAGGTCGGTGCTGTAGCCTTCGCGGGAGACGGCCTCGTTCCCGAGCCAGAGATCGGGCACGCCGATCCGGTCCATGTGCTCGAAATAGTGGTGGTTGCCGCCGAGCAGTCCGAAAAAGTGGTCGAAGCCCTGCCGCAGCGGTCGCCGCGCTTCGTCGTAGCCGACGTGCCACTTTCCGGACAGGCCCGTCGCGTAACCGGCCGAGCGCAACCGGTCCGCGATCGTCTCGCCCTGTTCCGGCAGCCCGCGCCCGAATTCCTGGTAGTAGAGGGCGTTGTCCATGCCGTAGCGCTGCTGGTAGCGGCCGGTCAGAAAGGCGATGCGAGTGGGAGAGCACACCGGGGCGTTCGCGTAGCAGTCCGTGAAGCGGACGCCTTCCGAGGCGAGGCGGTCGAGGTGGGGCGTGTCGATGTCGGGCGCTCCGTAGCAGCCGAGATCGCCGTAGCCCAAGTCGTCCGCGAGGATGAATAGAAGATTGGGCGGGGCGGCGTGCGCCACCGAAGCGAGGACCGCCGCAAGGCAAAGGAGGCGAAGAGAGGTCATTTTCAATCGAACCGGCATCGCCAAGTTTGCCCTGTTGCCGACGAGTTCAATCGTTTTCCCGAATCAAGAGAGCCCGGGATAAAGCCCATCCGACGCGTTGGACGATCCCGTCGATCGCCACGCTAAGGAACGGCTCAAATTTTATTTAAGACATCCTTAGTATCTGGTGTATTGGTATTGTGTGCCGCCATGGAGTTTACTGAGATTTACGACGAGCGGACGATAGAGCAAATGAAGCAGATGGCGAAAAGCCTCCCCGAGCGCGAACGGCGCGCCTACGTGGCGGCGGAGGCATACAAGGTCGGCCGGGGCGGC
>JBBDRG010000087.1:0-66555 GCA_040905585.1 Verrucomicrobiales bacterium
GATCTTCAGAAGGACGTGATGGAGGCGCCGTCCTGAGGACAGGTCACCCGGATGACGGTTTCCGCGACGGCGCCACAGGGTTCACTCGAAAAACGTAAAACGGGTATGAATTTTACAATTTGCTCCCGATTTTCCTGCAGAATTGATACCTACTGACCCCCTGCCCTGCACCCTGCACTCAGGTTTCCCCGCCGGGGATCGCGAAGATGTCGTAGTGGGCACGGTGGTCCACCTCGTCGATTCCCAACGGGCGTCCGCAGAAGCCGGCGCTTCCGCCGTATTCGTGGATGCGGTATCCGAGTCCGGCGAGGAATTCGAAAAGCTCCTGCCGCTGCGCCGTGCCCATGTGCCGGTACACCTCGCAGCGGATGCGAGGCGAATACTCTCTCAGCAGCCCGGCGATGGAGCAGAGCACCGAAAGATCGGCACCCTCGCAATCGGTCTTGACGAAGCGGAGGCGCCGCAGCTCGCGTGGATAGTCTCGCCTCAGCAACGTCTCCGCTTCGACCGCCTCGACGTTCACTTCGAAAGCGTGCCCGTGTCGCCAGCGGCTGACGCCGCGAAGCTCGCCGCCGTTGCCCAACCCGGAGTCGGAATATTTGAAAACAAGGCGCCCGGGCGCCTCCGCGGCCGCGAAGGGAAACGGAACGATACGGTATTTTCCGGGATTCAGTTCCGCGTTTCTCCGCAACACCTCGAAGGCCTTGAGGTTCGGCTCAAAAGCGAAAACACATCCCTCCGCCCCCGCGGCCAAGGCCATGGGCACGGCGGTGTCGCCCACGTGCGCTCCAAAGTCGATGGCGGTGTCGCCGGGGGCCAGAAAGGAGCGTATCGCATCGACATCCCCCTGATCCACCGATTTGGGCACGACTCTCGGGTGTTCCCAGTTGGCAAACTCGACCACGCCTTCTCGGGACAGCTCGAAGCGGTCCACGCGCGAGCCGTAGCTGCGAAGGCGCGGCCTGAGCCCGAGAAGATAAAATATTTCCCTGATTTTCATGTCTGGAAATCACCTGGGCGCCCATTCCATTCAACTCGGGCTCTCGTCGGCGCAGTCGGCGAACCGGGGGGTCATGGAACCAATACCGGATTCCAGGGGACGGCAACAGCCGAATGGCATGTTATCGGGACCTTTCCAAACGGCGCCGAATCAAGCAATGGCGGGTCTTCCGGCGGGAAGCGAGCCCCCCGAGCCGGGGACGTCCGGTAAAACCTTGAATAGAGGAAGACCGCGGGCGTCCAACACGGGAACCTGAATTGAACCTCCTGACATAGCCGACATCGGATTCTTACAACCCCTGTTTTCTGAAACGTCCCGCTTCGGCGGGGCGTTTTTTTGACAATGTAGAACTATTTTCCATCCCAAAAACAACAGGGATTTTTTGTTTCAGAGTTTTTCAACGCTCTCATTGGCATCCCGTCTCCGCTCCCTCGGTCGACGAGACGGTTCGCCAGTTGCTTGACCGACCGGAGCGGCCCCTCGAAAGGGGAACGCGCGATCCGACGCTTGAGGCGATGCGTGCTGTTCCAGATCAATGCGTTCACGGGCTGCAAATCGATCGATCCGACGGCCACGTCGGTCGAGCCCGTGGCGAACGATGCCTTGTAGGGTTCGTTTCCTTTTCCGAGTTCGACTCTCTCCAGTCCATGTTTCGCCCCGTGTCTCGCGAGGTTCGCCAGAAGGATCCTTCCGGGGCTGTAGCGCGCGTAGCGCGGGTCGTAGGCGAAGAAAAGCCCGTGAAACACCGTCCCGGAGCGCAACCCGAAGAAAATGGAAACGGGATTCCCGCCGGCGTGCAGCACCGACATCATACCGCGAAACTCGTCTTCGCTTCGCCGGAGAACGTTCTCCGTGAACTCGAGGATCCAAGGCGACCTTCGAAACAGGTCTCCTATACCGGTGGACCGCATCTGCCTCCGTTTCCAGTCGATGACCCGACCAAGCAGTTCCGGGTCCCGCGAATCGACCTCGAAGCGGACCGCGCCCTGCTCGCGTTCCAGCTTCCGTTGCCCGGCACGGGCTTTTCGGATGGCCTTGTTGCCGCGGCCATTGTCCCGACGGCGCTCGCAGTAGGCGTCGAACCCACCACGCAGATCCATGAAGGGAGCCGGAACCCGCTGAAACATGAACCGCGAAAACGACTTCTGGGAGACGATTTGATGGTCGAACCTCCACGACCGCATCCCAGCAGCACGAACCATTTCTTCTCCGTCGTGAGCCCAGGCTTCGGAACAGACCACGCCATGGAGGCAGCCGATCTTCTCTCCAACGGGTCGGGCGATCCCGGGTTTCTTCTGCTGAAACGGCCAAAAGGCGAGTTGTCCGCTCCCATCCTCGAGGACCCCCACCCTGACATCCGGACAGACCCGGGCGACCTCTTCGACGTATGCGAGACGGAGATACGGGCTCCGCAAGGAAGAATTCCCGGCCAAGATCGAATGCCATTGCTTTCGCTGCGGCTCCGTCAATTCCGAGGGACGCACTGTCGACACGGTCAACCCATTCGATGAACTTACAGCCATTGCTGCATTTACGGTAATGCCGCTTTTATATGGAAACCACCGAAATGCACCGCTTTTTTTTGGTCTTTGGGTCGGGTTCGCGCTGCCGCGCCCATGAAAGGGAACCGGAGGGCTCAACGCTCGCGGGAGGAGAGAATTTCACACGAATCAACCGAGCTCCGCGAGTCGAAGCCCTCTCGGACCCTAGAGATGATTCGGAAAGCGGCAGAGGACTGCCGCACTCCAAGACGCTGTCGCGGCGGCGGGCTTGGGTCGGGGATTTTCCTGATCGCCTTCGCCGCGAGGTGGCCGCGGGCGGCGTGGCCGTCGATGCCGCTCGTGGCTAGGACCTTCCGCGGAGACGCGGGGATCTCACTCGGAAAATTTCGGGAAGGATTCGGGCGTTCGCTCGTGGGTGAGCGGGTTGGCCATCTTGTCGGGACTGAGGAGATCGTCGAGCTGGGTCTTGGACATGACTCCTTTCTCGAGCACGAGATCGTAGACGCTGCGGTCGGTCTCCAACGCCTCCTTGGCGATCTTGGCCGCCTGCTCGTAGCCGAGGGCGGGGGTGAGGGCGGTGACGACGCCGATGGAGTTCTTCACGTAGTCGGCGCAGCGCTCGCGGTTGGCTTCGATCCCCGCGACGCAGCGGGTCGCGAGCACGATGGCCGCGTTCTTCAGGAGCATGAGGCTGCCGAGGAGGTTGTAGACCATGATGGGCTCGGCCATGTTCAGCTCGAACTCGGTCGCTTCGGCCGCCATCGACACGGTGAGATCGGACCCGATGATCTGGTAGCAGATCTGGTTGACGACTTCGGGCAGGACGGGGTTCACCTTGCCGGGCATGATGGACGAGCCGGGCTGGATCGCGGGAAGGCGGATCTCGGACAGTCCGCACCTCGGGCCGGAAGAGGCCCAGCGCAGGTCGTTGCAGATCTTCGAGATCTGGATGGCGGTGGTTTTCAGGGCGCTGCTCATCACCGCGAAGTCGCCGGCGTCCTGGGTGGCTTCGACGAGGTTGTCGGCGAGTTTCACGTGGTAGCCGGTCAGTTCGTTGATCTTGCGGGTGCAGAGGGCGGCGTAGCCTCTCGGCGCGTTGAGGCCGGTTCCGATCGCGGTCGCTCCCATGTTCACGACGAGCAGTTCCTCGGAGGTTTTCTCGAGTCGGCGGATCCCGTCGTCGACCATCACGCCGTAGGCGGCGAACTCCTGCCCGAGGGTCATGGGCACCGCGTCCTGGTTCTCGGTGCGGCCCATCTTGATGACGTCCGCGAACTCTTCGCCCTTCGCCTCGAAGGCTTTGCGAAGGACCCGGAGCGCCGAGACCGTCTCGTGGGTCGAGGCGACCACGGCGATCTTCACGGCGGTGGGGTAGGCGTCGTTGGTCGACTGGGAACGGTTGACGTGGTCGTTGGGGTGGCAGTAGCGGTATTCGCCCTTGCGGTGCCCCATGTTCTCCAGGGCGAGATTGGCGATGACCTCGTTGGCGTTCATGTTCGACGAGGTTCCCGCTCCGCCCTGGACCATGTCGACGACGAAGTGTTCGTGCGCCTCGCCGGCGAGAATGCGGTCGCAGGCCGCGCAGATGGCGTCGGCGATCCGCGGGTCGAGCACGCCGAGGGTGGAGTTCGCGATCGCGGCCGCCTTTTTCACGTAGGCGAAGGCGTTCACGAGATGTTGGAAGTGGGAGAGCGTGATCCCGGAGAAGGGAAAGTTCTCCACGGCCCGGGTTGTCTGCACGCCGTAGTAATGGGCGTTGGAGACCTCGCGCTCGCCGAGGGAATCGTGCTCCACCCGGTAGTCGGTGATCTCGGTGCGGGTGTGCTCGGCGTGGAGCAGCATGTCGGTGGTCTCGCGGAAGCGAAAGGCGATCCGCTGCGCCGCCCGCGCCGTCATGCGATAGAAGACTTCGGGATTCTCGTCGCGGAAGGACGCGAGCTTCTCGCGGGAAATGGCCCAGGCGTGGACTTCCTCGAGGGCGAGGCCGGAGACGCTGTGGTCGAGGTCGTCGATGAAGAGGCTCTCGCCGATGATGGCTCCTTCCGAGAGGATCGCGAGGGTGACGTGCCGCCCGGCGAGACCGCGCTGGAGATTGATCTTCCCCTCGAGCACAATCCCGAACCACTGTCGCGGCGCCGATTCGTGGAAGAGGTAGTCGCCCTTGAGGAAGACCCGCTCCTCCCCGAGGGCCACGAATTTCTCCAGCTCTTCGACGGAGACGCCCATGTCCCCCGCGACCTCTTCGATTCGTTCGCGCGTGATCTCCATGATTCGGGTCGGCTCCATGTTTTCCCGCGCGCTCGAATCGACGAGCCACGGAACGGAGACGGGATGGGTAACCCTTCAGCACCTCGCGTCGGCAGCAAACCGAAAAATGCCGATTCTACCGTGAAAATCAGGGTCTTTGGTCGGGATTCGTGAAGCGGAAAGCTTCGGGCCCGAGCGAGCCTTTCCGTCCGGTGCCCTTGCAGAATTGCAGAATTTCTGCGTTACTGTATTCCATGAAGGCTACTGTGAGAGTGACGAGCCGCGGCGTCGTTTCCCTACCCGCGAAACTCAGGCAGGCGGCGGGCATCCAACCCGACGACCAGTTGATCGCCGAGACCACGGCAGAGGGTATTCTACTGCGTCCTGGGGTGACGCTTCCGATCGAGATCTACTCCGCCGACCGGGTCCGGGAATTCGAAGCGGAGGAGCGGAAACTGGAGAAGGGGCTGCGGGAAAGAGATCGTCGCTGACTCGCGATGCGAGTTTTTCTCGACGCCAACATCCTCTTCTCGGCTGCACGCTCGGACGGGGCGATCCGACGGTTGGTGGGTCTGCTGCGGGAGGCGGGACATACGTGTTGCGTGGACGCCTTCGTGATCGAGGAAGCTCGCCGCAACTTGGCCGCCAAGGCCCCCGCCGCCCAGCCGGAGCTGGACTCGATCCTGGCGACGATGGCAATACTTCCGATACTGCCGCCGGACCGACGCTTATTGAAGTCGCTACCCCTGCCGGAAAAGGATCGGCCGGTCCTGGCGGCGGCGATCCTCGGCGCCTGCGACGCTCTCGTTACCGGGGACCGAAGCCACTTCGGTCTGCTGTTCGGGACCAGTGTCCGAGGAGCGGCCGTCTACTCGCCCGCCGAGGCGGCGGCGGAGTTGCTAGAATAGACGGACGCTCGCGGGGCGTAGCTTGTTCCCCGCGAACACGAAAAAAGCCGACGGTTTCCCGTCGGCCCTTCGCGAATTTTTCGGTCCGGAACCCGGATCAATACCGGTAGAGTTCCGGCTTGTAGGGGCCGTCGACGGGGACGCCGAGGTAGTCGGCCTGCTCGGGCGTCAGCTTGGTGAGCTTGGCGCCGATCTTCTCGAGGTGGAGTCGGGCGACTTCTTCGTCGAGCTTCTTGGGCAGGACGTAGACGCCGGGGGCGTAGACGTCCTTGTTCTTCCAGAGGTCGAGCTGGGCGAGGGTCTGGTTGGTGAAGCTGTTGGACATCACGAAGCTGGGGTGGCCGGTGGCGCAACCGAGGTTGACGAGGCGGCCTTCGGCGAGCATGAATATCTGGTTGCCGCCGGGCAGGGTGTAGCGCTCGACCTGGGGCTTGATGGTCTCTTTGGAAACGCCTTCGTGTCCGTTGAGCTTGGCGACCTGGATTTCGTTGTCGAAGTGGCCGATGTTGCAGACGATGGCCTGGTCTTTCATCTGGAGCATGTGCTCGAGGCGAATGATGTCCTTGTTGCCGGTGGTGGTCACGTAGATGTCGGCGAGGCCGAGGGTCTCTTCGATGGTGAGGACGCGGTAGCCTTCCATGGCGGCCTGGAGGGCGCAGATGGGGTCGATCTCGGTGACGATGACCTGGGCGCCGAAGCCGCGAAGGGTCTGGGCGCAGCCTTTGCCGACGTCGCCGAAGCCGCAGACGACGGCGACTTTGCCGGCGACCATGACGTCGGTGGCGCGCTTGATCCCGTCGACGAGGGATTCGCGGCAGCCGTAGAGGTTGTCGAATTTCGACTTGGTGACGGAGTCGTTCACGTTGATGGCGGGCACCCGAAGCTTGTCGGCTTCGGCCATCTGGTAGAGACGGTGGACGCCGGTGGTGGTCTCCTCGGAAACGCCTTTCCAGTCCTTGACGTAGTTGGTGAACTTGATGGGGTCCTGCTCGTTGATGCGGCGGAGGAGGTTCTTGATGACGGCCTCTTCCTCGCTCTCGGAGTCGCTGTCGATGAAGGAGCGGTCCCCTTCCTCAAGGTCGGCGCCCTTGTGGATGAGAAGGGTGGCGTCTCCGCCGTCGTCGACGATGAGCTGGGGGCCTTTGCCGTCGGGCCAGGTCAGGGCGGCCTCGGTGCAGTCCCAGTATTCCTCGAGGGACTCGCCTTTCCAGGCGAAGACGGGCACGCCGGCGGCGGCCATGGCGGCGGCGGCGTGGTCCTGGGTCGAGAAAATGTTGCAGCTGCACCAGCGGACGTCGGCACCGAGTTCGACGAGGGTCTCGATGAGGACGGCGGTCTGGATGGTCATGTGGAGGGATCCCATGACGCGGACGCCCTCGAGGGGCTTCTCGGCGGCGTACTTCCGGCGGGTGGCCATGAGGCCGGGCATCTCGTGCTGGGCGACCTCGATTTCCTTGCGGCCGTAGTCGGCCAGGCCGATGTCGGCTACTTTGTAGTCTCCTTTAATTGCTGTTTTCATATTCATTAAGTTTTTTAGTGTTCAGTTTTTAGTTTTCAGTTTTCAGTGACTTGCTTTGGAACCGAGGGGGCGGGATCGTTGGATTTTTTGTCGATGGCGTTGACGAGGCCCTGGAGCATGGCGGCGATTTCGCGGGTTTCTCCCATGAGATCGTCGGGAACGTCGAGGCTGGGGAGATCCAGGCGTTTGGATGCTTTTCGGGCGATGTAGAGTTGTGTTCTCAGTTCAGCACAAGAGCCTTTGGAGTAGCGAAGAAAGCGAAGAAAATCGGCGTCGGAACCCCTCTCGGAGCCTTCCGCGATATTCGAGGGTATGGAAATCGCGGATCGCTGCGCCTGATCTTTCAAAGTGAAATTCTTACACTCGTCGAACTCGACACGGACCTCGACGGCGAGGCGGCAACTCCGCTTCCAAACCTCCAGATCCTCGAACGTCTGCAATGCCATTCTTCTCGCTTCGTTGACACTCCCTCCTGACTCTAGCTGAACACTGAAAACTGAACCCCGACAAACTTAGGCGCACGCGGAGCGAAGCGCCTCGGCCTTGTCGGTTTTCTCCCACGTCAGGGCGTCGGTGTCGTCTTCCCGACCGAAGTGGCCGTAGTTGGTGGTCTTGCGGTAGATGGGACGGAGCAGGTCGAGGCCGCGGATGAAGTCGGCGGGCTTGAAGGAGAAGGTCTCCTTGATGGCCTTTTCGATCTTGGCTTCGTCGGCCTGATTGGTGCCGAAGGTGTCGACGTGCACGCTGACCGGCTCGGGGTAGCCGATGGCGTAGGCGAGCTGGAGTTCGCACCGCTCGGCGAGCCCGGCGGCCACGACGTTCTTGGCGACGTAGCGGGCCATGTAGGTCGCGGAGCGGTCGACTTTGCTCGGGTCCTTGCCGGAAAAGGCGCCGCCGCCGTGCCGGCCCATGCCGCCGTAAGTGTCGACTATGATCTTGCGTCCGGTGAGGCCGCAGTCGCCCTCGGGTCCGCCGACGATGAACACGCCGGTGGGGTTGATGTGGAACTCGGTATCTTCGGTGAGCAGTTCGCCGGGAAGCTGCTCTTCGATGAGTTCTTTCCTAAGAATCTCGCGGATTTCCGAAGTGGTGATGTCCTTGGAATGCTGGGTGGAGACGACCACGGCGGTGATCCGCTTCGGCTTGCCGTCGACGTATTCGATGGAAACCTGCGTCTTCGAGTCCGGACGCAGCCAGGTGTGCTTGCCGCTTTTGCGCAGATCGGTGAGGGCCCGGCCCAGCTGGTGGGAATAGGCGATCGGCGCGGGCATCAGCTCGGGGGTCTCCCGGACGGCGTAGCCGAACATGATTCCCTGGTCGCCGGCTCCCTGCTCGGCGGTTTCCTTGTCCTTCGCCTCGGCGGCGTCGACGCCCTGGGCGATGTCCGGCGACTGCTGGCCGATCGCGTTCAGGAAGAAGAAGGTGTCGGCGTGGAACTTGCAGTCGTCGTTGGTGTAGCCGATCTCGGCGATCGCGGCCTTGACCACTTCGCGGTAGTCGAAGGAGGAACGGGTGGTGACCTCGCCGCCGAGGACGACGATGTTGTCCTTGACCATCGTCTCGCAGGCGACGCGCGAACCGGCGTCGTCTTCGAAACAAGCGTCGACAATGGAGTCGGAAATGGTATCGCACACTTTGTCGGGATGTCCTTCGGTGACGGATTCGGATGAGAATATTAAGGTCTTTGCCATGTCGTATTTACAAATCGTGATAGGTCGATACATTAGTCGGGGTCTCCATGTCGTCAATTTTAAAATCGCTGCGTCTCGTCGCTGATCCGACCCGGGTGAGAATCCTCGACCTCTTGCGCCGCGAAGATCTCTCGGTCGTGGAGTTGCAGGAGATCCTCGGAATGGGGCAGTCGCGGATTTCCTCCCATCTCTCGCACCTCCGCCAGGCGAAGCTGGTGCAGGACCGCCGCTCCGGGAAGAACATCATCTACACCTTCGGGCACGATTCCGAGCTCACCGATCCCCGTTTCCTGCAAACGCTGGATCTGGCGCTGTCGGACCTGGAGGAAGCGGAGGACGACGTCGCGGCGCTGGAACTGGCCTTGAAGAAACGCGGAGACAAGGCGCGGGCCTATTTCGACGCGCTAGCCGGGAAATTCGGCAAGACCTACTGCCCCGGCCGGTCGTGGAAGTCGCTCGCGGAAACGCTGCTCAAGCTGATGCCGCCCATGGTGATCGCCGACCTCGGCGCGGGCGAGGGCACGCTTTCCCAGCTGCTGGCCCAGCGGGCGAAACACGTCATCGCGATCGACAGTTCCGAGAAAATGGTCGAATACGGCGCCGGCGTCGCGCGGGAGAACGGCTACGACAACCTCGAATATCGTCTCGGGGACATCGAAGCGCCGCCCATCGACGACGGGACGGTCGACCTCGCGTTCTTGAGCCAGGCCTTGCACCACGCGGCCAAGCCGGAGGCCGCCATCGCCGCCGCCCACCGCATCCTCAAGCCCGGCGGCCGCATCGTCGTGCTCGACCTGCTCAAGCACCAGTTCGAAGACGCCCGCGAACTCTACGCGGACCGCTGGCTGGGGTTTTCGGAGCTGGACATCTCGCGCTTTCTGGAAAAGGCGGGATTCGTCGAGATCGAGATTTCCGTGGTTGATCGCGAGGCCGAGTCCCCCCACTTTCAGACCCTGATGGCCATCGCGACGAAATAGATCGGCCCCGGCCCATGAAACGACTTTCGCTCCTCGCGCTCTACGGCGCCCTCGCTTCCCCGGCTCTGGCCTTGGCCCAGTGGAACATCGTCGACGAAACGCCCGCCCAGAGCCCCGACTCTCCCCTCGTCTACGAGCGGAAGGCCGTGACCAGACATGGCGAATCGGGGTTGTTCTCGAAGAAGCGAATCGATCTCGTCTGGTTCGACGCCGACGCTTTCACCTTCCGGGTCGTCGACAACGGCCAGGACGCGCCCCGCTATCCCGATCTCGCCACCGCGATGCGGGAAAACGGCTGTCTCGCGGGCAGCAACGGCGGCTTTTTTCTCCAAGACAACGCGCCCTCGGGCCTGATGATCGCCGAAGGCGAATCCACCGGCCGGTTCGGAAGCGGCGGGCTGCTCAGCGGCGTCCTCCTCTCCAGCGGGAACGGGAACCCCTACGTCCTCCGGCGCGCCGAATACGGGCAGAACTACCAGCCGACCGACCTCGTCCAAACCGGGCCGTTCCTCGTCGACCAAGGGAGCCCCGTCAAGGGTCTCTCGCCCCGGAACGCCCGCCGGCGCACCTTCGTTCTCCACGACGGCGGGAAGAACTTCGCTCTCGGTCACAGCGATACCTTCACCCTCGCCGAACTCGGTCAAATCCTGGCCGACGAAGCCTTCTCGCCCTCCCGCGAGATCCATCGGGCTCTCAATCTCGACGGGGGCACCTCGTCCGGTCTCTACGTCGACCGCGGCAGCCGCTACCCCCCTGTCTCGATCGAGCCGTACAAGACCGTGCGCAATTTCGTCGGAATCGTCCCCCGTAACCAGGCCGAGTGAACAGGGTCGTGCCCCCGATCCGACAGGGTTCGAGCCAACAGGGTTCGATCGTTTTCGTCCTCGGCGAGAGCCTCAGGCCGAGAAAGAATCCGTCACGAAACGGCCGCCAGGGGTTATACTTGGTTAAGGTGTCAGATAACGAAACAGAAACGGATTTGGTCCTCCGGGTCCAGAACGGCGACCTGACGGCGTTCGAGGAATTGCTGAATCTGCACAGTTCCCATCTGCGCGCCTTTGTCGCGCTGAAGCTGCCGATCCCCCATCTCATCGACGAGATCGCCCACGAAACCTTCGTGTTCGCCCATCGCCAAATCCTGGATTTCAAGGCCGGCACCGACTTCGGGAAGTGGCTTCGGGCCATCGCTTTCAATCTGGTCCGCCGGGAAACGCTGCGCCATCAGCGGCTTTCGACCAACCGCGAGAAATTTCTGGAGCATTCTCTAATTCAGCAGGCGGGCAGCGGCACCACGACACCGGACTCTCCCGTGATCGTCTATCTCGAGGAATGCCTGCTCAAGCTTCCCGAGGAACAGCGGGCGCTGCTCGAGCACAAGTACAAGCTCTCGGAATCCTCCCGCGAAATCGCCCGGGCATTCGACCAGAGCGAGACCTGGGTCAGGACCACGCTCTGCCGCATCCGCACCGCCCTGCGACGCTGCATCGAGGCCAAACTGGAAACTTCACCCAAGCCCGTCTAACCCATGGACTCGGAACATCTCGAAGCCTATCTCTCCGACGAACTCGACGACCACGGTCGCGAGCAAGTGCGACGCGCCTTGCGCAACGACGCGGGGCTGCGCGATCGCTTTCAGGCCCAGGTGCAGCTCGATGCCGCCCTGCGCGTCCTCCTGGCGCCCGAAGCGGCTTCGGACAAGGAGGAGTTCGAAAAAGGCGTCCTGGCCCGGCTGAGATCGGAGGGCGCCGAGGACCAGCGCGGATTCGCGAAGTCGGTTCTCACCGAAATCGTCGAAGAGCGCGAGAGCATCCGGCCCATCCGTTGGCCGGATCTCGTGAAAGCCAGCCTGGTTTCGGCCGCGGCCTCGATCACGCTCATGTTCTTTCTCCAGACCATTATTTTCACCCCCGACCCGGAGCCGCTCGGTGACGAGGCGACCGCCCCCAACTACGTGGCGCGGCTGGAGCGGAGCCAGGGCCTGGAGTGGTCTCCCGCCACGGCCAGACAAATGCGCGAGGACGGCTGGCTGAGCGACGGGCGGATCGAGATCGACTCCGGAACGGCAATGATCGCTTTCAACTCCGGGGCCACGGCCATCGTCGAAGGCCCGGCGGAGCTGAGTCTGAAGTCGAACAACCGCGTTTTTCTCCAGTCCGGCCGCCTCACGGCCGACGTGCCGCCCGCCGCTTCCGGCTTCACCGTCACCACGCCCCGTCTCAACGCCGTCGATATCGGAACGCGGTTCGGCGTTTCCGCCGACGAGAACGGCGATTCCGAACTCCACGTGATGGAGGGCGAAGTCGAAGCGAGCCGGACCAGCGGCAATTCGGTGACGACGCTGGTCCGCGAAGGCTTGGCGTTGCGGGCGGACGGCCGGACCCGCAGCGAACTGCAACCCGTTCCCTACGGGGGCGATCGGTTTACGATGCGGGTGGGCCGCCCCGGCATTCCGGAGCCGGCGTTGCGCTACAATTTCGACGAATCCGGAGGCGCGGTGGTGGAAGACTCCGGCGTCGACCGTGCCTACGATGTCCCGCTGGTGGGATCCGGCGAGATGGACAGCTCGCCGCTCCGTTCCGCGGGGCGCTACGGAGGCGGGCTGGTTTTCCAACCGGGCGAGACGCTCGACGTGACCCTCTCCCGGGATTTCCGCCTCGAGGAACCCCACACGATTGCGTTCCGGGTAAAAATCCCGCCGCGTTTCGGCCAGGACGGCAACGAGGTGATCGCCCGATACGGCCGCGATGGAGTGGGCTGGAGCATCGGTTCGAATCTCGATTCGAATCGCGGAACCCGGGGCGCGCTCCGCATCGATCACGGGGACGGCCACCTCATCGGAACCACCGACATCGCCGACGGAAAGTGGCACCACGTCGCTTGTCGCTTCATCGGGGGCGAGAACGCGGATGTCGCCTCGCACGTTCACCTATTCGTCGACGGACGTCCCGAGAGTGTCAGCGAATCCGCGAGCGGGTCCGTGAAAAGCGGAAGAGTGGGCAGTCTCGGCCTGGGCGGCAACCTGTCGAGCGGCCTTCACGGGTGGATCGACGATTTGACGGTTTTCCGGGAAGCGATCTCCACCCCCGCGCTGCAGACCATTGCGAACTGAGCCTGAATCCCACCGATTATAATTTTCATAATAAAATTCGTCACATCCCGTCTCCATCGGGATATACTTACCAAGAACCCACCAGTCCTGAAGCCCAGACAATGAAATCCCACACCGTGCCAATCCTGACGGTCGCCTTGGCGGGCGGCCTCCTCATGCTCGCCGCGCCCCTGAAGGCGCAAATGAAAACCTGGACGTCGTCCGACGGCAAGACCGTGGAAGCCGAATTCGGCGGGATGGTCGGTGCCGGCCCCAACGCCAAGGTGAAGCTGAAGCTGCCCGACGGGACCACGGTCAAATACCCGATCGCCAATCTCAGCGAAGCGGACCGCCTTTTCGTGAAGGGCAACCTGCCGACGGATCCGAGGGCGCTCGCCGCCGAAATCGACAAGCTGGTGCTCGGCAAAATGAAGTCGAGCTACTACGAACTCCGAGACGAGTTGGCCGAACTCCCGCAGAAGGAGGGCCTGACCAACAAGGAAAAGGGCGAGCGCAAAGCGGAGATCGAGCGGGAGATGGAAATGTGCGTGCCCAACGACAAGACGACCGACAACCAGTTTCTCCGGCGCGTCTATCTCGACGTCGCGGGACGCATTCCCACCTTCCAGGAAGCCGAGAGATTCCTCAACGACCGGTCCGACAACAAGCGGGCGGTCCTGATCGACGAACTCCTCGAATCCGACGGGTTCTCCATGCGGATGTACAACTATTTCGCGGACCTTTTCCGGATTCGCGAGGGCGTCTTCATGATGGCCAACGGCTATGTCCGGGTGGATCCCTACATGGAGTACATCAAGCAGTCGATCCGCGAGGACAAGCCCTACGACGACCTCGTCCGCGAGCTGCTGACCGCCACGGGCCAGATCTGGGAAGAGCCGGCGGCCGGCTATCTGCTCGCCGATGCGGGAATGCGCCTCTGCAACCTCTCCAACACCTTCACCGTTTTCATGGGAACGGAGATCACCTGTGCGCAGTGCCACGATCACCCTTTCGAGGAAGTCATGCAGATGGACTTCTACAAGATGGCCTCGTTCATGGGTGAAACCGAAACCCGCGCCCGCGGCGGCTCGTCCATGATGATGATGGGCGGAGACACCTACCGGCAGGAAGTCGAGCGGATGAGCAAGATCCTCAAGGACGCCGGGAAACTCCGGGAGCGCGAAACCGAGGACCGACAGCTCCGGCAGGCGCTGGGCACGAAGAACGTCATGGTCCACGACGACGGCACCAACGCGGTCAAGCTGCCCCACGACTACAAGTACGACGACGGGGAGCCCAACGCGAGCGTGAAGCCCTCAACCTATTTCGGAGACATCGTCGACGTCGAGGAATACGAGTCCCCCCGGCACGCGTTCGCCGAATGGATGGTTTCGCCTGGGAATCCCCGATTCACCGTCAACGCGGTCAACCGCTTCTGGAAGATCGCCTTCGGCCTTGCCCAGATCGAACCGGTCCACAACATCCCCGGCCACCTCGACGGCCAGGCCCAGAACTACGAGCTGCTGACGTTCCTCGAGGAGATGTTCAAGGAACTCGACTACAGCATCAAGGATTTCTTCCGCGTCGTCTACAATTCCGAGGCCTATCAGCGGGAGGCCGAGACCATGTCCCCGACGCTGACCCAGATCGACAAGGGAACCTACCACTTTCCCGGTCCGATCCTCCGCCGGATGACGGCGGAGCAACTCTGGGATTCCCTCGTGGCGCTGACGACCCCGAATCCCGAAGCGATTCTCAGAACGGGTGCCCGTGAATACCGGGAGTGGATGAACACCGACACCACCAAGTTGACCGACGCCGAAGCCATTCTGAACTACAAGAAGCGATGGAACGAGATCGGCCGGCTCACCAAGTACGACGGCGAGTACGTGTCGCGCGAAGACAATGTGGACGGGGAGGAGATGTTCCGCGCCTCGGAACTTCGCCAGCCGATGCCGCCTTCGCACTTTCTCAGAATGTTCGGGCAATCGGACAAGCAACTGATCGAGAATCAGTTCACCACCGGTTCCTCGCCCCAGGTGATGGCTCTTCTCAACGGCACCATTACCAACAAGGTCCTCACCAGCCCCGACGCCTACCTGATCAAGGAAATCGCCCAGGGAACGGGTTCGAAACGGGACAACATCGACAAGATTTTTCTCAGCGTGCTGACGCGCTACCCGTCGTCCGAGGAAAAATCCGTGGCCCAGTCGGGCATGCGGGCCCGGACGGACAGGGGCATGAGCGACCAGGAGAAACTGGAGGTCGAGGCGGACGCGATCGGAAACGTCATCTGGGCCCTCGTCAACACCCGCGAATTTCTCTTCATCCAGTAAATCCCCCTCTCCCGAACCTTCGCAAAAACAGAATCCACGAGCCAATCGAATCATGAAAGATCAACTGAAAAACCTCGATCAACTGAGCCGGCGACAATTCGTCGCCCGGACCGCCAAGACTGCCTTGGGCGTCAGCATCCTTCCGCTCGCCGGAGCGCGCCAGCTGATGGCGGCCGGCGGAGGCAAGGCCGAACACTGCATCTTCTTCTACATGTCCGGAGGCATGTCGCACATGGAGACATTCGATCCGAAGCCGGGAACGGAGACCGGAGGCAAGACCAAAGGCATCTCCACGGGAGTCCCCGGGGTGGAACTCGCCGAGTACATGCCGGAACTGGCCAAGCGCTTCAAGGATATCGCCGTGATTCGCTCGATGACCCAGCAGACCGGCGATCACCGGGGCGGTTCCTACTGGATGCACACCAGCTACCAGCCGCGCGCCACGATCGTCCACCCGTCCATGGGTCCGTGGGCGCAGTCCCTGCTCGGCAAGCACCACGAAACGCTGCCCGATTCCGTCGTCATCGGCGGAGGCGGCAATCATCCCGGCGCGGGATTTTTCGGTCCCGCCCTCGCTCCGCTGCCGATCGGCGATCCGGACAAGGGGGTTCAGAATGCGCGTCCTTTCGAAGGCGTCGACGAGAAGCTGTTCGAAAAGCGTCTCGAATTGATGAACACCTTCGACGAGTCCTTCCGGCGCAAGTTCCAGACCGACGAAGTGTCCGCCTACACCGAGTTCTACGAAGAGACTCTCAAGCTCATGAAGAGCGAGGACCTCGACACCTTCGATCTGAGCAAGGAAGACAACTACCAGGAGAAGGTGAACCGATACGGCAACACCCGCGTCGGAAAAGGCGCCATGCTCGCGAAACGTCTCGTCGGCGCCGGCGTGCGGTTCGTCGAAGTCCAGTCGGGCGGGTGGGACATGCACAACGACCTCTGGGGATCCATCGAGAACACCGGCGGCTCCCTTGACAAGGCGCTCGGGACGCTGATCGACGACCTGAAAGCCGAGGGCCTTTTCGAGAAGACCCTCATCGTGCTCGGAACCGAATTCGGACGGACGCCCAAGATCAACGCCAACGGCGGACGGGATCACCACCCTCGCGTTTTCTCGACGATGTTCGCCGGCGGCGGCATCTCGGGCGGACAGGTCTACGGCAAGTCCGACAAGGGCGGGAACGCCGTGGAAGAAAACCCCGTCGGCCCCCGCGAGTTCAACGCCACCATCGGCCACGCCATGGGCCTCGACCTCAATCAGATCGTCTACGCTCCCTCGGGACGCCCCTTCCTGGTTGCCGGCCACAAGCACGATCCCAAGACGAACGAGATCGTCACGGAAGGAGAGCCCATCATGGACCTCTTTTCCTAAAGTCGCGGCAAACGCCAGTTTCGGAAGAGCCCGGGGCACGTCCCCGGGCTTTTTCGTGCCCCGGCGGCGGGGAGGCGAAATTTGTAAAGAATCGTAAATTTAAGCTTTCTTAATCAATTCGCCTGTTATAAAGAATAGCTAGTTCAGCATCACATTGCTTGTCTCACCGTTTCCCGGTCCTGTCACTGAATGAGTCTTGCAGCCCAGTTACCGTCAATTCCGTCGAAGCGCGAGGCGCCGATTTCCGCCCGGGAGACCGCCATCGTCGTCATCGAAGGTCGATCCCTGACTCCTCTCGGCCCGAAGATCGTATTCGCGAACGAGCGGGCTTCGCGACTGTCCGGGTACGAAATCAATTCCCTCGTGGGATCGCCCATCGGGTTGATCTACGACCATGCCGATCTCGGCAACTTGATCGAGAAGCTGCCCCGCGTGGCCACGCGGCCCTCTTTCTGCTGGATGGACCGATCGCTGTTCGGGAACGGCGGGAGGCGCCAGCAGGTCCACTGGACCATACGCCCGACCAATCGTACGGAAGATTCCTGTCGGTATTTCACGCTGACCTTTTCCCCGGTCGCGCCACCCCCTCCCAAGGAAACTCCCGCGAGAACCAAACCCCGTTCCGAATCCATCGAGGTCGAGATGGATCGATCGCGGAGCGAATCGCTGGCGCTCACCGCGGCCGGCGTGGCCCACGACTTCAAGAACGCCCTTCAGGCCATCAAGTCCAACTTGGAGATGGCCCGACTCGTGACGCCGCCGGGCGGCAAGCTCGAAGCCTATCTTGGCAGCGCTCACTTCGCGCTCAGCGACGCGGAGATCCTGGCGCGGCAGATGGTCGCCTTCACGCGCGGCGGCACGGGAGAAAAGCACGTTTTTCACGTGGGCGATCTCCTCGAGCGCGTCTGTCATCTCTGCACGGCCGGTTCGCGGATTCGCTCCCAACTCTCGATCCCGGAAGAGCTCCGGCGCGTCGAAGGCGATCCGAACCGGATCTACCAGGTGCTGCACAATCTGGTGATCAACGGCTGCCAGTCCATGCCCAGCGGCGGAATCCTCCACATCTCGGCCGGCAACGCCGATCTCGAGGGCGACAATCCCTATTCGGCTCCGCGCGGCCGTTACACCGTGGTTTCGGTGAGGGACCGCGGTTGCGGGATCCCGGCCGAAGACCTCCCCCACGTGTTCGACAGCCATTTCACGACGAAGGCCGACGGGACTGGACTGGGCCTGGCATCGTGCAAAGTCATCGTCGAAGAGCACGGCGGCGTCATCCGCGCCGCGTCTCGGCTCGGCGTGGGCACCGAGTTTCTCGTCTTTCTTCCTTCTTCCACGTCGCCGAATGCCTCGGTGACCACGACCACGGAGCCGTCGCCTCCTCGGAGAACCTCGCCGCGTTCGAAGCCGCCCTCCGGCACCGGAAGGATCCTCGTCGTCGAAGACCAGCCCGAAGTTGCCAAGGCTGCCTGCGGCCTTCTGAAACATCTCGGCTACGAAAGTATCTGTTCCTCTACCGGGGAAGACGCGATCCATCGCTACCGCGAGAAGCTCGATACCTTCGAGCCGTTCGACGCCGTGCTTTTGGACATGACCTTGCCGGGCGGGCTCACCGGGACGGACGTGATGAGAGAACTGCGCCGGTTCGATCACGAGGTCAAAGTCGTGGCGACCAGCGGCTATTTCGACGACGATTCCGGCGACTGTCTCGCGCGGCAAGGGTTCCTCGGGCTCCTGCCGAAGCCGTATTCGTTCTCCGACCTAGCCGAGGCGATCGCCAGTGCCCTCTCCGTTTAGAGACTGTTGAAACGCAATCAGTTCTCCAGATTCAGCCGCATCGGAATCATGTGCGAATGCTGGAAATTGAGTTTCTGAAAGAACCGCTGGCTCTCTGCGCTGATCTTGTCGGTGAGCAAGGTGATTCGCTTGAAGTCTTTCCGTTTCCCGAAATCGATCACGTATTTGACCAATTGGGTACCGTATCCCTGCCGCCTGAAATCCGGGTGGATGATGACGTCCTCGAGTTGAATGACGAAACCGCCCATCGCCGTGCTGATCATGAAGAGGACGTTGACCATTCCGATGATCTCGTAATCGGTGCGGACCACGAAGATCCGGCCCCTGTTGGGCTCCTCCAGAATGCACCTAAGCCCTTTTTCCTGCTTCTGCCTGTCCGGATCGAAGTCTGCCTCGACGGCGAACAGAGCCATGGTGAGGTCGACCAGACGCGGCAGATCCTCCAGCATCGCCGGCTCAATCCGGGCCTTCTGATTGAGAGGCTTGATCGGAGCTGTATGGGAAATATCCATCTGACGAAGACCGGTTAACTGAACTTCAGATTAGCAAACTGTGGACCAATTTGAAAGTTTTGTTTTGCTATCGAAAGGGCAGGCGACCTATTCGCGATCAAGCGGAATGCCCACGACTCGGTCTGTGGACTGGGTGAATTCCCTGACGCTGAAGATCCAGACGACTGCTTTTTTACCGTCCCAGAAGCCCCGGGTGCCGGCGGCCTTGTAGAAAAGCTGCTTGCGCGCTTGAATCAGTCCCGATCCCCGCACCCCTACGAGGGCGAGGGAAAAGCCGAGCCGGAACGAGAGATGATCGAAAACTCCCGCCCCGGTGCAATGCATCCCCGCCTCCCTGCCTTCGTGAAAGACGAGCGCGTGACTGTCGCCCAGCAGGAGAACGGGGCTGTCGTCGTCGGGCTCGACGCCCGGTCGACCGTCCGCGAGTACCTGCCTCACCCTCAGGGGTTCCGTGGCGACTTTATCCTCCCATTCCGAGCCAACAACCTGATCGCCGACAATGTTCACGATGGTCGGTTCGGACACGGTGAAAACTCCGTCGCCGTTTCCCTCGGCCAAACCAAGCTCCGCAGCCACCCTCTCGGCCACCCGTTCGGCGGCGAGGGGCGAAAAATGGGCATCCTGCCGACAGTACAGCCTCGCGTCTTCCCCGTCCCGTCGCTCGGCCAGAAATTTGCTTTCCAAGTCGAGCACGGAGACTCCCTCCTTCCGGATGCGCTCGAGGAAGGGGGCCAGGGACTGTACGTCGCCGGGGGCGAACTCGCTGGAAAGCTTGTCGGGATACACGGAGGCCTTCGCGGGGACGGGAACGAGAAGCAGGTCGATTCCCCTTTCCGCCAGCATCTCTTTGAATTCGACGATCGAATTCACGGGATCGGTCTTGTTCGCGGCGACTTCCTCCCAGGGCTTCTCCCAGAATTTCCCGGTGGCCAGGTGTCTCAGTTCTTTCACCAGAAAAAACCAGTCCTCGTCGTCGCCGCGAACGCTGGGTCGGGGAAGAATCCTCTCTTCCGCCTCCAGCGCGAAGGCGCGGGCCCGGGAACCGGCATCCTCTTCCGCCGCAGGCAATCCCGGCGGAAGGATGGAGGCGAGAGCGACCAGCCGGAGCAGTCGCCTCCGGCTTCTTGATTCTGGCCCGTTCATCTCGGAAAACTCAAGGTCTAAGGTAGCGCTCGGTGAGATGCTCGATCAGCGCCCGCGAATCCGCGGGGCCTCCGGCGGCCTCCAGCATCAGATCGTCAGGCAGGAACACACTCCCTTTTTCGTGAATATTTTCGCGCATCCATCGAAGCAGGCCCGAGTAGTCGGCCTTCTCCATTTCGACCGGAATCGAGGGATCCTGTTCAAAGGCGGTCCTGGCCAGGTGAGCCGCGTTGATGTTGCCGAGACTGTAGGTCGGGAAATAGCCAAAGATGCCCATGCTCCAATGGATATCCTGCAAACACCCGACCGTGTCGGATTTCACCGGGAGCCCGAAGTAGTCTTCGAAGCGCCGGTTCCACTCGCCGGGGATTTCCCCGATTTCGAGTTCGTCCGAAAAGATCGCTTTCTCCAGCTCGAACCGCAGGAGGACGTGCAGATCGTAGGTGACCTCGTCGGCTTCCACCCGGATGTAACTCGGTTTCGCCTGGTTGACGCCTTGGTAGACCCGCTCCGCGGAAAGCATCGAGAGGTGGGGAAAGTAATCCACCGCCCGGGGAAGCCATTTCTCCCAGAAGGCCCGGCTGCGGCCCACGTGGTTTTCCCAGAGCCTGGATTGCGATTCGTGAATCCCCAGCGATACGGCGTTGCCGATCGGTTGGCCCCGGTGCTCTTCGATCAGCCCCTGCTCGTATAGACCGTGTCCCGCCTCGTGCAGCACACCGAAGAGCGAGCTTCGGAAATCCGCCTCGTCGTAGCGGGTCGTGAGTCGGGTGTCTCGGGGAGCCATGCCGGAGCAAAACGGATGGACCGCCGTGTCGATTCGCCCGGCTTCGAAGTCGAAGCCGATCGATTCCGCGACTTCCCGATTGAAGGCCGCCTGCTTCTCGATCGGATAGTGGCCCCGGAAACAGCCTTCGTCGACGGGTTCCCGCGAAGTCGCCGCTTCCACCACGGGGATGAGCCGCGTCCGCAGCGCTCCCAGCGTCTCGGTCAGTTGCCGGGTGGACGCGCCGCGCTCGAACTTGTCCAGCAGCGCGTCGTAGGGATGTTCTTCGTACTCCCAGAGTTCGGCCTGTTGCCGACACAGCCCCACGAGCTTTTCCAGCGCCGGAGCGAATAGCGAAAAGTCGTCCTTTTCCCGGGCTTCTCCCCAGACGGCCTTGGCGCGGACCTGAGTTTCCGCGAAATCCTCCACGAGACGTTTCGGAAGCCGGGTGGCCCGCTCGTAGCGGTGACGCCATTCCCGCAGGTTCGCTCTCTCCAGGAGGGTTTCCGCCTCGGCTTCCGCCGCACCGATCCAGTCGCCCACTTTCGGCTCGGTGTAGCGTTCGTGAATCCATCCGCTGAACCACGACATCTGCTCCGCCCGGTAGGCGACACCCTTGGGAGGAAGCAGGACTTCCTGATCCCACGACAGGAGCGCCTGGGCATCGCCGACCAGCTGCAGTTCGCGACCCAGTTCGACAAGATTTTCGTACGCAGTTTTTTTCATTTCGATGGCGTGTTCCAGACACGAAAAAGCCGGTTGTCCCGCCTTCGAGCAACCGGCCGAACCATCCGCGCGACAGTCTCAGTTGGAGGCCTCGCGGGCGAGATTGGCCATCACTTGGATGGACCCCGCCGACAGCGTTCCCAGAACTCCCGAGGGCTTTCCGTCGACGATCCTGACGACGGTCAAGCCGACGGGCTTTCCGTCGAGAGTAAAGACGGGAATACCCTGGGCGGTCCCGGCGTCCGTCACGAAAAACGTCCGATCGCCCTTGTAGACACCGGTGATCCTGCCCATCACCACCGTCGGCATGTAGCCGTACACGGCGGAGGAACGGGACAAGCCAGCCACCCGGTCCGCGGCCTGAGCCGAGGCGGCGAACTGGCTGAAGTCCACTTTGTCGAAAGTCTTGTCGATCGCTTTCGCCTCGGAGGAGTCGGGAAGAATGAAAGCAACGTCCGCTTCGGCGTCCTGGCGCACCACCTTCCCGTGCAGAAGTGCCGAGTCTCCGTAGCTGATCTCAACTTCCGAGAAAACCGTCTTGGCCGACTTGATGGTCACCACCTCGTCGTCCAGTTGCGCCTGCTGCCCCTCGAGACCCACACTGGCGTCGATGGCGGCATTCGAGACCACGACCATCCCGTCGTCCCCGATCGTCACTCCCAGCGTGCGGCGCTGCTGATCCCGGGCCGGGAGCGGGTCTCCGCTCGTCTTGGCCTCGAGCATTCCCTTGACGGTCACCACCACCAGAGCGGCCTTGTGCTGCTCGAGCAGCGCGCGGGCCTGTTCCTCGACGCTCTCCTGGGAAAAAGCGGCCGGCGGAGCAAAGAGACACAGCGCCGGAATCAGGAATAGCGAAGAGGTGGGGAGCTTCATGTAACGAAAGAGATTGTGTCACTGGGGAACGAGACCGGAAATCTACAGAGGTCCCGAACAAACGAAAAGCCAAATTTCTTTAAAAACGAAAACGCGGCACTCCCGGGAGCAGCGAAACACCTGACGTCGCCCTTGCCAGGAGCGACGGTGCCCCGCGTTCCGTTAACGCGAGTAAAGTTCGACCACCAACTGGACGTTCACCATGGTGTCGATCTCCTCGGCGTCCGGAAGACGGTCAACCGTTCCCTTGAGATTGTCCTTGTCGAAAGTCAGCCAATCCATCAGGGGACGCGCCGAGGTCAGCTCCACCGCACGCATCGCAAGCTGCTGGGACCGGGTCGAATCGCCGATCGAGACCACGTCCCCCGGCTTCACGCTGAAGGAAGAAATATTCACCCGGCGACCGTTCACCAGAACATGGCCGTGGCCCACGAGTTGCCGTGCGCCGCGCCGGGTATTCCCAAGCCCGAGCCGGTAGCAGACGTTGTCGAGGCGGGTTTCGAGCAGCTGAACCATAATGTCGCCGGTAATCCCGCGACGACGCTGCGCCTCGGCGAAATAGCGGCGGAACTGCTTCTCCATGATGCCGTACTGGTGGCGGAGCTTCTGCTTCTCCGCGAGGGCGATCGAATAGTCGCTCTGCTTGCGCCGGGCACCCCGGGCACCGTGCTGGCCGGGAGGATAGGGACGGCGCTCGAGCGCCTTCGAGGGGCCGAAGAGCGGCACCCCGTAGCGACGGCTGATTCTGTCAGTGGGACCTGTGTTTCTTGCCATTTCTCTGAATAAACTGAAGATGGAATCGCTCGCGCGAAAAGTCAGACTCGACGCGCTTTCTTGGGTCGGCATCCGTTGTGGGGCACCGGCGTCACGTCCTTGATCCGGACGACGTCGATCCCGAGTCCCTGGACGGCGCGGACGGCCGACTCGCGTCCGGCCCCCGGTCCCTTGACCCTTACTTCGGCCTGCTTCAGCCCGTGGGCCATCGCTTGGCGGCAGGCGTCCTGCGAAACGAGCTGCGAAGCGTAGGCAGTGCTCTTGCGGGAACCGCGGAAACCCATTTTGCCCGAGCTGGACCAGCCGATCACGTTGCCGCTCTGATCGCTGACGGAGACGATGGTATTGTTGAAAGTGGCGGCAATGTGAATGATGCCGCTGGCGACGTTCTTGCTGCCCTTGGCCTTGAGAACCTTCGGCGTCTCGGCACCCTCGGCGCCTTCGAGTTCGAGGAAGATGTCCTCCGCGGTGCGGGGCTTTTCCTTTTCCTTCCGCTCCTCGGCAGGAGCTTCCGTCCCCGTCTCTCCCTGAGCTTCGGGCTTCTTCTCCTCGGCGGGAGCTTCGGTCTTCTCTTCGGGAGCGGCGGGCGCCGTCGTCTCCTTCTCGGGAGTTTCGGCGCTTGCCTCGACCTTCTCGTCGGACGCTTCCTCGGGTTTTTCTTCTTCAGCCATTATGCGTTATCGGTAAAAGTAAGCTTAGCGGACCACGCCGACCGTCCTGCGCTTGCCCTTGCGGGTGCGGGCGTTGGTGGACGTGCGCTGACCCCGCACCGGGAGCCCGCGCCGATGGCGATAGCCTCGGTAAGAGTTGATCGACGTGAGGCGCTTGAGATGGCCCTGCAGTTCGCGGCGAAGGTCGCCCTCGACCATGAGCCCGCTGCCGGTGATGGCGCTGGCGATTCGTCCGAGTTGCTCGTCGCTGAGTTCGCCGGTGCGGATATCCTTGTCCACTCCGGCTTCCTCGAGAATTTTCGGGGCGGTTTTCCTGCCGATCCCGAAAATGAACGGAAGGGACGCCTCGATGCGTTTTTCGTTGGGAATTTCGACTCCAAGTAAGCGTGCCATAATTTGAAAATAGTTGGATGTCCCGGCCTTAGCCCTGCCGCTGCTTGTGACGCGGATTCGTGCAAATAACGCGGAGGACTCCCTGTCGCTTGATAATGCGACAGTCGCTGCAGATTCTTTTCACGGATGGCTTAACTTTCATGGGACGTCTTGGGTGATGCGTCGCTGCCGCAGGAGTCACTATTCAGTGGCGGCGCGGGGGGGGCGCTCGACCTCGACTTGACTCCCCGACCGCTCGGGCGCGAGGACGGTAGAGGTACCACAGTTTCTTCTTCTCGCAACCGGTGTTTAGAGCTTTGTATCAATTTTCGGCGGGTTTTTTGAAAAATTCGCATCATCCCCGGTTCCCCCTTCGTGTCA
This sequence comes from Verrucomicrobiales bacterium, assembly GCA_040905585.1. Lineage (GTDB taxonomy): Bacteria > Verrucomicrobiota > Verrucomicrobiia > Verrucomicrobiales > DEV007 > Arctic95D-9. The sequence goes on from JBBDRG010000087.1 coordinate 24,653, forward strand.
GGCGGCGGCGGGGGAAAAACTCCGTTCCCTGGGGGTGAGAATCTCGGGCTCCCCGTCGGTGACGAGCACGGTGTGCTCGAAGTGGGCCGAGAGCGCGCGGTCGGCGGTGATGACGGTCCAGTCGTCGTCCAGAATCAACACGTCCTCGGTTCCGGCGTTGACCATGGGCTCGATGGCCAGCACCATGCCCGCCTGCAATCGGGGATTCTTGAAACGCCGCACCCTCATTTCCTCGGGGTCCCAGTAGTTCGGCACCTGCGGCTCTTCGTGGAGCTTCCGTCCGACTCCGTGGCCGACGAACTGCTTCACGACCGTGAAACCGTGCGGCTGAACCGTCTCTTCGACGGAGGCGCACAAGGTCGACAGGAGTTCTCCGTCCCGGGCGTTGTCGATGGCCGCGTAGAGAGACTCTTCCGTGACTGCCAGCAGGCTCTCGGATTCGGCGCTCAGTTTGCCGACCGGCACCGATTTGGCGTTGTCCCCGATCCATCCGTCGCGGCTGACGATGCCCACGTCGATTTTCACCACGTCGGGATCGAGCAAAACGCGATCGCAGCCGATGCCGTGAACGATCTCCTCGTTCACCGAGATGCAGATCTGGCCGGGAAAGCCCTTGTAGCCGAGAAAGGCGCTGACGCAGTCGTGCTCGCTCATGTAGTCCGCCGCCGCGCTGTCGATCTCGCCGGTGGTCACGCCCGGTTTCGCCATCTCGCAGCATCGTCGCAGGATCTCCGCCGCGATCTTCCCGGCTTCCCGCAATCCGTCCAGTTCGCTTCCGGTGCGCAACTGGATTCTCGACTTCCGCTTGGCCATCCCTCCCTTGGCGTCAGTTGCCGCTCGAGATCCTGAAGTAAACGATGAACCCGATCAGGAGCACGGCGGCCGCGACCAGAAGCCAGATGACCTGGTTGTTGGCCCCGGCGACTCCTTTGGCCCCGGGCTTCTCGAAACGGCCCCGGATTTTTCCCTTCCGGAGGAAGCCGTCGTAATGACGCTGGATGAGGTGAGTCTCCACCTGGCGCATGATGTCCAGAAGCACGCCGACCATAATTAGCAGACCGGTGCCACCGAAGAACTGCGCCGCCAGGGGTGGCACGCCCATCAGCGAGGTCAGAATGGGCGGCAGAATCGCCACGATCGTCAGGAAGATGGCACCCGCGAAGGTGAGGCGGCTCATGGTCCGGTCGAGAAACTCCGCCGTGGGCTTGCCCGGTCGGACGCCCGGAATGTAGCCGCCGTTCTTCTTCAGGTCGTCCGCGATCTGGTTCGGCTGGAACATCGTCGCCACCCAGAAGTAGCTGAAGAAGAAAATCATCAGGCCGGTCAGGCCGTAGTAGACCCAGCCGCTGCCGCCGCCGCCGAGCGTCATGGAAAGGTTCCTCGCCCAGAGCTCGTCGGGAAACGCCCATCCGATGATCTGCGAGGGGAACATGAGGATCGCCTGGGCGAAAATGATCGGCATGACGCCGGCGTAGTTCACCTTCAGCGGCATGTGCTGCGACTGGCCGCCGTACATTTTGCCGCCGCGCACCTGCTTGGCGTAGTTGATGGGAACTCGCCGCTGCGCCTGGGTAATCGAGATGACGGCCGCGACAACGAAAAACAGGAAGGCCAGAAGCGCCACCAGCTGGAACGGACGAAGCGGATTGTCGCCCGCGGCCGCCACGTAGGTGTTGTAGACCTGGAACAACGCTCCCGGCAACGCGTAGATAATGTTGACCGTGATGATGACCGAAACGCCGTTGCCGATCCCCCTCTCGGTGATTTGATCGCCAAGCCAGCACAGGAACATCGTCCCCGCGGTGATGATGATTACCGTGGTTACGATAAAACCCAGACCTCCTTCCGGGACGAGTTCTCGCGTCGAGTCCTGCGCGATGTCTCGCAGGAACGGATTCGCCTCGGGGGTCACCAGCGACTTCGCCAACATCCAGCCCTGAAACAGGCAGAGCACGATCGTCAGAATCCGGGTGTAGAGACCGATTTTCTGACGGCCGCCTTCTTCCCGGGCCAGCTTCCCGAGCGACGGCACCACCGCCGTCATCAGCTGCATCATGATCGATGCGCTGATGTAAGGCATGATGCCCAGGGCGAAAAGCGCCGAGTTCTGGAGTCCCCCGCCGCTGAACACGTTCATCAGGGCGAGCACGGCGGTAAGACCGCGGTCCTCGCTCGACTGCTCCTGCACCTCGCCGTACCAGTCCTGCAGCACGTTCGCGTCCACGCCCGGCAATGTGATCACCGCCCCCAGTCGAACGATCACGACGATGAGAAGGGTGAACAAGATCCGGGAACGCAGTTCGGGGATCTTGAAGGTGTTGGCGAATGCGGAAATCATAGGGAAAAAAAGGGGACGGAGTTCGGGGGGGCGTTACTCGATTCAACAGGGTCGATTCGGTCGGTCAACAGGGTTGAACGCCGACTTCACTTCTCCGAAACGGTGCCGCCCGCACCTTCCACCTTTTCCTTCGCGGTCGCCGACATCTTGTCGACGGCAACGGTCAGCTTCTTGGAGAGATCGCCGTTCCCGAGCAGCTTGACGCCGTCGAACGTTCCCTGGACCATGCCGAGACCGCGCAAAGTATCCTCGTTGACAGTGTCGCCGTCGGCGAACTTCGCCTCGAGATCCGAAACGTTCACGAGCGCGTACTTGGTCTTGAACCGGTCGTTGTTGAACCCTTTCTTCGGCAGGCGGCGGATCAGGGGCATCTGCCCGCCTTCGAACCCGGGTCGGATCGAGGCGCCGGAACGGGACTTCTGTCCTTTGTGCCCTTTGCCGCTCGTCTTGCCGAGGCCGGAGCTTTCGCCGCGGCCGACCCGGCGGCGGCGGTGCTTCGATCCGGGCGTTGGTTTCAAGTCGTGAAGTTTCATCTGTCTTTCCTTAATTCAAATGGTGCTAGAGGGCCTTCTTGTCGGCGAGACGCTTGCCGCGCAGAGAGTAGATCTGCTCCTTGGTCCGAAGTTGCTGGAGGGCGTCGAGCGTGGCCTTCACCACGTTGGCCTGGTTGTTGGAGCCCAGGGATTTCGCCAGGACGTCCTTGATGCCGGCCGCCTCGACCACCGCGCGCACGCCGCCACCGGCGATGAGCCCGGTTCCCGGAGACGCCGGACGAAGCAGGACGCGTCCGCCCCCGTGTTCTCCGATAACGGGATGGGGAATGGTGTTGTTGGTGATGTTGACGGAGACCATGGACTTCTTGGAAGCCTCGCTGGCCTTCTTGATGGACTCGATGACTTCCTTGGCCTTTCCGAACCCGTATCCGACGTTTCCGAGGCCGTCGCCGCTCACCACGAGGGCGCTGAAGCTGAACCGGCGACCGCCCTTGACCACTTTGGCGCAGCGGTTGATGTGAATGACTTTTTCGAAAGCGTTCTCCACTTCCTCGCGCCGCGAAGGCGGGCCGCTCTCGCGGAGAATCGCCTCGGCTTTTTCGAGCTTGTCGAACTTTCCGGCGGCCGCGGGGGCGTCGTCGGGAGCCGCTTCGCCGGTTTCGGCAACCGGGGAAGGCACCTCGGCGCCTTCGGCGGCAACCGGGGGTTTCTCAACAGTCCCTGACGTCGCGGAGGCCGTCTCCGCCACCGGCGCTGCTTCGTCGACCGCAGGGGCAGGGGCCGCTTCTTCCGCGGCAGGGGTCGGCTCCTCGGTCGGAGCAGCCGCCTCTTCTTCCGCAGCCGGAGCTTCCTCGGACGCAGCCGCCTCTTCGACGGGCGCGGTCTCGGGAGCGACCGCCGCCTCCTCTTCGGGCGACGCCTCCTCTTCGGGCGACGCCTCGGCAGCGGCTTCGGCAGCCGGAATGTTTTCGGAAGCCGTCACTTCGGCGCCTGCTTCCTCTTCGGGCTTGTTTTCGTTTTCGGTTTCGTCACTCATCAAATATCGATCAAATTCTAGAAATTAAGGCCGGCTTCCCGGGCGGCGTCGGCGAGGGCCTTGACTTTGCCGTGGTACTGGAATCCTCCTCGGTCGAACACGACCGTTTCGATCCGGGCCTCCTTGGCTCGGCTGGCGAGGGCTTCCCCCACCTTGGTCGCCGCTTCCTGATTGGCTCCTTTGCCGCCGATGCTTTTATCCAGCGTCGAGGCAGCCGCGAGAGTCTTCCCGGAGACGTCGTCGATCAACTGGGCGTACACGTTCTGGTTGGAAAAATGCACGGCGAGGCGCGGACGCTCGGCGGTGCCGGCAATCTTCTTCCGGATGCGGCGTCGCACCTTGGCTCGGGCTTGCTTTCGAATATAAACACTCATCGTTTTCCTCTGCGGTCGTTCAATTATTTCACGCTCTTGCCCTGCTTGCGGCGGACACGCTCGTCCTTGTAGCGGACTCCCTTGCCCTTGTACGGCTCGGGCGGGTAGTACGAACGGACATCGGACGCGAACTGGCCGACCAGTTGCTTGTCGATCCCCTCGACTTTGATTTTCGTATTCTCGGCGACGGTGACGTCGAGTCCCTCCGGGATGGGGTGAAGCACGGGATGCGAAAAGCCCAGGCTCAGATCGAGTTCGTTGCCCTTGACCGTGGCCCGGAAACCGACGCCCTGAACTTCGAGTTCCCGGACGAATCCGACCGAGACTCCCTCGACCATATTGGCCAGGAGCGCGCGCGCGGTGCCGTGCAGGGCCCGCAGCTTGCGTTCGTCGGAGGCGCGAGTCACCGTGACCACGCCTTCCTCCTGCTCGATTTCGATTCCTTCCGGAAGCGTCCACTCGAGTTTTCCCTTCGGCCCTTCGACCGTGAAGGCGGAGTCCTCTCCGAGTTTGACCTCGACCTTCTCGGGAAGATCGATCTGCATTTTTCCTATCCGCGACATGAGTTCTAAAATATTTTCAGGTTGAAAAGCGGTCCGCCAATTACCAGACGAGAGCGAGGAGCTCTCCTCCGATGTTCTGTTTCCGGGCGGTGTGACCGGCCATGATGCCCTTCGAAGTCGACAGAATGGCGATTCCCATGCCGCCGAGCACTTTGGGGATTTCGTCGCTGCCGACGAACTGACGAAGCCCGGGGCGGCTCACCCGCTTGAGATTCTTGAGGGCGGGCGTGTGACCCGAGTAGCGCGGCTTGCCCTTGATCTCGGCGGTGACGCCCTCGCCGACCTTTTCGTAGGACCAGAGATAGCCTTCTTCCTTGAGAATGCGGGCGACCTCCTCCTTCATCTTGGAATAGGGGGCTCTGAACTCCTCCTTTTCCGCCATGGTGGCGTTCTTGAAACGAGTGAGAAAATCTGAAATTGGATCGCTGACGACTGCCATGGTTCCGAATAGTTGAGCTTGTTTGAAATCTGGAATTTAACGTTCTACGCCGCCGAACCCGGCTTCCGGAAGGGCATTCCCAGAAGAGCGAGGAGCTCCCGCGCCTCGTCGTCGGTGTTCGCCGTGGTCACGATGGTCATGTCGAACCCGACGGAGCGGTTCACCTTGTCGAGTTCGACCTCGGGGAAAATGGTGTGGTCACTCACGCCGACGGTGTAGTTGCCGCGGCCGTCGAAGGACTTCACCGAGAGGCCGCGAAAATCGCGGATGGTCGGGGAGGCGACGTTGATGAAACGGTCGAGAAACTCCCACATGCGACGGTTGCGCAGCGTGACCCGGGCGCCAATGACGTCACCGATGCGAAGCTTGAAGTTCGAAATGGCGATCTTGGAGCGAGTCGGCACGGCGCGCTGACCGGTGATCTTTCCGAGATCCTCGATTACGTTCTCCGAGGCGGCCTTCCGATCGTCCTCTTTGCCGAAACCGCTGTTCAGCACGACCTTCTCGATCGTCGGCGTCTGGTGGATGTTCGCGTAGGCGAATTTCTCCCTCAGAGCCGGAACGGCTTTTTCCTTGTAGCTAACCTTCAGTGCTGGTTCCATGACCTTCTAACTTTTTGAAATATGTTACTTGGCGGCGACCAATTTCACGTTCGAAATGTGGATCGGCCCTTCTTTCTCGATAATGCCGCCGTCGGGGCGGTCCTGTGTCCGCCGGGCGTGTTTCTTGATCATGCGGACCCCTTCCACGAGAACCTGGGATTTCTCCGGGAAAACCTGGAGCACCCTGCCGCTCTCGCCTTTGTGGTTGCCCGAAATAACGACGACTTCGTCGTTTTTCTTTACGTGCGTTTTGAGTCGCTTTGACATGCTGAATTTCTCCTCGGAATAAAATTTTCTTTCGTGTTAGAGAACCTCCGGCGCGAGCGAGACGATCTTCATGAAGTTCCGCTCGCGCAGTTCGCGGGCCACCGGTCCGAAGATGCGGGTGCCTTTCGGGTTCTTGTCGTTGTCGAGAATCACGATGGCGTTGTGGTCGAATCGCAGGACGGAACCGTCGCTGCGCCGAATCGGGGCGGCGGTCCGCACGACCACTGCCCGGACGACTTCGCCCTTCTTGACGTTCGCCGTGGGGATCGACTCGCGGATGTGCGCCGTGATGACGTCGCCGACGCTCGCGGAGCGGGAACGCGTACCCAGCACGCCGATCATTTTCGCTACGCGCGCACCGGTATTGTCGGCCACCTGCACTTTGGACTCCATCTGAATCATGACTTTAAAAATTTAAGAATTAACCAATGTCCGGCACTCGTCGCGTTAATGCGAGAGCACCTCCTTGAGCTCCCAGCACTTTCTCTTGCTGCGGGGTTTCGTTTCTTCGATCATGACGCGATCACCCACCGCCGCCTCGCCCGTCTCGTCGTGGGCGAGGAACTTGGACGACCGGTTGACGATCTTCTTGAAGAGCGGGTGCGGCACGCGGCGCTTCACTTCGACGACGATGGTCTTCTCCATCGCATCGGACGTCACGATACCCACGCGAGTCTTGCGCAAGCCGGGTTTAGTCGGGTTTTCTGATTCACTCATTTAATGATGTCCAAAAACAAATCTTGTAGAATTTCCGCCGACGCGGTCACGCCTTCGCTTCCGCCGCGCGCCGCTTTTCGGTCAGCAGCGTTTCGATGATCGCCACCTCGCGGCGCAGCTGTCGAAGCCGGGAGGGGTTTTCGAGTTGGCCGCTCTCCTTCTGCACGCGCAAATTGAGCGCCTCCTCTTTCAGTTCGCGACGACGAGTCGCCAGCTCGTCGACGCTCTGTTCCCGCAGGTCATTGGTTTTCTTTGCCATGTTGAAATTCCTAACTGGTAAAATCACTGATCGGAGCGGCGCACGAATCGGCACCGGATCCCGAGTTTGTTCGAAGCGAGCCGGAGCGCTTCCTGGGCGGCGGACTCGGGCACGCCCGACACTTCGAACATCATCGTCCCGGGGCGAACCACGGCGACCCAGTGCTCGACCGGTCCCTTGCCTTTGCCCATCCGGGTCTCCGGCGGACGCGCCGTAACCGGCTTGTGGGGGAAGATGCGGATCCAAACTTTTCCTTTCCGCTTGAGGTAGCGGTTGATCGAAATACGACACGCCTCGATCTGGCGGTTGGTGATCCATCCGCGCCCGAGGCACTGCAGACCGTACTCGCCGAAACTCACTTTCGTTCCGCGCTGCGCGTTGCCGGCGCGGCTCCCCCGATGGGTCTTGCGGAACTTCACTCTTTTGGGCATCAAAGGCATGGCTTTTGTCCTTTCTTAAAAATTCTTTTTCTTGGATTCAAAAATCGTTTCGTTTCCTAGCGTCGCTGGCGACCTCCGCCACCACCGCCTCCCCCTCCGGGTCGGCGTCCGCCGGGGCCGCCCGGACCCCCGCTTTTCTTCCCTTCTTCGCCGGGGACTTCCTCTTTCGTCGTGATCCAGACTTTGACTCCGATCACTCCCCAACCGGTTTCGCCCTCGGCGAACCCGTAGTCGATCGGCACCCGAAGCGTTTGCAGAGGCACCTTGCCCTGCCGGTACTGCTCGGCCCGGGCGATGTCGGCACCGCCGAGGCGACCCGCGCACCGAATCCGAATCCCTTCCGCGCCGAAATCCATGGTGGTCTGAAGCGCTCGCTTCATCGCCCGGCGAAAAGACACGCGGCGTTCGAGCTGCGTCGCGATCTGCGCCGCCACCCAGGAGGCATCCAGTTCGGGCTGACGAATCTCGAAAATGTCCAGCTTGACCTGGGATCCCTCGCACATCGTGCCGATGTCGTTCGTCATGGCTTCGATTTCAGCGCCCCGCTTGCCGATGATGAGTCCCGGACGGGACGTGTGCAGCGTCACGCGGACGCTGTTCCAGGCGCGCTCGATCACGACGCGAGAGACGGCGCCCTTCTGGAGGCGGCGGTCGAGATATCGGCGAATCCGGAGGTCTGCGTGCAACTGGTCGGCATACTCCCCTTCCGGAGCATACCACTTCGATTGCCAGTCCTTGTTGACCGCAAGCCTGAATCCGATCGGATGTACTTTCTGTCCCATGTCTAACTTTTAAAAAATGCTCGTTGAATTACTCGCCGTATTTCTCCCGGTGAAGGTCCTTCGCCTTCTCCCTCCACTCGTCCCTTTCGATGCGCCCTTTGAAGTCGAGGCGTTCATCGAACTCCCCGATCTGCGCATCCGTCCAGTTCGCGATCTGCTCGAACCGGTAGATTCCAACGGAATTGAGGGTTTCCTCGAGCTTGGGGCCGACTCCGTTGATCTCTTTCAGATCGTCAACTTCGGGGGGGGCGGTGTCATAGACCATTCCGAGCTTCTCGTCAACTCTTCCTCCGCCCGAAGACGCTTTTTCCTTCGCCGGAGCCTTCTTGGCCGACGCTTTCGATTCGCCGCCGGACTTCTTGGCGGCCTTCGTCGCGGTTTTCTTCTTCGCCGAGACCGATCTCTTCTTCTCGGGCTTGTCGTCGGCGGCGACCTCGTCGCTCAGGACGACCGTGAGATGGCTGGTCCGCTTGAGGATCGCGGCTCCGGACCCCCGGGCCCTCGGCTTGAAACGCTTGAACGTGGGGCCTTCGCCGACCACCGCGCTTTTGACGAAGAGTCCGTCCACGGACAACTCGAAATTGTTCTCGGCGTCCGCGAGGGCCGTCTTCATCGTCTTACCGAAGAGATGGGCCGCCTTCCGCGGGGTGAAATTCAGAATGTCCAAAGCCGCCGAGACCGGCAGACCCTGAATCTCCCGAGCCACGTCCCGGGCTTTCTGGGCCGAGATTCTGGCAAACTTGTATGTCGAAGTGACGTCCATGATTCTAATACTGGTTGAATAACTATAAATTCATCTGGTTCGGGAGAAGCCGGATGCCGTCCCCCACCGCCACGTCCTCGGTGTCGGCGACTTTTTCCTGAAGCAGTGCGCCCGAAATGGCGTCGCGAACATCGATGATCATCGCCGTGTAAATCGGGCGTTCGTCGCGCATGATCGTGATCGGCGTTCCGACGCGCAGCCCTTCGCGACGACCGGCGTCGAACACCACCAGTCCGATACTCGAGTCGATACTGACGACCCGGGAACTCGCAATGTCGTCGGCGGCCACCTTTTCGGACGGTGTCGCCAGTGCCGCCGCCGCCTGGTTTACGGCCTCCCGGGCGGCGGTCTGCTCGGAGTCCGGCGCGTCCGGAGTCGCCTTGATGTATTTCAGAAACGCTTCGCTCAACTCGTGAAGCGCCGTTGCCTGGCGCTCGTTTTCCTGTCGGGATATATCGAGATCCCGCACCGCCTTGAGCAAGCGCTGTTCGAGGCTGTCCTCGTCCTGCGTGAAAAGATCCACGCCGAATGCCTGCAGTTTCAATTTCGTCTCGCGGGCGTCGACCATCTGCTCCTCGCTCACGCGCACCGCTTCGGCCAGGCTCTCGACCACGGCTTGCCGCCGTGTTTCGGCCTCGGCGTGCTGCGCCTGGGCCACCTCGAGGGCGGTCTTCAGTTCGCGCAGCTCGATCGATTCGCTTCCGCCCTCTTCCTGCGCGACCGAACGTTCGGCGCACGCTCCGGCGATCACAACCGCAAGAGCGGCGCGAGGCACGAAGGAACTGAGGGTTTCGAGAAACATCGGAAAAAGAGGAAAATGGACTAGGCTCTGACCTTCGGGTTGTGACCCTGGTGTCCGCCGAATTTTCGAGTGGGGGAGAACTCCCCGAGCTTGTGCCCGACCATGTTCTCGGAAACGAAGACCGAAAGGAAATCCTTGCCGTTGTGAACGAGGAACGTGTGTCCCACGAAGTCCGGGGTGATCATCGAGCGGCGCGACCATGTCTTGATCGGGCGCTTCTGACCGCTCTCGTTCATGTTGTCGATTTTGAGCAACAGCTTGTGGTCGACGAACGGGCCTTTTTTGAGTGAACGACTCATAGTTTACTTGTTTGAATACTGAAATGGTTAACGACGACGCTTCTTCTCGTGGCGACGCTCGACGATGAATCGGTCGCTGCCCTTGTACTTCTGCCGGGTCCGCTGTCCCTTGACGTGGCCCCAGGGGCTCTTGAGGTGCTGGCGTCCACCGCCCGATTTCGACTTGCCTTCGCCACCGCCGTTGGGGTGGTCGACGGGGTTCATGCACATGCCCCGCACGGTCGGACGGACACCCATCCACCGGGTGCGGCCCGCCTTGGCGCTGACCACCTGCTCGTGCTGGGGGTTCCCCACCGAACCCACGGTGGCGTAACACCTCGTGTGGATCCGCCTAATCTCGCCGGAAGGCATTTTGATCAGGGCGTAGTCGCCTTCGCGGTTGGAAAGGATGCAGCCTTGTCCGGCGCTCCGGGCAACCTGCCCGCCCTTGCCGGGAATCAACTCCACGTTGTGGATCGTCGTTCCCGTCGGGATTTTCGAAAGAGGCAGCGCGCAGCCGGGCTTGATGGCGGCGTTCTCCCCGGCGGAAACTTCGGCGCCCACTCCGAGCCCCTTCGGTGCCAGAATGTAGGAGCGCTGCTTGTCCGGGTACTCGATCAGGGCGATGCGGGCCGAGCGGTTCGGATCGTACTCGACGGCGATCACCTTGGCGGCTTCGTCGCGGCGAGTGCGCTTGAAATCAACGAGGCGGTACTTCCGCTTGTGGCCCCCGCCGCGGTGACGACAGGTGATTCGGCCCCGGTTGTTCCGGCCTCCGGATTTCTTGAGCGGACGACACAAGCTCTTTTCCGGAGTGTCCTTCGTGATCTCCTCGAAGTCCGGAAGCAGCTTGTACCGATTCGACGGCGTGACTGGTCTGTATGATTTTAAACCCATGCTTGTTCAGCGTTGACGGTTATACGAATTCAATGGTTTCGCCATCGGCGAGTTGAACGAAGGCCTTCTTCCAGTTCTTGGTGCGACCGAAGTCGGCGCGGCGTTCGCGTTTCTTCTTGCCGCGGTAGTTCGCCGTCCGAACCGCCACGACCTTCTTGCCGAAGAGTTTCTCGACCGCTTCGCGGATTTCCAGCTTGTTGGCTCGCTTGTCGACTTTGAAGACGTACGCGTTGTTCAACTCCGAAAGCATGGTCGCCTTCTCGCTGAGCTGGATGGTGTCGATGATTTGAAAAATGTCTTTCATGATCCTGGGTCTGTCTGGATTAGTTGCCGGTCCTGGCCGCGAGAGTCTCCAGCGCCGCTTCGACCACCACGATCTTGTGGTAGTGCAGTAGCTGCTCGGTGTTCACCTCGTGGGAAGAAACCAGGAGAGCCCCCTTGTGGTTTCTGGCGGCCCGCTTCGTCTCCTCGGAAAACCCTTCCGCGACGACGAGCACCCGCTTGGCCTCGCCGGAAAGTTCCGCCACTTCCTTCACGAAGGATTTCGTCTTGCCGTCGGCAATGGCGAACTCGGACACTGTCAGGACATCTCCTTCGGCGATCCGCTCGGAAAGCGCTTTGGAAAACGCGAGTCGCTTGGTCGCCTTGTTGACCTTCTTCGAGTAGTCGCGGAAACGGGGGCCGAAAGCGACGCCGCCGCCGCGGTGGATCGGAGGCGCGTTGCCGCCCTGGCGCGCCCGTCCCGTTCCTTTCTGGCGGAAGGGCTTCCTGCCGCTGGTCGCCACTTCGGCGCGCGTCTTGGTGTGGGCGCTCCCGCTGCGGCGGTTGGCGCGCATCGCCACCACCACGTCGTGGACCGCCTGACGTCCCCGCTCGGGGTCTTCGATCACGGCGATGTTGGCGCTCTTCGCACCGTTGAGATCTAAAGTCTTAGCTGCCATTTGTAGTCTCCCTTAATTTCAAAAATCGTTTCCCGGGCCGACGAATCAGCTCTCGGCGGACTCCCCTTTTTCGGCGGGCGCCTCTTTTGCTTTCAAGTTCTGCACCGGTGCCTCTTTCTTGACGGCCGGACGAATCACGACGTAGCCGCCGTTCGCCCCGGGGACCGCTCCGCTGATCAGAAGAACGTTGTCTTCGGCCCGCTTCCGAACGATGCGGAGATTCTGGACCGTCTTGCGGTAGTTTCCGTGACGACCCGGCATCTTCTTGTTCTTCCAGATTCTTCCCGGATCCGTTCCCGCGCCGATGCCGCCCGGTCGGCGGTGCATCATGTGGCCGTGGGACTGGGGTTGTCCGGAGAAGTGGTAGCGCTTCATCACGCCCTGAAAGCCTTTTCCCTTGCTCGTGCCAACCACGTCGATCCACTGGCCCTCGTCGAAAAGATCGATGCCGGGATGGTCCGTTTCGGGAAGCTGGTCGTCCTCGTCGAGCCGGAACTCCAGAACCTTTTTCTTGGGCTTCCCTCCGTTGGCCTTGACGTGGCCCTGGCTGGGCTTGTTGAGACGCGATTCCTTCTGGTCGTCGTAGCCGACCTGGACGGCGGTGTAGCCGTCCGTCTCCGAATTCTTCTTCTGCATGAAGACGTTGTCGCTCACGTCGATCACGGTCACGGCGACGGACTTGCCGTCGTCGTCGAAGACCCGCGTCATTCCCACTTTTTTTCCAATCAATCCGATGCTCATTGCATTCGTCCTTCCTTAAGTTCCAGATTTTCCGACTAGATTTTGATCGTGATGTCCACCCCGGCCGGAAGGTTGAGCTTCTTCAACTCGTCCACCGTCCTCGCGGTCGGCTCGACGATGTCGAGCAAACGCTTGTGGGTCCTGATCTCGAACTGCTCCGCCGACTTCTTGTTGACGTGCGGCGAGCGGTTCACGCTGAATTTCTCGATGCGCGTGGGCAGCGGGATCGGGCCGGACACCCGGGCGCCGGTTCGTTTGGCGGTGTCCACGATGTCCACGGTCGACTTGTCGAGAAGTCGAGAGTCGTAGGCCCGGAGCCGAATTCGAATACTTTGTCCCTGCATTTCAGTTTTTCGTTAAAATTTAAATCGTTAACACCCTAGACATACTGCGCCGTCATTCGCTCCACGATGGCCGCGGGCACCTCCTCGAAACGAAGCGGTTCCATCGAAAAACTCGCCCTGCCCTTCGACAGGCTGCGCATGTCGGTCGCGTAGCCGAACATTTCGGCCATCGGCACCTCCGCCTTGATCTGGCTGATCCCGTTGCGCGAATCGATCCGGGCGATGCGCCCGCGACGTCGATTCAGGTCGCCGATGATCTCGCCCTGATACTCGTCCGGGACGTCGACGTTGACCGACATGACCGGCTCGAGAAGGATCGAATCCGCCTTCGTGAAAGCGTCCCGCATCGCGAGGATGGCGGCGATCTTGAAAGACTGCTCGTTCGAGTCGACGTCGTGGCTGGAGCCGCCCACCAGAGAAACGTGAATGTCGACCACGGGGTAGCCGAGAATCATGCCGTTGCCGAGCGACTCGGCGATCCCGGTCTCGCAGGCCCGGAAGAACTCTTTCGGGATCTCGCCGCTCGTCACTTGATTTTCGAAAGTGAACCCCTTGCCCCGCTCGTTCGGCGAGACCTTGAGAATGACGTGGCCGTACTGGCCCTTGCCGCCGGTCTGCTTGACCAGCTTGTACTCTCCGGCCGCCGATGCCGTGATGGTTTCGCGGTAGGCGATCTGCGGCTTGCCCGCGCTGGTGCGGACGCCGGACTCGGCCTCCATGCGCGACTGGATGATTTCCAGATGAAGCTCGCCCATTCCGGCGATGATCGTCTGCCCCGTCTCCTCGTCGGTGGAAACCACGAAAGTCGGGTCCTCCTGGGCGAGGCGCTGCAGCGCGTCCGCCAGCTTGTCCGAATCGGCCGTCGACTTCGGCTCGACCGCCATGGAAATCACCGGATCGGGGAAGGCCGGGGGCTCGAGCATGATGTCGAACCCGGCTTCGTGAAGCGTGTCCCCGGTGCGGACGTTCTTCGGCCCGACGATGGCGGCGATGTCGCCCGAGTAGCAGGTCTCGATGTCCTTGTGGTCGTTCGACTGGATCTGGATGAGGCGTCCCACCCGTTCTTTGCGGCCGGTTCTCGAATTGAGCACTTGGTCGCCCTTGGAAACCGTCCCCGAATACACCCGGATGAAGACGAGCTGGCCCACGTACTTGTCGGACCAAAGCTTGAAAGCGAGCGCGCAGAACTTGCCGCCGTCGTTCGCCGGCGCCTGGACCACGGCCGATTCGTCGTCGCTCCTCATTCCCTCGGCGGGAACGACTTCGAGCGGACTCGGGAGGTAGTCGACCACGGCGTCGAGCAGATACTGGACGCCCTTGTTCTTGAAGGCCGATCCGCCGACGACCGGCACGATGGCGTTGGCGATCGTCGCGCGGCGCACCGCCTTCTTGAGATCGTCGGCCCCGATTTTCTCTTCGGCCAGAAATTTCAGACCAATTTCCTCGTCGGCGTCCACGAGGGCCTCCAGCAGAGACTGCCGCGCCGCGTCGGCGATGGCCCCCTGCTCTTCGGTCAACTCGACCACCCGGTAGGTCGACCCGAGCTTGTCGCTGTCGGAATACAGGATCGCCTTGTGGTTGATGACGTCGATCTGGCCCTCGAGCCCCTCCTCCGCGCCGATCGGAATCAGCACCGGGTGAACGTTGGCCCCGAGCTTGACCTTCACGTCTTCCACCGCCGCGGTGAAGTCGGCGCCGACGCGGTCCATCTTGTTGACGAAAACGATGCGGGGAACCTTGTACTTGTCCGCCTGGCGCCAGACCGTCTCCGACTGCGGCTGCACCCCGGCGACGCCGCAAAAGACGACCACCACTCCGTCGAGAACCCTGAGGGAACGCTCGACCTCGGCGGTGAAGTCGACGTGTCCGGGCGTGTCGATGATGTTGATCCGCTGCTTCTCGCCGCAGAAGGACTTGCGCACCCCCTCCTCCTCCAGCTGCACCCATTCGCAGGTGACGGCGGCGGACGTGATCGTGATGCCGCGGGCCCGCTCCTGGTCCATCCAGTCGGTCGTGGCCTGACCGTCGTGGACCTCGCCGATGCGGTGGATCATTCCCGTGTAGAAAAGGATCCGCTCGGTGAGCGTGGTCTTCCCGGCATCGATGTGAGCCGCAATCCCGATGTTGCGCGTCCGCTCTAGCGGAAACGCCCTGTCGGGGGAATTGGGGCCGGCACTCATCGGTGAAAGAGCGGGAAGAGTCTGGAGCAGGGTCGACACGGTATTACCAACGGAAGTGGGCAAAGGCGCGGTTCGCCTGAGCCATTTTGTGAGTTTCGTCCCGCTTGCGAACCACGACGCCCTGGTTGGTGCTCGCGTCCTTGATTTCGTTCGCGAGAGCGATGTGCATCGGCGTGCCGCGGCGCGTTCGGGCCGCGTTCACGATCCAGCGCATCGCGAGAGATTCCTGCCGACTCTGGGACACCTCGAGGGGGACCTGGTAGGTGGCGCCGCCGACCCGGCGGCTCTTTACTTCGACGCGGGGCTTGGCGTTCTCGATGGCGCGGTTGAGGACCTCGACCGGATCGACCGATTCGCCTCCCTCGTTCGCCCGCTCGATGGCGGCGTAGACGATACGCTCCGCGAGGGCGCGCTTGCCTTTGTGCATCACCGACGACACCAGCTTCGCGACGATGGGACTGTCGTAGCGGGCATCGCGCCTTTCAGGCTTGCTGTAGACTCGTTTTCTTCGGGACATAGGATTATTTCAGTCTGTTTCTAAAACATTCGTATCGCCGGAGAGAAAATCTGACGGGTAGTCAGATCGTCACCCCTTCGGCCGTTTGGCACCGTATTTGGAACGGGCCTGCTGACGACCATCGACACCCAGGGTGTCCAGCGCTCCACGTACGATGTGGTAGCGGACACCCGGCAAATCTTTCACTCGGCCGCCGCGGACCAGGACAATGGAGTGCTCCTGGAGGTTGTGGCCTTCGCCGCCAATGTAGGCGATTACTTCCTGACCGTTCGTCAGCCGCACTTTCGCCACCTTCCGGAGAGCCGAGTTCGGCTTCTTCGGCGTCCGCGTGTAGACCTGGAGGCACACGCCGCGACGCTGCGGGCATTCGTCCAAAGCGGGAGACTTGGACTTCACGGGCTTGTCCTTCCTCCCTTTGCGAACTAGTTGGTTGATCGTAGGCATAACGTTTCCGTCAGGTTTAAAAAAATTGGGCACCCTGGGACCGGCCGCAACCGCAACGAAGCAGCGAGCGCCGGGCCAGCCAAAAAAACCGCTCCAGCAGGGCACTCTAGCTGGGCGGGGGCCGGGAATATAGACGGTCGTTTCACCGTGGCAACCGGATTCTGCACCAAAATTTTAGGAAAACGATTCAGCGCGTCCGAACGTTGAAAACCTTTGCCTCCGAGAGTCGGATAAAAGCGGAAATTATGGGGGTTCGCGGGCCCTCCCCGGGGCGATCTCCGCGATGGTAGCAGGAGGGGGATTTGAACCCCCGACCTTAGGCTTATGAGTCCTCTGCTCTACCCCTGAGCTATCCTGCCGTACGCTCGAAGAGCGGCCCGTAAGAAACTTTTCCTGAGCCCATTGTCAAGCGATCGAATCGCCCATTCACGGATTCACCCACGCCAAGCCCCACGCGATCACCAGCGGCGAAGTCACCATGCTGACCGCGGAGGTGGCCAGTACCACCTGGATCGCCACCTGCGGCTGCCCTCCGTAGAGGCGGGCCACCACGATGGGGAAAATCGCCGCCGGCATCGCCGCCTGCACCACGAGGAGCCGTCGCAGGTCGCCCGAAATCGGCAGATAATTGGCCACGGCGAGGGTGATCGCCGCGACGAGACCGAGCCGGACAAACACGCTCACGGCCGAAACGCGAAAGGCGTCGTGGAAAATTCCGTGTTGGAAAAAGCGCCCCATGGTCGCGCCGATCATGAAAATGGCCATGGGAATGGCGCAGCGCCCCAGCATGTCCATCACCGTCGCCACCACGCCCGGAATGAACCGGTGGAGACCGGAGTAGTTCAGAAACAGCGCCAGCATCACGGCGATGAACGGCCCGTTGACGAGCGAGCGGAACCCGGCCTTCCCCGTCAGGATCGCCAGCCCGACCGTCCACAAGGCTATCTCCACCCCGATGCCGTGGACGAAAACGAGCCCCGCCGGCCCCGAATTGTCCGGGAACAACTCCGCCAGGATCGGCAGCGGGAGAAAGCCGTAGTTCTGGACGCCGCTGCTGATGGTGAAGGTCCGCAAGCCGCTGCCCCGGCGCATCCCGCAACACAGCGCCGCGAGCCACGAGCCCAGCATTCCCGCCATGATGAGCCCGAACCCCAGTCCGATCGCCCACCCCGCCGACGAGACCTTTTCGAGCGCCGGATTGCCGGGAATCAGCGACAGGACGAGGCAAGGCACCAGGAGATTCAGCCCCAGCCTCATGACCCCGAGTTCGGTTTCCTCGCTCAGCCATCCCCGCCGGAAAAAGAAGAACCCCAGTCCCATGAGCATGAAGACCGGCAGGGTGGCTGAAAGAATCGTGAAATAGGATGGCATCCGCTCGAGCCGACTAGACTCCCGCCGCCGCGCGAATTCAACTCACTTCCCCGCCGGCGCCCATTCACCCCCCTTGGGTCGACCACCCAATCCTGTCCAGCGCCGAGCCCGCCTCCGCGCGCAGCCGCAAGCCGTCCCACGCCAGCCGGACGCCGGGCGGCAGCCCCGGTTCGAGGGCGGCGTAGTCGACTCGACAGGAAAAGTGGGTCAGCCAGGTCGCCTCGACCTCGAGTTCCCGGGCGAGGTCGACCGCTTCTCCGATGGAGAGATGGGTCCAGTGCGGCTCGGGCTGGAGACCGTCGAGGATCAGGAGGTCGATGCCCGCGATGCCTTCGCGGGTTTCTTCGCTCAGCTCCTTGGCGTCGGGAATGTAGGCGAACAGCCGCCGGCCTTCGCGGGCGAACAGGAAGCCGAGCGTCTCGACCTTGCCGTGGCTCACCGGAAGAGGGGTCACTTCGAGGTCTCCCACGAGGAACGGTCCCGTGATTCGCCGCGGTTCGATTTTCAAGTAGCCGCGATAGCGGTTCTCGCCGTCGAAGACATAGTGGAACGCGCTTCTCAGCCTCTCGAGGCACTCGTCGTTCGCGAAGATCTCGAGGCTTTCCTCGTCCAGAACGGTAAAGCGCCGGAGGTCGTCGAATCCCATGACGTGATCGCTGTGGGAGTGGGTGTAGAGCGCGGCGTCGAGATCCCGGATGCCTTCCCGCAGGCACTGCTGCCGGAAGTCGGGTCCGGTATCGACGACGAACTCGACCTCCGGCGTCTTCACGTGAATCGAGGAGCGAAGGCGCTTGTTCTTGGGATCGTCGGAGGTGCAGACTCCGCAGTCGCACCCGATCACGGGGACGCCGATCGACGTTCCCGTGCCTAGAAAAGTGATTTCCGTCCTCGTGTCCATTGCATGCCGGAGCGGTCTGATCCATAATCCAGCGACCGCTCCCCTCGCTCACCTAATGCTCTCGGTGTTAAAAATCAAGAACCTCGCCCTGGTGGAGGATCTTACCTGGGACCTCGGTTCCGGCCTGATCGGGGTGACCGGACAGACGGGCGCGGGCAAGTCCATGATCGTCGGCGCGCTCAAGCTGATTCTCGGCGAACGCGCCAATCACGACATGATCCGCACCAACGAGAGCAGCTGTTCGGTGGAGGCGATTTTCGAACTCGCCGGCAACCTCGGCCAGGTCAACGCCCTCCTCGAGGACAGCGGGCTCGATCCCTGCGAAGGCAACTCGCTCGTGGTCCGGCGGGTCTTCGGCAGCGGCAACAAGCAGTTCGTGAACTGCTCGCCGTGCACCCTCTCGGTCCTCAAATCTCTCGGGACTCTCCTCGTCGATCTTCACGGCCCCCACGAGCACCAGTCCCTCCTGTCGCAGGAGCGGCAACTCGCCATGCTCGACGCCTACGCCCACGCCGAAAAGGAACGGGAAGCCTACCAAGCCGCGCATCGCGGGTGGAGACAGTCCGTGGCCGAGCTCGACGAATTCCAGAACACCCGCCACGTCAGCGACCAGGAGATCGACCTTCTCCGCTTCCAGGTGGAGGAAATCTCCGACGCCGACCTCGACGTCGCCGAGGTCGGCGAACTCGAGCAGCGCTACCGCCAGTCCCAGAACGGAAGCCGGCTCCTCGAAAACGCCAACCAGGGCGTCGACCTCGTCAGCGCCGCCCTGGCGAACCTGACGAACGCCCAACGGTGTCTCCGCGAACTGGAGAAACTCGACCCCTCCTTCGCCGAGAGCGTCGCCGGCTTCGATTCCGCCCGAGTCGAGATCGAGGAACTCGAGAACACTCTCCGCGACTACAGCGAAGATCTCGAGATCGACCCCGCCGAAGTCGCCCGCATCGAGCGGCGGATCGACGAGATCGAAACACTCAAGCGAAAGTACGGCCAGACCGTCGAGGAGGTGCTCGCCTACGAAGCCAAGGCCCGGCAGCGTCTGAACGCCGTCGACGGCCGCGAGGACGAACTCCAGCGCCTCACCGTCGCCGTCGAGAGCGCCCGCTCGGACGTCGAAAAGGCCGGGGCGAAACTGGGCCGCAAGCGGCGGAAGGCCGCTCCGGAACTCGCCGCCGAAATCGCCTCGCACCTCGACGACCTCGGATTCAACCAAGCGGTCTTCCAACTCGAAATGGAAGCCCTCCCCGCCCCCTCCCCCCGCGGCCTGGAGTCGGTCGATTTCCTCTTCGGACCGAATCCCGGCGAACCCCGCAAGCCGCTTCGGGTCATCGCCTCGAGCGGCGAGATGTCCCGGGTCATGCTGGCGGTCAAGAGCGCGCTGGCCGACCAGGACCGGATCCCGCTCATGGTCTTCGACGAGATCGACGCGAACGTGGGCGGCGAAATCGCCGGGGCGGTCGGTCGCAAGATGGCCTTTCTCGGCGACCGCCACCAAGTCGTCGCCATCACCCACATGCCGCAGGTGGCGGCGCTGGCCCACCGGCATTTTCTCGTGACCAAGGAGGTCGAGAACGACACCACCAACTCCGGGCTCGAGGCGGTGGAGGGGAAAGACCGCGTCAACGAACTCGCCCGCATGCTCGGCGGGGTCAGCCGGGAAACGCTGGCGCTGGCGGAGAAGATGCTGGGAGGATGACCTAGCCCTTGAAAAAGCGCTTCGCCTTCTCGAAGAATCCCTCGCCGACGGGGTGATTCTTCTCGGTCACGGTGTCGGCGAACTCGGTCAGCAGCCTCTCCTGCTCCTTGCTCAGCTTGACCGGCACTTCCACCTGGACGTTGACGAGCAGATCGCCTTTTCGTCCGGTCCGGAGATCGGGCAGGCCCTTGTCCCGCATTCTGAACGAGGTGTTGGTCTGCGTTCCGGGATGAACCTTGATGGAGGCCTGCCCGTCCAGCGTCGGCACGGTCAAGTCGCCGCCCAGCGTGGCCAGGGTGAAGGGCAGAGGCACTTCGCAGAACAGATCCGAGCCGTCGCGCTCGAAGACTTCGTGCTGCTTCACGTGGATGACCACGTAGAGGTCCCCGGCCGTGCCGCCCTGTCGTCCGGCGTCTCCGTGGCCGAGCGAGCGAAGCCGCCCGCCCTCCATCATGCCCGCCGGTATCTTGAGCTTGATGCGGGTGCTGCCGTTCACCCTCCCGTCGCCGGAGCATTCCGGACAGGGATTCGAAACCGTCTCCCCCGCGCCGCCGCAGGCCGGGCAAGGCTGCTGGACCTGGAAAAAGCCGCGGCTGGTGATGACTTGGCCGACGCCTCCGCAGGTGGCGCAGGTCCGGATGTCCGAACTGCCGCCCTTCGCTCCGGTGGCCCCGCAGCTCTCGCATTCCACGAGTCGTTCGATCTTCAACTCCTTCTCCACGCCCGTGGCGGCTTCCTCGAGGGTGATTTCCAAGTCGTAGCGCAGGTCGGAACCCCGCTTGTTGCGCTCGGCGCGCCCCCGGCCGCCTCCGCCGAAAATCTCTTCGAAGATGCTGCCGGCACCGCCGCCGCCGCCGCCAGCGCCGCCGAAGACCTCGCGGAAAATGTCGAAGGGGTCGGCTCCCCCGAAGCCGGCCGCGCCCCGTCCCGTGCCCTGACTGAACGCCCGGTGGCCGTAGCGGTCGTAGGCCGCCCGCTTCTGCTCGTCCATGAGCACCTCGTAGGCCTCGCCGAGTTCCTTGAACTGCTCCTCGGCGTCCGGATTCTTGTCCGGGTGATACTTGATGGCCAGCTTCCGATAGGCTTTCTTGATCTCCGCGCCGGTGGCGTCGCGGCCGACCTTGAGCACTTCGTAGTAATCGCGTTTTTCCATACGGACAAATAAGGCCGGGCGCCGGCGGGAAGAAGAGGGGTTAGCCGTTTTGCTCCGGCCCCGAAGAGACGACGACGTTGGCCGCGCGCAGGAGGCGATCTCGGAGCCGGTAGCCCCGGCGCAGCGTGTGGATGACGTTTCCTTCGGGCACCGTGTCGTGCGGCTCCTGCTTGATCGCCTCGTGAAGATTCGGGTCGAACGGCTTGCCGTCGGCTTCGACAACTTCCACGCCGTGGTCGGCCAGGAAGTCCTGAAGCTGCTTGTAGACCATGTTCATTCCCTGGAAGATGATCGAAGAATCCCCTTCGGTGTCGCGGGCGGCCTTCAATCCCATGTCGAGGTTGTCGATGATGGGAAACAGCTGTTCCAGAAGGGACTGGTTCGCGTAGAGGATGGCGTCGGCCTTTTCTCTGGCCATGCGTTTGCGGAAGTTGTCCAGATCGGCCTGGGCCCGGGCGGCGATGTCCTTCCACTTTTCCACCTCGCGCTGCGGAGCCTTCTCGGTTTCCTCCGCCGCTTCGCCGCCTCCATCCTCGACCGGCTCGGCCGGGCTCCCGCCTTCCTGCGATTCCTCGGCGGATTTCTCCTCTGTTTCTTCGAGATTTTCCTCTTCCCCGGTGTGACTCATCGTTGGCGTGGCTGCGTGATCGAACTAGCCCCGCCGCCCGGCTGTTCCTCCGGGGGCGGCGGGGTCGGGACTATTCACCGCTTCTCGATGGCAATCAAGGTGATGTCGTCGATTTGGGTCATTCCCTTGGAAAACTCGCCGATTTTCGCGACGATGGCCGCGACCAATTCCTCGGCGCAGGCGTCTTTGTTTTCCACCACGGTTTCCGCGAGCCGCTCGACACCGAACTCCGTTCCGTCGCTGCTCTCGCTCTCGATCAACCCGTCCGTGTAGAGAAGCAGGATGTCGCCCGGCTCCATGGTGAGACGATAGTCCTTCACCGAACGCTTGAAGACCGGCCCCTCGTCGACGCCCGCCGCCATTCCCGGCGTCTCGACGAGTTCGATCTCGTTCGAAGCTTTCCGGTAGAGAAGCGGAGGCTCGTGCCCGGCTCTGGCCAGGGTGATTTCCTTGGAACCCCGCTCCAGAATCAGGTAGAGCAGGCTGACGAACATGTCGCCTCTGATGTCGGGGAAAATCGAATGGTTCACGGAGTGAAGAACCGAGGCGGCAGAGAGATTCTCCGGAGCGCGCCCCCTGAGGTTCGAGCGGCACATGGCCATGATGAGGGAGGCGGCGATCCCTTTTCCGCAAACGTCGCCGATGGCAACGCCGTAACGGTCCCCGTCCACCTGCACGTAGTCGTAGTAGTCGCCGCTGACGAGGCGGGCGGCCCGGTATCCGGCGGCCACCTGGTAGTCCGACAGCTCCGGCGACGCCCGGGGCAGAAGCACCTGCTGAATCTCGCTGGCCTGGGTCAGTTCCTGCTCCATGCGACGCTTCTCGGCGGCCTCCACGTGAATGATCGCGCTGCCCAGCGCGAAGGCGCTCTGTTCCGCCACGCTCTGGAAAACTTCGCGGTCGTTCTCGCTGAACGTGGCGCCGTCGTGTTGCGTCATGGCCAGCACGCCTACCCGCTTATTTCCGTAGATGAGCGGACTGGCGAGCAGACTGACCCCGTCGTGGTAGGCCTCGGGGTCGTCTCCGAATCCCTCGTAGTCGCCCAGGTTCTCGACGTGGACCGGCTCCATGTCCTCGATCACCCGCCAGAGGAGTTGATCCTTCGAATCCAGAGCCGACAGCCGGAGATAGCTTCGATAGTGGCTTTCGGCCTCTTCGGGATCCTCGATCGGAAGAATCTCCTCGGGCAGAGGAAGAACCGGCGCGGTTTGGGACGATTGGCACACCGGAACCAGTTGGTCGGCGTCGGCGTCGAGGAGATAGAGAATACCCGCGTCGGCGCCGATGACTTCGGCGACTCCGTCCACGATGTAGCGGTGAATCCGGGCGGGCGAGCTGTCTTCCTGAAGACTTTCTCCGAGCCCGTGGAGGAAGCCGAACATGCGCCGCTCCTCGACTTCGATCTTCTCCTTTTCCAGCTGAATGGCCCGTCGGACATCGTGTTCGCGACGCCAGACCACCATCGCCACCGTCGCTACGATCACAATGACGGCGGCATACGCGAGCTCTTCCATGATTGGCCGACCGAACGGACTAGCCCCCCGCCTTCTGAGCCTCCAGATCCTGCCGCAAAAACTCCACCACGTCGCAAAACCGGTTCTCGTTCTCCGCATTGGCGGCGACGAGGGCTTCGTGAGCCTCGAGAACCAATTCGGTTTTCTCCCGCTTGCCCAGCGGGGGACACGCGAGAGGCTGCGAAATATTCTGCTCGATCAGCAGTTGTTCCCGCTCCCAGCCGCCTCCGTGGCGGTCTATCTTGATCAGGTTGTCGAGTCCCAGTTTGCAGATCGAGTTTTCGTTCCGCTCGCCGGGGTTGATCACTTCCACCTTTCCGCCCGTCCCCGTCGCCTCCACCAGCGAGGCGAGCCGGTAGAGCATTCCTATAAACGTGGAATCGATGCCGCGGCAATTCTGCAGGTCGACGACGAACCGACGCCAGCCGCGGTCGAACCGGCTCATCAGGAAATCCTTGATGCAGGCCGCGTTCTCATGATTGGCGGAACCGTTGACCCGCACCCAGGCGACCGAGCCAAGACAGCCTACGAGAATGGAATTTTCAGTGTTCACTTGTCGACATGTTTCCGGCGACGGTCGAGGCCGAACCGCCGCACCTCCTCGGCGGTCGGTCGGACTGCCTCGAAAATGTTGGCCCGGAGCCCTCTGCCAGGCCCTTTTTCGAGCTTGAGGAGGAACGTCACTGCTGCCAAAGGAATGATTTGTACTCCGCAACGACTTCGTCGTTCTCGACGATCGATGCCTTCCACTGGGTCACCTTGCCCTTTTTCCGGTACTCGTCTCCGGTTACCTCGAATTTCGTCACGTTTCTGCGGCCGGGTTCGGGAACGAAGGTCTCCTTCCTGTGGATCGCCGGGCCCGTGCCCCCTTGCCGGTATTCCAACCGGACGGTCGCGGGCGCCTTCGTCTCCGACTTCCAGAAAATAGAGAAGTAATTTCCCCATCTCTCCTTGTGGTCTTCGCTGTCGACCGCCCCGTAGAGGAATCGTCGGCTTTCGAACTCCACCATCTCGTCCGCCGTCTTCGCGATTGAGCCCGTCTGCAGATGGTAAGGATTCACTTTCGTGATCGTCACCGGCCCGCCGCCTTGCGTCGCGCAGCCCGAGAGCAACAAAAGAAGGCTCGGCAACGAAAAGAACATATGTCTCGTGAATCCCGGAATCATCCTTGGGTGGCGAGTGGTAGCCTTCGTGCGTTTGGGAGCCTTGTCACGCGTAAATATCCCACATTTAGCCGAGGCTTCACTCGAAATTTTACAGATCGTCCGCGGGGCTCTTCGCCAACTCCCAGGCGGCGTCCATCTCTTCGAGGCTGGCCGCACCCAATTCTTTCCCCTGGCTTCTCAACGAGTCCTCCACCGCGCGGAAGCGTTTCACGAATTTTCGGTTCGCCCGATGCAGCAACAACTCGGCCTCGTTTCCGGTGGCACGGGCCAGGTTGACCACCGCGAAAAGCAAGTCGCCGATCTCCTCCGCGACCGCGTCGGCGTCCTTTTTCTCCATCGCCCCGGCGACTTCCTCCAATTCCTCGCGAGCCTTCTCCAGCACCGGCGGCAGTTCGGGCCAGTCGAATCCGACGCGGGCCGCTTTCTTCTGGATCTTCTGCGCCGCCATCAGGGCGGGAAGTCCCTCGTTGGCTTTCTCGATGAGGTAAGCCTGTCGAGTCCTCGACTCAGCCCCCTCGGCCGCCGCCCCGGCGGGTCCCGCTCTCTCGTCGTCCTTTATCTTTTCCCATTGCGACAAAACGGCCTCCGGCGTGTCGGCGTCGGAATCGCCGAACACGTGCGGATGACGCCGTATCAGCTTTTCGCAGATCGCCGCCGCCACGTCGTCGAAGTCGAAAGCACCGCGCTCGGAAGCAATCTCCGCATGGAACACCGGCTGGAGCAGCAAATCCCCAAGCTCGTCGACGAGTTCGTCCCGGCTCCCCGCCTCCACCGCCTCGGCCACCTCGTAGGCTTCTTCGATGAGGTGCTTGACGAGGCTCTCGTGGGTTTGTTCCGCGTCCCACGGGCAGCCGCCCGGCGCCCGCAGGAGGTGCATGATTTCGCGAAGTCTCTCGACGGGAGGCAGATCTGGGGAGGGAATCGGATGGGGCATGGCGCGCGGCAATCGCGTGTGGACAACGGCGGATCGACACGTTTACTGATCCGGCTCCGACGATATCGGACAGCCTCAGGCTCTTTTCAACCATGGCAAAGCATCGTTTCTACATCCCCGCCGCCGATTGGAACCCGGAAAAACTCGTCCTTTCCGACGAAGAGGCGCATCACTGCCTCGACGTGATGCGATGCGGCAAAGGCGACCGCGTCGTCGCGTTCGACGGCGCCGGCAGAGAGTCCGAAGCGGAGATCGTGGGAGCGGCGAAGGGCTCCGTGGAGCTGAAATCTCTCATGGTGAACCAGACGCCGCGCCCGCCCGCGACGCTCACGCTGGGTCAGGCGATTCCGAAGGGGAAGAACATGGATCTCATCATCCAGAAGGCGACCGAGCTGGGCGCCTCCTTCATCGTGCCGCTGCTGTCGGAACGGACCGTGGTTCGCCTCGACCAGGACGATCTCCGGAAGAAGCAGCGGAAATGGCAACGCGTGGCGATCGAGGCGTGCAAGCAATCCGGGCAGAACTGGCTTCCGGTGGTGTCCCTTCCCGCGACCATCGACCAATTCGTGAAGACGACGACCGACGCTTTCCGGCTGGTCGCCGCGATCAGCTCGGAGGCGCAGTCGCTCAAGGCGATTCTGGCGGAGTGGGACGACGAACACGGAGCGCGCCCGCGAGAGGCGACTCTGATGGTCGGGCCCGAGGGCGACTTCACGCCCGCCGAGGTTTCCAAGGCTCTCGCGGCCGGGTTCGCTCCGCTCTCGCTCGGCCCCATCATCCTGCGCAGCGAAACGGCCGCCATCTACGCCCTCGGCATCGCGGGATACGAACTGAGGGAGGGCTGAAAAAGCGGCGGCGCGCTTCTTCGCCCGCGGTCGGCGACCGCAGTCACCCTGAGGGAACGATGTGCAGCAAGCGCACGGTCGCGCGCTGCTCCATGGGTATCTCGACCGGCGATTCGCCCGACCCCCGGGGAACTTCCAGGGTCATTCGGATGTTTTGCTCGCTGAACCTCACCATCCCCTCGAGAGGATCGAAAAGCATCCGGCCTTCGAGACCCGGGCCGCGGAAATCCATGCGCCCCCGGGAAAAGGCGCTGTCGGGCCCGCCCGGCAGAGCCATGTCGCCGTTGAGACGACCGTCGATGCCGATCTCGGCGCATCGGTAGCCCTCGAAATCAACGTAGCCGAGGAACCGGTAGGTCACTTCGAAAGAAACTTCGCCCGCTTCCCCGACGGCGCGGCTGCCCTCGAGGATCCAGTCGTCTCCCACCTTCACCCGACCTTCGGGCAGTCCCTGGGGAATCGAGGCCACCAGTTGCCTCAGTTCGTCGGGGCCGAACCGAGGGAGATCCGGCATCGGGTCCTCCATCCCGGCGCGCCCCCCCTCCTCTGTCGAAACGATCCGCAAATCCTCGTCCAGCTTGAGATCGAGCGAACGATTGAGCGATCTTTGGAAGTGCCGCCCCAAGGTGGTGTCCTTGTCCTTCGGTTCGAGCGAATCGTAGCTCAGCGCACGCTCGGCGGATCGGAGGTTCACCTCCAGCCGCTCGGTGCGCGCTTTGACGGCCACTCCTTTTCTTCCGTCGAGCCGGATCCCGACATCGAGCCGGGCCTGCTGCTCCACCGTCATTTCCTTCGTTCCCAGATCCGGCAACCGCGTCCGCATCTCGGTTCTGGTCACGAAACGGTAGGTCTTGCCGGGCAGCAGTTCCGGCCGGATCTTCACGGCGGCCGCCGGCTCCTCCCCGCCCGGCGATTCGGTTTGCGCCGACGCGAATCCCGCCGGCGCCAACAGGAGGAGTGCCGGTAGAACGCGAGCGCGCCCCGGAAGCGATCGACCGCGGCTCGGCGTCCGGGTCCACCCGGCAAGCCGACCGCCGCCGCCTTTCTCGATTCTCATCCCTTCGCCGAGGCTTTCGCCGCGCTCGTTCCCATTTCCTCCATCGCGGCTTCGGAGGCCGCTTTCCCTCGCGGATGGACGTGCCAGAATTTCTTCACCGCGGCAGACCAGTCTTCGAGGATTTTGCGACCCTTTCCGCTTCCCGCGATCTCGACGTGGTGCTCGATCAGCGTCCTGAGGTGCTCGACCTCGGTGGAGCCCTCGCTCACTCGCTGGATCTCGACCATCTCCGGGTTGAACAGTTTTTCGAAACGCCCTTCCTCGTCGAAGATGAAGGCCTCGCCTCCGCTCATCCCGGCCCCGAAATTCTTTCCGGTGCCGCCCAGCACCACGACCGTTCCGTTGGTCATGTACTCGCATCCGTGATCGCCGATGCCTTCGACCACCGCCGTGCCGCCCGAATTGCGCACGCAGAACCGTTCGCCCGCCAGGCCGTTGGCGAAGAGATGTCCCCCGGAGGCGCCGTACATGACGGTGTTGCCCATGATGGAGTTCTCCGAAGGGTCGAAGCTGCGATTCTCCGGCGCCTTGATCACGATCTCCCCGCCGCACATTCCCTTGCCGACGTAGTCGTTCGCCTCGCCGACGAGCGTCAGGCGGATGCCGCCGCACAGGAAGGTGCCGAAGGACTGCCCCGCGCTGCCTGTCAGGGAAATGTCGATGGTCCCTTCCGGCAGGCCCTTGTCTCCGTGAAGTTTCGCCACCGCGCCCGAGAGCTTCGTGCCGATGTTGCGGTGGGTGTTCCTGACCTCGTAGCTGAGTTCTGCCGGCTCCTTTTTCGCGATCTTGTCGCCGAGCTCGCTCAGAATCCGATCGTCCAGGGGCGGTTCATGGATGCCGTCGTTGCGGTCCCGCAGACAGATCCGGGGCACGTCTTCGTCCAGTTCCTCGCCCACGTCGGCCAGGACCCGGCTCAGATCGATGAGATTGGCCTTGGGATGATTCGGCACGCGGCGCTGACGGATGTACTTCGTCTGGCCGATCAGCTCGTCCAGCTCGCGAACCCCGAGTTCGGCCATGTGCTGGCGCACTTCCTGGGACACGGCGTTGAAGAAGTTCACGACGTGCTCGACCTTGCCCTTGAACTTCGAGCGGTACTTGGGATCCTGCGTGGCCACACCGACCGGACACGTGTTGAGGTGGCAGCGGCGCACGTAGACGCACCCCATCGCGATGAGGGCAATGGTGCCGAAATTGTATTCCTCCGCCCCGAGCACGGCGGCGTGGACGATGTCGAGTCCCGTCCGGAGACCGCCGTCAGTCCGCAGCACGACGCGGTCCCGCAGCCCGTTGAGCATGAGAACCTGCTGGGTTTCGGCGATGCCGATCTCCCAGGGCAGTCCCGCGTACTTGATCGAACTCAGGGGCGACGCCCCGGTCCCCCCGTCGTGGCCGGACACCAGAATGACGTCGGCGTTCGCCTTGGCCACCCCCGCCGCGACCGTACCCACCCCGGTTTCGGCGACCAGCTTCACCGTGACCCTGGCTTCCGGGTTCACCTCCTTGAGGTCGTGAATCAGCTGAGCCAAATCCTCGATCGAGTAGATGTCGTGATGAGGCGGCGGCGAGATCAGCGTCACGCCCGGCTGGGTATGCCGCAGGCGAGCGATCAGACCGTTCACCTTGTGGCCGGGAAGCTGTCCCCCCTCGCCCGGCTTGGCGCCCTGGGCCATCTTGATCTCGATCTCCTCGGCCGACATCAAATAGGCGGCGCTGACGCCGAAACGACCCGAAGCCACCTGCTTGATCTTGGAATTTCCCCAGTCGCCGTTGGCGTAGGGCTTGTAGCGCCTCGAATCCTCGCCTCCCTCGCCGCTGTCCGACTTGCCGCCGATGCGGTTCATCGCGATCGCCAGGGTTTCGTGAGCCTCGGGGCTGATCGCTCCGAGCGACATGGCGGCCGTGGTGAAACGGCGGCGCACGTTTTCGATTGGTTCGACGTCGTCGATGGAGATGGGGCCCTGCTCGTTGGGCACCAGTTCGAAGAGGTCGTGGAGGGCGTGCGGCTGATTGAGCTTCAACTCCTCCAAATACCGCTCGTAGTCGTCCTCGTCTCCCGTCTTGACGAAGGTGTGGAAATTCTTGATGACGCCGCCGCTGACCGCGTGAATCTCCCCGTCGCGCCGGAAACGGAAAAAACCGGGATCGCCCAGATCGAGTTCGCCCTCGTCGTTCGGTACCGCGTTGCCGAAGGCGGCGCTGTGGCGGGCGATGCTCTCGGCCGCGATTTCGTAGTACCCGACCCCGCCGATCTGAGAGGGAGTGCCGGTGAAACAGCGTTCCACGACCCGGTCGGCGATTCCCACCGCCTCGAAGATCTGGGCGCCCTGGTAGCTGTTCAGGACGGAGATCCCCATTTTCGACATGATCTTCAGCACGCCCTTCTCGAGGGCCGCGTGGTAGTGGAGGAGCGCCTCCGAAACCGCGATGCCATCGAACTTCTTTTTGACGTTTTTTTCGACGATTTCGTGAACGGTCTCGTGAGCGAGCCACGGACAGATCGCCGTCGCCCCGAACCCGATCAGGCAGGCCATCTGGTGCGTGTCGCGAGCCTCCGCCGTATCGACCACGAGGCTGGTGAGCATCCGCTTCCTCTCGCGGCCGAGGTGCTGGTGAACGGCGCCGACGGCTAGAAGCGACGGGATCGCCACGCTTTCGTGATCGACGGCCCGGTCGCTCAGGATCAGGATCTCCGCTCCGTCCTCCACCGCGGCGAGGGCTTCGTCGCAGAGGGCCTCGAGCGCATCCCTGAGTCCGTTCGCGCCGCTGAGAACCGACCAGGTGATCTCCAGAGTCCGGGACTTCACCGAGTCGAGCGTCTTGAGCGCCTCCAACTGATGGGTGAACAGAAATGGCGAGTCGAGGTGAACCACTTCCGCGTGCTGCGGCGTCTCCCGCAGGAAGTTGCGTTCGTTGCCGACATCGACTTCCAGGGACATCACGAGAAACTCGCGGATCGGGTCGATGGGGGGATTGGTGACCTGGGCGAATAGCTGCTTGAAGTAGGTGAAGAGCGTCTTGGGCTGCTTCGACAAAACCGAGAGAGCGGCGTCGTCGCCCATCGAGTACACCGCCTCCTGGCCGGTCGTCGCCATGGGGGTCAGCACCATCTCGACTTCCTCGCGGTTGATCCCGCTGGCGACCTGCAACTGGGAGCGGGTCAGCGGATCGCGAACGGTCGCGGCGTCGACTTCGGGCTTCGGGTCGACCACTTTCGAGAAGGGTATCTGGTGCTCTTTCAGCCACTTCCCGTAGGGCTGCTGCTTGGCGAGCGACGCCTTGATCTCCTCGTTGAAAACGACCTCCCCCTTCTCGGTGTCGACCACGATCATTTCGCCGGGAGCGAGGCGCCCCTTCTTCTCGATCTTGTCGTCCGGCAGGAAACAGGTGCCCACCTCGGAGCCGAGGGAAAAAATGCCGTCGGTCGTGATCTTGTACCGCGCCGGCCGAAGCCCGTTCCGGTCCAGAGACGCCGCCACCGTTTTTCCGTCGGAAAAAGCCAGCGCCGCCGGGCCGTCCCAGGGTTCGCAGAAGCAGCTGTGGTAGCGGTAGAAGTCGGCGACTTCCTCCGTCGTGAAAGGGTCGATCCGCCAAGCCGGAGGGACGAGCATCGCCATGGCGTGCGGGAGCGAACGACCCGAGAGAACCAACAGTTCCAGCGCCGCGTCCAGACTGGCGGAGTCGGACCCGTCCGGATCGATCACCGTGTCCAGATGCTTCAGCTCGTCTTTCCAGATCTCGTTCTCGAACTGTCCGATCCGCGAATTCAACCAGTTGCGGTTGCCCCTGACCGTGTTGATCTCGCCGTTGTGGCACAGCATCCGGAAAGGCTGGGACAGCGCCCAGGTCGGAAACGTGTTCGTCGAAAACCGCTGGTGGTAGAGACAGATGGCGGTTTCGTAATTCTCGTCGACCAGGTCGAGATAGAATTCCTCCAGAGCCGTGGCGACCATGAACCCCTTGTAGCTGATCAGGCGGTGGCTCAAGGACGAGATGTAGAAATCGCTCGCCTCCTCCGGTCTGACCTTGTCTTCGATCTCCCGGCGGGCCAGAAACAATTTTCGCTCGAACGTGTCGTCGTCCATCCCCTCCGGCCGCTGGAGGAGCAGTTGCAGGATCTCCGGCTTCGTGTCCAGGGCCAGTTGACCCAGCGCGGCGACCTGCACCGGCACCTCCCGCCAGCCGATGATGCCGATGCCCCGTCCGCGGAGCACCCCCTCGGCGATCACGCGGCACTTCGTCCGCTTGGCGGACTCGTCGGCGGGAAGAAAAAACACTCCCACCGCCAGATCGGACGGCGAAGAAAGAGAGACGCCGAGTTTCTCCGCCTCGGGCAGCAGAATCTTGTAGGGCAGATTCGTGGAAACGCCCGCCCCGTCGCCCGTTTTGCCGTCGGCGTTGACCGCGCCCCGATGGGTGACGTTGCACACCGAATCCAACCCCAGTCGCAGCACCCGATGAGTCCGCTCGCCTTTGATGTGGGCGACCACGCCCACCCCACAGGAATCGCGCTCCAGCTCCGGCCGGTGCAGCGTGTTATTCACGTCGGGACTCTTCAGGTACTTGCTCATGTTTCGGTGTTTTACGGACATTCCGCGCCGAGCGGAATTTGTGGTTCGCTTCGTCCGTGCCCCGCTACTTACGTTCAATCAACGCGCGAGGACGGCCCCTTGAAACCGGTCCTCCGACCATCTTCCGCGAGAATTCCGCAATTCCCGGCCAAACCGCCGATCCGCAGGGAGAGCGAGTTTAATCGGGATCGTTTTCAGGTCAATTGTCATATTTCGGACCGCGGGATTCGACTCCGCCTCCGAGCAACGCTCGAAACCGGGTTCGACGAAGCCTTCCGCGGCTCCCGCGCCACGGGCAGGCCTACGCCACGGGCTTCACGCCGAGCGCGTCAAAGGGGACCTCGTGCGGCAGCACCTTCTCCTTGGAGGCGACCGCGCAGGTGACCCCGGCGGCTTCGCCCATGGCGACGGCGTTGCCCGTCACCCGGTAGCTGCTGTGGGCGATGAAGCCGCCGCTGATGCAGCGTCCCGCCACCATGAGTCCGTCGACGTCCTTGGCCACGAGCGAACGCAGGGGGATGTCGTAGGGTTGCGACTTGAAGGGTTTGGCCTCGATGGCCTTGCTCTTGCTCGGATCGGTCGAGTGGACGTCGATGGGGAAGGTGACGCGGCAGATGCCGTCCTCGAAGCGGGCGCCGTTTTTCAGATCCTCGTCGCTCACCGAATAGCGGCCGTGGATGCGGCGGCCCTCGCGGGTGCCGATCTGCTCGGCGGTGCAGACGAGTTCGACGTTTTTCCACGGACCGCCGCGCTTGCGCAAGGCGTTGATCATGGCGTGGTTTTCGCGGCGCGCCTCCAGCGTGGCCTGGGTAACGTCGTCGGCGTCGATGGGCGAAACGCCGTACTGATGGTTCGCCATCATGGCGTAGAGGCCGTCGTGAATTTCGAAAATCGAAGGACCGCCGTAGGACGGCTCGATGCCGGCGCTCCGAAGTTCCTCCAGGAAATTGGCCTTCCCCCTGCCGAGGTTTCGCATCGCGGCCAGGTGATTGACGAAAGGAGCGATTTCGTCGGTCTCGACGCCGTGAAAGAGCGCCATGAGGCTGAAAGGCTGGGTAGCGCCGTCGCCGGGTCGGCCGAAATCGAAGCCGCATCCGGCCTGCGCGGCGAGGTCGCCGTCGCCGGTCGCGTCGATGAACGACTTGGCCGTCCAGACTTCCCGGCCGCTTTTGGATTCGGTGAGAACGGCGGTGAGACGTCCCTCGGCATCCGGCACGGCAGCGACGATACGGGTGAAGAGGCGGATGTTCACGCCCGCTTCGAGGAGCATGTCTTCGAGCAGCAGCTTCATCGGTTCGGGATGGTAGACCCAGGCGTGCTTGACGCGCCGGCCGACCGAGTCGCTTTCGATGCGGTCGGTCAGTTCGGCCATGATGCCGGGCTTGTTGACGCCGTCGAGAATCCAGGAAAGCATGCCCGCCGTCCAGATCCCGCCGATGCAGCCGTGCATCTCGAGGAGGGCGACGGAAGCGCCGCTGCGGGCGGCGGCGACCGCGGCGGCGAATCCGGCCGGGCCTCCTCCGCAGACGATGACGTCGTAGTCTCCCTTCACCGGGATCTCGCGGGCGTCCTCGCGGAACCAGTCGCCGTCCAGCTTGCCCGAGGTCCGGACGTGCATGCGTTCGTTGGTTCCGAAAACCCGCGGCTCCTCCCGGCCGGTGACGCGGCGCAGCGGCTTGGGCCGGTTGTCGGGGTTGACGCGCTCCTGCGCGTGTCCGATTCCCGTTCCCGCGGCGAAAGCACCGGCGGCGAGACGTTTGGCGAAGTGACGGCGATCCAGGGGACGTTCTTCCATGCGGGGATTAAACAGCATCCACCAGAGAATGGGAAGGCCCGGATTGCGTCAGGAAGCGCGAGAGAGCGCGGCCGTTCCTGCTCGGAGTTGCGGACGGGCAGTCCGTCGACCGAGTTTCCCCCGCCCTCCCTTTTAAGATTGGCAAATGCGACCGGGTGCGGTTTGATTGCGCCGAACGATCCGTCGTCCCCACCATGCTAGCCGAAGTCGAAAAACTCCTCCGCGTCCAACATCACGACCAGAAGATCAAGGCTCTGGAGAAAGAACTGGCCGGCATTCCGCTGGAGGAGGAGGACATCAAGCAGCGCCTCGAAGAGAACGCCAAAGCCGTGGAAGAGGCGAAGTCGACCTTCCAGCACACCGAAGTCGCCATCAAGAACCTGGAACTCGACGTCGAGACCCGCCGCGACTCGATCGCGAAGCTGAAAGTCCAGCAGTTCGAAACGAGGAAGAACGAAGAGTTCCGGCGAATGGGCTCGGAGATCGAACGCTACGAAAAGGAAATTTCAGAGCTCGAGGACCGCGAGATGGAGTTGATGGAAACGGCCGAGGAGCAGAAAAAGGTTCTGAACGAGGCTCGGAGGAAAGTCACCGAGGACGAGGAGTCCGTGGCCGAGGAACTGGAGGACCTGGCCTCCCTCAAGGCCAATCTCGAAGCCGAGCGCGAAGCCGAGATCGCCGAGCGCGGGAAGCACGAGGCCGACGTCGAGGAAACCCTCCTTGACACCTACCGTCGCCTGTTCAAAGCCAAGCACGGACTCGCCGTGGTCGGGCTCGTCGACGAGATCTGCCAAGGCTGCCACATGAAGGTGGTCAAATCCACCGTCGTCAAAGTCAAAGGGGACAAGCGGGTCGCCACCTGCGAAAACTGCGGCCGGATACTCTACTGGTGGACGGACGACAGCGTCGGAAAGAACAAAGGGGAGTATTGAGAGGCCCCCCTCTCCTCCGCCGCAAGCAAAGGTTGCACCCCGCCCCAGTGGCGCTATTTTCCCGACCTTCCGCCCCCCGGCGGCCAACCTCATCGTGTGAACCCATGTACCGAACGCATCACTGCAACGAACTCCGCAATTCCGACGCCGGCGAGACGGCTACGCTGGTGGGCTGGGTCAATACGGTCCGGGATCATCACGGGGTGATTTTCATCGATGTCCGCGACCGGGAGGGCGTGACGCAGTGCGTCTTCCGCTCGGAAGAAAGCGCCGGCGCCGCCACGACGAGTCACGGCATCCGCTCGGAGGACGTGGTGCAGGTGACGGGACGGGTCGACATCCGACCCGAGATCGAAGGCCAGTCCACCGTCAACGAAAACATCGACACGGGAGAGATCGAGATCGTGGCCACGGACCTCAAGGTTCTCAACAAGGCCAAGGTGCTGCCCTTCCAGCTGGACAAGGACCTCAGCAACGAGGATCTGCGGATGAAGCACCGCTACCTCGACCTGCGCCGTCCGCGCATGACGAAGAACCTGCGGCTGCGCCATATCGTCACCAAGGCGGTTCGCGACGAATTGGACGAGCAGGGCTACCTCGAGGTCGAGACGCCCATTCTTTCCAAGTCGACGCCGGAGGGCGCCCGCGACTTTCTCGTGCCTTCCTATCTCAACCCCGGAAAATTCTACGCGCTTCCCCAGGCGCCGCAGCAATACAAGCAGTTGCTGATGGTGGCCGGCGTGGAGCGGTACTTCCAGATCGCCCGGTGTTTCCGGGACGAGGACCTCCGCGCCGACCGTCAGCCGGAGTTCACCCAGGTGGACGTCGAGGCCAGCTTCATTACCGAAGAGGACATCTACACCTTGGTCGAATCGCTGTTGGCACGGGTGTTCAAGGCCGCCCGCGGCGTCGACATCCCCGTCCCGTTTCCGCGCCTTTCCCATCAGGAGGCGATGGACAAATACGGCAGCGACAAACCCGAGCGGCGCATCGGCTTGGAGATCGTCGATTTCTCCGACGTCTTCGCCGCTTCTTCCTTCAAGGTGTTCTCGGGCACGATCGCGAAAGGCGGCGCCGTTCGCGCGATCAACGCGAAGGGCTTCGCCTCCGTGACGACCGGTCAGGTCAAGCGCCTCGAGGAAGTCGCCCGCGAAGCCGGGGCCGGCGGCTTGGCTTACATCAAGATCGAGAACAGAGAGTGGAAGTCGCCCATCGTGAAGTTTTTCAGCGACGAGGAAAAGGCCGCCCTTGTGGAAAGACTGGGCATCGAGGAAGGCGACCTGGTCCTTTTCGGCTGCGACGGGTGGCGGACCGTCTGCGAAGTGCTGGGGCGCCTTCGCCTCGAAGTGGCAGACATGTGCCGCCTCTACCAAGGCAGGGAAGACGAACTCGATTTCCTGTGGGTGGTCGGCTTCCCGCTGCTCGACTACGACGAGGAGGAAGGCAAGTGGAACGCCGTCCACCACCCCTTCACGCGGCCGCATGCCGACGACCTCGCCCTGCTCGACGACGAGAGCCGCTTCGGCGAAATTCGCGGCGCCGCCTACGACGTGGTCCTGAACGGCAGCGAACTGGGCGGCGGCAGCCTCCGGATTCACGAAAGCGACTTACAGGCGAAAATGTTCCGCGTCCTCGGCATCGACGACGAGGAGCAGGCCGCGAATTTCGGGCACATCCTCGAGGCTTTCCAATACGGCGCCCCTCCCCACGGCGGGATCGCTCTGGGACTCGACCGTCTCGTCATGCTAGCCTGCGGCGAGAGCAGCATCCGCGAGGTGATGGCGTTCCCGAAGAACAACAAGGGGACCGACCTGATGACCGCGAGTCCGGCCGAGGCGGATTTCAAGCAGCTCCGCGAGCTTTACCTGAAGTCGACCGCTCAGGAGAAGAAAAGCTGAGTTTACCCCTTCTGCCGCAATGAAGGGAAAGCAGCGAGTCCTCCGGTTCGCACTCGTCCTCGGGATCGCGGCGATCGCTTACTGGCAACGCGACCTTTTCGTCGACCGCCGTTCCGGCGAGAACCCGGCTTCCGCTCCCGTCTCCGAAGGGCGGAAAGTCAACGGCTACGACCGGCTGCCGGAAGCGAAGCTGGTCGACCATCGGAACAACGACGGGGACAGTTTCAAAGTGAAAGCCGGAGGACGGGAGTTCGAACTCCGGCTTTATTTCGTCGACGCCCCGGAGACGTATCTGAGCGATCGCTGGGAAAACCAGCGCCGACGGGTCGCCGATCAGGCCCGCGAACTGGGCGGCATCCCGGTCGAGGAAGCCGTCGAGGTCGGTCGGCGCGCCAGAGCGTTCGCCAAGGCGCGGCTCGAGGAAAACGACTTCACCGTCTACACCTACTGGGAACCGGTCTACGACAGCGGGCGCTTCTACGGGTTCGTCGAGCTCCCCGACGGCAGCTACCTCGGAACGCAACTGGTCGAGCACGGCCTCGCCCGCATTCACACCAAGGGCCCCGGCTCGAAGCAAAAGCCGGTCCCCACCCCGGACGGAAAGTCGTTCCACCAGCATCGCGACATGCTCTATCGACTGGAACGGACCGCCCAACGGGAAAAAGCGGGGGTCTGGGGCGTCGCGAGGTAGCGCCGGAGAGTCCGCGCCCCTCCACCCCGAAGCCCCCGGGTATCCGCCGTTATCTCAAGCGGAACACCGCGACCCGCCGGTCGGTAGCCCGAAGATTCTCGGGTGCCGAGGCGGGATATTTGGCTTCGTTCTCCCCGTAGCCGACCGGAACGAGGCGCGAGGAGGAAACCCCGAACCGCACCATGTCGCGCACGATGCGCTCGGCGCGCTGCTGCGACAGCGTCAGGTTGGTGGTGTAGTCGCCCTCAGCCGAGGCGTGACCCTCCACGATGAAGGCCTCGTTGGCCAGCGACGGATCGTTCATCGCCGTGGCCAAGTCGACCACGATGTCGTGGGAATAAGCGTCCGCGAACTCCGTGGATCCTTGGACGAAGAGGATGTCGTCGCGCGTGATTTGCGAATTGGGGTCGACCGCGTAGGTCACCGCGTAGGCTTCGGGCTGGATGTACGCCTCGGGCATGTCGTCCACGACCACGAGTTCGTCCGCGAACGGACTGTCTGCCACGGCGGCCACTTGCACGCGCGCCAACCGGTCGGAGGCAAGAAGCACCGGCGGGATCTCGCGCCGCGAGCGGTAGGTGATGACGCGACGGTTGTCGTCGTAGTAGCGTGGCTCGTAGCGGCGGACGATGACATCGCCCGTATCGGGATCGCGATAGCGAACGCGGGACCGGAACGAGGCCGGCGCGTCTTCCAGGGCGACCTCTCCCCGCAGGCGGCGGGTCATGTAGTCGACGTACTCTTCGCGGTCCACCTCGGTGCGGTTGACTTCCTCGAGAGAAAGCCGGTTGCGGGCCGCGGCTTCCGCCTCGACGTCCGCCAGGATGGTCTCCAGCAGATTCTTGGCCTCCACTTCGGAGCGAAGATTGAGAGCCGCCTCGATCTGAGCTTCCCGGTCCGGGGTCCGGCGGCGGATGTCGCGGAGCACTGCCAGGGTTTCGGCCGACAAGTCCGTGCGGACGGTCGGCTGTGCCACCGGCTGCGGCTTGCTGCTACGGATCGGCTCGACGCGATTCGCCTGCGCCGCGAGAAAGGTCGGCGCCAACAGGACCGACAAGCTTGTAATCAGGAGTTTCTTCATGGTGACTTTTCGTAGTTGGAGATTTGCAAACCAATGGCCTCTTCTCGCGCAAGAACTTAGCCAACCGAAGGCTATATCCCGCTACCTCTTGGCAGACAATCGCTTGCGCTCGATTGCCCGGCAGCCCCGCCCCCCAACCGGGCGCGTCGCCCCCATGCAAAGTGCATTCCGGATCCGGTTCAAACCGCCGGTCGTCCCCGTTCACGCGTCCGCCTTCAGCGGCTCCCGCACCCCGTCCGTCACCTCGAAGAAATCGTGCCTGCGGAAGCCGAAGCTCTTGGCGATCAGGTTCGAGGGGAAACTCTCGACGGCGTTGTTGATGTCGAGAACGGCGGCGTTGTAGGCGCGGCGCGAGGCGGAGATCTGTTCCTCCACCTCCGCCAGCTTGCTTTGGAGATTGAGGAAATGCTCGCTCGAACGAAGCTCGGGGTAGGCCTCCGCGACCGCGATCAGGCGCTGCATGCCCGGACCGATCCGTTCCTCCATCCGCAACCGTTGCGATTCGCTGAGTTCCCCGCTCTCGATTCGGCGACGGGCTTCGACGAGGTCGGCGAAGGTTTCCTGCTCGTGCGCGGCGAACCCCTTCACCGCGTCGATCAGGGACGGAATGAGATCGTGCCGCTTCCGCAGATCCACGTCGATGCTGCTGAACGCGCTCCGGACCCGGTTCCGCTTGTAGACCAAGTCGTTGTAGAGCCTCATGACCGTGATAGCGGAAGCGATCCCGATGACGAGGATGAGGAAAGTCAGGTTTCTCATGGCGTTGCCGGGACAATACGATCCAGCGCGCCGCTCGCGCCACTACAATCGCGACGACCGGTTGCAACGACATTCGCCGCTCCGGGAGACTGTTGACCAGGCTCCGAGCATGGTGACAAAAATATAGCTTTAGTTGTCCGACCGTTTTCTCTATTCTCCCGTGAAGAAAAAAACCGAAACCGTACCGCCATGAGATACCACGCCGTTGGAGCAAGCCTCGCCATTCTCGCGCTGACCCTCGTCGCCTCCGCGCAGGGGCGGGAGTTCGCCTCCCCGGACGGGCAGACGATCGAGGCGGAAATCTACTCGGTGGCAGGAGATTCCGTGACGCTGGTCCGTTCGGACGGAAGACAATTCACCGTTCCCGCCAGTCGATTCTCAGTGAGCGACCAAGCGTATATCAAAACGTGGAAGGAAGAAAACGCAGGCAAGGTTCCTCCGCACCTGAAAGACAAGAAACCCCGCCTGGCGATGCGGGTGAGCACGGGGAAGACCTCGAAGGACGACGACCAGATCTCCGGCTTCATCGATGAACGGAAGCAGACCCTTCGTCTCACCGCCACGATGGAGAACAAGGACGCCGTTTACCCGATCGTCGGCGCCAAGCTGACCATGATGGTCTTCGGAGAGAGCCCCGAGACGCGCGACACCGCCGTCGTTTATCAGCAGGAATTCACCGGCATCGACTTGCCCTTGAACGAAGAAAAGTCCTTCGAAGGAAAAGGCTTCGAACTCTGGTACGACGATCGCGGCGCCATGTACGGCTACAAATACAAAGGCTACCTCGCCTTTCTCGAAGACCCGGAGGGCAAGATTCTCCACGAAACCAGCATTCCCGGGACCGCCGCCAAGAATCTGGACAACGCCCGGAAACTGAAAGCCGGGGACGTCTACGGTCGCGACTACAAGAAGACG
This sequence comes from Verrucomicrobiales bacterium, assembly GCA_040905585.1. Taxonomy (GTDB): domain Bacteria; phylum Verrucomicrobiota; class Verrucomicrobiia; order Verrucomicrobiales; family DEV007; genus Arctic95D-9. The sequence continues at coordinate 64,775 of JBBDRG010000087.1, forward strand.
GGCTTCGCCCGGATGGACCGGGCCGTGAAGAACATGCGGTGATTCCGCGGAAGCGAATCCCGGCGAAAAGGCCACTGGGGCCGGTAAGCGATCCCTCGGCCGAAATTTACGCCTCAGACTGCCGTCGCGTCGCTTCGCTCTTCAGGCGCAGCGCGTTGAGGCGAATGAATCCGGTGGCGTCGTCCTGGTTGTAGGCGTGCTCGGCGCCGCCTTCCATCGTGGCGACGTCTTCGCTGTAGAGACTGAGCGCGGAGCGCCGTCCGGCGGTGACGGTGTTGCCTTTGTACAACTTCAGGCGCACTTCGCCCGAAACCGACCGTTGGGATTCGGTCACCAGGGCCTGAAGGGCTTCGCGCTCCGGGGCGAACCAGAATCCGTTGTAGACGAGCTGGGCGTACTTCGGAACGAGCGAGTCGCGGATGTGCATCACCTCCCGGTCGACGGTCAGGCTCTCCATCTGGCGGTGGGCCGCCATGAGAATGGTGCCGCCGGGCGTTTCGTAGATGCCGCGGCTCTTCATGCCGACGAAGCGGTTTTCGACCATGTCGATCCGCCCGATGCCGTGCTTGCCGCCGAGGTGGTTGAGCACGCGCATCACGCCGTAGGGAGTCAAGAGGGTGTAGTCGTCGCCCGAACCCCGCTGGGCACCGTCCCGCTGGGTGCCCTGTCCGCTCACGTCGCCGAGCGTCGCGAGCACCTCGTCGAGCCCCTCGAAGGCGAGCCCGACGCAATTTCCCTCTTCGAACAGAAGCTGCACGTATTCGGGTTCGTCGGGCGCTTCCTCGGGGGAAACGCTGAGCACGTACATGTCGCGGTCGGCCTCGCCGGTGGCGTCGTACCACGGATCCTCGAGGACGCCGCTCTCGAAGCTGATGTGGAGAAGATTGCGGTCCATGCTGTAGGATTTCTTGGCGGAAGCCTGCACCGGGATGTCGTTCACGGAGGCGTAGGCGATCATCTCGGCCCGGCCGGGAAACTGGTCGCGGAATCGCTGCTGACGCCACGGGGCGATGATCTCGATCTCCGGGGCCAGCGAGGCGGCGGACAGTTCGAAGCGGACTTGGTCGTTGCCTTTGCCGGTGGCGCCGTGGGCGATGGCGTCGGCGCCGTTCTCGCGGGCCACCCGGACCATTCCCTGGGAAATGCAGGGGCGGGCGATGGAGGTGCCGAGGAGGTATTGCCCCTCGTAGATGGCCTCCGCCTGGACCATCGGAAAGATGAAGTCGCGGGCGAACGGCTCCTTGAGATCGTCGATGATGCATTTCGAGGCGCCCGTCTTGAGCGCCTTTTCCTCGAGCCCGTCGAGTTCCTCCTGTTGGCCGACGTCGGCGCAGTAGGCGATCACTTCGGCCTGGTAGGTGTCGCGCAGCCAGGTGAGGAGCACGGAAGTGTCGAGACCTCCCGAATAGGCCACCACGATTTTATTGATGTCGTCGCTCATGGAAAAAAGTCGCGGTTTCGCGTCGGCGGCATTCTACGTGTCGGGGGAGCGAGTGCAAACGGGATTGACGGCGTCCGATCGAGCCGCCGATCGGACAGGGTTTCGGAAGATTCACATCTTCCGCTACACAGTGGGCCGTGAATCCGAGCGTAGCGGAACTTGTGAAAGTTCCGACGAACCACCCTCGACGCACGAATCGGCGACTACCGTCCAGCAGCGAAAATGCCCCCGCCGATCGAGCCATCGATCGGACAGGGTTTCGGAAGATTCACATCTTCCGCTACGCAGTGGGCCGTGAATCCGAGCGTAGCGGAACTTGTGAAAGTTCCGACGAACCACC
>JBBDRG010000087.1:66655-82544 GCA_040905585.1 Verrucomicrobiales bacterium
GATCGAGCCATCGATCGGACAGGGTTTCGGAAGATTCACATCTTCCGCTACGCAGCATGGCCTCGCCCATCGAGGAGCCGAAAAGCGGACGGCGTCCATCCTCACTTCCGCGTCTTCACGCCGCGCTTGCGTTCGGGAAACAGTTCGCGGCAGATGGGACACACCGTGCCGTCGCAACCGCGGGCGGTGCAGTATTCGCGTCCGTAGTAGATGATGCGGAGGTGGAGCCGGTTCCACGTTTCCTCGGGAAAGGCGCGCTTCAGATCCATCTCGGTGTGGACCACGTTTTTCCCGCTGGTCAGCTTCCAGCGCTGGGCGAGGCGGTGGATGTGGGTGTCGACGGGAAAGGCCGGCACGCCGAAGGCCTGGCTCATGACGACGGACGCGGTCTTGTGGCCGACGCCGGCCAGCGACTCGAGCGCCTCGAAGTCGGCGGGCACTTCGCCGCCGTGCCGGTCGACGAGCCGCTTGGACAGCTCGGAGATGGCCACGGACTTTCGCGGTGAAAGCCCGCACGGCTTGATGATTTCCCGGATGGCGTCGACGGGAACGGCGGCCATCGCCTCCGGCGTGTCGGCGAGTTCGAACAGCGCGGGCGTGATCCGGTTGACTCGTTCGTCGGTGCATTGGGCCGACAGCAGCACCGCGATCAGCAGGGTGTAGGGATCCCGGTGGTGCAGGGGAATGGGCGTCTCGGGATAAAGCTCCTCCAGCCTGGCCGCCACGTGGGCCGCGCGCTCCGCCTTGGTCATGAACGGGCTCAGGCGCTGGTGCCCGAGTGGGTCGACGGCTTGCCCAAATCGCCGGACCGCCCCTTTCTCTCGATTTCCTGAAGCATCTCGCGGACGTGGTGGGCGTGGCGGACGTGCTTGCGGCTGTCGAGAATTTCGCGGCTCTTCTCGAAGCAGCCCCACTCCAAGACGCGGATCGGCACGTTGCGCACGCCCCAGGCGCCGATGCCGGCGAGGTTGGGCTTGTAGATGTCGATCGTCTCGGTGCCGCAAAGGGCTCTTCCGTAGTCGTCGACGACGTATTCGCAGGAAATGCCTTCGATCTTGAAGCGGGTTCCCAGCGGATACTTGGACCAATCCGCGGCGGCGCTGCGCACTTGGGAGCCGTACTTGAGGTCGGTGCCGGCGGCGCTCTTGGTGCCGTACTGCAGGCTGTCGGCTTCGAGATGACTGTAGGCGGTCGTGCGCACCATCATGATCTGGTTGGTGGGACGACGCTCCACGGGGGTGCAGGGGACCGAGGCGAGAAGAATGGGAGGATCGTTCGAGACCGGTCTTTCCACGGCGACCGGCTCCGGCGACGGAGGCGCGCCCACGATTGCTTCGCTGGGAGCCTCGGCTTCGGCGGCGGAATCGACAGCCGCGTCGGCGTCGGCGTCGACCGAAGGTTCCTCGAGAGCGATCTGGGCCACCGCGTCAACGTTCGAGCGCGACAGCGCCGTGAGGTTCGAAGTGGTGTTGCAGCTGGTGAACACGAAAGCCGCTACCAGTGCCATGGCGACAGCGCTCGCGATTCCCGCAAGCCCCGTTCCCTCCGACGTGTTTACTCCCCTGTATCGCATATGCCTGAAGACCCTCCTTTTTAAAGTCTTTCCGCCGGTTGTCAACGTTTCGCGAAAATCTCTTTAAAAAAATACCTTAAAAATATTAAACTGTCCATAATTTTTATAATGTCCGACGATTTGAATTAGTTTTTCTCTTCCGCCCGCCGCGGTGCCTCCGCGGAAAATTCGATCGCCGAATCCGGGAGGGAAAAGGGCGAGAGGCGCAGTTCGCCGGGATCGACTTCGATCGTGACCACGCCGGCGCTGTCGAGAGCGAACAGGGCGACGCCGGCGTCCCCGAGTTGGCTTTTCAGGCTTTCCGGGATCTGCTCGGACGCGGGAAATCCGGAATGCGTGGAAACGACGGCCCGGGGCGCCACCGCCTCGACGAAGGCCGGCAAACCGGAGGGCGACTGGTTGTGCTGTCCCCGTATCCAGACGTCGGCGCTCAGGTCGACGCCGGATTCGAGCAGAGCCTTCTCCGTGGCGAAGCCGGCGTCCGAGGTGAACAGCAGCGACCAGTCGTGGCAGGAGAGCTTCATGACCAAGGACCGATCGTCGGCGAGCCGACCCGGCCGGTCCGGCGAGGGCGCGAAAATCTCCAACGTCACTCCCTCGCCGAACCGAATCCGATGGCCGCGCGAAACCTCGATCCGCTCGATGTCGAGAGACTCCGCCGTCGAGACGATGCCGGGATAGGCGGGCGAGCGGTTGCCGGCGCCGGATTCCAACAGGAGGCCGGGGCGAAAGCGGGAAAGCACCTCGGAAGCCGCGCCGATGTGCCCGCTGTCGCCGTGGGTCAGGACGAGCCCGCCGAGCCGGTTCACGCCGCGGCTCCGCATCGTGGGCAGCGCCTGCCGCCGATAGGTGCGCGGTCCGCCGGTGTCGATCATCCAGAAGGACCGCCCGCGAGCGACTTGCTCCGGTAACGACAGGAGCACGGCCCCTTCCCCGCGATCGCCCATCACGTCGACGGTCAGCGTTTCCGCCCCGGGCGCGTCGGCGGTCGGGTGCCCGGTGTTGCGATGGGCGCCGGGGAGATCGGCGAAGAAGTGGGCCAGCGAAGTCAGGAGAATCGCGACGCCCACGCTGAGCTTGTTCGCCACCGCCGCGAGCCAGACCAGTTTCAATCCGAAACAGGCGAGCGAGAAGCAGGCCAGCACGATGACGACTCCGGCGAGAGGCACCATGAGAAGATTGGCGACGATGCCCACCGGAGCCAGACTCTGGAAATGCCACGACAACAGGCCCGCCGATCCCAGCCACGAAGCGATGGAGACCGCGAGCGCGGCGGCGGCGACCCCGACGAAGGCATTGAACGAACGCTGCGGCCCGCCGAGAAGACTCCGCGGAACGAAGGGGTCCGGCAGGAACGGCTTCGCCACCAGCGACCGCAGCCCCGCCGCCAGCAGAGCGATGAACAGCAGGACCATGAACGAGAGCTGGAACCCCGGCAGAAAAATCTGCTGCGTGTCGAAGGCCAGGATCGCGAGCCCGGCCAGACCGAGCGCGTTGAGCAGCCGCGGCTTCTCCCGGAACGCGTAGCCCGCCAGGAAAATCGACAGCATCACGGCGGCGCGGATCGCCGAAGGCCGCAGCCCCGTCAGCACCGCGTAGAAGAGAATCAGCGGTATCACGACCAGCACCGCGTGCCGCCTCGGGATTCGCAGCGAGATCGCCAGCCCCAGCAAGCACCCGCCCACGATGCCGACGTGCATTCCCGACACCGCGAAAAGATGCATCGTGCCGCTCAGCCGGAAAAGATCCTCCAGGTCGTCGGGCGTATCCTCCCTCACCCCCAGCGTCATGGCGGCGACGACCTGGGCGAAAGGCAGGTCGTCCGGACGCAGCGACGTCCTCAGCGCGGCCTCCATCCGCTTCCTCAACCGCAGCGAAGCCGCCACCAGCCGGGAGCCCCGCTCGCCCTCGGCGATCGCCAAGTCGTCGCCCTCCCGGATCTCCATCCGCGCCAGCGACCCCGATTGTCGAAAATGGAAAGCCCGCGGATCGAAGCCCCCGGGCGCTTGCGCCGTCTCCAGCGGGCGCACCAGGCCGGTGAACCGGATTTCCGTGCCGTACCCGAGGGACTCCGTCGGGCGCTGAATCCAAGTCGGCAGCCGATGGCCGCAGGGAATCTCGTGACCGTCGAGCACGAGAGCGTCCAGTTGCACCAGCGCCGACGCCGACCGATTGCCCGTCCGCGGATCCGACGCGATCCAGCCCACGCCCGCTATTTCGACGCTCTGCCCCTTGCCCACCGCCCCGGCCAGCGGAAAGGAATGGATCGCGTCGAGCCGCGCCCGGTGACCTGCTCCGAAGACGATCAGGCACGCGAGCGACGCGGCCGGCACCGGCCACCCCGGCCAGGCGCGGCGCCTCGCCGTCCACGCGCCCATCGCCAGCGCCGCCGCCGAACCGCCCGCCCACAGCCAGGCGCCTTGGTCCACCGCCACGATCCCGACGATCGCGCCCGCCCCCACGAACAGGAGCGGCTCGCGACGAAACACCCGGAGCACCCGCCCCGCCGCCCGCGTCGACGCCGCTCCCGGCGTCACCATCTTTTGTGAAAAAAGGAGGTTGGCAATTCTCGAGACATCGCTAAATTCTCACTCCCGCGATTCGGTCGCGGGCTGGTTTTCCGGAGACCCTTTTCCGTTTCCCTTATTTTTAGATATTCTAAAAAATAATTGAAACTTTAGTAATTTCCGTGAAACTAAGGCGAGCGCGGGTATAGCTTAGTGGTAAAGCCCTAGCCTTCCAAGCTAGTTATGTGGGTTCGATTCCCACTACCCGCTCCACTTCACCCCTTCCCTATGAAGCTCGCCGAAAATCTTCTCGTCGGATGTTGCCTTGCGCTAGCCACGTGCGCCCCCGCCGCGGCTTCGGAATCCGCCGCCGACTGCGAGTCCGCCGCCGCCACCCTGGCCGCCGGCATCGAAGCGCGACCCGACCATGCCCTGCTGCTCTTCGAGGACGCCCTCCAAACCAACCCCGGTTGCCGCCGCGACCTTTTGATCGTCGCCATCGAAACCTCGAATCCGGACGCCGGGCTGCTCGAGCAGATCATCTACGTGGCCCGGAGCGAATTCCCCGACGAAGCCACCCTGCTGGCCGAAGCCGCCCTTTCCGTCAAGCCGGACCTCGGCGACGTCATCAAGAACGCCTTTTTCGCCGACGAGGAGAAAATGCGCGACGCCCTGGCCGCCGCCTCGGAGACCGATAGCGCGCCGCAAAAAGCCGACTGGCTCGAGGAAACCCGCCAGGTGGACGACGAGATCCGCGAAGCCATCGCCCGGATGAACGCCCGCCTCGGCGGCAAGCCGTGGCCCGAACAGGAATTGTCCGAGGAGAACTTTCAATTCAAAAAACGCGACGCCATCCGCGCCTCGCCGGGCGACGCGGTCGACGAGTCCAGCCTCGCCAACGGCACGCCCGTCGACCGGGTCGACGAAAAGAGCGTCGCCGAACACGAAGTCCTCATGAACGACCAGTGGACGCCCTCCGACGAGATCCGCCTCGACGAATCCCGCTTCGACGACCCCGACGCCCGTTCGGCCTCCACCGGTCCCCGAAGCGCCAACCGCAAGAGCATCGCCACAGCCGGGGCCGCCGGGGCGGCAGGGATGCCGCCCGTCCCCACCCTGCCGCGCTCCAGCGTCTACTACATCCCGCCCGCCTCCGAGGAGTACCACTCCACCGTCGACTTCGAGAAAGACGAGCGCCTCCGCCCGCCGCTCGTCATCCGCTCCGCCCCCGCCTCGCCCACCAGTCCCAAGTGATTTTTCGGAATCGTTCGGCTTCGTGGAATCCAAAGTGGCATGGGCTTCCAGCCCATGGAAGAGGCCGGTAAGGCCGGTGAATACCAGGCTCAGCCCCCCTCCGGCGACTCCGAGAGCCGGCGGAAGAAGATGCAGGAAAATTGGCAAGTGGATGCCCGAAGCCGGTTTCTAAATTCTAAATTCCAGAATAGCCCCCCGCCCCGCGAACATCTCCCGCCGCCGCGGCAGCGTCTTGGAGTGCGGGCAGTCCTCTGCCGCTTTTCGCATCACCCCAGGCGCCCGAGCGAATCTTTCGCGCTCACCAAGCTCGGTTCCTCCGTGTGTCCGAATTGGACCCCGGACCGTTGGCTGTGAACGAGAGTACGGGCAATGCGAGGCACAGGTTAGGGAAAAACAGCTTAAAGGCGGCGGGAGTAAACTCGTACCGGGAGAAGGAATGGAGAAAATTTTAAATTCTAGGACCCCCGCCTCGGACCCCAGCCTCGTGGCTGCAGTATATGAACCACGGAGGCTCCGCCGGTCCGTTGCGTGAGGGGAAGGGCACGACTTTCGAGGGCGGTCAGCGCGTTCCTTGCGTCATGTGGGGTCCCGGACGCATCCCGGCAGGAACCGAGTGCGACGAATTGATGGGAACGATCGACCTGCTCCCTACGATTCCGACTCTGACCAACACGCCTTTGCCGGGTGAGAACAAGATCGATGGCCTCGACGCGTCGAAGCTTTTGCTCGGAGACGAGAACGGCGAGAGCCCTCGGGATGAGTTTCTCTATTACACCTCCCGTGGAGCGATCGAGGGCATCCACCAAGGAAAATGGAAGCTACTGGTGAAGCCGAAAGGCGGCGGAAAAGGAAAGGGTCAAGGCAAGGATCAGAAGATAATGCTCTCGCCAGATCTACTTCTCTTCGATCTCGAAGTCGACATCGGCGAGCAAAACAATCTCGCCGGAGAAAATCCCGACGTGGTCAAAAAGCTCCGTGATCGAATGACCGAACTCGACGCGGAGGTCGGAGCGAACGCCCGGGAGCCTTGGGTGAAGGGATAGGAGTCAGCGGCTTCGCCGGAGTAGTTTGAAGGCAGCCGGAGCGGCCGCCCTACAGACCCGTGGTCGGTCGCACGTTTGTAGGGCGAGCGCTTCGCTTGCCTTTGCGATACACCCGCGAAGCCGCACACCCAACAGGGTTTGGTCGGTGACCTAATCCTGTTTCATGAAGTCGCTAGTACGAGACTATTCTGACTCGATCCGATAGAGATGATACCTCGTGCGTAGGAACATGGCATCGCCAACTACGGCCGGAGAGGCCATGAATCCGGGACCACGCCGGGGATCATCCAGCGGTGCATCGGTGGCAAGGCTGTTGGTCGCGAGAACTTTGAATTCACGGCCGGGCTCGATCACCGTTGTCTTGCCTTCCAGGCTGAAGAAATAGAGTTTTCCGTCCGCATAGATCGGGCACGCCCGGTATTTGCCGCCGGCACGTCCCTTCCAGACGGTTTCTCCGGTCTTTGCTTCGACGCAGACGAGGAAGCTGTCATCCATGGCGAAGTAAACCAGATCGTCGACCAAGATGGGAGATGAATACTTGGGGAAGGACTTGTCGATTTTCCAATTCACATCAGTCTCGTTCACCACGCCTTCGCCACCGGCTTCCACGGACATCATTTCCGCACCTTTGCTGAATCCGGTCACGATGATGAAATTTCCGTCGTAGAAGATGGGGCGGGGAGAAGCGGAGTAAGCCTCGTGCTCCACCCGCCAGAGTTCCTCGCCGGTCCGTGGGTCGTATCCGTAAGCGGCCTTGGCACCCGTGCTGCACATGACTGGCTTTCCGTCGATGTCGACGATCAGGGGAGTACTGTGTGCTTTGCGCCAGTCGCCATCTTTGACCATCTGCTTGTCGATGTGCTCGTCGTTCCAATCCACGGAACGATCCGTTTTCCAGACGGTCTCTCCGGTATTTTTGTCCAAGGCGGCCAGATACTGCAGGTCCGCTCCGTCGAAGGTGAGGATCAACAGGTCCTCGAAGAGCACGGGAGAGGAGGAAGCACCTCGGTAATGCCAGCACTTCAGGTCGTCGCGTTTCCAGAGGACCTCTTTGGTCGCGGTGTCGAGACAGGCGGTTCCGAAATGGCCGTAGTGAACGTAGACACGGCCGGGCTCGACGACAGCAGATGGTGTGGCGTAGCTGTTGTCTTGCGCCCCGTTGCCCATGGATTGAGGATCGTCGCTGTGAAACAGTTTTTCCTTCAATATGATTTCGCCGGTCGTCGCGTCCACGCAGAGAACGTAGAAGTCGTGCCCTTCGACCGTCGCCGTGGTGAGCCAGATCTGGTTGTCCAACACGACCGGCGACGACAGACCAAGAAGGGGCATTTCCGTTTTCCACTTCACGTTTTGGGACTCGCTCCAACTCAACGGCAAGTCGGCATCCCCGGCGTGGCCGTCATGGCTCGGTCCACGAAAGTCCGGCCAACTGTCTGCGGCGGATAGCGAAAGCGACAAAGCAAAACTGGCGAATAAGAAGGCGGAGAAACGGGGAACTGATGACAAGGGGAAATTCATGATTGGAAGCTGACGTTGAGGTATGAGACTGTCAACAGAGGTGATTCAGTCCCAGATTGATTGAAAACCAACCAAATGCCGGATTGACCCGAACCGGAGGGGAGGCGTTTTATGAATGTTAGGACAGGTATTCTATTGGCCGCCGTTACCCCGCTGATCACCTTTTCCGCAGAGGCACAAGATTCCGATTCGCCCATCACGCTGGCGGGAGACTGGCTGCCCGACGATCCGCACCAGATCGACTACACCAAACTTCCGCGCGTCGTGGCGGAACACGCCATCCTCAGCGGCGTCCGCGACGAGGCAGTAACCCGGGTTCATCAACACGCCTACCTCGCTCATCGCTCATCATGAGGGTCGCTTCTGGGCCATGTGGAGCGACGGACCCGGTGGACCGATCGCCGGCGTCACTCCGGAGAAACACCGCAACGTAGTGCCCCGTCACGATCTCGCAGGGACCCGCAATTCCTTTGGCACCAGCAAGGACGGACTGAACTGGAGCCAGCCCGTCGATATGACGGGGCCACCCCGAGTCGAAGGCTACGGATGGATCGCGCGCGGTCTGTGGAAACGCGACGGGCCTTCATGACGGCGGCCTCGATGCAGTCGATGAACTCGTCTCCGAGTCCGTCCTGCTGCTCTTCGTAGTATCGGGCGGAGTCGACGTATTCGTCGGTGGCCGCTTCCTCCCAATCCAGCGGGGTCATGAGGCTTTGCGGTCGCGGACCTCCGCCACCGCAGCCCGGGCGCGTTCGGTCGCGGCCTCGTGGCCGACTCCGGGCGAGCCGTCGTTCATGGCCTCGACCCTCCGCCCGATCTCCGCTTTCCAGGCTTCGCTGACTTCCGTTCCGGCGTCGTCTTCGAGGCTGGTCAGGATTCGTTTAGCGATTCTCGACCGGTCGTTGCCGGGCAGATCGAGGACGGCGCTTTCCAGATCGTCGAGGTTGCGTGCTTCCGTTGTCATGCTTTCAAAATATCCCATTTCCATGCGTCGAAAAATTTTGCTTGTCCGATAGTGAATACCAAGCTTGCTTAACTAATGGCGCTGATCGAAAACCTGCAGACACTCACTGCCTCCCCCGCTGCGCCAGCAGCGAATTCATCTCTTCTAGCTTGCCTCATACGGCAGCTCTGGCATCGTTGCATCCCGAACCTCTCGGCATTACAGTAAACGCTGGCTATGAATCCATCTCCCGCCGTCTCTCCCCAAACTTCACTCCAACCTCCTATCGGTCTGGCTGAACCAACCGGTCGTTCCCAAGAATACATCGGACAATTAGCCGGACGGATCGCAGGCAAGCTCGACTACAAAGCGGGAGACGAATTGATCCCGATCGTGACGGAACGTCTTGGCGGGAAAGTCGAATTTCGCTCATGGAAGGAAGGCCGTGTCGATGGCGCGATCCACGTCCGCGGACCGCGGGATTTCACTATTTTTCTATCGCCGTTCACTGGACCGCTGCGTGACCGTTTCACGATCGCCCACGAACTCGGTCACTATTTCCTTCATTCGCTTGTGGGTGAAAAACCGATCAAAATCAACCGTGAGGGAAGCGGTCGCGTGGAATGGGAGGCCAACTGGTTCGCCGCTGGATTCCTGATGCCGGAAGAAGTCTTTCGCAACATGTGGTCGGATACAGGCGGTCGCGTACCCGCCTTGGCCTCAAACTTCAACGTTTCCACCCAGACGATTCGAATCCGCGCTCAAGTCCTTGGCCTTCAAGCTTCAGATCACCGAGGCTGAGTTCGCGGAACTTGCGAAGCCGAAATTGCGATTGTTCATGAGCGTGGACGTCGTCGGATCGACCGCGTTCAAACACCAATCGGAGAAGGCAGACGCCCAAGGCTGGCTGGATTTCTTCACCTCGTTTTTTGCGGAGTTTCCCGATTTTCTACTCAAGGCCCGGGAGGAAGCACTGCGTTCAGCCGACTGATGGGGAGGCGCCGAGATGACTGCCATCAGGCAGCCCGGGAGGGTAGCAGGGCGAGGCTTCGGCCCTGCTATCAGTAGGTGACGACGCGGAGTCCGAGAAAGGCTTCCAGCTTGCGCATGATGCCGACGAAGAGTTCCTTTTCTTCGTCTTGGACAATGTATTGCTTGTCCACCACCCGGGAGAGGCAGTGGAAGAAATTTTGGCCCTGTCCGTCCCCGCGTAGTCGTGCCTTTCTCATAGAGCGAATGTAAGCCCATGTGAACAGTGTTCTCAAGAGCATCAATTGACCTGTCCCTTGCGAACTTTGCTTGCGAACTTTGCGAGGGCTTCGGCAAGGCGTTCGCGATCGGAGGCGGAAGAGTCTTCCTTTGCCAAGGCACCCCGTTTCGGGTATCACCTGAGGTCGTCCCGAACCCGCCGACCGCCGACCCGCCTACCTCCCATGCCCGTCTCCGATCCCACCTCCCACGCCCCGCGAACATCTCCCGCCGCCGCGGCAGCGTCTTGGAGTGCGGGCAGTCCTCTGCCGCTTTTCGCATCACCCCAGGCGCCCGAGCGAACCTTTCGCGCTCCGCCCCCGCCTCGCCCACCAGTCCAAAGTGATTCGGAAAAAAGGAGAAGCGCCAAGTGCCTTTTCCCGCTTGACGGCTTGCCCGGACTTCGCTCGAATCGGGCAATCGGCGAACGCCGGAATACCATGCTCGCCCCGCGGATCTCCCTCCTTCTCCTCGTTTCCAGCGTCCGAGGTGTCCGGGGGCCGGCACTGGTCGAACCGCTTTGAATTCCCATGAACAAAGTCGAACGAGACGACGCACGCGAGAACCGCATTCTCAATGAAGCGGTTGTCGATGCCCACGGCCCCGAGGAGCAGGCAATGGGCTGGTATTATTATCTCGAAGACCGGATGATGTTTCCTTTCCAAGCGATCTGTGATCGCAAACGACCAATTTCCCCGCTCCAGCCGGGTGAAATCGTCACCGTGCGGAAAATGGCGCCGGAAACAGAATGCGAACGCGAGATGTTCGCCGAAATCGATTGGAACGATCAGACCCTCGCCGTTCCGCTGAGTCAATTGGGCGCGCCCGATGAATTCCCCGACGATCTCGAAGAAACCCATGAAGCGTTGAACGATTGGCGCTACTGGGTGGATCGGGGATATCAGTTGGGGTAATCGAAAAATTCATCGTTCCCCGAACCGCTCCGGAAATTCCTCCGCCCGACTCGAAGCGTCCTCCGCCTCCCGCCCATGCCCGACCCCGATCCCCTCGCCCCCGACCCGAGCGCCGCCCCCGCCGCCGTCGAGGCCTTCATCGAGCGCTGGCAGGCATCCGGCGGACACGAGCGCGCCAACTACCAGCTCTTCCTCGCCGAACTCTGCGACCTCCTCGACGTGCCCCGGCCCGATCCCGCCAAGCCCGAGAACGCCGAAAACGCCTACGTCTTCGAGCGCTCCGTCGCCCGCGCCAACCCCGACGGCACCAGCTCCACCCGCTACCTCGACCTCTATCGCTCCGGCTGCTTCGTCCTCGAGACCAAACAGGGCGCCACCGCCAAACCGGCCAAGACCGCGGGCGCGAACGCCGACCCGACCCTCTTGCCTCCCGCACCCGACCCTGTCGTCTCCACCGGCCACGGACGGCGCGGCACCGCCGGCTACGACAAGGCCATGGAAAAAGCCTTCAACCAGGCCACCGGCTACATCCGCGACCTCCCCGCCTCCGAAGGCCGCCCGCCCTTCCTCGTCGTCTGCGACGTCGGCCACGTCTTCGAACTCTACGCCGAGTTCACCCGCTCCGGCGGACGCTACCAGCGCTTTCCCGATCCCAAAAACCACCGCGTCCACCTCGACGACCTCCGCGATCCCGAGACCCGCGCCCTCCTTCGCGCCATCTGGACCGATCCCCTCTCGCTCGATCCCTCGCGCCGCGTCGCCCGCGTCACCCGCGACATCGCCGGACGCCTCGCCGCCCTCGCCCGCTCCCTCGAAGAAGACGGACACGATCCCGAAGTCGCCGCCCTCTTTCTCCAGCGCTGCCTCTTCACCATGTTCGCCGAAGACATCGGCCTGCTGCCCGAAAACGGCTTCCTCGACCTCCTCCGCAAGATCGAGAAAACGCCCGCGGGCTTCCCCGTCCTCGTCACCGGCCTGTGGAAGGACATGGCCACCGGAACCGACTTCTCCGCCGTGCTCATGAAAAAAGTCGCCCGTTTCAACGGCGGCCTCTTCGAGAACCCCGCCGCCCTCCCGCTCTCCGGCGAGCAGATCGCCCTGCTCGTCCACGCCGCCGAGAGCGACTGGACCGAGGTCGATCCCGCCATCTTCGGCACCCTGCTGGAGCGCGCCCTCGACCCCCGCGAGCGCCACAAGCTCGGCGCCCACTACACCCCCCGCTCCTACGTCGAGCGGCTCATCGAGCCCACCGTGATGGAGCCCCTGCGCGCCGAATGGGAAGCCGTCAAGACCGCCGCCGTCCAGCACCTCGACCGCGGCCGCGAAAAGAAAGCCCGCGCGGAAGTCGAGACCTGGCACCACCGCCTCTGCCGCGTCAGAGTGCTCGACCCCGCCTGCGGCTCGGGCAACTTCCTCTACGTCACCCTCGAGCACCTCAAGCGGCTCGAAGCCGAAGTCCTCGACTTCTTCGAGTCCATCGGCGGCGACCGCACCCTGGAGATGGACAGCTTCAAGCTGCGCCCCACCCAGTTCCTCGGCATCGAGCTGAACCCCTCCGCCGCCCGCATCGCCCAGCTCGTCCTCTGGATCGGCTACTTCCAGTGGCACCACCGCACCACCGGCACCGCCGACACCAACGACCGCCCGCTTCTCAAAGGCGAAGGCACCATCGAGAACCGCGACGCCGTCCTCGACTACGACGAACGCGTCCCGCGCCGCGACGGAGACGGCCAGGTCGTCACCGTCTGGGACGGCCAGACCACCAAGCCCCATCCCGTCACCGGCAAGGAAGTGCCCGACGAGAGAGCCCGCAAGGTGCTGTTCGACTTCGTGAATCCCCGCAGACCCGAATGGCCCGAGGCGGATTTCGTGGTGGGGAATCCGCCGTTCGTGGGCGGCTGGAAAATGCGGGAAGCCTTCGGCGAAGGATACATCCAGGCACTCTGGTCCGTCTACGATCTCCCCGAGAAGGCGGACTTCGTCATGTACTGGTGGGAAAAGGCCGCCGAACTTCTTAGCGAGGGGAAGATCAACCGCTTCGGCCTCATCACGACCAACAGTGTCACCCAGGTGTTTCAATCACGGATCATCAAGAAATGGCTCGATTCCGTGGCGCTCGTCTTCGCGGTCCCGGATCATCCGTGGGTGGATTCGGGGGACGGTGCCGCCGTTCGGATCGCCATGACAGTCGGGCAGGGTGGAAAACACGATGGCCAATTGCTCACAATTGTCGGCGAGGAGAAAACGGACGACATTCACCGTCAAATTTCCTTTCGAGAGCAAATTGGCATGATCGCCTCCAATCTTCGCCTCGGAGCCGATCTCACGTCCGTAGTCGGTCTCGAAGCCAACGACGGAATCGTTTCTCCTGGAGTCCAGCTCTACGGTTCCGGGTTCACTCTCAATGCCGACGAAAAGGACGGGCTCGCTGGGGGAGTTTCCAACGAGGTTGCCGGAAAAATTCTCCGCCCGTATATCAACGCGAAGGAGTTCGTGCAGCGCCCCGGAGATCGATGGGTGATCGATTTCTTCGACATGACCGAAGACGAGGCACGGGAGGCATTTCCGGGCGCGTATCAGCATCTGCTCACCCACGTGAAGCCGGAGCGGGACGCGAACAAACGCGCCTCAATTCGAGAAGTTTGGTGGCGGTTCGGATGGGAGAGGCCCAAACTGCGAAACGCGGTTCGAGATCTCGACCGATTCATCGTGACCCCCGAGGTTTCGAAGCACCGAATATTCGGCTTTCTCGATTCGGAGACGTTGCCGGATAATATGCTTACCGTGATTGCCTCTCGTGAAGCCTTTACACTTGGAGTTCTTTCATCACGACTTCACACGCTGTGGGCATTGAGTAGCGGAGCAAGTCTCGAAGACCGCCCAAGATACACGAAATCCCGCTGCTTCGACCCCTTCCCCTTCCCCGACCCCGACGAGTCCACCCGCGAGCGCATCCGCGACTTGGGCGAGCGGCTCGACGCCCACCGCAAGCGGCAGCAAGCGGCCCATCCCGATCTCACCCTCACCCGCATCTACAACGTCCTCGAACGCCTCCGCAGCGGCGAGCCGCTCACCGACAAGGAACGCCGCATCCACGACGACGGTCTCGTCTCCGTCCTCCGGCAGATCCACGACGACCTCGACGCCGCCGTCTTCCACGCCTACGGCTGGGACGACCTCCGCCAGCGCCTCGCCGTCGCCCCCGCCCGGTCGCCCCACCGAGACAACGCCGGCGACAACGTCCGCGAAGAAGTCGAGGCCGAACTCCTCGAGCGACTCGTCGCCCTCAACCACGAGCGCGCCGAGGAGGAAAAACGCGGCCTCGCCCGCTGGCTGCGCCCCGAGTTCCAGGCCCCCGACGCCGGCGGCGTCCCCGAAGCCAAGCAACAGGAGATCGAACTCCAAGCCGGCCAAGCCGCCGCCAAGCCCCTCGTCAAACCCGGGAAACAACCCTGGCCCGACGCCCTCCCCGAGCAAGTCGCCGCCATCCAGAAGCTCCTCCCCGCCCTCGGCCCCGACCCCGAAGCCCTAGCCGCCGCCTTCGGCCGCAAGTCCGCCAAGCGCACCACCCAGATCGCCGACATCCTCGCCACCCTGGAGGCGCTGGGGCGGTTGTAGGAAACGGAGGGGGGACATTCCTGTCCCCCCTTCATCGTCCCCCTTCATCATCAAAAGGCCGGGGACTGGAAGGTCCCCGCTCCGAATCGCCAACCCACGCGGCAACCCCCGCTTCCATCAACCCGGATAGACGCACGCATCTCCGAAAAAACCTTGCCAATTCGGGACCTTGCGGACACTCTTGTCGATGGCTGCCTCGTGCCTCGCGTGAAATCACTTCGCGAGACAATACGAATCAATACTGTTAGGCAAGAATATGGCGACCTTCCGCAAAGCGCTTACAGACTATTTCCCACGAGAATCGCTGAAGCGCAGCCATGCTCAACACGAAGTGCCGCCTGCAGGCGTCTTCCTTCGGGAAGTAGTGGCAATATGTGATTCGGTGACCCACTGTGCGCGACACTTTGCACGTAAGAAAGACGGCTCCCTGACAAAGGATGGATCCGACTCATATCACGCAATTCTGACTTCATCATTTGCTGTTATGATGAGCCACTTTGAGATCTACCAGCGGCAACAATTTGCCGAGTTCATCAACTATCTGGATTTTATTAAAACTGTCGATGATACACAACTAGCCAAGGGGCTTGAGAAGCAAGGCTGTGAGCTGTCTATTATTCGACTCCTAGCGGGGCGCGGAGACCCCCGAGAACCGGGCCAGATTATAGCGGATGCGCTCACTGGATGGCACGATCCAACGAAGGTGAATACGCTGTATTCCTTGGTCTTCAGAGATCTATCGTTTTTTTCGAACGAGTATTGTCGGGAGTTATCGTTGATGTGGCAAATCCGGCATTCGATTGTCCATACAGGTGGAGTGATCACGCGCGAAGACTGCATGAAGCATTCACAACTTCAGGGTTATCAAGACCGTCAGTTACGATTCGATGAGGGATTTATCGTCGCTGTTGCAAGAAGATTCCATATCATGTTACAGAAGAGCCTTGCCCCTATTAAGGTTCAGGTTCGTAATTCGCTCGTTACCACTGTGACCGAAGGGGAAGACCTTGACGACTGGACAAATGTAATTTGTGGCTACACTTCGCCACGAGCTTCTTGGTTCAAATGAAAGAGCCTAATCGGGTAGGCGGGAGGTTCTAACTCCCGCCCCCCACACCACCGACCATACGGATCCGTAGCACGGCGGTCGAGCGGAAGTCCACCCCCGAAATCCGCAACGACCTTCCGCTCGAGCGGAAGCCCACCCCCGAAAAAGGTAAGCGTCGTAAAATTGACCCCGTGGTCATGGTCGTCCCGAGCCGGTAGGTTCG
>JBBDRG010000088.1:0-18596 GCA_040905585.1 Verrucomicrobiales bacterium
CCGGCGCGCAACCCTGAGGTCCGTGAACTCGCAGGAAATCCAGGTGGCTTCGTCCGCCCCCTGCCCCTTTCCGCGCTTGACCGCCTCGCCGTTAGCCGGTAGCCATTGGCCATGCTTTACATCGGCATCGACAGCGGGACCCAGAGCACGAAGTCGATCGTGCTCGACTTGGAAACCGGCGAAGTGGTCGCTCAGGCGAGCCAAGTTCACGGCTTGATCCCCGGGCTGCCGGCGGGACATCTCGAGCAGCACCCGTCCGAGTGGTTCGACGCGGTGGAGGCGACGCTGGCGGTGTGTCTCGATCGGCTCGGCGATCGGCGGTCGGAAATTCGAGGCATCGGCGTCAGCGGACAGCAGCATGGACTGGTGGTGCTCGACGCGAACGACGAGGTCGTGCGTCCGGCGAAGCTCTGGTGCGACACGTCGACCGCCGAACAGTGCGACCGGTTTTCCGCCCGCTTCGGCGGGGTGAAGGGACTGGTCGAGAAAACGGGGAACGCCGTGCTTCCCGGCTACACCGTTCCCAAACTGCTCTGGCTGAAGCAGAACGAGCCCGACCACTTCGCGAAGGTTGCTTCGGTTCTGTTGCCGCACGATTACATCAATTTCCGGCTCACCGGCGTGAAGCGGATGGAATACGGCGACGCCTCGGGAACGGGAATGCTCGACGTGCGAACGCGCCAATGGGATCCGGACCTGATCGACTTCGTCGACCCGCGGGTGCGGGAGATGTTGCCGGAGCTCGGCTCGTCGAACGAAATTCACGGAACCCTGCGTTCGGATCTCGCCGCGAAATGGGGCGTGAAAAACGACGTGATCGTCAGCGCCGGCGGCGGCGACAACATGATGGGGGCGATCGGGACCGGGAACATCGCTCCTGGAATCATCACCGCGAGTTTCGGCACCTCCGGCACGCTCTACGGCTGCGCCGAGGAACCGATCGTCGATCCCAATGGAGAGATCGCCGCTTTCTGCGACAGCACCGATCGCTGGTTGCCGCTCGCCTGCACCATGAACGTCACCGTGGTGACCGAGCAGGTTCGCGGTTGGTTCGGCTGGGATTTGGCGGAACTGGAACGACAGGTGGCCTCGGTTCCAGCAGGTGCCGAGGGAGTGAGTTTTCTTCCTTACTTGAACGGCGAACGGACGCCGAATCTGCCGAACGGCACCGGCGTGGTTCACGGGCTCGGCGGGTCCGCTTCCTCTCCGGCGCACCTGGCGCGGGCCGCCATGGAAGGCGCGACGCTCGGCTTGGCCTACGGCCTGCGGCGCTTCGACGAACTCGGCCTGACCCCCGGGGAGATCCGCCTCACCGGCGGCGGCTCCAAGAGCGGGATCTGGCGGGCGATTTCGGCCGACGTGTTCGGCGTTCCCGTCGTCGGACTGGCCACGGCGGAAGGCGCGGGTCTGGGCGGTGCGATCCAGGCGGCTCACGCGGACGGGCAGGGGAGCTACGAAGACCTCTGCGGTCGTCTCGTGGTCCTCGACGAATCGTCGCGCTGCGAGCCGAATCGCGACAAGGTCCCGCTCTACCGGGAGAAGCTCGACAAGCAAATCGCCCTGACGACCACCCTTCGCGACGCGGGCCTGCTTTGACGTCACGCGAATGGTTCGATTACCGGTAAAGGCCGAAAGGCGGAGACTCTCCACCAAGGCGAAAGTGATCGGCTCCGTCGCCGCTGGTTTAATACGGCTTTTTGCGCTGACCTACCGCTGGCGCCTGCACGATCCGGAAGGCATCGCCACGAATCCGCCGGAGAAACCCATGATCTGGACCTTCTGGCACAACCGCATCTTCGCGGTGCCCGTTCTTTACCGCAAGTATCTCGGGAATCGCAGCGGGGCGATTCTCACCAGCGCCAGCGGCGACGGCGAGATCATCGCGGCGACCGTGGAACAGTTCGGCTGCGCCACGGTGAGAGGCTCGTCTTCGCGGAGGGGGGCGACGGCCTTGCTGGGGCTGATCGACTGGATCCAGGACGGGTACGACGTGGCCATTGTTCCGGACGGCCCGCGCGGCCCCCGCTACCGAATGGGGCCCGGAGTGATCAAACTGGCCGAAACCACCGGTTCGCTCATTCTTCCAATCCGTATCGAGTACGGTTCGAAGTGGACCTTCGACAGCTGGGACCGTTTCCAATTGCCGAAACCCTTCAGCACCGTGAACGTCTTTTTCGAACCCTGCCACAGCGTGAAACCGGGACTCGGAGCGGAAGCCTTCGAAGCGGAACGCGTCGGTCTGGAGAACGCCATGAACCCCGCCCATGAAACTGATTGAAGGAAAACCGATCGCGGAGGCGGTCTACCGCGAATGCCTCGCCTCGCTGGAAGCGCTGAAATCGCAGGGGCATCTCCCCGGACTGGCCGTGGTTCTGGTGGGCGACGATCCCGCCTCGAAAGCCTACGTGGGAGCGAAAGACCGCAAGTGCCGGGAACTGGGGCTGTATTCCCTGAAGATCGAGATGCCCGCGGAGACGAAGCAGGCGGCACTGCTGGCCGTCGTGGACGAACTCAACGCCGACGAAAAGATCCACGGCATTCTGGTGCAATTACCGTTGCCCGCCCATCTCGACGCGGACGAAGTGGTCCGGCGGATCGATCCCGCCAAGGACGTCGACGGTCTTCACCCCGTGAACATCGGAAAGATCGCCATGGACGATCCGTCCGGGTTCGCTCCCTGCACTCCGGGCGGCTGCCAGCGGATGCTGATCGAGAGCGGCTTGAAAATCGAGGGGCAGCACGTCGTCATCGTGGGCCGGAGCCTTCTCGTGGGAAAATCTTTGGCACTGCTGATGATGGGGAAAGGGGAAGGCGGCAACGCGACGGTGACCGTGGCCCACTCCCGCACGAAGGATCTTGCGGCGCTGACGCGTCAGGCGGACATTCTCGTCGCCGCCATCGGGATCCCGAGATTCATCGGTCCGGACCACGTCAAGCACGGGGCAGTCGTCATCGACGTCGGGATCAACCGAATCGACGATCCCTCGTCCGAAAAGGGTTCCCGTCTCGTCGGCGATGTCGATTTCGAAGCGGTCGCGGGCAAATGCCTGGCCATCACGCCGGTTCCGGGCGGGGTGGGGAGGATGACGATCGCCATGCTGATGGCCAATACGATACGAGCCTGCCGATTGAGCGTCGAAGGCAAGTCGTGACGGCGTGCTGAACAGGGTTGGGCGTTTCTTCATACCCTGTTCGATCCGAGGCGTAACCCTCGTCGATGACGCTGCCCGTTCTTTCGACGAATGCGCGGCTCGACCGGAATCGAGAGCCCGGTCGCTGCTTCGTCGACCGATTATCCCCTTTTTCCCTAGCCAGTAGACGCGAATGACACGATCTTGTCGCTTTTGCTCCAACGCCCTCTCCGCCGACAAATGAGCCATACGATCCCCGCGCGTGCGAATGTCGATCTGATCGACCAGAAGTACGCGGAATGGAAAGAGAATCCGAAATCGGTCGATCAGTCCTGGGCGATGTTTTTCGAAGGCTTCGAGTTGGGCATGACTCAGCCCGCGAGTAAGGCGTCGCCGTCCGCCGAAATGGTCGGGGGGCTCGATCTCGCCACCCGCGCGAGAATCGTCTCGCTGGTCTACAACTACCGCTCCCTCGGCCACACGGCGGCTTGGCTGGACCCGCTCGACGAACGGCCTCCGGTCCAGCCCCTGCTGAGCGTCGAGGGACTGGGATTCAAGCCCGAGCATCTCGACGAGGAAATTTCGACCCAGTTCTACGAGGGCGGTCGACGGATGAAACTGGGGGAGCTGATCGATCGGTTGGAGCGCACCTACTGCGACAAGATCGGTTTCGAGTTCATGCACCTTCACACCCCGGACGTTCGCGACTGGATTCGCGATCGGGTGGAGTCCAGAATCGAACTCCCCGACCCTCCGCTGGACAAGAAAAAGTGCGCTTTGCGGTGGCTGGCCCAGGCCGAACTTTTCGAAAGATTGCTCCACCGGAAATACGTGGGCCAGAAGCGCTTCTCGCTGGAGGGCGGCGACGCGCTGATGGTGGCCTTGAACGGGCTGGCGAGAAAATTCCCCGAACACGGTATTTCGGAAATGGTCATGGGCATGGCTCACCGAGGCCGTCTCAACGTCCTCGCCAACTTGCTGAACAAGCCCCTCACGGTCCTTCTCTACGAGTTTTCGGAGAACTACGTTCCGAATCTGGTAGCCGGCGACGGAGACGTGAAGTACCACCTCGGCTACGATTCGGAATTCGAGATCGACGGGCACGAGATCAGAATCAGCCTGGGCGCCAACCCGAGCCACCTCGAGGCGGTCAATCCGGTCATCGAAGGCAAAGTCCGGGCGCGCCAGCGAGCCCGGGATCCGAAAATGCGCGACTCGTTCGTCGACCGCGACGCGGTGCTGCCGGTCCTGGTTCACGGCGACGCGGCGTTTTCCGGGCAGGGGAGCGTGATGGAGACTCTCAATCTTTCCCAGCTTCTGGGCTACCGGACGGGGGGGACCGTCCATCTCGTGGTCAACAATCAGATCGGCTTCACCACGACTCCGAAGGATGCCCGCTCCTCGGTCTACTGCACCGACGTGGCGAAAATCATCGAAGCCCCCGTCTTTCACGTGAACGGGGATTCGCCCATGGACGTGCTTTTCGTGACCGAGCTCGCGCTGGAGTTCCGCCAGAAGTTCGGCCGCGACGTGGTCGTCGACATCGTCTGCTACCGCCGACACGGGCATAACGAAGGCGACGAGCCCGCCTTCACTCTCCCGAAGACGTACCGGGACATCAGGAAGCACGACACGCCCTTGGCTATCTTCCGGCGCGAACTGATCGAGTCGGGCGACCTGAGCCAGGAAGAGGCGGACGCGATCGAAGACGAACACCAGGCGAAGCTCGACAGCGAGTACGCCGAGTTGGAGGAGGCGACCGAAAAGGGCGAGGGGCATCGGCTCGCGGAAGCGGTCGTCGAACCTCAGCCGGAGTATTCCCACGACCCCGTTCCCACCGGGGTGGCGGTCGACAAAGTGCGCGAAATAGGGATGCGCATCTCGGAAGTGCCCAAGGGCGTCAACGTGAATCCGAAGCTTTCCAAGCGGTTTCTCGGGCCGCGCCGCGACGCGATCGAAAAGGGCGAGGGCATCAACTGGGCCTTCGCCGAAGCGCTGGCTTTCGGGTCTTTGTTGACGGAGAATTTCGGCGTGCGCCTTTCCGGGCAGGATTCCCGCCGCGGAACCTTCAGCCAGCGCCACGCCGTGCTTTACGATCCCGAGACCCGGGAACGCTACACGCCGTTGAATCACATCGAACCGAACCAGAAGCAGAAGCTGTGGGTCTACAACAGCCATCTCTCGGAGTTCGCCGTGCTGGGTTTCGAATACGGATACTCGCTCGTCTCAACCGACATGCTGGTGCTGTGGGAGGCGCAGTTCGGCGATTTCATCAACGGCGCCCAGGTCATCATCGACCAGTTCCTCGTTTCCGCCGAATCCAAGTGGCAGCGTCCGAGCCATCTGGTTTTGCTTCTGCCACACGGCTACGAAGGGCAGGGACCCGAACACAGCAGCGCCCGGCTCGAGCGCTTTCTCCAGCTCTGCGCGGAGCGGAACATGCAGGTCTGCAACCTGACCACTCCGGCGCAGTATTTCCACGTCCTGCGTCGTCAGCTGAAGCGCCGGATTCGCAAGCCGCTCATCCTCATGACGCCGAAAAGTCTGTTGACCAATCCGGCCTGCGTTTCGCGCCTCGAAGACTTCGGCGAGGACACCTGCTTTCAGGAGGTGCTCGACGACAATACCGAAGACAAGGGAGGGAACGAAGGCATCCACCGACTCATCTTCTGCTCCGGCAAAGTCTACTTCGACCTGCTCGACTTCCGCCGCAAGCACGAGCTCAACCACGTCGCCATCATTCGGCTGGAGCAACTCTATCCATTTCATTCCGAAAGGATCAGGGCCATCGCCGACACCTACCCCCACGCGAGCAAGTGGGTGTGGTGCCAGGAGGAGCCGCTCAACATGGGTGGCTGGTCCTTCGTTCGTCCGCGCTTTCAGAAAATAACCGACCACCACATTCGCTTTGCCGGGAGGGATACCGCGGCCAGTCCCGCCACCGGATCCAAGACCATCCACAAGATGGAGCAGCGGCGCCTCATCGAGGAAGCCTTCCACAAGTGAGCGATTCCTTCATTGACTCGGGAGTTCGACTTGTCTTGACCCGTCGACTTGTGTATTCGTTAGCAATATGGCGCACGAGATAAAGATACCTTCAGTCGGCGAATCCATTACCTCGGCCACCCTCGGTGCCTGGCACAAGGACGAGGGAGATTACGTCAAGTCCGGCGAGATCATTCTGACGATCGAGACCGACAAGATTTCCACCGAACTCGAGGCTGACCGAGACGGCATCCTGCATCGGCTCGCCGCGGAGGGCGACGAGCTCGACATCGGGGCCGCCGTCGCGAGCATCGAAGAGGGCGAAGCCCCGGGCGATGGCGGCGGCGAAGTCGGCAAGGACGAATCGGATTCGGAAGCGGCTCCGACGGAAGGGGCTCCGACGGAAGCGGCTCCGACGGAAGCGGCTCCGACGAGTGGCGAGGCCTCCGCCGAGAAAGCGGCGACCGAGGAGGACGTCAAAGCCACGCCGGTCGCGAAGAAGATCGCCGCGGACGAGGGAATCGATCTCGCGAGCCTTTCGGGCAGCGGTGCCGGTGGAAAGGTCACCAAGGCGGATGTCGTGGCCGCGGCTTCCAGTCCGGCCTCGGGCGACGAGGACGCTTCGTCCCGGGAGAGCGCGGAATCTTCGGGCTCCGAGAAAACGCGCGGCGGCAGAACGAGCCGTCGGAAATTGTCTCCGCTCCGGCGGAATATCGCTGCCCGTTTGGTCAACGCGCAGCACGAGGCAGCCATCCTCACCACCTTCAACGAGTGCGACATGAGCGAGATCATGTCTCTCCGGAAGCGAGTCCAGGACGACTTCGTGAAGCGTCACGACGTGAAGCTCGGTTTCATGTCGTTTTTCATCAAAGCGGCCGTGGAAGCCTTGAAGGCCGTTCCGGCGGTGAACGCCCAGATCGACGGCGACGAGATCGTGGAGAACCATTTCTACGACATCGGCGTCGCGGTGGGAACCGAGAAAGGCTTGTTCGTTCCGGTGATTCGCGATTGCGACGGCAAGTCTTTCGCGGAGATCGAGAGAGACATTGTCGAGTACGCCGCCAAAGCCCGGAAAGGCTCGATCACCCTCGACGACCTGCAGGGAGGCGTTTTCACCATCACCAACGGCGGCATATACGGGTCTCTGCTCAGCACGCCTATTCTGAATCCGCCCCAATCCGGCATTCTCGGGATGCACACCATCCAGCAACGGCCCATGGCCTTGGACGGGGAAGTGGTGATCCGCCCGATGATGTACCTGGCGCTCAGCTACGATCACCGATTGGTCGACGGCAAAGAAGCGGTGACCTTTCTGGTGCGCCTGAAGGAGTGCATCGAACATCCCGAGCGCCTTCTCGTCGGGGTTTGAGAGACTGTTGAAAAACTCCGAAACGCAAAATCCGATTGGAGAAACGGCGGGAGAGTCAGCGGCTTCGCCGAATCAATATTTGAACGCCCCTTCGGGCTGCGGCCCTTTTGTTCGCTAGCTTCGTTACTCCTCAGTCGTGGGGCTCGCCCCACTCCCTCGTCGCGCCTCGCCAGCGAACAAAATGACTCGCAGTTTTCCATTCCGGAGTTTTTCAACAGTCTCTTGAGACGGGAGCGGCAAGGCCGTTCCCTGCGGACGTTCTCCGCCCGGACTCGGGCTCGAAAGGCTGGCTTTCATTTTGACGCTATTAAAGATTCGAAATATTCAGTAGTAGTAACTATTTAAAGTTGCGAAAATATTAAAATTCGAGAAACAAAGTTGATAAATTTTAAAAATCAACTTTCTCGAAAGTCGTGGAAGTGGTATCGGTTCCCATGTTTCGTGGAGAATCCCTTTTTCGATTTCTTGCCGTTTGCGCCGCGGGACTTGTCTCGGTGAGCTGTATCGGCAACAAAAACAAGGATGTCGCGGTTGAGACGGAGGCGCCTCCGGCCGCAGCCTATCCCGACAGTCCTACCCCAGGCTACGCCGACACCGGTAGCTCCAGGAATACCAGCGGCTACGGCGACAGCGCCAACCCGTCGACGACAGCTCCCGCCTCTCCGCCGGCCCCGGCGACGCAGGCCAGCGCGGCCGCGCCGGAACCGTTCAGTCTCCGGGAAGGCGAGCAACTGGTCGAACACCGCATCGAGAGTGGCGACTCGCTTTCCTCCATCGCCACTCAGTACAATTCGAGCATCGGCCGCATTCAGGCGGCGAACGACATGAGCGGCACCACGATCTATGCCGGAAAGACTCTCCACGTCCCGACCTCCACGCCTCCCTCGGGCGTCGCGACGGACGCGCCGGCGCCGTCGGCCGATCCCTCGAACGTGACCGCTCCCGCTCCCCGATACGGCGTTCCGCCGACCGCGCCGCGGAGTTCCGCGACGGCGGAATCGTATCCGTCGACCTCGGGGGGGTATCCTTCCACCACGGGCGAGCCCGCGCCCGTTCAGATTCCCGACGATTCCGCTTCGACCTCCTACCAGCGCGATCCGCGTCCGCAAGCGTCGCCGCAGGCTTCGCCGCAGGCCTCGCCGCGGCCGTCCCCGCAGCAGAACGGCGCGTTTCCGACCCCGTCTTTCGGAGAGAGCGGCATTCAGTTTTCCGAATAGTTTTTCTCGCCTTCCGCATGAGCGAGAAGATCGTCGCGGGCGTGATCACCGTGTCCGACCGGTCGGCATCCGGCGAGTACGTGGATCGCGGGGGACCGGCTCTTCGCGAAAAATGCGCGGAATACGGGTGGGATGTGCTGGCCGAAGCGGTCGTTCCCGACGAATTGCCGCAGATTCAGAAAACCATCCGGGCCTTTTCCGCCCAGGGATGCGGACTCGTCCTCACCACCGGGGGCACGGGCATCGGTCTTCGCGACGTCACTCCGGAAGCGATCAGGGGCGTCATGCGAGTCGAAATTCCGGGCTTCGGGGAGACAATGAGGATGCGGTCGCTGGCGATCACGGCGAACGCGATTCTCTCACGCAGTCTCGCCGCGATCGTCGACCGTTCGCTCGTCGTCGCGCTGCCCGGCAAGCCGTCGGGCGCGGTGGAGTGCCTGGAATTCGTGAAGGAGGCGATTCCCCACTCGGTGAAGCTCGCCCTCGGCGTCCCGACCTCCTGCTGAGGCGGCTCGGCTACCCTTCGCGGCTGATCCTGCGGTAGAGTCGACCGACGGTCAGCCCCTGGACCGCGATGGAGAAAATGACCACCATGTAGGTCAGCTTGAGGAAAATGCTGCGTCCCGCTTCTTCGGGCAGAGCCAGTGCCAGAGCTACGGAGATGCCTCCGCGAAGCCCTCCCCAGGCGAGTATCTTGATCGCCCCTTTGCTGAAACGGCGAAGCGGCTTCAACGTCCACACCGGCACCGACACCGAGATCGTGCGGCAGGCCAGGACGACGACGATCATGACGAGTCCGAGTACGAATGTCTGGAGGGAAAACTGATTGGCGACGATCAGCAGTTCCAAGCCGATCAAGGCGAAAAGCAGGGCGTTGAGGATCTCGTCGACCAGTTCCCAGAAGAGATCGAGATGCTCCCGCGTCGTCGGCGACATCGCGAGCAGACGACCGTGGTTGCCGATCATGAGTCCCGTCACCACGACGGCGAGCGGACCCGACAGGTGCAGGTGCGAGGCCAGCGAATAGCCTCCCGTCACCATCGCCAGGGTGATGAGGACTTCGATCTGGTAATTGTCGATGTTCTTGAGCAGGAAATAACCGACGAATCCCAAGGCGGCGCCGAAGGCGATGCCGCCGAAGACTTCGACCGCGAAAAGCTCGCCGATGTACCCCGCCGAAAACTCGTGTTCGCCGGTGGCGATCCCGAGCAGAGCCAGGAACAGGACGACTCCGACCCCGTCGTTGAACAGCGATTCTCCCGTGATCTTGGTTTCGAGGGTTTTTCCCACTCCGGCCTTTTTGAGAATGCCCAGAACCGCGACCGGGTCGGTCGGCGAAATGAGCGCTCCGAAAAGCAGGCAGTAGAGGAACTGCGTTTCGAAGCCGAAAAGCGGCAGCAGAAAGTAGGCTGCGCCGGCGACCAGAACCGTCGAAACGACCACGCCGAGGGTCGCCATGAGGGCGATGAGCCATTTTTGCCGGGCCAGGTCGGAGAGATCGACGTGCAGCGCCCCCGCGAAAAGCAAGTAGCTGAGCATGACGTCGAGCAGCACGTCTCCGAAATCGATTTGTTCGACGATGTCGACGGCGAACGCCTCGATCGGCGGCACGAACAAACCCGCGACCACGAGGACGAGGGAAAACACCAGGCTGATCAACATGATGCCGATCGTGGTGGGCAGCTTGAGATAGCGCGCGTTCAGATAACCAAGGATGGCGGCTATGGAAAGGAGAAGGGCGATCAGTTCGAACAAGCTCATGGCGAAGGCGGAATTTCCCAGGGCGGCGAAGGTAAGACTAGATCGTAACTTTGCGTCCCTCAACCGCCCAGCATACCAGCAGGAGACCGAGGACGGCTACGATCCACGCCTGCCACCACGGATCGGGCCTGGTTTGCTTCCTGACCACGGCCTCGGGCAGGTTGCGGAGATCGGAAAAGCTCGCGGCCGAGGAAAAATCGGCTTCGCGGGTGTCGGAGAAATTGGCGGCGCCGTCGAAGAGGATCCGATCCCCCTGGGCGACCCGAAAGAACCCGGGATTCCCCGGCGCCCGGAGAAAGCGGGCCCGGTCGAGCGGAATCGTTCGTCGACCGTCGCCGGCGACGAGAGTCAGTTCCGGAGCGCCCTCGGTTTGGTCGAAGGCCGGAGAGAGTGCCTGCCGCAGGTCGGTGTTGGCGGCCACGGGGCCGATCTTGCGGTCGCGGACGCGGCCGACGAAACGATGAACGAGCACGATGAACGCCGGAAGGTGGGCCGCGTTGGAATGGGCCACGTCGAAGTTGAAGATCAATTGGCGAAGGGCGTTTGTCTCCCGCAGGACAATCAAGGGTCTCTCGCCCTGCCAGAGGAGCGGGACGTCTTCATCCGCCGCCGGGACGGAGGGCGTGGAGCGGGCAATGAGCCCCTGCCAGTTGAGATCCCGGACAATAGGGTGGTTGGCGGCGACCAGAGGACCGTCGAAGAATTCGTTCGGCACCGCCTCCTGGTGGAGGAACACGATCGACGTCGTCGGTGGAACGGTGGGTTGGAGAGGGTTGTAGGTTGCCAGCGCGAGGTCGGGCGTTTCGCCGTCGCTGGCTGCCTGCACGTTTTCAAGGCTGTCCACGATTTCGGTGGCCAGTTCCTCCGCGCCGGCGGCGGCGGCGTTTGCCACGACGAGCGGCTTGGGTTTCGGGATCACCACGTAGAGGTGGTCGTCGCGTGTGAAACGATCCGGCTCCAGCGCGAGACGGATGCGGTTGGTTCCCTCGGGAAACGAGCCGCTCAAGGTCCGGGTCTCGCCCGGAGCGAGGACGATGGAGCGCGGGTCCGTGCGCCGTTCGTTCACGGCGGCCGACCAGTCGCGGATCTGTTCGGTGCTGGCGTGGTTGCGGACGGTGGCGCGCCAAACCGGTTCGTCGCCGGAGGTGTCGACCGTGAGGCCGGCGAAACCGACGTTGTCGATCGGTTCGCCGACGCTGAACAGCTTCGCGCCGAACGGCGGGCTCGGTTCGGGATGATCGGTCAGGTAGACGAGCGTGCCTTCGCTACCGGCGACGCTGCGACCGACGCGGAGCGCTTCTTCCGGCGAGTGCTTGCTGGAAAAGGGCCTCCAGTCGGCGAGCGCCGCGGCGAGTTCGTCCGCAGAATCTCCTCGGTAGAGGATGTCTCCGCCGGGGTGTGACTCCATCGCGCTGAGAACGATCTGCCCGTCCCGGATGACGAGCCCCTTGATTTCGCCAGCGATTTTCTCCGTTGCTTGCTCGTGGAAAGCCTCCATCGACGCGGAGCTGTCGACGACCACGACGACGGGGTGGACCGAGTCGCCGCGGAGCCAGCGCGGCTCGGCCAGCAGCCAGGTCAGAATGAGCACGCAGAGAAGCTGAATCCAGAGAGGGACCGAGTGCCGGAGTCGGTCGAGCTTTCGGCCCCGGAGGCTTTGCCGCTCGACTCTCTCGAGCAGAAAAAGCGTGCTGACGGGAAGCGATCGCGACTGGCGCTGGAGAAAGTGGATGAGCAGAATCGCGGGAATGCCCAGCAGCGCCCAGAAACCGGCGGGGTTGGCGAAGACGAGCGGCATGGGATCTAGGCGAGATTGACGGCCCCGGCGGAAATGGCCTCCAGTTTCAGGGCCGCCTCGAAGGAGCCCAACGCCGGAACCCGCGCGAGAGGCGTTTGCGAGCGAAGCGCGGCGACTTTCCAGCCGTCGAAGTGGCGACGGTAGGCGTCGAGATAGAGCCGCAGGGTGGAGCGGTCGACGCGGCGGTTGTGCCGCCCCCCGCTTTCGGAGTCGACGAACTCGTAGTTTCCGCTCCACGCGGGATCCGACTCGGAACTCGAAAACGGACAGAGCACGGCGGCGCGGCCGGTACCTTGGAGAAGCGTCCGCAAGAACGGCTCCGGGCTGGCGAGGAAAAGCAGATCGCTCACGAGGATTCGGAGGGAGCGGGGCCGGAACCGCACGGTCGCGAGATTGGGCGACGCGGAGGCGCCGGTCGAGGGCAGCTCGTCGACCGCCGACCGCCAGCGGTGACTGAACACGGCGGCGGGTTCCAGGGCTTTCCACCGGGAACCTTTGACGATCCAGGCGGAAGTGGCCGCGCCGTTCTTCTCCCCGGAGGCCCAGGCGAAGTAGAAGAGTTCGAGCGCCCGGTCCGCCTTCCGGGGATCGGCGAACATCGAATCCGACACGTCGAAGACAATTTCCACGATGGGCTGCACTTCTTCGCGGTAGAGCTTGAGGGTGTAGTTTCCGGTGCGGGCGTAGGCCTGCCAGTTGATGCGGCGGGGGTCGTCGCCGGGGAGGTAGTGGCGATGATCCTGGAAGTCGAGCGAACTTCCCAGGCCGGCCCCGGAATGGTCTCCCGGGTTTCCGCGCCAGTGGCGGTCTTCGAGCGGCAGGGAAAAGAGGTCGGCGTAGGCCCGCGCCCGCGCCGCGATGCCGTTCAGGTCGGGTGTGTCGGACAGATCGGGCATGGATCAGTCCGCGGGTTTCAGGTGTCGGCGGAACTCCCGGACCCGCCCGGGATGGCGCAGGAGAGGAACGAAAAAGCAGAGGGCGGTGGTGGCGACGGCAAAGAAGAGGAACAGCGGGTTTTCCGCCGCGGTCGACTGGGTCGCCGTCAGAAGGACGGAGGGAACCGGAAACCACAGGTAGGTGGATTCCGCGTTTTGCCCGACGGCGGCCGCCAGCGCCCCCATGAGCAGGGTGAGCATGGCGAGGGAGCACTGGATGAAAGTGTAGACGCCGAAGGTGAACTGGTTCGAAGCCTGTTTCGCGAAGAACAGGTGAATGACGAGCAGCGGAAATATCAGCAGGTTGCAGAGCGAGAGGAAGGTGACCAGACCCTTGGTGTCGTCGAGAAGGGAGAGGCCGCCGGTGAATTCAACCGCCTTGAAAATCCCGAGCCAGAAAAGGGCGCTGACCACGAAAAATCCCAGGCCCGCGATCCAGCCGGGGGCGAGGAAGAGAGCGGCCGCCCGCCCGGGAGCGTTTTTCCGAAACGGACGAAGCACGCGGGAGAAAATCGGCAGCGGCTCGGTGAGCGCGTCGGCGCAGGCCAGCGCGAGGACGAGCCCGGTGAAAACGAGGACGACGGTTTCGTCGGTGCTCGTGAAGAGAAAGAGGCAGCCGAGCAAGGCGACGCCCAGAGCGACGAGGCGCTTGCGGGTGGCGTGATTTTCCGAGAGCGGCGCGATGCGGCTGGCGCCGAAGGAGAGAAAGCAGAAGCACCCGTAGCAGCCGCCCAGGAAGAGGAGGGCGAGCGTCGCCGCGTGGTCGCTCCCCAATCCGCCTCGGAGGAGGGTTTGACCGACGATCTGAGTGAGGGCGATCAGGGCGATTCCCATTCCCACGACGAGGATGGCCCGGAGGACGATGTTCTTGAAAACCGAGACCCCGACGGTCATGGCGGTGGCGAGGGCCGAGCCGAGCCCGATGAACCCGAGTCCGACGAGGTCGGCGACGAAGTTCACGTTTCCGAGAAAGTAGCGGATCACCAGGTAGGGAAGGACTCCGGTGATGAAGAGAAGGCTCTGGGCGTTGATGGCGGTCCATTTGCCGAGCGTGATCCGCCAGCCGTCGAGGCGGGTCATCTGGATGAGTTCCAAGGTATTGAGCTGGTGCTCGGAACTGAGCGCGTTGAATCCCCGAAGCGGCTGCACCGCGAGCAGCGTGACGACGATGAAGAACCAGAAGAAGACGTCGATGCTTGGCGAGCCGGGGCCGACGAGGCCGGCGGCCAGGCACAGGACCATGAAGACCTGCAGAAGAATGAAGGCGACGGTGAAAAGGTTCGTCCGCATGCCCTGGCGCAGTTCCTTGACCAGCATGGGACTGAGCCGACCGGAGAAATCGGCCATGCGGGAGACCGCGGCGCGGGTGTCGAGGCTGGCGGCGGGTTCAGGCATGGAGTCAACAGGGTAGGGTGGCCGGCTCGACAGGGTCAACTTACGATGGGCGTGCCGGAGGCTTCGATCTCGCCGAGGATCTCGATGAAGGCGTCTTCGAGGTTGCGCTCTTTCAGATGGAAATCGACCACGGCGAGGCCGTCGTTGATCATGCGCCGGAGAACGGTGGCGACGACGGCTTTTTCCACCGAGTCGATCTCGATGCGGCCGCCGTTTTTGGTGGCTTCCCTGAAGGTGACGTTCGGTGCCAGGGAGGCCCATTCGCGGAGCAGGGCGGGATCTTCGGCGATCTGGACTTCGACGACGGCGGTGGCGGCGGCTCCTCGGCGGAGACTTTCCGACGTGCCGTGGTGGATGATGCTTCCTTGGTGGATGAAGAGGAGCGAGTCGCACATTTCTTCGAGCTCGGAGAGAATATGCGAACTGATGAAGACGGTTTTCCCCTCCCGGGCGAGAATGCGGATGAGGTGTTTGAGTTCGACTCTCGCCTTGGGATCGAGTCCGGCGGCGGGTTCGTCGAGAATGAGCACGGCGGGATCGTGGAGAAGCGCCCGCCCGAGACAGAGGCGTTGACCCATGCCTTTGCTGAGCTTGTCGACAAGCCGGTCGGCCAGCGGCGCGAGGTCGGTGAACTCCATCACCTCGACGATGCGGTCGATTCTCTCCTCGCCGCGGAACCCGAGTGCCCGCGCGAAGAAGTCGAGGTATTCGAGCACGGTCATATGGCTGTAGGTGCCGTAGTTGTCGGGCATCCAGCCGATGCGGCACCGCACCTTCGCGGGATAGTCGACCACGTCGATGCCGCAGATTTCCGCCTCGCCGCGGCTCGGGTAGTCCAACGTGGCGAGAATGCGCATCGTCGTCGTTTTTCCCGCGCCGTTGGCGCCGACGAAGCCGACGACCCGGCCGCGTTCGACGGTAAAGGAAATGTCCCGGACGGCATGGATGCCGCCTTCGAACCACCGCGAGAGGCCGCGCACTTCGATCGCGGGAGAGTCGAGGCTTTCCTCCGCGGTGGCGGACGGGGGGGCGCTGGTTTCGGCGGGCGCGTCACTCATCGGAGGAAAGGGTGGCCGGGTTCCGGGGCAAGGGAGAGCCGCTGAGAAGCACGGCCCGATTCTCCCAGTCGAGGGAAGGATGGGTCGGCAAGGGGAAGGCCGAATCGTCGTCGGGCAGGGCGAAAAAGCGATCCGCCTCGGACCCGAGACGGGCGATGCGCTCGGCCAGCGGGCGGCTGAAGCCGGACGTTTCTCGGCGCAACCAGGCCTCGAAAGCATTCCGGTCGGCCGGCTCGAGGGGAATGGCGCTTCCGGGGGCGACGGTCGTGCCGGGCGGGCTTTTCCAGAGGCGGGCATCGGTGTCCAGGTAGTAGAATTCGCCGATCGGCGAGGCAAGGCTCGAGACGAGCCGGGGCGGCGAACCTTCCGAAGACGGAGC
Source organism: Verrucomicrobiales bacterium (assembly GCA_040905585.1). Lineage (GTDB taxonomy): Bacteria > Verrucomicrobiota > Verrucomicrobiia > Verrucomicrobiales > DEV007 > Arctic95D-9. Next base: position 16,029 of record JBBDRG010000088.1, read on the forward strand.
CGTTATCTCGATCCGGGCGCGGGTGGGTTCCGCGGCGCACACGACGAAGCCCTGCTCGGACCGGCTTCGGAAAAGCCCTCCGCGAAAGACGGGTCCTTCGATCTCGTAGGTCGTGGTGCGGCGGTTTCGGGGAGATAGCGGATTGTAGGCGGACTCGGGCAGATTCACCGGGGCGAGGCCGAGGCGGCGATCGGCCTCGAAGCCTGGATCGACCATGACGCCGGTGCGGCTGACCTGTTCCTGCGAGGTGTAGAGACGCATCTCTCCCGGAGTCGGTTGCAGATCGGCGAAGACGACGCGGAGGCCTTGGCCTCCGACGCCGTCCTTGAGAAGAATGAATACGACGACAACGAGGCAGGCCGCCACCGAAATGACGGGGGTGGTGACGAAAAGCCGGTGCCGCCGGCCGCTTTTGGCGAAGTAGAACAGGTTGACCGGGCCGACGAGAACGGCGAAACCGACGAGGAGGGCGAAGATGACGGCGGCGTTGAAGTCCTTCGATTCGAGGGATTCCTGAAGCGGCCAGTCGGTACCGTAGTAGCCTTCGAGTTCCTGGTCGCGCGTCCGGTGGGAGGAGTAGTGGCCGACGAGGGCGGTCGGGAGTTCGCTGCCGTTCCATTCCTGCACGCGGACCCGGCCGAGGCTCAGCGTTGCCTGCGTCGCGGACGCTTCTTGGCGGTTGCCCCCGGGCAGCCCGAGATCGCCAATGGTTTCTCCGGTCTCGGTGTAGACCTCGAGATTTCCGCCGAGCCGCACCCAGCTGATCACGGCCTGCCGTTGCGAACTCTGCAGATTGTTCCACGAGTCCAGGTCGACGAGGAAAAAGTCGAGACCCGTATAGCCCAGCCAGTCGGAGGGCAGTGCGTCCGGTTCGAAGGGTTTGGCGAAAAAGTGGTTGTTGGAGTTTTGCTTTTCGAGGTGATCGTCGAGCGCCGCCAGGCTTCGGCGCGCCAGCGGCTTGCTGATGGCGAGCATGGGAAACGACTGGTTCGTCTGTTGACCGGCGTTGCGGCTGACGTCCCGCAGGCCGGGAGCACTGACCTCGACGGCCAGGTTCCGGTAGTCGTAGGCGGCGAAGGCCGGGGCGAAATGAAACACGACCTCGTGCCGGACTTCGGAGGCGTTTTCGACCTCGAACCGGTAGGTCGATTCGGTCGTCAGTTTGCGGCCCGGATGGCCCTCGCGAAAGGTCACGGTCCAAGCCCGATCTTTCCCCGTGTTGTTGCGTATCGTGATCCGGAACGGAAGCGCGCCGTGCCGCGCCGCGGTGCCGAACAGGCTTTCGATCTCGATACGGGTGCCGCCCGCCTTGTCGTAGACGTGGCGCAGAACCTCCTCCTGTCCGAGTGCGGCGACCGCCGACACCAGAGTGGCCAGAGTCGCGATGAGCGCTGTTTTTGCGGCAAACATGGAGGTCGGTGATTCTGGTATACCCCGGCGGAACGCCTCCTCGTTCAGTCCGAGCGCAGCGTCGAGGGCAGATCGAGTTTCTGGCGGGGAACCTCGGCGAGCAGCGCTTCGACCACCTCCCGGTTGGAGCGGCCTTCGATGCGGGCCTCGTATTCCAGGATGATGCGGTGTTGCAGCACCGGCACCGCAACCTCGGCGACATCGTCGAAGCCGGCGTTGATCCGTCCGTCCATGAAGGCCCGCGCCTTGGCTGCGGAGGCAAGGCCCAGAGCCGCCCGCGGGCTGGCGCCGAATTTGATCGACTCGGCCGCGTCGGAATTTCCGCGATGGGTGCCGTCTACCAGCCGGGCGATGTAGTTGGCGACCACGTCGGGCAGATAGATCTTCCTCACGGTGTCGGTCATCGCTTCGAGTTCCTCCGCGGAGAGGATTTTCTCCACCTCCGGCTCGACGCCGAGTTCGCGATCCCGGACGATCCTTTCCAGCGTCTCCACGGTGTTCGAATGCACGACGATTTTGAAGAGAAAGCGGTCGAGCTGGGCCTCGGGCAGAGGATAGGTCCCTTCCAATTCGATCGGGTTCTGGGTGGCCAGCACGACGAAGGGGGAGGGAAGTTCGTGGGAGTCGCCGAGGACGGTCACCCGCCGCTCCTGCATCGCTTCGAGCAGGGCGGACTGGGTTTTCGGGGAAGCGCGGTTGATCTCGTCGGCAAGCACCAGATTCGCGAAAAGCGGCCCCTTCTGGAACACGAAGCGCCGGCCGCTTTCGGTTTCCTGAAGTACGGGATTGCCCGTGATGTCGCCGGGCAGCAGGTCGGGAGTGAACTGAATGCGCTTGTTCTCGAGAGCGAGGGCCTTGCCCAGCCCCTTGACGAGTTCGGTTTTTCCGAGACCCGGCAATCCCTCCAGCAGCATGTGGCCGCGGGCGAGCAAGCCGGTCACGACCATGCCGACGAGAGCCTCCTGGCCGAAGATCACTTCGTTAAGCGCCGACACGAGGTCGGCGACCCGGGAAGCGGGTCCGGCGATGTCGGATTCATCGAGTGGCATGGCCGCATTCAACGTGAAGAAGCGGACGATTGCCAAGCGAATTCAGGAAAACCGTTAGGAGACTGTTGAAAAACTCTGGAATGGAAAACTGCGAGTCATTTTATCCGCT
>JBBDRG010000089.1:0-18585 GCA_040905585.1 Verrucomicrobiales bacterium
TTTCAACCCTTCGGCTCCCTTCCCGCCGAAGGCCCGGGGTCGGAGGGGGTTCAGCGATCCCGTCGTTGGCCGTGCCGTTGCTGCAGGACGACTGCATCAACACGACCGTCGACATCGACTGGGTCTGGGAATACATCCACCTCACCAGCGACGACAAGACGCGGCGCCTCGACCTCAACGCGCTGCACGAGGAGGTGAAGGAATGGTTCACTCCCGAAGCGATAGAAGCGGTCATGGGACCGGCGGAAGGCGAGCAAGAGCGCATCGCCCGCGAATGGCTCGCCCGCGACGGCAAGCGCTGGCGTCCGTTTCTGACCGTGGCCGCCTACGAGGCGCTGCGCGACGACCGCGGCGAACCGATCCCGGACGATTTGAAGAAAATCGCGCTGGCGACGGAGATTTTCCACAAAGCCTCGCTCGTCCACGATGATATCGAGGACGAGGATCATGGCCGCTACGACCAGCCCACTCTCAATGCCGAACATGGAGTGGCCGTCGCGCTCAACGCCGGCGATCTGCTGATCGGCGAAGGCTATCGTCTCATCGCCGAGAGCGAGATCGACGACGCGACCAAGTCCGAGATGGTGCTGATCGCCTCGCACGGTCAGCGCGAATTGTGCCGCGGTCAGGGTGCCGAACTCGTCTGGGCGCGGAATCCCGTGCCGCTCAAGTCGAAGCAGGTGCTGGAGATTTTCCGCCAGAAGACGGCGCCCGCTTTCGAGGTCGCTCTCAAGCTGGGTGCCAGCTACGCAGGAAAACTCGACGAAGTCGGAGAGGTGCTGGAGCAGTATTCCGAGAATCTCGGGATCGCTTATCAGATCCGCGACGACATGGACGATCTCGGCGAAGACGCCGGCGACAACGAACTGGAGCAAATGCGACCGAGCGTTCTTTTGGCCGTCGCCCACGAGCGGGCCAAAGGCGACGAGAAATCCGTGATGGAATCGCTCTGGAGTCACGAGGATTTGAAAGGCATCGCCATCCACAAGATCCGGAAACTCGCCCACGAGGTGGAAGCCGACGAAAAGTGCATGTTGCTTCTGGAAACCTACAAGGAGCAGGCCGTGCGCAGTCTGGCCGAACTGGAGAACGCCAATTTGAAAGGACTTCTCCGTCGCGTCATGGGCAAGATTTTCAACGATCTCGAGATCAAAGGCTGGTGCCGCGAGTTCGAGGTGAAGAACGGCGTGAGGGAAGACGAGGCGGCGGAGTAGGGGATGAGTCTACTTCTTTCATTTTTGGGAGTGATAGGGGTTATCGTGGCGTTAGTGGGCGGGATGAAGGCATATCAAAAGACGAATGGCCCGGAGTGGTGGAAAATTGGATCTGGGATTTTGTTTTCACTTTCGATTCTCATTGTTTTTGCCGCGATCACTTTCGGCGGCTGCCTTTTTCTATACTGGACCTAGTCGAGCAGCAAAACGGACCGACCGCATTCCTGTGGTTGGCTGAGCGACGAGCCAGTCCAACCTGATCGTTCGTGAGGGACAGGAATGTCACTCTTCCTTGGATGGGGCGGAAAGTTCGCGTCCGATGGCGTCGTGCCACCAAGTCATGAAGGCGCGCCGCCCGGCGGGCTAGAAAAACGTCGCCTGAAACGAGGGAACCATTGGACCCGAGGGTAACCTGGAACGGAGCTTCCAATCAATCCTTCCGTTTGGAGTCCGGACACCCCTTCGGAAAGGGCGGATGCGAAAATTCAGTGGGAACGGGGGAATGAAAGGGAACGACGTTTTTTTGACACCGGACCCGTTTCACGCATCTGCCCTCGATTGATCCTCGGAAGTTACCAAAGCGAATCAAGGATTGGCGTAAATCCATTTTTGTTGACCGGTACCATTTCCGCGAATCGCTCAAAATACAATCTTCTCAGGAAAATTTTCATTTATCTTGACACGCAAGTTCTTTCTTTTCTCTAAAGCCTGCAGCATCGATCTACGTGAATCAAATTGATAGATATTTCTTGCAACTTTTGCGTGAATCGAAGGGTAATACTCTAGGACGATTGGAATCGGTTCCGCAGTCAGATTTGGCATTTTTTCAAAGTAACACTGAAACTCAACTGCCTCGCTGGAAAAAAAATGTTCTGAGACCTCATGATCAAACACATAAGTCCCCGTGACAAATAATTCGTCAACTTCGACTGTTGCCTTAAACAGTTTTTTATTAAGAGCTTCACCATCCAGGGAAGCCTCGAATTCATACCCAACACCGGAGACTTCCACAATACGCCCGGTAAGGAATAATGTTGGGCTGGATGTACCATTGCTAATTCGAAATTTCGTGGGAACATCGGGATAAATTAATGATCTGCTAATTTCGCTAGCAAAAATACAGCCGCAAATCAAAACCACTAAAGACGCAAGGTAGAATTTTCCATTAATCATAGTGATGATTGTTTTTCAATTCTGTGGGGCAGCACCGGGCGGCGGCAAATTCGGTAATAGTCCTGGCATACCAAGTGGTTTGTCATCATCGTCATCACCGTTGTTATTTGGGAGCTCCGTACAATCGACAATCACGGATGTTGCTGGAGCACACGTTGAATCAGGACAATTACATCCCGAGGAATCTTGATCAGGGCACCAAGATGCAGCCTCGGCATCAGCTTTAGACTTAGCATTCGATTCAGCACTGCTCTGCATCGCTCGTTTTGTAGCGCCTCCTTTAACATTCCCTGTGACAACTTTGGTCTGTGTACAGCCTTCGGAAGCATCGGCACATTCACAACTCACCTCAGCTTCACAAAAGCCTTGGAATTTATCACCGTTAGGATCGAATGCCGGAACATCGGGTACCAAAAGCCCGTATCGATCATGCCTATTGATGCTGTTGTTTTTCGCGAAGGCGTATAGGTTTCGTCCGCCCCCTTCCCCGATCGGATCCCTCGAGGGCCATCTGCCCAGCCAAGGCACGTAATAGCGGTAGCCGTAATTGTACCACCCCGTCTCCGCATCCAAGAATTGCCCCTTGAAACCGAACTCCCAGTCGAAGTTTGAATTACTTCGTACACTGAAATCCGGTGCCATCACCCGCCGCTCCCCGAAGGCCGTGTAGCCGTAGCGCTCTTGCACCGCGCCCGCGTCGTCCAGGATGGCCGTGCCGTTGAAGTAGTCCATGGTGGCGTAAAGCCGCTCGTCGAGCGCGCCGTCCTGGTTCGTGTCGCGATCACGCAGGGCCAGTTCGTCGCGGTGGCCGGGGCGCTCTCCCCAGAGGTACTGGCGCGCGGCGGTGGTCGCCGACCCGAAGCGCTCCTCGACGCACTTCCACCGGTCGTTGTAGTAGTATTGCGTGTCCACGCCGCCGGCGGTCTTGACGATGCGCCTCGTGAGGCCGTCGAAGCGGTTTTTCTGCACCGAGGCGCCGGTCTCGTCCTTCACTTCGACGAGCCGGTTCCACGCGTCCCACACCAGCTCGAAATGCTTCGCCCAGTCGCCTCCGGCCCCTGGGCGAAGCATAGTGGCGTTGCCGGCGTTGTCGTAGGCGAGGCCGTCGCTGCTGTGGTCGATCTGAGTCAGCTGGTTGTCTTGGTTGTTCGTGCGTGACTGGTCCAGAACAATCGACCCGTCCTCGTCCTTCTTGTAATTGAGCCAGTTGCCGGTGGGATCGTAGGCGAATCGTTCTTCTTCCTCCGGGATGCCCCCAATCAGCGTATCATTGATGTTGAGCGTGCCGAGCGCGTCGCGGATCACTTGCGACAGCCCGTCGTATCCATAGGCTTCATCCTGCCCCGCCTCGGCCACGAGATTCTTTTTCCAAGTGCGGTTCGAGAGCCGGTTGAAGCCCCAGTGCCAGCCGTCCAGGAGGTTGCCCCCGGTGATCTTCTCCCAGCGCATCGCCTGGGTGCGCCCGAAGCGGTCGAAGCCGTCGTAGGGATCTCCGGCGTCGCCTTCGTCTCCGCCGTCGGGAGCCATCATGCTCATGCGCACGTCCGGCTGCGGGTAGGCGATCTCCACGAAGCGGCCCAAGCCGACGCGGGTGTAGGTGATCTGGTCGCCGGTCTCGCCCTCGATGCCGACGGTTTTCACGAGGCTGATCAAATCCTCGATGCTGCCGGCCGCGCCGTAGCCAAGGTCCACCTGCCGCCCGTTCGGATAGGTGATGGACTCGCGCCGCGCGGTGTTGCCGCTGGATCCGTCGGCGTGGGCGTAGGAGACGGTGGGCGTGTTCGCGTCCGCTGCGCTGTCGTGGGCCTGGCCGACTGCTAGGAATTTGCTTTTTCAACCCTTCGGCTCCCTTCCCGCCGAAGGCCCGGGGTCGGAGGGGGTTCAGGGGGAGGTAGGGGACGTTCGGGGCCATCGCAGTCGAGAATCGCCCGATTTGGCCGGGTGAGTCAACGATTTTCTGCTAAAGATCGCCCTTCGCTCGTGAGCGGGTCGAGAAATCGCGCCCGTCGGGCACGGGTATACGCTCCCGCTTGGATTTGGCTTCGAAACCAAGCAGGCTTTCCAGTTGAGTTGCCCGTGGGGACTTCAGTTCACCCTGGAGACCATCCACTCCTCCTCAGGAAATGGATCGGGCGCGTCCAGGACGAGGCGGCGTCCATCGCCGAGATCAAGCTCGGGTGCGACCCAAGCGGACTCGGTCTCCGCCCACCGATCCGGTCCGAACTCCTCGAAGTCGTCGCGCCAGATCGCGTGGGGCGGAACCTCGATGGGCGCCATCGTCTCGACATCAAAGGGCGGTTCGGGCGGAGGCGGCAAGGCGATGACTCCCTCCCAAAGTCCGTGCAGCTTCAGGAAAAACTCAACTTCACTCCGCCGGATCATCGTCCCCACCATGTTCATCGTGCCGGGACAGCTGGGACATTTGTGCGGGTCCTCACCCCAAACCCTCATGATAAGATCCCGCCAGAGGGGGCGGAGGGCACGACCGCTCCGGGACCCGGGCGGCGGTAGGATGAAGAGAGTCCCCGGTGGAGTCTCCACTCCTCGCTCGGGATTCTTCGCATCGTTCATCTCCGGTCTGAGTCGCCCCGTCTTCGCCGCCATTCCCCGGCTCTTGTTCGAATAGAGTCCGTAATACCTCACTGTTTGCTGCCCCTTCGGCGGGATGTGCTCCACGGTGGCGGCCAAAAAATCGACGGCCTCGAAGATCTGGAAGTTGCGCTTGGTGTGCCAGCTCCGTTTTGAGCGGTAGACCACTTTGCCGGACGATTCGTTCCAGGTGATCTTTTCAAGGGAGAAGGGGGCGCGTAAGAGATACTCGGCCAGTCTTTTGCGACCCTCAACATCGCTCGACGCGACGGGTTTTTCACCCGCGTCCAAACTGAAGCCGCTGTGAGTCCAGGCGAGAAGCTGGCGGAGTTTCCTCTCGCTGATAAGCTTCTCCTGGCGCAGCAGGGCAAGGAAGCGGTGGCGGAAAAGTTCAGCGAGAGGTTCGAGAGTCTCAACGGGCAGCATGTGAAAGCGCCCTTCCCGGTCCACAAGCCCGGAGGCCGCAAGCACGTGGAGGTGAGGGTGAAAGTTCAGGTAATCGCCGAAGGTCTGCACGGCGGCAACGGCGGCGAGTTGTCCGTCGGGCAGATCAAGCCTCGCGCGCATCCAGTCGCGCAGACTCTCGATCGCGGTGCTGAAGAGATGATCGAGAAGCTTGCGCCGTTTGCGGAAGATGCCGCGCAAGGGCTTGGGCATCGTAAACACGAACTGCCGGTGCGGCACCTCGAAGCAGAGGACGCGGGCGATCCAGTCGCCGGTGGTGCGGACCTTCCGTTGATGACAGCTCGGGCAGAAATGGCGCGTCTTGCAGGTGAAGGCTAGGAGGCGCTCGTGGCCGCACTCCGGGCACTGGAGCCTGGTGAATCCAGCCGCGAGGTCGCCGCAGCGGTGGAACTGGCGCACCACGTCAATGGCGTCCTTGCGAAGCGGTCCGTGGATGGGGCGGTGGCGCACCTCGTAGCCGGCCACGAAATCGGACCAGAAATGGTTGACTACTTGCCACAAGGGCGAAGCGCGGGGACGACGTGGACGGTAGACGGAAGCCATAAGTGCTTTTATGAACACTTATCCGGCTGTGCGCTACACTGTTCGCATACGCAGTTGTGGTGCTTTGTAAGTCACCCTGATTTTCCTGAATCCTGAATCAAGCCAGGGAACAGGGTTCTATTCGTTCTCCAATACCGAATGGAATGAAACTCACCGCACGTAGATCCGCGCAAACCGCAAGGGAACATGAAAGTTCTCGTCCTCCGGGCCGAGGGGCGAGAAGGCGCTCGTCTCGACGCCGTCGGTTCCCGAACGTTTGCGAAACAAATTGAAGTGCCATGGCAGGCTGCTGCCCTTGGCGGAGGCGAGGGCTTTCGCCTTGGACTCGAAGGGGCGGGTGCCGACGACCTGGTGGAGCGGGTCTTCGTCGGACCCGGTGACGGGCAGGCGGATCTCGACGGACCAGAAATCTTCGCCCACGTGCGCCGCGACTTCCGCCTCCGAGGACCATTCGTAGGCGCGGCCCTGTTTCATGGGCACGCCGCGATCGAGGTCGATGATCGCGCCGGCGGGATTGACGACGATCTGGTAATAGGAGTGCCGGTCGGTCTCGATGAGAAGCTCGAGATGCTCGCCCTGCCAGATGGCGGGATCGCCGTCTTTCTCCGTGCCGATCACGGGCGGCTCGCCGGGATCGAATTCGCAGCGAATCCCGAAGACGAGGCTGTCCTGCCACCAGCGGCCCATGAAACGGGTCTCGCCTTCCGGTTTCTTCCCGGTGTGGGCCTCCCGGAGGGGACGCGGGTGGGGGTAGGCGGTCCAGAATTCCTCGTCGATTTTCCCGTCCATGGTCAGGCTGTCCTGGACGTCGCGCCATTTGTCCTTGCCCATGTCGATGAGCCGATACTCGGGCAATCCCTCGGGGCGCGGCACGCTCATCTGCCGGGCGCGGCTGCGGAAGGTGGTCAGAAATTCGTCCACCAGCGCGATCCGCTGCCCGTAGACGGAATCCGCCGGGGCCGCGGCCCGGGCCCGGTCGAAGAGTTCCAGCGACCGGGCGGCGATCTCGCCGTCGGTGCCGAGGCGGGGGTATTCTTTTTCGCAGAACTCGATGAAGGCTTTCATCCCGGCGACGGCGGGTCCGTAGAATTTTTCGTAGTATTCGTCGAGGAGGACATCGACGTCCTGATCGACATCCCACCAGAGCCGCGAGATGATCCACGGATTCAAGTGGGCCATGCCCGGAAAATGGAGGCCGCCCTTGCCGCTGGAAATCCAGACATCTTCCCGCCAGGTCTCGCCGACTGAGGCTTTCATCCCGCGGTCGATGACGTGCGGCCAATACTGCGGGCGATAGGCGCCGCGATTGGTGAAGGGCGTGTAGTTCAGGGTGACCGAGAGCGGGTGATCCGTCTTCGCGAGCCACTCCTGCCGGAGGGCGGTGGCTTCGTCGTGGACGGCGTCGTCCAGTTCGCGGATGGGCCGGCCGTTGGTGATCTGCACGAGCACGTTGTCGGGGAGTTTGTCGATCTTCGAAGGCGGGAGGCGATACGTGCTGTAGGCGCCGCAGAAGACCTTGCGGTCGGGATGGGTCGTGGCGAGTTCGTCGGCCACCCGGACGACGAAAGACCAGACGTAGTCGGAGGAGATCCCGGACGGCCCGCGCTCGATCGTGGCCTGGTCGCGGCAGCGGTCGCACTGGCAGTGGTTGAACCCGTCGTGCGGCATGATCGAGATGATGGGAATGTCGTAGTGATCGAACATGAGCCGAGCGAAGGCGACGGTTTCGTCGAAAAAGCCTTCCGAGGAGAGGCAGGCGTTGGCCGTTTTGCTGGCGTTGTCGCGTTCGCCGTTGGCCATCATGGCGAAGTATTCGGGATGGGCGGCGCGTTGTTCGGGATGTTCGGTGAGGTGGCGCAGCCCGTGGTGAAGAATGCCGTATTGTTCGTTGGCGCCGATGCGGAGATACCAGAGCGCGGGTTCGAGTTCGTTCGCCGAAATGAGCGGACGACTGATGCTGCGGATTTCCCAGGCCGGGGTCACGGAGCGGTCCAGTTCGGGCAGGGCGATGTCCCGGGTTTCCGGGAGGACCTCGCCGAGCGGACCCGGCATGTACCAACGGACGCCGAGTTCGCGCAGGAAGGCGTAGACCGCGTTGAGCGAGCCGCGGTGGTCGAGGTTCCAGAGGTCGAGCTGTTTGTTGTAGTCGCGATAGAGGCTCCGTCCGACCGGGTTCATCCAAGGCTTCCCGGCGAGTTTCTCCCACTCCGCCTGTTTCTCCGCGGCCCACTGCCCGTGGTTGCGCGCCCACGGTTCGCGCGGCTCGAACTCGAGGTCGTTCCCCACCAACGCGAGCCAGTTTCCCCCCGACACGAGGCGAAAGGCGTCGCGCTCCAGGCCTTCGGCGGTCACCCCGGCCCTGCGGGCGGCTTCGCTTTCGCCGACGTAGATCTTGACCGGTGCGGCGGTGGGCGACGCGACGATTTCGAGGCGGGCGCCGGAGATCTTTTCGAGGTAGGTCTGCAATTCCTCGGCTCCGAACTCGGCGGCCCGGGCGGGTTTCTCGGCGATCACGATCTCGGCCGCAGCCTGACCGTCACGAACGAGAAAAGGCTCGGCGGTGGCGGCGAAGGTCATCGCCTGGAGAGCGAGTGCCGCGAGAATGGGAATGTGCAAGGGAGCCATGGAGAAAGAATGATCACCATGATTTCACAGCGATTCCGATCCGGGTAGTCCGCGTTCTCGTATAGCGGGGTCAAGCGGGACCCCATCGCGCCGTGGAAAAAGGGTACCAGGCAACATTCCGTGACTGTTCCGTGCCGCGCTCAATTCCTGGGCCGAACCGCGTCGAAATGCCTTTTCTCATTTGACCCATTGCCCCATGATCAACCCGCGTTCACGGTCGTGGCTGAGTGTTCTCAAACGTTGTGCCGGAGAATGAAGAGTTTCGCGTAACCCGCCCGAATCTCGTGGGCGTTGATCCGGCGCTCGACGGTTCCGGCACCGATTTTTCTGATTTTTTCCGTCAAATCCCTTCCAATTCCGTGGTCTTGACTTTCACGGCATGGCGGGACGGTTCGATAGTGTCGCCGGAATTGCGGACGTAGGCCTGGGTGAACTCGGCCCCGAGAAAGAGGATGAGCGACGAGTAGTAGATCCACAGGAGCACGAGGACGAAAGCCCCGGCGGCACCGTAGGCGGAGGTCGTGCTCTCGCGTCCGAGATACCAGGCGAGGAAGAATTTTCCAAGGACGAAGAGGCCGGCGGTGACGAGGGCGCCGAGGCGGACGTCCCGCCACCTGACTTTCGCGTCCGGCAGTACCTTGAAAATGAAAGCGAAGAGAATAGCGACGACGAGAAAGGAGACGCCGAGGTCCAGGCCGCTGACCGTCCAGGAGGGCAGGTTGAAGTAGTCGGAGGCCAGTCCCGTCAGCGAGCTGAGCAGGGTGGAGAGAGCGAGGGAGACGAGGAGAAGGAAACCGATCACCAGCACCATGCTGAAGGAAAGGAGACGCTTTCTTATCATGTGAAGCCAGCTTTTCTTCGGCTTGGCCTTGACTCCCCAGATCGAGTTGAGTGCATCCTGGAGCTGGCCGAAGACTCCGGTCGCTCCGAAAACGAGCGCGACGATTCCCGCTATGGTCGCCCACAGCGAATCGCCTGTCCTCTGGGCGTGGTCGGCCAGATTGAGCAGGGTTTCCGCCGCCTCCGGACTGAGGAAGTTGCCCAATTCTTCCTCCAACTCCGCGCGGGCCTCGGTCCGGCCGAAGAAGAGCCCCATCAGGCTCACTACGATCAACAGGAGCGGGGCGATGGAGAACATCGAGAAAAAGGCCAGCGCCGCGCCGAGGCGAAAGGCTTTGTCCTCCAGCCAGTTCGTCACCGTGTCCCGAAGCGTGGACACCCAGAAATTGTCGAGAAGCGACATCGGTCAGGGTTACGGACCGGAAACGGAGTTGGGACGTGTTTCGTCGTGGCGGACAGTCGTCGGCCGGACAACGTATCGTCGGGGCAACGCCCGCCGGCCATGGCGCGGTCACTTCTTGTCGTGGCTCGGATCGTAGAAGATCCGGATGTCGGCTTCCTTCGTCCCGAGAAGCTCCTGCGCCCGCTTCAAGGCGTTGCGGGTGGAGAGGTTGGGATTCTGCGGATGGTTCAGAAAAATGTTCTCCCGGCCGATGACCTCCACGGAGCCTGAGTTCTTGAGGACTCGGTAGACGTCTTTCGACGCGCCGCTGATGATGACGTGCCTGTCGTGATCCCGGAGAAACCGGACCATTTCCTCGAGCGCGACGACGCTGGTGGCGTCGAGGTGACGGGCGTTCTTGAGCCGCAGGATAATGACGCTCAGGGCGGGGTCGAGCGAGGTTTTCTGGATCTGGGTGCGGAACAGTTCGGCGGCTCCGAAGAAGAGGTCGCCCTCGACGTGGACGATGGAGATCGCCGGGATGGGACGGGCGCGCTTCTCGCCGGCTTCGCGGAGTTCGCCCTGCTCGGAGAACTCGTACTCGGTGAGATAGGGGCGGCTGGCTGCCCGCAGGTAGAGCATGATGGAAATGCCCACCCCGAGGAAGATGGCGATGTTGAGGGGCATCAGCAGCGCGGCGACGAAGGTGGTGATGAGCACGGCGGCGTCTTCGGCGGTCGCGTAGAGCGAGATGCGGATGAAGCGGCGGTTCACGACCGACGCGGCGATGCACATGATCAGCATGGCGAGAGTGGCCTTCGGCACGAGGTCCATGTGGTCGCCGAACAGGAGAAGGCCGGCGACGCAGAGGAGACCGCTGATGATGCTGGAAAGACGCGAAACGGCGCCGCTGGCCAAATTGAGCGCGGAGCGGGTCAGCGAGCCCGACGCCGGCATGCCGCCGGTCACGGAGGCGGCGATGTTGGCCATCCCGACACTGAGCATGTCCTGGTTCATGTCGGGGCGGTCGCCAACCCGGCTGGCGAGTGTTTTCGACATCACGGAATTTTCCAGCGAGGCGAGGAAGGCGATGGAAAAGGCCAATCCGATCAGGCGACTGAAATCGGTGAAAAATCCGCGGTGGCTCACTTCCGGGAGGCGGGGGGTCAGGTCGGAGAGGGCGAAGGGAGTGAAGGTTGCCACGTTCCACCCTGCGTAAAGGTGCAGGATATTGTAGACCAGCGACATGACGAACAGGACGATCGCGAAGGCGGGCAGGCGTTTGAACCGGCGCGTCAGAAAGAACCACAGCAGGAACGTGGCAAGGGCGAGGACCACGGGCTGCCACTGTGTCAGTTCGATTCGGGAGAACGTGTCCTGGAGGATGGTGAAAAAAGTCTTGGCTCCGTCGGAAGAGGCCTCCGGGGGGACGTCGATTCCGAGCACGTGCTCGAGTTGGTTGGCAATAATGAGAACCGCCGCCCCGGCGATGTAGCCGACCACGACGGAGTGGCTCACGAACTGGATCAGCTCCGCCACGCGGAACAGGGCGCCGATGGTAAGGAGAATGCCGATGAAAAGCACCAGCATGGGAAGATAGAAGATCCGGTCGGGCGAACTGAACGAGGCGAAACTCGCGAAGAGCATGAACGCCGTCGCATTGGTCGGGCCGAGAATGGTGTGGCGGGAACCGGCGAAAATCGGAGCGACGAGGGCGGCGATCGCTCCCGAGACGATGCCGTATTGAATCGGCAGGTCGGCGATCACCGCGTAGGCCATTCCCTGGGGAAACGCCAGAAGCGCTACGTTGAGTCCGGCCGCGGCGTCCGCCCGCAAGTCCGACGCGCGGTAGCCTTTGAACCCGTGCCGGATGGGGAACAGGTCGATCGAATTTTCCGCCACGAATCCGCCGACCCCGTGACCGAGTCGTCTTAGAAGCCAGCGTAACTTTCTCATGCAGTGACAGGTGCGGAGGCACTATTCCTCGGAGGCTCGACGAAGACAAACCCTAATCGAAGCGCCGGACCTGTGTTCTTGTTAGTTCATCTCGGAAGCCCGGTTCTTGCCCAAGAGTTTCCCGACGTCTTCGAGCACCAGGTAGAGGCAGGGAACGAGGAGAAGGGTGATGAAAGTGGCGAAAAGAATTCCGAAGCTGAGCGACACGGCCATGGGAATGAGGAACTTCGCCTGAATGTCGGTTTCCAACAACATCGGAGTCAGCCCGGCGAAGGTCGTCAGCGAGGTCAGCAGGATGGGACGGAAGCGGGCGGCCCCCGCCTCCCTGGCGGCGTCGTGCAGCGACTGGCCCGCCGCGACTTTCCGGTTCACGTAGTCGACGAGGACGAGGCTGTCGTTGACCACCACGCCGGCGAGGGCCACGACCCCGCACATGCTCATGATGGAAAAATTGAACCCCATGAGAATGTGTCCGATGACCGCCCCGACGAGGCCGAAGGGAACGACCGACATGATGATCATCGGCTGGACGTAGGACCGCAACGGAATCGCCATGAGGATGTACATTCCAAGCAGAGCGAGGAGGGCTTTCTGTCCCATTTCCTCCATGGACTGGGCTTGGTCCTTCTGTTCGCCCTCGAAGCTGTAGCGGACGCCGGGATAGGTTTCCTCGATCTCGACGAGAGCGCCTTTCTCCGGTTCGGGAGGGGGCGGCTCTCCCGCGCGGGCCCGGAACCAGTTTGCGAGGTTCGTCCGCCAGCGCTTGAAGAAATTCCGGGCTTCCCCGCCGCGAGTCAGGGAACGGACGACTTCGTTGGCGTTGGCCCCTCTCGCCTCGTCGACGTCGGCGGTGACTTGAACCGCCCGCTGCTGATCGGTGCGGCGGATGGTCGCGTTGGCGCGCCCGAAGCTCGCGGTGGCCACCTCCGAAAAGGGAACTTCGGCCCCTTCCGGCGTTCGAATCTTGATGTTTTCCAAGTCGGCGATGGACGCGCGTTCGCTCCGGGGATAGCGCACGAAGACTTTGACCTCGTTCTTCCCCCGCTGGAGCCGCTGGATCTCTTCTCCGTAGAATCCCTGGCGAACTTGGCGCGCGATATCCTCGAGCCGCAGCCCGAGCAGCTTGCCTTGGGGGAGAATGTCGAGCTTGAGTTCCCGCTTTCCCTCCACGTCGGAGTCACCGATGTCGATGACGCCGACGAAGGACTCCAAAGCCGCTTTGACGTCTTCGGTGGCCGCCTCGAGTTGCTCCAGGTCGCTTCCGACCAGTTCGAGATCGATGGCGTTGCCGCCCGCGGCGGATTCGGTGGCGAAGGTCAACTCGACCGCGCCGGGGATGGGACCGACCAATTCGCGCCACTTGGAGACGACCTCCGCTCCGGTGAAATCCCGGTCGGCGGCGGGTCCCAGTTCGAGGGTGACTTCGCCGAGGTTGGAGCCTTTTGGCTGACCGCCACCCGCGCCCATTCCCTGCACGAGCGGCTGGGTCCCGACGCTGGCGAGCATGTGCCTCACCACGCCGTCGCCGTTGTTCATCTTGAAGTGCTCGTTGAGTTCGAAGGCTCTCTCCTCGATCAGTCCAATCGCCTCCGCCGTTTTTTCGAAGGAGACGCCCTGCGGCATTGTCAGTTTGGAAACGGTCACGTCCGTCTCGACATCGGGGAAGAACACGAACTTGATCCATCCGGAGGTGACCGTCCCGACGGTCACGATCAAAAGGGAAACGAAGCAGACCAGGACGAGATAGCGGTGGGCGAGCGCCACTCTCAGCACGGGGCGGTAGAAGCGCTCGACGAAATTTTCCAGTCCGCGCGCGAAGAGGTGCTGGAAGCGGATGACCGGGCCCGGCTCCCTGTCGGGGTCGAGGGGCTTGAGCAACGCGAGGTGAGAGGGCAGGATCAGCTTCGACTGGATCAGGGAAAAGAGCAGCGTGGGAATGACGACGAGCGGAATGTTGGGCCAGATCTTCCCGCTGACCCCGCTCAGCCCGAGCATGGGAGTGAACGCCATCGCCGTGGTCAGGATGCCGAAGACCACGACGATGCCCACTTCGCGGGTGCCGCGCGGGGCGGCGTCCCGGGGATGTTCCCCCCGCCGCATGCGGCTGTAGACGTTTTCGCCGACCACGATGGCGTCGTCGACGACGATGCCCAACACGAGAATGAAGGCGAACAGGGATATCATGTTCAGCGAGATGCCGGTGTAGGGCATCAGAGCGATGGCTCCAGCGAAGGAGACGGGAATGCCGAGGGAAACCAGAAGCGCCAGGCTGGGCCGCAGAAAGAGAGTCAGCACGATCGTCACGAGCACGAGGCCGAAGAGGCCGTTCTTGGCGAGCAGTTCGAGGCGACCGGAGAGATAGAGCGAGTCGTCCTTCCAGATCTCGAGACGGACCCCCTCGGGCAGGGTGGCCGGAGCCGCCTCGTAGACGAACTCCTTGACCGTCTCGGCGACTTTGATGGTATCCTCGTTCCCGACTCGGAAGACATTGATGAGGATGGCGGACTCGCCGTCGAAGCGGGTTTCGATGAGGTCTTCTTCGAACTCGTCCCTGATGGTCGCCAACTGTCCCAGGGTGACGGTCGATCCGTCCGGCCGGGTGACGACCGGGATGGGGCGGAATTCCTCGGCGTTGTAGCGTCGCGCTTCCGTGCGCAGAAGCACCTCGCCGCTCTCGGTGCGGACCGATCCGCCGGGAAGGTCGAGCGAGGCGCGGCGAACCGCGGCGGCGACCTGGTCGAAAGTGATTCCGTACTGTCTCAGCGTCTGCTCGGAAACCTCGATGGAAATTTCGTAGTCCCGCACGCCCGCAAGGACCGCCTGGGTGACGCTCGAGGGACCGCCCCGGTAGGCGAGAAGATCGGCCCGGACCCGCTCGGCGATCGCCCGAAGCGTCTTCTCGCCGGCGTCGGCGGAGACGGCGATGCTCATGACCTGGGCTTTGATGAGCACCTCCTCGAGCACCGGCTCCTCGGCTTCTTCGGCGAGATTCTGCACGGCGTCGACCCGGGTTTTGATGTCGTCCATGACCTCGCGGACATCGTAGGCGTTGGCCACCTCCACGAGAATGTTGCCCGCGCCTTGCGTGGCGGTGGAGCGGATGGTGTCGATGCCGTCGACATCCTGGATCGCCTCTTCGATCGGGATGACGATGCCCTTTTCCACTTCTTCCGGAGTGGCGGTGGGGAAAGGAACGTTGATGTTGACCGAGTTGACCGAGGTCTCGGGAAAGATCTCTTTCTTCAGTTTCGGCCAGGTGCCGATCCCGATCACGACGATCATCAGCATGAGAAAGTTCGCCGCCACGTGATTGCGGCTGAACCAGTAGATGATGCCCGAGTCTGACGCTTCTTCGTTCACGGTCGGCTGGATGGTGGCACGGGGTCGGAATCCGGAGCGTCGTCGGATTCGCCGACGGGACGCGGCGAGACGAGTATGCCCTCGACGGGGTCGGAAAGTTCGGTGAGGCAGACGCGGTCGCCGTCCTCGAGACCGCTCGACACGTAGACGTTCCGACCTTCGCGAAAGACGACGCCCACTTCGCGGAACCTCAGGCGATCGTCGGGATCGACTACCATGACCCGCTCCAGGTCGAGGAAGGCGGAAAAGGGGATTCTGGCGATGCCGGGTATTTCCCGGCCCGGAATGGACGCTTGGACGAAAAGGCCCGGCCGCGGCCCGACGACTCGGGGACCGGACGGCGATTCGATTTCGGCGACGACGTGAATGGAGCGGGTGGAGCGGTCGATCTCGCCCTCTGTCCGGACGATGGTGCCCGTCCAGGTCTCGGTCGTCCCGGCCGCCGTCGCGCTGATCCGCACCCGGCCCGTCGGCTCGCCGGCCGGGCTCGTCTTCAGGAACGGCATTTCATCCACGGAAAGCGGGAGTCGGACTTCGAAGGGACTCGTCCCGAATACCTCGGCGACTTCGGTTCCCGGCGTCACGTAGCTCCCGACCTCGGTCGCGGTCGAGGCCACGATACTGTCGAAGGGGGCGCGAATGGCGGTCCGGCTCAGGTCCTTCCCGGCCTTGGCGAGCGAAGCCCGGGCCGATTCGACCCGGGCGCGCGCGCTTTCGAGCTGCGGTTTGCGCAGCGCAAGATCCGAGCCCTCGCCGCCCAGCCTGCGCACGTCGCGCTCGGCCTGCTCGGCGCGCGCTTCTTCGCTCGCGAGAGCGGATTCGGCGTCGGCGAGATTCGAGCGCGCCTGCGCCACCGCCGCTTCGTAGTCGGCGGGGTCGATCCGCACCAGCACGGAATCTTTCTCGAAGGCGTTCCCGGCTTCGAATTGCTTCGCCGTTTCGACGACTTTGCCGGAAACCTCGGAGGCGAGCCGGACGCGACGATCGGCCTCGACGACACCCTGCGACGGAATATCGAAAGTCACCGGCTCGAGCCGCACGGTCATGGTCTCGACCGAGGGGAGCGACTTTTCGTCCTCCGACGTCTCGGCCTGCGGCTTGGTGATCCAGAGAAGCGCGGAAATTCCGATCGCCGCCAGGAAGATGGCGACGCCCAGGATGATTTTGAGCGAACGTTTCATGTTCGGGGTTCTTTCTCGGCGGGCGGCTCGAAAGGGCGAAAACTGCCGCCGAGCGCGAGATACAGATCGACGCGGTTTTCGAGTCGCATTCGACGCACGTTGAGAAGCTGCGATTCGCTGGCGAAGCGCCTCTCTTGCGCGGAGAGCACGGTGAGAACATCGCCCGTGCCGGTTTTGAATTCGTCGAGCGAGCGGTCGTAGGCTTGCCGGGAAAGCTTGATCGAGCGCGAAAGGGATTCGATCCGGCGATTGAAGAACGCTTCCGCCGCCAGGGCGTTTTCCACTTCGGCGAAGGCCGTGAGGGCCGTTTGTTCGAACTCGGCGGCGGCGAGATGGAGTTCCGCGTACTGCTTGTCGACGTTGGCGCGCAGCCGCCCGCCCTGGAAGATCGGCTGGGCCAGGTTGCCGGCGACGCTCCACACCGAGAAGTCGCCGTCGAGGAGATTGCCGATGTCTTCGGTCGAGGTCCCGTAGCTGCTCGTCAGGCTGAGCCGGGGTAAAAGCGACCTCTTCGCCTCGAGAAAGCGCTCGTCGGCGGCGGCGATGCGGCGTTCCGAGGCGGCCAGGTCGGGACGTCGGTCGAGAAGGGTCGCCGGCAGGCCGGTGGGGATCTTTCCGGGATAACCGGGGAGACGCGCCGCTTCGCCGGCTCTTCCCGCGGGATACTTTCCCGCGAGAACTTCGAGCTGCCGGGAGGTCCGGCCCACGAGTTCCCGCCGGCTTTCGAGAGTGTCTTCGGCGTTGGCCACGTCCGTTTCCGCAAGCAGGACCTGCGCCGCGAGACTGGTTCCGTCGTCGTCGATCCCCCTTTCGAAACGCTCGCGGATGAGGGTCTCGGTTTGGGAGTAGATGTCGATGGTGGCCCGGGCCAGAGCGACTTGGTCGCGCGCTTCCGCGAGGGCGAACCACGCTTTGGCCGCCTGTCCGGCGAGCGAGAGTTCGGCCGTGGACCGGTCGTAGAGGGAGGCCTCGAACTCCGCCACGGCGGCGGATTCGGCGGCGCGGAGACGGCCCCAGAGATCGATCTCCCAGCTAAGATCGAGAGACAGGCCGAAGCGGTTGCTGCGGCTCGAGAAGACCGTGTCCGGCGGCGCGTCCCCGAAGGGAAAGCCGATGAAGTTCTGGAGGTTCCGCTGCCCGTCGAGGTTGCCCTCGATTTGCGGGTAGAGGTCCGCCCCCGTGATCCGGGCGTTGGCCTGGGCGATCTCGAGGCGCGACTGGGCCGCCTTGAGGTCCCGGTTGTTCCCGAGAACCGATTCGACGAATTCGTTCAGATTGGCGTCTTCGAAATCCTCGACCCAGTAGCGATCCGGGAAGTGGGCGGGCCGATAGGTGGCGCCGGCGATCCAATGCGCCGGCGCCTCCACTCTCGTTCGGTGCTTGGCGTCGGGCGGCGAGAGGGACTGGCAACCCGTCAGGAAAAACATCGTCGCCGCCGCCAGGGCGAAGAGACCGTTTCTCGCTTTCGAGAGCGAGGTTCCGGCGTCGCTTCCGCCACCGTTTTTCTCGGCGCGCAGTCCGGCGGCGGTGAACTCGATCAGCCGCCGAAGCGTGTCCTCCGGATCGACGGCGCGGACCCGGCCCTGCGACATCATGGCGAGCCGGTCCTCGTGGGTTAGCGCGTGAATCATCGTGCCGACGGAGAAATGCATCCGCCAGAAGACGTCCGCTTCGTCGAGGTGGGGCAGCGAACGGGACGCCGCGGTCATGAACCGCTCGACGACTTCCTTGAAAATACCGACGAGAGTTTCCGAGAAGTTTTCGGCCGGTTCGGAGAGGCATCGGCCCGCCAGCTTCAGGTAAACGGACGAATGGTGGGCGGACGCCTTCAGCCGGTTCACGACGGGACGGTGGAGCGCATCCAGAATTTCCTCGATGGGGACGGGCGCGCCTTCGTGGTTGGTCTCCGCCTTTTCGAGCAACTCGAGCCGCTCCTCGTTGATCGGACCGATGACCCGCGTCAACACTTCCCGCACCAGGGCTTCCTTCGAGCCGAAGTGGTAGTTGACCGCCGCCAGATTGGCTCCCGCTTTTCGGGTGATCAGACGCAAGGAAACGTTCCGGAAGCCGTTGTCGGCAAAAAGCGACTCGGCCGCGTCGAGAAGACGGCTTCGCGTTTGCGCGGCGCTGGAAGAGCGATTCGACATCCGGTGAACAAGTCCCAAACGAACGTTTCAAACGGATGTTCGATTTGGCAAGCGATAAGAGACTGTTGAAAAACACCATCACGCCGAGACCTGAATGAATCCACGTTTTT